>VSNM01000099.1 GCA_009774245.1 Lachnospiraceae bacterium | reverse complement strand
CAAATTTATAGCGCACCTTACAGGATGCGCTATATAGAATATCGTTTGGTTATCAAAATCGGCTGTGAATAGTAACCCAGACACATCTCCGCGTTTATTTCCTCCCTTGACAATTGGGACTACTTAGTGTAGTATATGCATAGAGACTATATAGAGTAGTCCCTCAAAATCTCTTTGTGCCCAATAAAATCCACTGTAAGGAACTGTCGCGAAATAATTTGTGGATAGTTCGCAGGATTTTGCTTCGAAAGTGCTGACCAAAAATCAGGCGCATAGCGGGCTATGTAACTGATTTTTGGTCAGTGCTATCGGAGCAAAAGACAAGAAATAGCACAAATTATTTCGCGACAGTTCCTAATAGCGAGCACAAAAGAGATTTCGAGAGGCTGGAAATGGAGGAATACTATGGCAGAATTACAGCTTGGCGTGATCGAGGCACGTTTCGCGGACATGATCTGGGAGCGCGAGCCGGTCACCTCATCGGAACTGGTAAAGCTTGCGGCAGACGCGTTTACATGGAAGCGAACGACGACGCACACCGTCCTGAAACGGCTGTGTGACAAGGGATTATTTGAAAACAACAAGGGGACTGTGACCAGCGTAATCTCCCGTGCGCAGTTCTATTCCATGCAGAGCAGGAAGTTTGTCGAGGATACTTTCGACGGCTCCCTTCCCGCATTTATCGCCGCATTCACGAAGGGCGGCTCCCTGACGCCGGAGGAAGCGGATGAGATTCAGAAACTGATCGATCAGGCAAAGGGGGAATAGCGATGGACATCATCTTTTTAAAGCTGCTCAACATGGGAATCGCCGCCGGATGGCTAATCGTCGCGGTGACAGTGCTGCGCTTTTTTATGAAAAGGGTGCCGAGACGGATTCTTTGCGTGTTGTGGGCGCTTGTAGCAATCCGCCTGAGCTGTCCTTTTTCATTGGAAAGCTCATTTAGCCTGATTCCGCGCGCGGAAGCCATACAGCTGACTGATAACACAGCTTTGGGCAACGGTGTTTTCTCTTTTATAAGCCGTTTACTTGGCAATCATGTTTACGAAAATGACTCTTATTCAAATGAACTATATGCAAATGGCACGGACGCAAATGAATCTTATAAAAAGGATATTTCACAAATCGATGATTACGCGAATGAATCACACACAAATAATAACTTTATGGAAAATCCTTATTTAAATGGGTTGAATGCCGCTAATTCGCAAACATATGATTCCCATGTGAATGGATTATATGCGAATGACCTTGCAGATACTCTTTACGCCGACGGATTGAATGCAAATGATTCCTTCGATACTAATCCTTATGCAAATGCGCCCGATGCAGCCGACCTTCCTACGGACAACACCTTTGCAGGCAGCATTTCTGCGCCCGCCCAATACATCGACCTGCCGCATACCCTGCTGCCGATTGCCAGTCTCATATGGCGTGTCGGCATCTGCGTCCTGCTCGCCTATGCCCTGGTCAGCTATTTACAAGTCCGCCGCAGTGTGCGGGAGGCTGTCCCTTTGCAGGCGCAGGTCTGGCTCTGCGACGCCGTACGCTCACCGTTTATCCTTGGATTTTTCAGACCACGAATTTATCTTCCTTCCGATATTTCGCAGGAACAGCTCCCCCATGTGCTTGCCCACGAACAGGCGCATCTGCGGCGCCGTGACCATTGGTGGAAATTACTGGGTTTCCTTCTGCTTGCCATCTACTGGTTTCAACCGCTGGTATGGCTCGCCTATGTCCTGTTCTGCCGCGATATGGAACTTGCCTGTGATGAAAAAGTCATCCGTGATATGACCATTGCCCAAAAAAAGGCATACGCATCGGCGCTTGTGTCCTGCAGTGTCCGCAGACCGTCACTGACTGCCTCCCCACTCGCCTTTGGCGAGGTCGGTGTGAAGGAGCGCGTGAAACGTATCCTGCATTATAGAAAGCCCGCATTCTGGGTTGCAGCCGCAGTCTCCATCGCGTGCATCGCCATTGCAGTCTGCTTCCTGACCAACCCCAGAAGCGATGTATATGACATTAAGATCGCGATTCCCGCGGGCGGCGGACAGCCTGTTTACTATTCCGATATGGAGATCTCGCCGACCAAAGATTATATCGTGCTGTCATCAGGCGAAGGTCTGGGCGATACTATGGTCTCCTTAGTGCCTGTTGAAGCCAAAACGGAAACTGCCTACGATGAACCAACCTACATGACACCCGGACTCTCTGTAAAAATGAACGCTGAAAAGGGCGCATGGTTTCAGGTCGGCGTTTCATGCGGCGGGCTGGCGGACAGAGATATTGAGGTCTATGTCCATGTGGAAAACGTCAATGTGCGGATTGCCAGTTCTGATACGAACACAAATACTGCTGGAAAAATCCAGTATATGGGACAATGGTATGACAGAGCTTCCCTGTCCGCCGAGACGCTCACATGGCTTGAATGGTTTAATAGTCTGTCCGTGGAAGAGCAACTTGCTGTAGACTACGAACCCTATGACCTGCATACATCAAATTCTGCGACTGATACAATGGACGCCGAATCAGAAAACCACCCCACGGACGATACCGCTTCCTCTGCCGCCGAAAACAAAGAACTGCTGCCCGAAAGCAGCACGCAACAGCCAGACAGTCTGGAAGCCGCGATCAACGCAGCCATTCTTGCGGAAAATACCTCGTCCTATCCTTCTGAATATGACTTTGTGTGCTGCGATTATGTCCCGCTTGCAACCCTGTCAGCAACCCCGCTTGCCGGAAATACCACGCATATCATCACCTGCTACGGCTGGGCGTTGTATGAGAAATACAATATCTCCGCCGCCGGAATCGAGAACGTTGGCGGAAGCCACATTCCGGTCGCACTCACCTTCACGCTGAACGAAAACGGCTATCAGCTGCAGGAATACTGGGAGCCGCGCGACGGCAGCTATTACGTGGACGATATCCGCGAAAAATTTCCTTCCGACACCGTAGACGATGCGCTGGACAGCCAGAAATACATCGTTCAGCAGACTCAGAGCTGCTACAGGCAGGCGGTGGAGGCAAACGAGATCGACACCGATACCGTGATCAGCAATCTGCTTGACAGCATGTGCTCTCCCCTGATCGCTTCCTCCCAAATGTATCCCACTGGCGGCAACACAGACAGCCAAAATGAGATCTCCCAGCAGATTCAGGAGACTTACAGACAAATGCGGGAGACAGGCGGGCTTGACAAAGACACTGCCATTCAGGATTTGCCTGATACCCTGCCCCTCAACCCAGGTATATCCTCCAACCCGCAGGACTACGTTGATCCCGTCAAATACCGCGAACTGGTCTACTACGGCGAGTACACCCTGCGCTACTGCCTGAACCGCTTCTTTGACGGCGGTGAAACCGGACTGGAAGGGCATATCATGGCTCATGTGTGCGAGACACTCCTGCAGACAGAAGATCAGTTACCGCTGAATGCCGCAGACGCAGCGACAGGACAGCTCTGGTTTGACACCCTGCTCGCCCACGGGAGCAATATCGTACTGCCCTACCTGAATGCGGAAAACGCTGAAAAAGAGTATTTCAGTAACGTTGAAGAAAAAAGACAATTTACTGAAATTATGACAGCTTCTGGTGAGATGATTGGTATCATAGACAATAACAAAGAAATAGAAAGGTTCGTAAAACAGCTGGATATTGAATCCTGGAATGATATGGAGCAGCTGCCTGAAGATATAGACTTGGTATATCGTTATATATCATATGAGGTAATTGATGAACCTATATTTTTACCGGATGGAATACCGTTAGTTCATATGAGTACCTTAGAATTATATATTTCCGATAAAGGTGAATATATTATACGAGATTATGATCAAGAAATAGAAACAATAGCCAGAATATCAGAAGAGGCGGGACGGTTTCTGAATGCGCCAGAAGACTTAGCGCTAAATAAGAATATAACAGCAAAGGACATACTGGATGGGTGGGGGCTTGATTTTTATGTGCCAGCTAGTGATATTGAAAGTGATATTGAAAAAACAGATGACATAGAGAATGCCCAATATTATGAAGGAGAGACATCATTTGTAGAGAATGCCCGATACTATGAAGGAGTAACATCATTTACAGAACAGGAACTACTCAGGACTTCCAAAGAGCAGAAGATACAGTTTTACGGAGCAGACAAAAACACGCTGCCAAATGAAATAGACGATATTTCTAAAATAGCGCAATATCTAAATGGGTTAGATCTGAGTCAGTGGAAATATGCAGATAATGCACCCAATCCCGAGGAAGTTGAATGCCACATTGTTAGGTTGATGTTATCAAGGGATAATAAAAAAGAGTTAAAAGAAATGGATACCCAGATACTTTATAAAAGCGATGGTACTTATTATATTGAGGAAATAATTCCGGGTGACTATAGTGATCGGGGAGAATTTATAACATATTATCAGGTGTCAGAGGAGACCGCAAATTATATTTTATCCTATTTAGAACATGTCCAGTCAGATTGATAAACACAAGCGAGAAAGCCCTGTGGCATCTGCTCTTAGAACGGGGAACTGCGGGAGAGAAGGAAAAAATGTTCGACAAATATAAAAACCTGTGATATACTGAAATCGCATAGAGGGACAAAGGAGTATTTAATGGATAAGATAACAGGCAGCATGGAAGTGCTAAACTCGTTACAGACTACGGCGGACATAGCAGGATTGGATCAGGCGAGTAAGGAGCTCTACAAGAATAAAGAGGTTCTGGCAGTAATCCTAAAAGGAGTGGCGAGAGAATTTGAGTCCTACACCTATAAGGAAATCATGGATTTCATAGAGGCGGAATCCATAACAGACGATGCGGAGGTGTCCCCGAGCAGGACAAACACGAGGATTCACGGTGACGACAAGGAATTTACGGCACTGAATGAGAAGGTAAGCTTTTTTGACACAAAGTTCAGGGCAGTAAATCCAGAACTTTCAGATCTGGAAAAGGGGATTCTGGTAAATCTCCATGTGGACGTAGAGCCGCAGAAGACCTACCGTCCGGGATACCCATTAGAAAAGCGGGGCATATACTATCTTGCAAGAGAGCTTTGTGCACAGTTGTCTTTGGTGACAAGTACTACAGATTACGGATACCTGGAGAAATGTTATAGTATCTGGATATGCAGAGACGATATACCTAAGGATGAGAAGTTCAGTATATCTTTTATAGAGATGAGCAACACCAAGAACTATGGGAACTGTCATCCCGCTAAAAGGAATTATGATTTATTGACTCTGGTCATTATCAGGCTGGGGGATGAGGTATATCAGGAAAGTAAGGAAAATCCGGGGAAGGACGTGCTAGAGTTTCTGCATGCGGTCATGTACCCGCACAAGAAAGAGTTTCTCGATACGGTAAAAAAGTACATTGATTTTTCACAGAATCAGGAATTGTGGAAGGAGGTTGACCGAATGTGCGGTCTGGGAGAAAGTATATTACTCGAAGGCGAGAGTCGCGGGATTAAGATAGGCGAGAGCCGCGGGATTAAAATAGGCGAGAGTCGCGGGATCAAGAGTGGAATCAAGATAGGTGAGACGAACGGAGTTACACGGAGCGCAAAGGTATTCAAGGCAATACAGGCCGGGGAGACGGATAATAATGTGATTGCTGCATTATGTGACTGCACAGTGGAAAATGTGGTAAAAATCCGGAAGGAATTTGGAATTTAGTAGCAGACTTCCGTGAAAACGAAATAAGAACAGGATTTGAAAAAACCTGGTGTAAGGTATGAAATTATCATTGTCGGTATGTGTTATGATAGTGAAAGTCTGCATCAGGTTTTTTTGTGTGGAATTTTTAATAAGTAATATCACGGCAGATTTCATCTGTCATGAATATAACTATAGCAGAAAACGCACCTTGACAATTTCATACGTAACAGTTCAGCCTTCGGCTTCCTGTTACAGGCATCAAGCCATGCAAAATCGCTTCGCGATGGGCTTGATGCTTCTCAACCACTACATGTTCTTACGGACTTTGCAGCGTAGTGCAAAGTCCTAGGCTGAACTGTAACTTTCATACGTTGCATCAAAGGCATAGTGATTGCCCTGCAGTTTAAACCATGTTATAATCTCTTTGTGATGTGCATTTCAAATAGATACAGAAAGGAATGATTAAGATGAAGAAATCAGTATATTACCAGTATCAATTGAACAGGAGGGCGACTATATTTTAACCCTCCTGCACTACAACAGGAGGAAAAAATGTATAACGAAAAGGATATTATAGCGCAATGGAACGCTGACATGTACGACTTGAATGAAACCTATACAGATGATGTTGAACTTGTGCTGATGCTTATGAGGACAACGCCAAAAAAGGTTTTGGAAATTGCCTGTGGCAGCGGGCGTATTCTGGTTCCCGTGGCAAAAGCAGGACACGATGTAACCGGACTTGATTTTGATGAGTACATGCTTGAAAGAATCGCATATAAAATTACAAATGAAAAAGCCAAATGGCATAAGGCAGATGTGATCCAGGATGATTGGGGTACTGGATTTGACGTTGTGATTTTGGGTGCTAATTTCTTATTCAATATTGTGTCTGATATGAATTATGAACAAGCCCAAAAATTGATGATTCAGAAGTCTTCGGACGCATTAACTGTTGGTGGTCACGTATTTGTAGATTACGTATATCCGCAATATCCAGAAAAATGGTTTCATAATCCCAATCCGAATATGATATGGGAAGGAACAGACAGTCATGGAAACTTTGGAAAAATGACATTGCTTGATAACGCCTATGACACAGAGAGCAGAATCGCCAGATTTATTCGTAGGTTTGACATGATTCTTTCGGACGGAAGTACTCTTGTGCAGGAAATTCCATCTGAGAAACACTTTACCGCACTTGAGCAGATACATCAGTGGTTAGATGAAGCTGGCTTTGTCATAGAGCGAGAGTGTGGCGATTATCAGGGACATCCAATAAGCGAAATGACGAACAGGGTTATCATCTGGGCAAGAAAAATCAGATAACCAAAATAAAATACATGCATTTGTGTATCGTGTGGCAGGTAGTCATGGTAGATTACCTGCCATTTACAGATCAGGCACAGAAAAATGAGCAGAGAACGAATTGCTGGCCGAAAAGTGAGACAATGATTTGTAAAAACAGGAGCTGATATGATATGGAAAAACAAAATCTGGAACTGATAAATGAAAAAATAAAGAACGCAGTAGAAACATTATGCGAGGACTGGAACAGACGTGAACAGTTTAGTGGTGTATGTATGGTAAAACGCAGGGAACATACGATATTTTCAGGGGCGTATGGCTTTGCAAACCGGGCATTTAAAATACCAAATCAAATTGACACGAAGTTTGATACGGCATCTATTACAAAAGTGTTCACGGCGGCGGCTGTCCTGCAGCTCGTACAGGAGAAAAAGCTGAAATTGTCAGATTACATAACGCAAATTATTGACCTGGAAGGAACTGAAATTTCTCCTGATGTTACAATCGAGCAGCTATTGAACCATACGTCTGGTATTCATGATGATGCGGAGGAGGAAGCGGGAGAACAATATTCCGACCTTTTTGTCGCATCGCCTAATTACGCAATCAGGGAATACAGAGATTTTTTGAAAAATTTTGCTTATAAGAAGCCTAATTTTAAACCGGGTTCGGATGTCCGGTATTGTAACTGTTCCTATGTCTTGCTGGGACTTGCCATAGAAAAAATCACAGGTAAAACCTATCGTGAATACGTGACGGAAAATGTGTTTCAGAAAGCGAGAATGAGAAATACCGCTTTTTTATCAATGGATTCCGTCAATGAAAATACGGCCGAGGGCTATCTGGCTTTGTATAATGAAAATGGAAATATAATCGGATATAAGAAAAATATTTACAGTTTTCCGCCTATGGGAACACCGGACGGAGGGGCATACACAACGGCCGAAGATATGAATACATTTTTGACCGCGATTCAGAAGAAAATCCTGCTGGATGATGTTCACGCAAAACTGCTTCTTACAACCCACTGCCCATATACGCGGGAAAAAGAATGGTGGGGGATTCCCGGATTATATGAAAGAAACGGTTATGCATTTGAGTTTCTCTTCCTGCCGGATCGCAAAGAGCCTTTCTGCATTTATAAAGACGGGCAGAATGACGGCGTTGCCGCCAGATTTAACTATTATCCGAAAGAAGACATATCGGTGACGTTCTTGTCTAATCAGGACTGCGACGTGTGGGATATGACAAGGCAGATACAGATGGAAATATATAACATATGTTATAAACGATGATCGACGTAGACGGTATGGCGGCACCTTTAAAAGACTAAATACAGGCACAGGAATTTATTGGATGATACCTTTGTCCAGTCGGATTGATAAATATAAGCAAATTGTGGAAAAGAAAGAACAAGCGGGAAAGCCCTGTGACATTATTCATATTGTGAAATTAGATGACAATAGACAGAGTGCATTTCTGATACAAGATATGTTTCCGGTAACAAATGAATACATAGAACGAGAATATACCATAGCGGGAAATCATTTGATGCTGACAAGTGAACATACAGCGAAAGAGCAAAGGACACGGCGATAAACAATGATATCGTATAAGGGCTGCAAAACGCAGTCCTTTTTCTATGCACAGCCCCATGCAGAGGAAAAGCCTCCCCTGCCCGATTCCACTTGCGCTATCAAATCGTGTTTTCACGCAGCCACCGTTAGGTTTCCGCTCCATATTTCCGATATTAGAAACAGCGGACAAAGGAGGTCATATGATTAAGATTGCAATATGCGACGACGAAAAAAACATCAGAAGCTACCTGACCGCACTTGTCAGGGAACAGAATACAGAATGTGAAATTACAGAATACGACTCTGCGGAAAAATACATATCAGACGGGGCAGCGTATGATTATGATCTGCTGTTTCTGGATATAGAACTAAACGGTTCGGTGTCCGGCGTGGAACTGGCGAAACAGATCAGAAGTATGGAACAGATCAGACAGCCCGTTATCATTTTTGTCACAGGCTATGAAAAATATGTCTATGACGCCTTTGACGTAGACGCGTTACATTATCTGGTAAAGCCCATAAACGAGCGGAAATTTGCAGAGGTTTTCAGACGGGCGCAGGACAAAATTTTGTCTGAAACTGAGCAGAAAAAGGACTCCTTCAAGAAGTCTCTCAAAAAGAAGTCCCTCGTCATTCAGCACGCCGGAGCAAATAAAGCGATACCACTGGACAGTATTTATTACCTGGAAAGCCAGAGCCACAAAATCGTGCTTTATACGAAAGATGGAGAACTGATATACTATGCCAGAATTAAAGATCTGGAGGAAGAGCTGCGAGGCAATTTTTGCCGCGTACACAAAGGTTATCTGGTAAACCTTGCCTATGTGGACGAGTACAGCAAGACAGAGCTTATCCTTGCAAACGGAACTAAGATACCGATTTCCAAGTACAAATACGAGGATTTTGTAAAGTCGTATCTGCGTTTTATACAATAACAAGAAGTGACCTTATATTTGCAACAACGAGGATTTACTTGTATAACAGGAGGGGCAAACCTTGAGCGAAGCAGCGTATCGTCTGATGGTGGATATTACAGCTAAAATCGAGATTCTTTTATTTGCAGTCTGTATGGCAGCGTTTTTCTATCCGTTTATGACAGGGCGAAAGGAACAGGCGAAAAGCAGACTCAAAAAGGTTCTTATCGTGTTTACGGTGTACGCTGTGATGTATTTTGTAAATATGACAACTTCCATATATGGCTGGCTGTGCATGCTCCTTGCGCTTGCGCTCTTAACAGCCGCGTCTGGGCTTTTGGAGATGGACAGGGAATCTGCACTTTTTCTGGGAGTGATTTTTTTCTGTATGAAAAATCTGTGTGTGCTGGCCATGAGAAGCGTAAGCTATTTTTCATGGAACCGTCTTGCGCAGAAAACAGGAAACGCGGAAGCAGTTTTTCGCCATGCAGCATTGAATTTTATTTTTATTACAGTGCTGCAAATGGTTCTGTTTGCCATTCTGCTGTACATTGTAAGAGGTCTGCTCAGGAAAAAAAGTATGATACTTCACTGGAAGGAATTGTGCTATCTGCTCTTAATCCCGGTAACAGGCATCTTATTTGTAAACATTATATTTCATGTTTTAGTGATCGCAAATGATGGTACGACTTTTCAGCTCTATGAGCAATTCCCGTCGTTTCTCGGGATTGTCCCCATAACCGCAGCCCTGTTCTACGCGGGACTTGTCATCACAATCCTTTTTTACCAGAAAATGACAGACCTGCAGGATGAAAAAGAAAGATATTTTGTGGAACGGCAGCAGGTTCACGCAATACAGGAGCGAATGGAGGAAGTGGAACAATTCTATGACGGCATACGCCGGATAAAACATGAGATGAAAAACCATTTGACAAATATCAAGGGGCTTGCCAGAACTGGCGGCTATGAGGATATCGGACAGTATATCGATCAAATGGACGAGAGCATGAATGTTTTCGAGCTGACTATCCAGACGGGAAATCCCGTTATGGACGTGATTGTGAATGACAAACAGAAATCCGCCGCCAGGCAGGGAATTCTGTTTCAGTCGGAATTTGCCTATCCCGAATCAGAGGGCTACCATGCGTATGACCTCGGGGTGATTGTCAACAATCTTCTGCAGAATGCCCTTGAAGCCTGTGAAAAAATGACAGGTGGAAAAAAATATATTTATCTTTCCGGCAGACAGAAGAAAAAATTTTATCTGATCAATGTAACAAATTCATTTGAGGGGGAGTTGACATTTGATACCAGAACCAGGCTTCCACTTTCTACAAAAGAAGGGGAACTGTCCTTACATGGCATTGGTTTATCCAATGTAAAACGTGAAGCGGATAAGTACATGGGTGACATAGACATCAGGACAAAGAAAAACGAATTTAGCGTGACTGTACTGTTGCAGGAAAGGAGAAGGGAATGAATATTTTAGATTTCACATCAATAAAGGAGACTGGCATGAGCAATTCAGCAAGTCTTTATAGCCAGAATATTGCGGCAGGAAAGACGGATTCCGCCGGTTTTCAGGCTGTCTTAGATCAGAATATGGGTGCGTCAAAGTTGGAGGAATTGTTAAAAGCGCGGTATCCGGGCTTGAAATATCACGTATCAGATACCTCTAAAATCAACTCGTCCCTATGGCAGCGCAATGACTATCCATTTGAAATGTTTTTTGAAGATACCCTGAGTCAATCCGCCCTCGACTGGAAACCCACATCGGGAGAACCGTCCATGTTAGACACAGGCGTACAGGCAAGATTAAACGCAGCGCGGGGAAAATATGCAATCGTCGTGCCGCCCGCATTGGAGGACAAACTGGAAAATAATCCCGAGCTGTCCCAAAGTATTATGAAAAAAATATTCACATTGATAAAGGAACAGGATACAGTGCCAAGCAGCATGGATTCCTTTACGATCACGCTGGATAACGACGGCAATATATCAAATTACAGGCTTTCCGGCGGCGGAGGGGAAATCACGATGTCATCGCGGACAGGGCGGAAAAAGGACGAGGAGAAAGAAGCGGAAGAACTAAGGGAACGGGCGCGAATCCAATGGTTAGCCGTGAAATGTGCCTTACAGAGAAAAGAACTTTTACAGCAAGTAACCGAAGATTCGGAGCTTGCAGATACGAAAAAATTTCTGGACGAAAAGTTTCATATCAATACGATTGTCGTTGATTATAGCTGCAAAAATACAGATACAGAAGCCGAAATGTACGATACCGCAATGCTAGAAAAATCTGACATACGCGGCGGGCGTAATGTGATTATCTCAAAGAAAACCTTATTAAAAATGAAAAAAGACAGCGCCTTCAGGCAGAAGGTGTACAAATCAATCGAAGATATACCGTGGTCAAGTAAACAGACTGGCGGTGCAGTAAAAGGCAATGGCATATTTATCCACGAAGACGGGACAGGCGGCTACTATCTGGAGTTTGATTGGGGTGATGAGGAAGGGCAAAAAAAACAAAAACCCAAGACAGTATATACTGATCGCCTGGATTTAAAGAACCTCAATCCGATTCAATGCGATGAATTTGATAGCATGGGATTTCCGGCCGATGTTTTCCTATCTCTGATGGGAGTGGGTTTTAACTATCGAAAATAACCGCCAAAAAAGGGAAGATCTGCGCGTGGACGTTGGCAAGCGTATTAAAACGCAATATCATACCGCGTCCCATGCGAGAAGAGCACCCCGTCCGTCAGTTGGATACACAGGATACAGGTGTTTTGATCCTCGAAATTGTTATGCCCGTTGTCAATCCATGCCGCAAAAGCCGTCCGCAGCTTTTGTGCGATGGCCCTGTTCTCCTCTTTGCCAAAATAGCCGAGACTGACGCCCTTTCCGTGCGCCGTAAACCAGTCGCCTGCGACCGCCGCGTTCTGATTTTTTCCAAGCTGCTGCATTTTATTGGACAGCGCATATGTAATGACATAGAATGCCCCGTCCTCATAATATGCATTGACATAGCGCACACTGGGCATGTCGCCGTCCTGTGTCGCGAGCGCGATCACGCTGTCATGTCCAAAGCGCTCGTCCATCAGCCTTTTTGTTTCCTGACTCAATTGTTCCATCTGATACATCTCCTTTTTACATGATACCGACATCGTCAATCAGCAGCCTGTAGATCACAATATATATCCCTGTCTTATCAAGATATTTCTGTCGCAGGGACGGATACATGATCATCATTTCTTCCCGTACTGCACTCGAGGTCTCCTCTTCCACCCTGGCGCTGATCCGGATCCATCTGCGCGTTCCCGGATTGTAGCTTGCAATCCCGATCTGCGGATTCCCTGTCAGCTCCTCATAGACCTTTTTTCGCTTATCCGTGACGATAAACAGATTCCTGTCATTGGAGTAGATCATTCCAAAAGGTCTCATTCTGGGACTGCCCCCAACCGATGTCGCCAGGAAAAAATATCCGCAGTCCCGAATAAACTGGCAGCATTTGCCGACATCCGTGCGCGCCTGGGCCTCTTCGCATTCCCGAATATCTTCATTCAGCAGATAATCGATACTGCACTCGTACAATTTACTCAGCCTGATCAGTTTCTCCGTTTCAGGAAATGCGATATCCATCTCCCAGCGTGAGACCGACTGGCGCGAGACTTTTAGGATTTCAGACAATGCCTCCTGCGTGATGCCCTTTTTCTTTCGGAGCAGCGCTAACTTTTCTCCTGTTGTCATTGTTATTCTAATCCTTTCCCCTGAAAATTGGAACCCACTTGAAAGTGCTGTCTGCAACTTTGGGAGTGCGTGGTTTTAAATCGCAGAATTTGTCACTGCTTCCCACCTTGGTTTTCTATGACAATCCTTTCGGAAAGCTGGTTTAACAGTTCTTTCGTAATCTGCAGCTCAAAGTCCTCCAGCGCATAATATTTCATTGCCTTCCCGCTGCTGGACAGCTCCATCGTACTCACGACAAGCCGCGCGGCCTCAAGCTTCTTCAGATGCATATAAAGCAGCGGTCTGCTGATATTCACAAGCCTTGCCAGCTCGCTCACATACTGCCGCCCCTCCGCCAGGATGCCAATAATCTTGATTCTTGCGGGGTGGGACAGCGCGTCGAAGACATTGACATAATCTTCGTATTTCTTTAGGTTCAGATCTCCAACAAAATTCTCCATATCAAATTTCTTCCATCATTTTGTCAATCGCTTCGACTTTTGCCCTGACAGTCTGCAGATCTTTTCGGATCTCCGCATTTTCACGCTGGATATCCTCCACAAAACGATTGAATTTTTCCAGATCGAGTCCGCTGTACTGTGCTTTCCGCTCCATTCCCCTCATAACCAGAAACACTACAACGATCACGACCGCGCCAATTGCGGCAATTACTGGCATAACATTAAAAAACATAATCTTTCTCCTTTCACTTCATTAATTGTATCATGTGTAACTATTTTATTACACATGATACAATTTGTCAATATACATTTTTCAGTTCTTAATCCCTGAATTGCGTAAGCTATAGTTTCCTATTGGATTTTCTGACCACAACTAAAAAATGTCATATATTGGACATTAATTAAAGGTTTTCCATTGTGTTATTTTCCTTACAAAACAACACAAAATAGTTTACTTGCGCCCCTCCAAATGATATAGTAAAAGCAGGACAAACGTTACGCAGACTGCGTTTGTGACAGGGGTGATAATGATGGAAAGACAGCCCGAATGCACACTGTCCGATCTTTGCATTCATTACTTGGTCAAAAATCATTTTGATCTGAGTATCGAGCATAACAGCTCCAAAGATGGAGATGAATGGTTTGACTGGACTGCCACGCGATCAGGCTTGAACTTATATGCATATGATCCTGTCAGGCTGGTCGCTTTATTTATGATCAGTGATGATTGGATAGCAACGAATCACCCTAAAATCCAGATCAGTTCAACGACGGAAAAAACGACAAATTCGATCGCAGATTATGGTAATACATATAAGTATGCGCTCGATAAACTGGTCTGGTGGGGATATAAGGTTTCTAAGGTAGAAGATTCTGCCGATTTTATGATGCATTTGATCTTTATAGCAGAAAAGGACGAAAAGAGCTATTCTGCCACAGATCCATTGCGGCTGTTAGGGCTTGTTGCAATGATACGGGAATATGGGGAAAATTGGGCTCGCAGCGACGTTTCCAGATCATTTTCAGTCGAGCCTGTACCGGGAGTGGACAATCTGGATTTCATGTGGGGAAAAATACTGGATCCGGAACAGATTGAGGAGGATTTGGCAGATGAAAAAAGCACGTCAAGTGGAACATGATTACAGGAATAATCTATACCTTTCCGTCTTTGTGGGTGTCTGCCCGTCAGAAACATTGCTAAATCAATATCTGGATCAGTATCTGACGCTGCTGGAGCTTGACTGTATCGGCTCTGCTTTTGGCATCGACTTCCATATCAATTATTATGATGACGAATATTATACTGCCGTCGTAAACTCCCATATGTCAGATGACATAGACGAGGTTTTTGCGGACGCGGCTGTGTTTGACCTGAATCGATTGAAACAGGATTATCCCTGTCATTTAGACAGACCGTACAATGCAGTCATCATTATCGGAAGAATGAAGTACGAAGGCGAAATCAAGGAAATCCAAAACGACGAATTTGGGTATTTCAAATTTTTAGGCGCCTATCCTGAACCATTGCCAGACCAGATTCGCGATACTTCCAAAATGTATAAATACGCCACCCACAAATTGACAGACTGGGGATACCGCATTTCTGTCACAACAGAAAATGAAGACGGACTACAGGATCGTTTTATATGGATCGCTGAAAAAGACGAGAAAACTTTTTCAGCCAGAGATCCCCTGCGCCTGTTAGGGATTGTCACAATCGTGCGGGAGTATGGGGACGCCTGGGACCGCGCCGATATTCCGAGTGCTTTATCCGTTAAACCCACGGAATAATTCAACCTGTAGCAAATACCCTTTTTTGTCGACCCCCAGTACACCCAATCAGTGTCAGTGCTCCAATGATATCCCCTGGTCAACGAGCACCTGTCTGATTTCGGTCTCTGATTTTTTCATGACCCTTGCCAGGCGCTCCACCGAATCTCCGTCCATATAAAAACTTACAATGTTTTCAATTTCTTTTTTCCCCACTCCGCGAATTTCTCCCTTTTCCAATAATCCCTGTCCCAAATTGCACATTGCTTTCATATCCTCCCTCAAATCATTGTCCAATGTTATCTGAAAATCATGCGTCAGCTTTTCGAATCGTTCTTTGTCTTTGATATTTGTCGCAAAAAGTGTATTCAGCATGTTGCACAATACTTTCCCATCGTTGTCGTTCGAAACAGCTTCGTCAGCCTCATCTCTCATCTCACCTGTTATCCCTGCAATAACCACATTGATCAAATCCGATTTGCAATTCCACTTATGCGTCCCATACAAAGTGTCCTGTATAAAATGAATCTGATTTACACTGTCACTCTCCATGTTCGCCACAATCCAGATGGAGTACACTTTTACCAGATCGTCAAAATTCATATGTGTAAACTCCCTCTGTTTTTCCGAAGCAATCAGCCTGCAGGCATAAAACACAGCGCGATTGATCAGATTATAACTTGTCGGTTCGTCTTTCTGCATTTCAACATTTATGATAATGCCATATGCATCCTCTGAATTTTTATCAGTTCTAAGGAACTGTAAACAAATAACTCATCAATTTGACTTGTCTAAATGTCCATCTGCGGCATCAGATAATCTTGACGTAGCCCGCTACGCCTGC
>VSNM01000098.1:10510-16321 GCA_009774245.1 Lachnospiraceae bacterium | reverse complement strand
GATTTCATCTTCTATCCCGAAACAGATCTGGCCGCGGACTGTATCATACTTGAATTAAAGATTGACAGTACCCCGAAGAAGGCCATCGGGCAGATCAAGAGCCGAAAATACGCCCTGCGTTTTCAGGGACCCCTGGGAAAAGAGAGCGCCTACACTGGCAGGATTCTCGCTGTAGGCATCACATATGACAGAAAAAGCCAAAAACATGACTGCCTGATTGAAATATTGAGGCAAATTTCCCATATTTCTTGACAATCCACGCCAGATACTCTTTCGTCTTAACTTTGTGGAGATTTTTGACGCTGTTACTCCCGCCTTCTTTGGGCATCTTCACAAAACCAAAGCAATGGTTTCAGGTACGTTTTCCCGATCGCAGTATTCATCTATGTTGCTGCCGTGCATAGCATATAACAAACAATACTCCTATGGGAGAAACCTTTTATGAAACGATGTATTCCGCTGGAACCGGCTGCGGAAAATGTCTGCAGCCAAAGTTCCAATCCCCCGCTGATTTTTCAACTGCCTCCCGAGCAGGGCAGAAAGGTATTGGAGGAAGCACAGAATGCACCTGTATACAAATATCCTGCAGACATATCCTCCGAGTGTATAGACACCGGAATATGGGGCAATATTCCGGTATATTTCATTGTGCCCAAGGACGGAAAACCCCAAAATGTAATATTTTATATTCACGGTGGGGGCTGGGTATTTGGAAGCTTTCACACACATGAAAAACTGGTCAGGGAGCTTTCGGCAAGAACAGATTCACTCGTTGTATTCCCTGAGTACAGCCGATCACCGGAAGCGAAATATCCTACGGCAATTGAGCAGTGCTATTTTATCCTTTCCCATTTAAAAGAAATCATCAGCAATTATCCCCCGCTTATCGTTGCGGGCGACAGCGTGGGTGGAAATATGGCAATTGCCATGGTGCTAATGTCATTGATGCAGCATGGGCCTGATATTCGCAAGCTGCTGCTGTATTATCCGGTGACAAATGCCTGCTTTGACACGTCGAGCTACTGTCAGTTTGCGACGGATTATTACCTATATTGTGAAGGGATGAAATGGTTCTGGCAACAGTATACAGATTCCGTGAAAGACCGAAACCAGATAACAGCTTCCCCGCTCCGGGCAGGCATGGACTGTCTGAAATGTTTTCCCCGGACGATGATTATCAACGGGCAGGCTGATGTGCTGCGCAGTGAGGGGGAGGCCTTTGGGGAAAAGCTTCGTTGTGCCGGCGTGGACGTAACCGCTGTACAGATACAGGGTACCATACATGATTTCGTGATGCTCAATGCAATGGATCAAACCAATGCCTGCCGTACCGCCATGGATATATCTACAGAATGGATCAACCGCTAAAGACAGGCGTTGTTGCTGTTCAGACAGGACTTAGCATTTACTGCTAATTATGGCTTTACAAGCCACGTGAGAAAATGTAGTGGTTGCAAGTAAAAATCCATTTGCGCCACGAACGAAGTTCGTATTGCAATTTTTGCATGGATTTTTACCCGTTACTGGAACGGAGTGAACAGTAACCAGGCGTTTTTTGATTTGCACGGAAATGTATATTTTTCTTGACAGCACAAAGTTTTCTGTGATATGCTGACTGTAGTTCAATAGTACTTGAGCATATGCCGCATTTGCCTATATTATATAGGCAAATGTCTGGCAGATGAGCTTGACACAAAAGTTAAATTTCAAATGTAAATAGAAAATATAAAAAATATAAATAGAAAGGTGGCTTACGCGTCGTGGGTATTATTATTCGTTGTGCACGCACCCGCATACAGGGGCAGTAAAAAAGCAGTTGAATCGTCTTATAAGACGGGATTTTTTTGCGTGCGAATAATAATATCAGACAAATCGTCAGCAGTCAGGTGGACGGTTTGTCAGCGCTGGGCGGACAGATACAACGGGGGGTGTATTTGTGCTGTCTGCCGCGTTGCACCATTTTAGCAGGGAAATTCCGTTCTGACCAGAAGTGTTCCCTGCTTTTTTATTGCCTTTTTCACCAAAAATTCTTTAGGAATCAGAAGGAGGCACGCTATGCAAAAAAGCAGGAAACACCAAAAATACGACACATCAAGACATTTGTCGGACTCGCAGAATTTTATCACAAACCGGAAATTAATTCAAAGGCTTATCCGTCTGGCAAAGATCGGCGCAAATGATACCGTACTCGAGATCGGTACGGGAAAGGGACACCTGACAGAAGTATTGTGTGAGCAGGCAGGAAATGTCTGTTCGATAGAGATTGACCAGAAACTGTATGAGCGCGCGAAAGAAAGGCTGGCGCAGTACACGAATTTAAACTTGATATGTGGGGATTTCCTAAAATATAATCTTCCGGCAAAAGGCGATTATAAAGTTTTCTCCAATATCCCGTTTTTTATCACCACTCAGATTGTCGAAAAACTGACACGCGTGTCAGAACCGCCCACGGACATCTGGCTTGTCATGGAGAAAGGAGCTGCGAAACGGTTTATTGGAATCCCGAAAGAGACAGGGAAGTCGCTGCTGTTGAAAGTAAACTGGAATATGGAGATCGCGTATCATTTTCGCAGGGACGATTTTCATCCGGCGCCGTCGGTGGATTGTGTCCTGGTACACTTTTCCAGAAAGGAGACGCCAGATTTGAATAAAAAGGAATGCGTTGAATTTCAGAAATTCGTGGAGTACTCACTAAAATACGGGCTCTGTGGCAGCAGGGGACTGCTGACCAAGAGACAGGTATCTGTGGCACTCAGGCAGGCCGGACTGCCACACGCGCATGAGGACGGCGTCACGCTGTATATCCAGTGGCTGTGCTTATTTCGATGCTATCGGCGGTTTTCACAAAAGGCTATTGATTAAATTTTCAGAAACGGGTAAGATAATAAGTAAGATAATAAGCAAGACGGAGTGATATGAATGCACAATTATGTACCGCCATATACAATTTCAGACAAAATGCTCAAACTTGTTTCAGACATATCGGAAAAGGTTGGCAGCATGAACAGTCATAAGGAATTAGAATCGAGACCGCGCCTGAGAAGAAATAACAGAATCCGGTCGATTCATTCCTCTCTGAAGATTGAAGCCAATTCCTTATCCTTGTCGGAGGTAAGGAATGTGATCAACGGTCATCTTGTTTTAGGCGATCAAATCGAAATACAGGAAGTCAAAAACGCGTATGAAGCCTATAAAAAAATCCCTGAAATCAATCCAACAAGCATTGATGACTTAAAAAAGCTTCACGGCATCATGACTGATCATACAATAAACGAATCAGGCATATTCAGAACAGGGGAAGAAGGTGTATTTTCAGGCGATGAATGCATTTTTATTGCACCACCGTCTCATATGGTTTCTGAATTGATGAACGATTTGTTCTCCTGGGTTAAAAAAAATGAAGGAATCATCCATCCCCTTATCCTGTCGGCAGTGTTTCACTATGAATTTGTGTTTATACATCCATTTGCCGATGGAAATGGGAGAATCGCCAGATTGTGGCATACCGTTTTTTTATACCGCTGGAGAAGTGTTTTTGAATATATTCCGCTGGAGAGCCAGATTGAAAAATATCAGGCAGAATATTACGACGCGATCGCGAAAAGTCATGTAAATGGAAATTCTGATGTCTTTATTGAGTTTATGCTGGAAATGATCGATCAAATATTAGATGAAGTTATTTCGCAGATTCGTAAATCAAATGCCGATACAACGGAATATATAAAACGTATGCTGGATGTCATGGAATTTGATGTACCGTACACTTCCAATGCAATTATGGCTGCGTTAGGGCTGAAGTCCAAGGAAACACTGCGAAAAAATTATATCAATCCGGCAATGGAACTTGGGGTAATCAGAATGACCTTGCCGGATAAACCGAACAGCAGGAATCAGAGATATATAAAACAATAGCTTTTAGGGAGCTAAGGAACTTCCTTAACAGTTCCTTAGCTATCCCAAAAGCTCCTTACAGGAAGATATACTTGCAGATAAACAGCACTGCCAGCACATACATCAGCGGTGTGACCTTCTTCGCCTTGCCGCAGCACACGTTCACTGCCACATAGGAGATGACACCGATCGCGATTCCCTCTGAAATGCTGTATGCAAGCGGCATGGCGAGCATACACAGATATGCCGGGATCGCCTCTGACAGATTGTCGAAATCAACCTTTATAATAGAAGATACCATCAAGAATCCCACGAAGATTAATGCCGGAGCTGTCGCAAATCCTGGGATTGCCGTAAAGATCGGCGCGAAAAAGATCGCGATCAGGAACAGGAATCCTGTCACCATCGAAGCCAGTCCTGTCCTTGCGCCCGCGCCGACACCCGCCGAGCTCTCCACGAAGGTCGTCGTCGTGGAAGTGCCGAGCACCGCGCCTGCCGAGGTTGCGATCGCGTCCGCAAGGAGCGCCTGCTTGATGTTCGGGAGCTTCTCGTCCTTGTCAAGCATGTCCGCCTTGGTAGCTACACCCACGAGTGTGCCGATCGTGTCAAACATGTCCACAAACAGGAATGCAAGGAGCACTACGACAAAGTTCGCGATGTTTATGTTCGAGAAATCGCCCACAAAGCACTGTCCAAATGTTTTTGATATCGCTGAAAAATCGGTGATGGCAAAGGTCGGGTACAGCGAATAGAAACCAGCCTCAACATCCACCTTGTAAATACCCACTGCCTGGCAGATCATGCCAAGAATCCATGTCACGATAATACCGATCAATATGGAACCCTTCACATTCCGCGTGTAGAGCACCGCGATCAGCAGCGTTCCGATGATCGCCAGCAGCGCGCAGATTCCAAGTGTGTGGAACTCTGATGCAAAGCTCACATATGTTGTCAGTGTCGAGTCGCTGTTCACGATCACATGCGCGCCCTGTAATCCCACAAACGCGATAAACAGTCCAATACCCGCGCTGACACCCTTTTTTAATCCACTTGGGATCGCGTTAAAGATCGCCTCCCTGACATTGGTCAGCGACAGAATGATAAAGATGATGCCCTCCACAAATACCGCCAGCAGTGCCACACGCCAGTCATAGCCATAGGCGCCGCACACTGTAAACGCAAAGTACGCATTAAGTCCCATGCCGGGCGCGAGTGCAAACGGGTAATTTGCCATCAACGCCATCGCCACCGTGCCGACAAACGATGCCAGACAGGTCGCCATCAGGACCGCCGTCGCGTCCATTCCCGCCGCGGAAAGCATCGACGGATTGACTGCGAGGATATACGCCATCGTCATAAACGTCGTGATGCCGCCTATGACCTCCGTGCGTATATCCGTGTTGTTCTCTTTGAGCTTAAATAATTTTTCGATCATTTTTCTATCTCCCTCCATAGTTATTGAACTACTCCCCTATTGTAGCCTGATTTGAACGTGAAATCAAGCAGTAACTGCCTGATTGCTCCAAATATCAGACAATTTTTTCATAAGGAATAGGAAAGCAACCGATATAACATATAAAACAAGGTATAAATCAATGAAATCAATGCATTTTGTATAATATCCCCCTGCGTCACCTATTGCTTGTGACTCAGCGTAATGTAGTACGTTACAGGGGAAAGGAGGTGAGGGGCTATGTCCAAATACACGACAGGCGAAATTGCCAGGCTCTGCGAGGTGTCCGTGAGAACAGTTCAATACTACGATACACGCGGAATTCTGATTCCATCCGAACTGAGTGAAGGCGGCAGACGGATTTACAACGATGAAGACCTGAAAAAAATGAAGGCCATCTGCTTTTTGCGTGAGCTTGACCTGCCAATCAACAGCATTAAAGAACTGTTGTCCGAGGAGCATCCCGA
>VSNM01000098.1:0-10410 GCA_009774245.1 Lachnospiraceae bacterium | reverse complement strand
CAGTTTCTTTTGTCGAAACACACGCCGAGCGCCAGAAAACTGACCTGTACCGCTTGCGGACACAATGGCTTCTGTGTGGAAACCTATGAATTGAGAAAAGGAGATAATTCATAATGGAAAAAACAACAATTAGCAGAAAACAATTTACGACATATATGATAGCAGCATTTGGATTGGCATGGATTTTGGAAAGTATTGCAGTCATTTTTAGCAACAATGGAAATCAAATGGTATTTAGTATTGTTATGGTGATAACTATGTTTATGCCTTTCATGGCTACACTTATAGCAAGGATTCCATTAAAAGGTATGGGATGGGTTCCACAGCTAAAGGGTAAAATTCGATATGTATTCTTTGCACTTTGGATGCCTGCTTTACTAAGCATCATTGGTGGAGTTTTGTTTTTTATAATCTTTCCCAAGGCATTTGATTCAGAATTTTTGACCTTGCGCGGACTTATAGAGGCTGGTGCGTTAGAAAAGCTGGAAGCGCAAGGATTAACAATCCCAATATATATACTGATTTCTAGTATTCAGGCAATTACATTTGCACCATTTTTTAATATGTTTGCTGCATTAGGTGAAGAGGTCGGTTGGAGAGGTGTTTTGTATCCATACTTGAAGGAGAAACTTGGTGTCACTAAAGGACGTATCGTGGGTGGTGTAATTTGGGGGGCTTGGCACTGGCCCGTTATGATATTTGCCGGTTATGAGTATGGTAAAGAATATATTGGAGCCCCGGTGCTCGGTCCGATTGTATTCTGCCTCTTTACTGTTATGATGGGTATTTTGTGTGATTATGTGTATGAAAAGACAGAAACTATCTGGCTTCCATCACTGATGCATGGTGCAACCAATGCATTTACCATATTCGCTTATCTTACTAAACCTGAGTATGCGGATATGGCAATCTTTGGCCCGGCGTATATTGGTATTATCGGTATGAGTCCAATGCTTATTATGGCAGTCATCATTTGTGTAAGGCAGAAAAGAAATTGATATTATATCGAAGTAAAAGATATCGACAGATTCCAGCTTATCGCTCTCATAAAAGTCATGATTTCATTTTTCGATTACCTCCATAAACAGGTCTTCCAACGAGGGCTAGTATCAAAGTCATATCCCACGGCAAGGGCAAGTCCGCTGTTGCCGCCGCTGCTTACCGGCGGCGGGATAGTTAATGCTTATCACCGCCGCCTTATTTTACTTGAGAGCAGTATTTTCACGCAGGAGTATCAGTCCGGAACGCTTGTGCTGACTCTGACAAAAGGATTTGAGCGGTACAAGGTTGTCATTGCCAAATCCCTGATGCCGGTCAACTCATCCGCCTTGCTAAACGGCGTCGGCGAGGCCTCTTTGTATTGGAGCTCCATTGCCGTGACTGCATTGTTGTGTGTTGTCTTCGCTGTTTTGAGCGTTATGGCTCTCAGTCAAAAGCAGTTGCAGGAAGGAACTGGCGATAAATAACTTGTTACCGCACAATTTCGTGCTCCCACAGTGCAATTCGTGCAGAACAATTGCGCTGACTCCGAACCACATGATAAAATCAGGTAAAACCCAAACGGCAAAGGGGGAGGTAAAACAGTCATGTCAAACGGTAATAAGTCAACTCATAATAATTTTACTCATGATAAAAGATATGGTTTTGCAGAAAATACGTTCTGCTTTTTCCGTGAACTGTGTGTCCGGGAGCCGCTGGCAGCCCTGTGCTATGTACTGGCGGTTGCCAGCGGCGTACTGCTGCCGTATCTTGGCGCCGGACTGCCAAAGCTGGTGCTGGCGGGGCTGGAAAACGGTTGGGCATTGTCTGTGTTTACCGGACGGCTTCTTGTCCTGGCGGCAGCCCTGGCCCTTGTGGGCAGCATTCAGGCAGGAACGAATGTTTATGCAGACACCAAAACACGTGCAATTCCGGATCTCTATATCCTGCGTATTATGAAAAAGAGGCTGTCTGTGGACTATGAGGTTCTGGAAAATGAGTGTTTCCACGATGAGGCGTACGCCTCCTATGACGCTATTTATAGGCATCACTCCGAGCTCCGGAACGGCTACCCGATCTGGAAGGATTTTCTGGTGGCGGCTTTGTCGGTGGCGCTGTACGGCGGAATCCTGTTCACCCAGAGCGCGGGCATCCTGATCCTGGTGCTGCTGCCCACGCTGACGGCATCTTTTTTGCAGAAAAGAGCCAGGGCGTATGACAAAAAGATGCGGCATTTCGCGGAAGCCGCCAATCGGAAGATGGATTATGTGGCGCGGCTGACCACCGATCTCAGGGCGGGCAAGGATATACGGATCTTTGATCTGTCAGGGTGGCTTTTGGGGATCCTGAAAAAGGAGCGTAAGATCAGCGAGGGCTATGTCAAACGGTGGGAAAATGCCTACCTGGCGGCAAATTGTGTGGATTCCGTCCTGAATTTTGTGCGGGATGGCTGTGCGTATGTGTTTCTCATTGTTCAGATCGTCCGGGGAGAGATGGCTGTGTCCGATTTTGTCTGGTATATGGCGATGGTAGCGGGCGCCCAGCAGGCCTGTTCCCAGCTTCTGTCCGTGGGAGAACGGGTGGGACGGCTGAATCTGGATTACGGCAGGCTCCGGCAGTTTTTGGACAACTGGGAGGGGACAGCCTTTTGGGGGAAACAGCAATTGGCAGAAAAGAAATCAGCCGCAGAGATCACCTTCCGGCATGTGAGCTTCGTCTATCCGAAGAGTTCTGACGCAACCCTAAAAGACATTAGCTTTACCGTCCATCCCGGGGAGAAAATCGCTCTGGTGGGATTAAACGGTGCAGGCAAGACGACGCTGGTAAAACTTTTGTGTGGGCTCTACCATCCCACAGAGGGAGAGATTCTGGTAAACGGACGGAATGTGCGGGAGTACGACAGGGAATCCTATTACAGTATGGTCTCGGCTGTATTTCAGAACGTGAAGCTGCTACCTTTTAGTATCGCGCAGAATGTGGCCTCCGCACCGGAATCCGGCGCAAATCATACGGGGATGGATTTGGACAGGGTACGGCAGTGTCTGAAGCTGGCAGGTCTTTGGGAAAAGGTGGAAAGCCTTCCTTTAAAGGAGAACACCTCTCTGGAAAGGCGGGTATGCGCCCATGCGGTCGACCTGTCCGGCGGCGAGAAGCAGAAGCTCTGGATGGCAAGGGCTTTGTATAAAGAAGCGCCCATTCTTGTCCTGGATGAACCGACTGCGGCGCTTGATCCGCTGGCTGAGCAGGAAGTCTATGAGAGATACCGAGAAATGTCCGCAGACAAAACCTCTGTGTTCATCTCGCACAGGCTCTCGAGCACCCGCTTCTGCGACAGGATTTTTTTCATGGAAAAGGGACAGATCACGGAGATGGGCAGTCATCAGGCTCTCCTTGAAAGGGACGGCGCCTATGCAAGGCTGTACCAGATTCAGAGCCAGTACTACAAAGAGGAGGACATGGAAATATGCAGAGCATAGACAAAAAGGGTTCAGAATTTCAAAAAGATGTGCGCAGCCACCTGAGGGCGATCCGTCTTCTGTTTACCTACAGCCGGAAATGGTCTGTCATGGGTATCACGCTCGTGATGGACAGCATTTACCCCTTTATCAGCATTTATGTCTCAGCCATGCTGCTTGACGCCCTTTATGAAAAAAGAACTCTTGCGGAGATGATATTCTGGGCACTTCTGGGCGCTGGAGCCGCACTGCTGGTAACCACGCTGCGGCATCTGACAGCAACGTACAAGAACACCCTCTGGTGGAGTCTGTGGTTCCGCACGGAGGAACCTATGATGGAAAAGTCCATGGGGATGGATTATGAGCTGATGGAGAACGAGGAGGTACAAAAGCTCCGGGCAAGGCAGATGGAATACCACCGGCGCGGCGGGAGCGCATTTGAGATCTTTATCTGGCAGACGGAACTCTTTCTCACCGCCTGTCTGAAGCTGGTTTTTGCCGTGGTAACCGTCTGCACGCTGCCCGTGGCATCCTCCGGAATTGGGCGCATTGCCGCCGCCGTGACCGTGGCAGCGCTGTCGGTAGGACTTTGTTTCATGAGCAGGATGGCCCACCGTGCCGGCAGACGGGAGTCCGGTATCTGGAAAGCATTTGCGGATAAGGAACGCCTAAACACGTTCATCATGTCGGAAGTGGTTCTGGACGCCGATGCCGGAAAGGATATCCGTCTGTTTCAGCAGCAGGAGATGCTGATGGAATACGGCGAAAGGATGCGCGAAAACGGTGTAAAGGTAGACAGCGAAGTTGCCAAAATCCGGATGGGACAAGGATTTCTACAGAGTCTCTGGGCAGCGGTATTGGGCGCGTGTGCGTATCTCTACACGGGACTGCAGGCTCATGCGGGAGCGATCGCCCCAGGAAGCGTCGTGCGCTATGCCGGAGGTATCCAGCAGATGGTGCAGGCGGTCTCGGATCTCCTTTACAGCTGGGATTATCTGCACAACTACAGGGGGAGGATGGAAGAGTTCTTTGCCTATCTGGATCTGCCAGAAAAAAAGAAAAAGGGAACAATTCCAGTGCAGAAGCGACAGGATGGACGGTTTCTGATTGAATTTAAAAACGTTTCCTTCAAATATCCGGGAACGGAAACCTGGGTGCTGAAAAACATGAATCTGCGCTTTGAGATCGGGGAGCGCGTGGCACTGGTAGGTACCAACGGCTCAGGCAAAACCACCTTTGTCAAGCTGCTCTGCCGTCTCTATGATCCCACGGAGGGAACGATCCTGATGAACGACGTGGATATCCGGAAATATCGGTATGAGGAATACATGCAGCTATTTTCTGTTGTCTTTCAGGATTTTCAGGTGTTTTCCCTGAATATGGGGGAATACATTGCAGGAGGTGACAGGGTAGACCGGTCAAGGGCGCTGGATGCAGCCAAACGAGCTGGGCTGGAGGAACTGCTGTCCAAGATGCCAGACGGTCTGGATACCATGATCGGGCGGGATTTTTCGAAAAATGGCTTTGTGATCTCCGGCGGGGAAGCGCAGAAGCTTGCCATGGCGCGCGCCATTTATAAAAACGCTCCCTTCGTGATTCTGGACGAACCGACCGCCGCGCTTGATCCAGTGACGGAAAATGAAGTCTATACCAGATTCCATGAGATCATAGGGAACAAAACTGCCCTTTTTATCTCCCACAGGCTTTCGGCATGCCGGTTCGCCGGAGAGATCCTGGTGTTTGAGGACGGGAATATCGTACAGCGAGGGAGCCATGATGCGCTGTGCGGACAGGAGGGGCTATACCGGAATATGTGGCAGGCGCAGGCGAAATATTATAATCATGATACAAAATTGCAGAAAACGTCTGCGTGTGGTACGATATAGAAAGTCAATCATGAATGGAGGACATGGAAAATGAAGCCTTTGCGAATTGCGGTCTGTGATGACGAACAGGCAGAACGCGAGCTTTTGGAAAAGTACATTCGGGATTGGGCAACATTTAGGAAATATCAGGCAATTGTCTTTTCTTTTTCCGATGCAGAATCCCTGCTGCAGGCTTTTTTCCAGAAGGGCTTTGACATCGTGCTGCTTGACATTCAGATGCAGGGGACAGATGGCATGAGCGCCGCCAGAAAAATCCGCGTGGCAGACCTCGATACGGGAATCCTTTTCGTCACGGGGTACGAGGATTATCTGGCGGAGGGCTATGAGGTGGAGGCGTTTCGATATCTCTTAAAGCCCCTGTTGCAGGAAAAGCTGTGGGAAGCGCTCGACCTCTTTTTGCTGCGGCGCAGGCGGGGACAGCGGTACTGGACAGTGGAGACACCCGAAGGACAAAGGCGGGTAGCCCTTGCCGAAATCCTCTATCTGGAATCGTTCGGACACACCTGCCTGCTGTATACTTTAGAAGAATGCGTCCAGATCAAGAAAGGTATATCGGAAATCGAGAAGGAACTTGGGCTTCTGGGGCTTTCGGTATTTCGCGCCCACCGCTCCTATCTGGTGAATCTGGCGCAGGTCACCGCGATTTGCCGTGATAAGGCAGTTCTTGCGGGGAGCAGGGAGGTTCCCGTGAGCAGGACGCAGTACCACGGGCTGAACCGCGCGTTTATCCGTCTGTTCCGCCAGGAAGAATAGCGGCTTTTTTATGCGCAGCCCCGTGCAAAATGTGAAAAACCATATGCGGAAGTTTTTCACAGGGAAATATGCCGCTAAGGCGGCAGAAGTTCATTCCCCTACTCGATTTCGGGGACTTTGCTGTGCTGAAAGGATATAAATTATGCTGACTTTTTTTCTCGCCCTGCTTCTGCTCTTGGGACTTGCAGCGGCTTTTATTTGGATTCCCCGCCTGATCGACAGGCGGACGGAAAGCTTCCAGAGCGACCTGGTAAACCGCCACTATGAGGAAGTGGAAAATATGTACCGCACCATGCGGGCATGGAGACACGACTACCACAACCACATTCAGGCGGCAGGCTCATACCTGGAGCTGGGAAAATACGAGGAACTGGCTACGTATCTCAAAGAGCTTGACGCGAGCCTTTATGAAATCGACCGGATCATAAAAACAGGGAATCTCATGGCGGATGCGATCTTAAACAGCAAGCTGTCCCTGATGCGTGAGTATCAGATTCGTACGGAGGTCACGGCCCATGTGCCGGCACAACTAAAGATTACGGACACAGAGCTGTGCGTGCTCTTGGGAAACCTGCTGGACAATGCCATTGAGGCCTGTCAGAAGGTTGCGGCCGAGGATGAGCGCTTTATCAAGATCTATATGGACATCCTGCAGGAACAGTTCTACATCTCCGTCATGAATGGGATGCAGGGAAAAGCCGCAAGGCACGGCGGGCTGTTTGAAAGCACCAAGCGCGGGGAGGGTATCCACGGCTTTGGTCTGCGTAGAGTAGACCGGATCGTGGACAAGTACGGCGGCTTTCTGGATCGCCAGTCGGAGGAGTGTGTGTTTGCCACGGAGATTCTGCTGCCGATACGTTAGAAAATAAGTAATATAAATCGGAAAAGGGTTGTCAAGGGCAAGAATGGTTAAAGGAAAAACGAATAACGATAAGGTATTCGATGGATTCTGAAAGCTATCGTTAAGAATGTGTCAGCCATTTTGGATTAAACGTCCAATGCCAAAATAACTCGCATATGATACAATCTGAATGATAAAGCTATCAAGATTCAAAAAACGAAGGAGGAGACAAACAATGGGACAGCATGACCTTGCTTCCAACAGCCTGACTTCATATGCGGACGTGTTTGCGGATATCATCAACGCATTCGTATACGGAGGAAAACCCGTGCTACTGGAACAGAATTTAAAACCATTCTACTTAAACAATGCGGTTGAAAAAGACGGCAAACTCAAAGGACTGTACAGGGATAACTGCATGGAGGATGTACGGAGCGGAATCCGTTATGTCATCTGGGGGCTTGAAAACCAGTATGTGCCTGACCAGACTACCCCGTTCAAAGTCATGGGGTACACCTATACTGCATATGACAGGCAGATTGAGGAATTTATGACGCGGAATAAGGAGACACACAACAGCGCCTACACCCGCCAGCTTCACCCAGACCAGAAGCTTGTGCCGGTCATCACGCTGGTGCTCTATTATGGAAAGGAGGATATCCCAGAGGACATCTGTTCCATGATGCAGATGCCGGAGGATGAGTCAGTCCGAAAATATATCCAGAACTACAGTCTGAACTTGATTCGTCTGCGGGAGCTCTCACAGGAACAGGTGAAAGCATTCCGGTCGGATTTTTCATGTATTGCCAAATTCCTTTCGAAGTCGTATACTAAAAGTGAACAGATTGAAACTCTGAAAAACGACAGACAGATGCTGACACACGCACGGGATACGCTGTACACACTCACAGCGGTCACGGGAGACCGACAGTATCTGGAGATCTATGAAAAGTATAAGCACAGAGGAGGTATGGAAGTGAGTGAAGTAGCAGAAGCCCTATATCAATGGGGACGTGAAGACAGCAGGGCGGAACTCGCCCAAAAAGATGCCACGATTGCCAAAATGAAATTGGACAATGCCAATGCGATTGCCGAAAAGGACTCCGCTTTGATGGAGCAGCAGGCCGAAATCGAGCGACTACACGCAGAAATCAGGATGTTAAAACAGGCGCAGGGCAATAAATAACACAGAGAGCAGTATCAAAAATCGCGTTGACACCGAAACCATTCATCGAGTAATGTATCTTTTCTGTCAATATGGCGGTAAACAGTGTGTATCTGATTAGGAATTGTAGGAAAATAAGTGATGCAAATTGCGCAAGATGCGTCAGTTATTTTTCTACAGTTCCTTAGCTGGCAAATAGGCAAAAGTGGCGTAAATAGTACAGAAATCATTACTGCGCCATTATTCGCACTGCAAAGTGCAATCTTGTCTGTCCTGTTGGAGTGGTTTTGTCCTATCCGTAACTGGAAGATTGAAAATGATTTATGGCAACACCCGCGAAAGTATATTGTACCGCCGATGTACCAGTTCAGCACAGGACTTTGCACTACGCCGCAAAGTCCGTGAGAAAACGTAGTAGCTGAGATGCATCAAGCCACCACGAAGTGGTTTTGCATGGCTTGATGCCTGTGACAGGAAGCCGAAGGCTGAACTGTTACCCGCTGATCATGTTTTTGGCTGCGGGGCTTATCAGTATGTGGTCTGTAAGGTGTTCCCATAGGCTCACCTCCCTATAAACGAATATCCACTGGTACATATGCTGTCGGATGTTGTGTTGTGGCTGTGGATTCGGCTACTGTACCCTTTGAAGCAGAAACGTCTGATTGTTCATTTATAGTTTCTTTTTGTGTATCTGCGTCGGACGCCTTTTCGTCTGAACCTTTTTCCTTTGCATTTGTAACTTTTTCGTCCTTGTTGTCTGTCTTTGCGGCTTCCACCATTGTCTTGTTTGCGTCTGCCAAAGTAGAAAGCTGTGATGAAGTTGCAGCCTGCGCTTTCTGTTCCACATCGGCAAGCTCTTCTTCCTTTTTCTGCGTATCATTTCCTCTGACTTTATCTAACTTAATTTCAGATTCCAGAACCCCAGCTCTCCCCTCCATTTTTACAGCCACACTGCCTTGTGCCTTCGCCTGTTTCATAGAAATGCCTGCTGAAATCATTGCCGTCATGCTTGCCTGTGACAGTCCGTTGCTTCCGCTTCCTGTTTTTCCGCTTTTTGTGCCACCAGGCATATCGTCCATGGAAGAATCTTTTGTCTGCTGTTTTTCGGAGCCGCCCATGGCGGCTCTGCGCTGTTCCATCTGATGCTGCCTTAACTGCATATTCAAATCGCTAATCTGCTGCTGTATTTCCTGCCGCTTTTTCATTTTTTCCTCTAACGTCATATCCTCATTAGAAGAAAGCTCCTGCAACTGTTTCTGCGCATTGGCAATCTGATTATGAATGTTCTGGCTGTAGGAGTCCGTTGCCTGGCTTGTTCCCATTTGCTTGATTTGCGTATTTGCCCCATTGATACTGTTAATGGTCATTTTCTTATTCCTCCATATTTTTAAATTTTTCTTGTTAAGCCTTTAAGTCCAAATTTGCACCAACACCCGCCTGTTGTTTTGTATTCGCCTTGCCTGTAGTATCTTCTTTGGCAGCTTCGATCATTGTCCGAATATCTGTATCGTTCAGATAAATCATGCCGTCTTTGGAAGCCGCCAGTTTTTCATTTAGAAGCTGTTCCGCTTTGTTAGGAGTTGATTTTTCTTCTACCTTTCCGTCTGCGTCATCTTCTTTTGCTTCTTTCTTTTCTTCTAAAGTTTCAGCTAATTCTTCTTTCTTTTCTGCCGCCTTTTCTTTTGTCTTTTCAATCAGCTTTTCCGAATTTTCCCGCCGTTCTTCCCGGAGCTTGTCGCTCATGTTCAGCATAAAGTCATTTCTGACAAGGGCAATCTGACGATACTTTCCATTTTCATCTATGTAATCATGTTTAAAAACAACCGTCCAACCACTGGCATTCATTACACTATCCAACATATTTACCGCTGATTCAACGCCTTTAATCAGTTCCTTCATTTCCTTTTCTGTTTCCGGGTCATTCTGCATTTTCTCCAAAAGCTTCGGATTGACCGTCAATGTCTTGCCGTTTTTCGCTGTCGAAAACGAATTTCCAACCTTAAAATCCACGCCTGGCACAAGTTTTGACAGTTCGTTTGCATACTCCGCTGTACTTTGGGATTTACTGTTTCCTGCAGTTTCCTGCGTTTTTTCTGTCCCTTTCTTTTTGGTGCCATTTATGGCACTGATGCCTGCAGCACTGCTTTCTGCCATGCTTTGTGCTGCATAATTGCTGTAATTGTTTGTAATTTCCATTGCCATGATTTTGTCCTCCCTATATTGTCAAGTGATTTTCCTTAAAAAATCAAGGAATTTGTTACTATTCACAGCCGATTTTTTGGCACGTCAAAAAAAAGCGGGTGGACAGTGATTGTTTGCCCGCTTTTTTGG
>VSNM01000097.1 GCA_009774245.1 Lachnospiraceae bacterium | reverse complement strand
CAATTTGCAGCTTCTCGCTGGTGGCGCGAATGACGGTAATCATCAAATCCACCACCTGCTGCTTGTCCTCAAAGCTGACATTCTCCCAATCGTCCAGATAGTTGGAAATCGTGTTAATCTGCTCCGGGGACACCGCTTCGGCGGTCAACTTGGCAATCTCGCTGGCAAGGGCCTGACGGCGGCTGTCCAATTCCTCAATCTTGGCGTTGGCGTAGGAGATCAGCACCGGGGTCGCACCCATCAGCGTGTCCAGCAGCTTTTCGATCTCGCTCTCCACTTGGGCCAACTCTGTCTGCTTCGCCGTCAGTTTCGGGCTGGCGGCTCTTTTCTTTTTGCGGCCCGTCAGCGTCTTATAATCCTCCAGTTTCTTCACCATCTGCAGGTAAACTACCGCCTCTAAATCGCGGAGACGGATTGTACCGCAGCCGGAACAAAACTTGCTGTCAGCGTGTTTCGTACAGCGCAGATAGAGATACCTGCAGGAGTGGGCCGACATCAGAGCATAGCCACATTTGCCGCACTTGATTTTCCCCGCCATCCAGGTGTTGCGGGCTTTCCTGGCCGGTTGATAGGTCTGGTTCGCCATCATCTTCTTGCGAACCCTAAGCCACAAATCAGACGGGATAAAGCCCTCGCTGGGGGCCAGCACCAGCGTCTGGCCTTCCAAGTGCGTGTGCTTATTCTCGGTGCGGTCCTTGCTCCGGTAGTAGTAACATCCGTTTGTCCCTACGAAGTCGGCGGCATCGTTGTAGATGTTCGTCCCTTGGCTCTTGAAAAACTCGTAAATATCCAAGTCAGCCATGGTGTAAATGGGATTACGAAGCATGATGCTGATGGTCGCCCTGGAAAATGGTTTGCCGAAGTATGTCCGCATCCCCTGCTCGGTAAGCTGTCGGGTGATGTCGTGAAGCGACACCTGGGGGTCAATATACATCTCGTACATCTTACGCACGAACGCCGCTTCTGTCGGCTCAATCACCAGCTTCTTGGTATGGATGCCGTCAATGATGATAGGCTCCGTCCGAAATCCATAAGGCGCTCGTCCTCCCATTTTGAAACCTCGCTGACACCGGGCATACCATGCGTCCTGCACTCGCTTCTGGATGGTTTCACGCTCTAACTGTGCGAACACAATGCAGATGTTCAGCATCGCCCGGCCCATCGGTGTGGACGTGTCGAACTTCTCTGTGGAAGAAATAAATTCCACGTTGTATTCCTGGAACAAAGCCATCATGTTTGCGAAGTCCAAAATGGAACGGCTGATGCGGTCGAGCTTGTAAACAACTACCCTGGCAATCAGCCCGCGCTTGATGTCCTCCACCAGCATTTGAAACTGGGGCCTGTCCGTATTCTTACCGCTGTAACCCTTATCTTGATACTCCCGGCAGCTTCCACCCCTCAATTCATATTTGCAAAACTCAATCTGACTTTCGATAGAAATACTATCCTTTTTGTCAATGGACTGTCTTGCATAAATCGCGTCAATTCGATTGTTCATTTTGCGCTCCCTTTCTGAAAAGAAACGGAGCTGCTGACAGCTTCATTATACCGTCAGCAGCCCCGCAAATCAATCTCTATCTGAAAAAATCACGAGGTGGGCTTCTCCCTCTGCTGGTACTTGCGAAACACCTCGTAAAGCCGCTGCTCCAACTCCCAGCGCTTCGCCGCCTCCTGCTCCGGGGAGAGGATGGGGGTGAGGTTTTCCAGCGGGATTTCCCGGCCCTGGAAATTGACAATCTCGGTCTGCGTTTTGTAGCTGATATGCTCCATAGGCAACTCCTTGTTTTCAAATTTTCAAACGGGTCTGTGATGTAGCTGCGGACATTTGTCCGGCGTTTGTCCGAAAAGTGGGCGCTATTTACTCCCACTCGTTTTATTTATACTTGTTATTGTTCTTATAGTTCTTATTAGAGGACAGGTTTTTTGCCTGCGTCAGCCGGGTTTCTGCCCTATTACAAGAACAGTTTTCCGGCCATGGTGAAGGACAAGTTTTTATCCATCAGGGGCGGCTAAATTTTTGTCCATCAGGCAGTTTCACATAGATATGATTAGGCTTGGAAAACTGCTGCCGTTTGCGTTCAATCAGACCCGCCGCCTCCAACTCAGCCAATACGTTCTTGGCAGTGGTCATGCTCTTGCCGAGCATTTCGGCTATCTTCTCAATCGGGAAGATGATATAAACTCTCCCCGCCTCGTCCGTCCACCCGTTGAGCTGGGACAACCGCGCCCGGTCAAGCAAAAGGGCATAGGCCAGCTTGGCGGTAAGGGTCAAGCCCATATCCAGCAGGAACCAGGGGAAGAAGAAATAGGGCGGCAATTCGGTAGTTATCGTCATGTAGTCGGTCATGGTATTAGCCTCCTTAGTGTGGGGCTGTCAGACCGCCGCTGTGGGCCGTTAGAGGCCCGTTTTCGGGGGCGGGAAGGAAATGTATCAGGCCCCCTTTGAGGGCGGTCTTGAAAGCCCTGATATTACTGCGTTTTCAGCGGGTACTTTTTCTACACATCAGCCCGGTTTTTCCTGGCCCATGTGCGTTTGCTCCGTTTCACCCGTTCTGCGGCACAGGTGGAGCAATAGAGAGTGTTGTGCCTGGGCGGGGCAAACGGCCTCCCGCACTCCCGGCAGTGCCGCCGTCTGACAGAGGAAGGCGGGAACAATGCGGCGCACAGGCCGGCGTCCAGAGGAAGGACGGCGGCACGGAACCACTTGCAAATCAGGGAGTAGGTGATGCTCTGAGGACAGATACATTCCTCGCCATCGTCCAGAAGCAGACAGTTTCCGCAATCGTAGTTGCAGCACTCCCGCACCAGCCTCCGGGCCGTCCGGTACTGTTGATAGGTCATGTGTGGGATTTCGGATGCGCCCATTTCACACGCTCCCTCTGCAAAATCCTAAAAGCGTCAGATTTGCGTTTTTAGCGTGAGTGCCAATCTGGCGTTGACGATACCTGACCCGCAGGAAAGGAACAGACGCAAAGCGGGTGTTCCTTTCCTGCGGGTGTGCAAGGGGTTTGGGGAGTGCAGCTCCCCATCGCGTCCGAAGGACGCAACGCCCCCGGCAGGGCGCACGACACCGGAACGGTGTATAAGTGCGCCGTAAGAAACGGACGCACTCTTGCTGAAGCTGATTGATCGCTGACATCTTGACCTCCTTGGCATAGGATGGACAAGCCGCCGGAGCAGCTTGTCCATCCCGGTGATGGGGCGGTTGCCCCTCACCTGGTAGCCATCATGCCGGGATGATCGTCAGGGCGGTCAGCGGAAAAATTTGAAAAACTTTTTCCGAACGCCCTCAATGCTGTCATAGACTGCGGCCTTGGAGCAGCCGCACATCCGCCCAATCTCCGCATAGCTGTAATCGTACAGCGCATAGAGCAAAAACCGCTCCCGCTGGGTAGGCGTGCAGAGGGCCAGCACCGCCAGAATTTCATCCAGCGTTTCCTGCTGGCAGACCAATTCCTCCGGGGTGGCGCAGTAGGGCAGAACGCCCTGGGCGGCGGTTATGTACTCGTCACACTCGCGCCCGTCCCAGTGCCGCCGCTGTTCCCGGTCAAGGCTCCGTTCGGTGCGTTTGGCTAGCTCCCAGAACTCGTCCAGGGTGGCAGCGTCCTCATAGGTCAGCTTGCGGCTGTATCTCTTGATGGTGATCTCCATCGTGTTGTCCTCCTGTTCAGATTTGGGGTAAGCGAAATCTGAACAAGAGGGGTGGGCCTCGACATCGGGGCCGGATGAAGCGGCCCACAGAAAAAGCAAAAGAACCCGAACAGCACAAGGCTATTCGGGCGTTGGAAGAGATTGTATAGGCAGACGGAAAACGACTATTTTCGCAAGCCTGGGTAGAGGTCGCCGCTGCGGGGACAAGGCTTTTTTTGACAAGTGCCTATCTATTCGCAATCGCATGGCGGCATCCTCCTAATTGCCGCCAAAATATAAAAAGTAGCGGCTTTGAAAATCAAAACCGCCGCTTACTGTCTGAATTTTGGGTATGAAAATAAATCTGCCCAGCAACGGTTTTTTTTCTTTTCTGCCGCTGGGCAGATGTGGGAGGCCTTTTTAACTTTTGCTATTGCACGAAATAGCAAGCCAACCAATCAGAAATTGCGTTTATGGCTAACTGATGATTTCCGATTTGACAGTGCTGCTCACCGCCCTCGGCCTTTGTAAAAAGCCTGCACGTTAAACTTTTCGCATTATGGATGGATGATTTTAACCGATAGAATTGATTTCGGGGTATGTAGTGATCTTCCGCTCCGGCTAAAAGCAATATATCTTGTGTGAGCAATTCTGTAGTCAATGCAAGGTTATGGAAAGAGATGCTTTGAAAAAATTCATAGGGCGTTTTGGTTCCGGTAATGTGCAGTCCTTGAGAAATGGCCCAGTCTGCTAAAATACTTTTCTTTCTGATAATGCTTACAAGTTTGTTCAGTACACCTTGCCAGTGATACTTGTGTGAGAGCCGGATCGCGCTTCGGATTGGTTCTGGAAAAATGTTTGTCATAACTTCCAGCCCGTTGTCCATCACATCATAAGCTGCCGCTGCCGTAATCCTCTTGTCGTAAGCCGCACTGCGCAGAGCGAAATAGCCGCCCCATGAAATCCCGACCATAGCACATCGCCGTATACCAAAGTAATCCAAAACGGCGGAAGCCGCTTTTTCAAAGTCATAGCTGAAATATAAATTCTCTTGGAGGGATTTACCTTGTCCTGGCCCTTCAAAAAGAATAATCTCATAGCGTTGTTTCACAAATTCAGAGACTTGAAGTACAAATTCCTCAATGAACGAGTCATAGCCACCGCATACAAGAACAGTTCCAATCGCGTTTGGTGGCGAAAACTTCAAACAGTGAAGGGTCTTTCCCATAAATGGAACACGGTGCTTTTCATACTTCAAATGCAATTCAAAATCAAACGCCTTGTAGAAATTTTCGACACACTTTTTGTAAGCGATATTCTTTTCGGGCATATCGGATTTTAAGAAAAATTCCGCCATGCGATAGTAGTAGGCCGCATGGAGATAATGCCTTTCCTGTTCGCTTTTTGCAGCGATTTTCTGCCATGCAGTATGCCATTCCTCAAATGTCTTGACCTGGGCCACATGGCTGATAACTTCTTCTCGGCAGCAAGCCAAATTGCCATAGGTTAAAATCCTGTTGATTTGAAAATTGAATTGAGGAATGGAATTTATTATTTCATAACTCATAAATGTCCCTCCCGCCGTTAAGCTACTTAACAGAGATTGCAAAATAAAATAACAATGCTGGCGCAGTTATTTTCCCAAAAACTGCGCCCAAATCGCTTGAATGTCAACGGCAAGTTCAGATAGAACAGAAATCGTGTTTGGTGGATACTTTTCAAAAACAGCTGCAAGCTGAGACTTCAGCCAATTATGTTGGCTCTCGTGCATACTGTAAACCTGTTTTCCCTTTTCAGTAAGCAACAGGACAACTTCATTGTCTGTATCTGGTGAAGTCCTTTTTTCAACAAAACCTTTTTTGACCAGCTTGCTTATGGACTGTGATACTGCGCTCTTGGAAGTACCCTGTAACTGGGCAAGTCCTGTCACGTTGATGGCCTCATGCGCTCCGACCGCAACAATGGTATGGATTTCTGATAAATAAATTTGAGGGTCAATGTCATAGGTGTGAGTTTTCTTTTCTAAAGCGTTGTATTGGTTGATCGTTTGAAGAAATGACTCGCATAACCTGTCTAATGATGTATTTTCCATGTCTGCCTCCTGTTAATCTACTTAACAGTCTACACTGCAATCGCCATCATGTCAAGTACCTGGTTTGAAATATTGTCAGCAGCTCCGCATGGGTTTTGTGGTCTTGTCCATATCAGTGATTAACTTTTCCCGGATTCTCCAGCAGTGTTTTGATCAGTCCGGTCTTATCGACATAGTAGAATCCCCCTGTACGTATTTCCCTGAAACTCTCAATCCCCATGGGGAGCTTTGTCTGCATTGCCATAACACATCCTTTCCAGAAAACATAGTTATTCATTCAAATTTCTCAATATCTGCAGAAACTATACTATTTTTTCCATTATTAATGCTATATTATTATAACTTTTTTTGGCTATTTTCCATAGTATAACATACATTATTGTGGAAATCACCTATTAAATAGTAACATATCATCAATCATGCGACAAGCTATGCAGAATCGCTTCGCAATGTCAAAACCATGGAACCCTAGCCTGATGCATCCTACGTGTTCTTACGGATTTTACAGCATAGTGCAAAGTCCAGGGCTGAAATATTCCTCAGCTACAGATTTAACCCTGACATAATGAAAGAAGTATCCCAATATTATGAACCATCATCAGATTTTTGTTCATCTTAACCGCAAATCCAATGTCACCTTCATTCATCCATTCCAGAATGCACCTGACCGTAATCTCCCTCTGCCTCTCCCCACTAATACCGGGGATTCCATCGCCATCCTGCCTGCCATAACTTCCAAACTGTGCATGGCATCCTCCCTCTATTTCGTATTCTTCCATATGTTCAGGTAAATTTATCAGATTTTTAGTATATTTGTCCATATCTAATATACCATCCTTATTTCCATAAATAGAAAGTACCTCCAACCCAGACTGACTTATATCCTTCGTTGCATATGCTGTCAGAAGAATCAGACCGTCATATTCCTCCGCATGTTCAGATACGTAACTTGCTGCCATGGAACCTCCTAAGGAATGTCCGCCTATATACCAATTCTCTATTTCTGGAAACATTTCCCGGATTCCCTCTGCGGCATTCACATCAAGCACTGCCAGATTACACGGCATTTTGACCAGCACACAAAATAATCCGTGCTCTGCCAAGCTGTGAAGCAGGGGCGCATATGCTGTATATTCTACCTTTCCACCCGGATAAAATATGAACCCAGCTACAGGTTCCTTCGGTGAAAATAAAATCATATCCTTCAAAGTCTGATTTACTTGTACTATATCATCTGTTACAAGAGCATTTCTTGCAAGCTGATCCGAATGATAATAATCACCAAGATAAACCGCAGTAATCAAAAACAATATTGCAAAGACTCCGCAAACAGCAATCGGTATAATTTTCCACTTTTTGTATCTATGTCTCTCACTGACTGCGCATCCATTCATAGTATAATTCCCCTCTCCAATTGAGAATACGAAGACCCCCGTCACAGATAGAACTTCATTTTTCTGTATCCATTATAAACAAAATTTCTTTTTCCCACAATCCAAATTTGATTTCTTCTGGTTATATTTTGATTTTTCACAGTCCCCTCATTGTAATTTTTCCCTTTACAAGATATAATGTAATTGCTATATTATAAGCATCATAAAATTTTCAACCAGGTACAGTGTTGCCCAAATATCGATGAAAAAACAATACTTGATATTTGTGACAGGACAAGGCGGAGGAAGGAGGCAATGCGATAGCATTGTTGACTGACGACAACAGAAGAACTGTACCAATCCTTTGGACTGGTGCAATATTCACCATTATTTGTGCCAAGCTATACTAAGGAACTGTAATACACAAGTGATACATCTTGACTTGACTATTTCTCCGATTATAAATTTCCTATGCAAAGACATATGAAATTGTCATAAAGCCTCGCCGTAAAGCATTGCCCTTTATGCCTTTGCCTCCTACGCCTTCGTTTTTTGACAATTGCTTTAGTAATTTCACCTCAAAGAAACATCCTGCGCAAGTTGCATCACTTATTTTCCTACAGTTCCTAAGCCGACGAAAGAAAAGCTTCCTATTATAAATAACAACTCATTCAGAAAAATCAACCTGAAAGGGGATATGCATGGTATATATATTCACTGCGCTGTACTGTGAGGCACATATTTTTATCAGGCAGTTCAATCTAGTCAAAAATCAGGAATGTACCTGGTATCAGGAATTTTACAATGAAACAGCTGGCATCCGGCTGGTGATCACTGGTGTTGGAGAAATCGCAGCCGCAGCTGTCGTCAGCAGTGTTTGTTCGATATACAGACCAACACCAAATGATCAGCTCTTCAATATTGGAATCTGTGCACATACCACAAAAAATGAAGGAATTTTCCTTTGCAATAAAATCATAGAGAAAACAACAAACAAAACATTTTATCCTGATATGCTCTATCGTCATCCTTTTAATGAAGGAACAATTGTGACTGGAATGCTGCCATGGATCACTGATCATGACAACACCCAGATTACAGAACCCAGTTCCACAGATAAATTATACGATATGGAAGCTGCAGCAATCTATCAGGCTGGTATTCATTTTTTTGATCCGCATCAGATGATATTTCTGAAAATAGTGTCTGACCAGGGAGTTTTAGAAGATGTTTCAAAAGAACAAACTTCTCTTTTGATGGAAAAATATCAACAATTCATATTTGATCATATTGAATTGCTTTCTACGATATCACTAAAAAGTAGAAACGATAAATACCATTTATGTACGGAAAACGAACAACTTATCGAGACATTTTGTGCAGATCTGCACTGTACCAAGGCAATGCAGGACTCTATGAGACAGATCATCCAATATCTGACACTGTCAGGAATAGACTATATTTCCATAATACAGAATATGTATGAGCAAAAGCTTCTTCCCTGCAAAGATAAAAAAGAAGGAAAACAACGATTTGAAGAGTTTAAAAGAAAATTTTTATGAGAATTATTTTAACCCGTTTTTTTCACATATTTATGTTGAAAGATCAGTTCGAAATCATGTGCGCACGCAGGCAATCCTTGCTAAATTTCCGTCTGCAAAGGTCATCGATATCAATCATTACAAAGATGTATTCTGCCGGAGCAGACAAAGCTGTCAGCTTCAACATCGTACACAAAAGCTGATTCTTGCCGCCAGACAGGGGACACTGCTCTACGAAGGAGCACCTGTCTGCCAGAGTTTTGATAATCCATATTTTTATTATACATCTTGTGTTATGAACTGTATATTTGACTGCGAATACTGCTATTTAAAGGGAATGTATCCTTCCGCAAACATTGTAGTGTTTGTAAATCTTGAGGATATCTTTGCAGAAGTTGCACAGAAATTGGAAAATCATTCACTCTATCTATGTGTATCCTATGATACCGATTTGCTGGCAATGGAACCGATCACTGGCTATGTACAGGAATGGCACGATTTCGTCGCAAGACATGAAAATTTAAAGATTGAGATCCGGACAAAATGTGCAAATAAAACCTTCTTTCAAGGTATTGCTCCACTTTCCAGGATAATCTATGCTTTTACACTATCTCCGCAGGCAGTCATAGAAGCCTTTGAACACCATACCCCTTCTTTGACAGAACGGTTATCCTGCGCTGCAGAACTGACACAGAAGGGCTGCATGGTGCGGCTCTGTTTTGATCCAATGATCTATATTCCTGATTGGAAGCAACATTATCAGGAAATGTTGGAACAGGTGTTTAGCAGCATCAATATGGAAAAAATCGTTGACATCAGTGTCGGAACATTTCGCATATCACAGGATTATCTAAAAAATATGCGAAAACGGGAGCCCGAATCTGCAGTGATCTGGTTTCCTTTTCAGAAAGAAAATGGCTACTGCCATTATCCAGATGATTTGATGGAACAGATGGAATCCTTTTTAATAGAAGGATTAGAGCAAAAAATTTCCAGAGAGAAGATTTTTAGATGGAGAACTTAAAATGAAGAACTTAAATAAAAAAACTGCAATTGTAACCGGCGCATCGTCCGGAATCGGATATGCCATCAGTAAAACGCTGAGTACACTCGGATATGAGCTATATGGATTCGGCAGAAATTTTAAAAATACAGACTGGAACACAATGGATAATGCCCACCCAATTGTCTGTGATATATTGGATACAGACCGGTTATGTGCAGAACTCAAACAAATCACGGCGCAGAATCAGGTTCATGTCCTTGTGAACAATGCAGGCGTTGGATATTATGGACTTCATGAGGAACTAAATCCTGATAAAATCAAGAAGCTTGTGCGGACAAATCTGGAAGCACCAATGATTTTAACCCAGCAGCTTCTGCGTCCTTTAAAGAAAACTGCCGGATATATCATTAACATCTCTTCCGTGACCGCAGGACAATCCAATCCGCACGGCTGTGCTTATGGTGCCACAAAAGCGGGGCTTGCCAGTTTTTCACACAGCCTGTTTGACGAAGCACGAAAATACGGTGTCAAGGTCGTAACAATTTCTCCAGACATGACACAGACAAACCTCTACCGCAATGCCGATTTCAGAGAAGGGGACGAGACAGAATCTTATCTTCTTCCAGATGATGTTGGAAAAGCAGTGGAGTGGATCCTGAGTCAGCGGGAAGGTGTCATCGTTACAAACATCACATTGAAACCACAGATCCACAGGATTAAAAGAAAACACTGAAATAAAAAGATAATCATTCCATTTTTTTAACCGCTTCCAGAACCTCCTCCGAAAAATAATCCAGTAAAGAATTGCCGTTCGAATGCTGATCCAGACCTTCACTCTTCTCTTTTATTTCCTTATTAATATGCTCAATCTCCTCCCTGAGTCCGTTTGCTGAAAGACGCTTCGCCCCCTGTCCCCATACAATCATCTGTTCCAGCCGGTCAGATGTGGCAACAGTGACATTATGTTTTTTCCCTAACTCGTTTGTCACTTTTTCGATATATTGATCGGCCGTTTCCGCTTCCTTTGTGTATACCACATGGATATTGTGATACTGCAATACTGCCCCCTGTCCTCCATGAACCTTATATGCATCAAATACAAGGATCAGATTTACCTTTTTATATCCCTGATAATTACACAGAATATCCATTAACAGATCCCTTGCACTATCAATATTGATCTTTGCCAGCTCACTCAATTCCTCCCATGCAAAAATAATATTGTAACCATCTACAAGTAAATATGAATCTTTTCTTTCACTTTCATATGGATTCTCAATACCCCGGTCACTGCTCTGTTTCACTGCTGATGAAGCGATCATTTTGCCCCAGCCCCGCCTTTTTTGCTTCGTGCGCCCAAATGTCCTTTCAAATATTTCATCAATCTCCTCCTGCGCAATAACCATATCCCCAAAATCTGATATTTTCTTAATAATATTTTGACTTAACTGGTCTATACTTTCTTTACTATTATCCGATTCAGTCAAATTATCTTCCACATGCGCAAAATCTGCCACCCTGCTCCAATCTACGTAATATCCCGCTCCATGGGCACAAAATATGGATCCAGTAGGATTTTCCGTATCATTTTCTGAATCATATGCATTTTCTGATATCACTTTTTCTGCATTGTGACATAGATCATAACCCTTCAACGTACAGAAAACTTTTCCTTTTCCATGACTGAATGAGTTAATCTCTAACTGATAGTCTCTCATACATACCACGGGTGCCATTCCCTGGAGTACCGCCACTCCATTTTCAATACATGGTGATTCAAACTTTCCATTTCTCTGTTGAATGTCAGACATGACACGCCCGATCAATTCCTGCGGAACTTCAATCCGAAATGCATAGAACGGCTCCAGCAATATACTTTTTGACTTTTTCATTCCATTTCTGACTGCCCGATAAGTCGCCTGTCTAAAATCCCCTCCTTCAGTATGTTTCTGATGAGCCCTTCCCGAAATCACAGATATCCTCATATCCGTAATTTCAGCGCCCATCAAAACCCCGATATGTTTCTTCTCTTCCAGATGCGTCAGGATCAGTCTTTGCCAGTTTTTATCCAATATATCCTCACTGCACCTGGATACAAATTCAAGCCCGCTTCCCCGCTCCAATGGCTCCATCAGAAGATGCACCTCGGCATAATGCCGGAGCGGTTCAAAATGGCCAATCCCAACAACGGGCTCCATAATCGTTTCTTTATAGATGATATTTCCAGCACCAAACGCAACCGCTACATGAAATCTGTCTGAAATGAGATTTTTCAACACTTCAATCTGAACTTCCCCCATGATCTGTATATGGATTTCGTTCAGCTGTTCGTTCCATACAACATGCAGCTGGGGATCTTCCTCGTCCAGAATGCAGAGCCTTTTGTAAAATTCATGTATATTACATTCGGGTGGTAATATCATTTTGTAGTTCAATACAGGTTCCAGAACAGGTATTTCAATTTTATCCTCAATTCCAATCCCTTCTCCTGAAAAAGTACTTTTTAATCCCGTGACCGCACAAATCATTCCGGCACACACTTCATTGACAGCTTTATACTGATTTCCAGAATAGATTCTTAACTGGTCTGCTTTTTCACTCCACGTTCCATTCGACAGGACTGATTTTACTTTGAGACTCCCTCCGGTAATCTTCATATATGTCAGACGGTTATTCTGTTCATCATGCGCTATCTTAAATATCCTCGCCCCAAATTCTTCCGGATAATCTTTATCCTGCATAAAATAATCCAGAACTTTTAAAAGCTCGTCCACCCCTTCCTGCTTCAATGCAGAACCAAAAAGGCATGGAAAAATCTTTCGATGCATAATTGCATTCTGAATATGGCATGTTTCTATCTTCTCCGACACAAGAAATTCTTCCATGAGCTGTTCATCACACATTGCCACACTGTCATAAAATTCCGGATCCGGCTTCATGCAGCTCCCAAAATCAATACAGGCAGTATCCAGCTGCTTTTGAATTTCATCAAGAACACGTTCCCGATCTGCCCCTGGCTGATCCATCTTATTGATGAATAAAAACACTGGAATATGATGTCTCTTCAATAAATGCCACAGTGTCCTTGTATGCCCCTGTACACCATCTGCACTGCTGATGACCAGAATGGCATAGTCAAGCACCTGCAGCGTTCTCTCCATCTCTGTAGAAAAATCAACATGTCCCGGCGTATCAAGCAGACAGATTTCTTTCTCACCTACACAAAACTGTGCCTGTTTGGAAAAAACAGTGATTCCCCTTGTCCGTTCCACATCATAATGATCCAGAAAAGTATCTTTGTGATCTACCCGTCCGATCTTCCTGATAATCCCGCTTTTGTATAAAATGCTTTCCGCCAATGTTGTTTTTCCAGAATCTACATGTGCCAGAATACCAAGTACATATCTGTTTGTTCTCATAACCGAAATCATTCCTTTTGACTGATTTAGTCTTGTGTTAAATTATAATTTGACATTATCTATTTTGGTCAATCATGGTTTATTCACTATCAACGCAAAGCCTATTAACTTAATTGGTCAATGTTTTTACATCAATTTTCTAAACCGATTCATGCACATATACAATTCCTGTTGTCTTGGCATTGCCAGATTGCATGGTATTCGCTGATTTTGAAAGATTTCCTTTAAACCACTCTTTTCCATCAACTGGAATAATTTTTCCACAGCGTTTTGCAGGGTCATGTTTTTTCCGAAAACAGAATGATTCATATATACAAATAAGTACCCGATCATTCTCAGCTGCTCCTCGTCTACAAGCTGCTCCAGATATCTCGTATCAATTTCGTCCCTGTTGATACTCACCATGTCTTTTCCATTTATCTTAATCTTTACACGGTCTCCGAGCCAATCCCTGTTTACATGGGCACTTCTGTTGAAGTCCGGCATCACGGCAGCCCTCTCATTACCTGCCTTTGCATGAGAACCATATTGCTGCGCAATATCCTTAGCATATTCTGTAATATCATATATATGATATTCGTCCATCTGGATAATCTTATCCGCCTTATTAAAATATTCCCCGGAACTTCCTGCAACAAGGATCGTTGACACGCCATAAGATTCATACAATTCCCGTACCCTGTCAATATAAGGAGTTATCGGTTCCTTGTCTTTCGTCACCACCAGCTGCATCAATTCGTCCCGGATCATAAAATTCGTGGCACTTGTATCTTCATCTATCAGAAGCACCCTGCAGCCTGTCTCAACAGCCTCAACGACATTTGCGGCCTGTGACGTACTTCCACTGGCATTCTGTGTGCTAAAGCATTTTGTGTTCATTTTATTGGGCAGATTATTGATAAACATGGATATATCTGTCTGTGATATGCTTCTGCCATCTTCTGCCCTGATTTTTACGGAGGAAACATCTGAAAAAACGTATTCCCTGCCATCTCCCGCTATATGGTCATACACACCCATCTGAAGCGCCTCAAGCAAAGTGGACTTGCCATGATATCCTCCGCCCACGATCAGTGTGACCCCTTTAGGAATCCCCATGCCATATATTTTTGTTCCATCTGGCAGATCCATTTCTATTTTCATTGACTCAGGTGATCTAAACCGCACTGCGTCTTTCAACGGCTCCTGTGAAATTCCTGACTTTCTTGGAAGAACGGAATTATCCGCGATAAATGCAGTCAATTCCTTATGTTTCATCTCATTCCTGATAAAGAACTGATTTTCTGTCAGACGCATTACATCATCTAATTCCCCAACTTTCATATTCTTAAAAAGGACTGTTTTGTTGACTACATCAGGCAATATACGAAATAATATCACTTCCAGCTCACCTGCATTGATTGTCCTTCCATTTGCCGGAAAACCAACTTCCAGCCTGATTGTCACCTCGCCATTTTGTTCATTGATCTGACATGCGGTCCGATCCAGTATCTGCTGTCCACACCTGCTAATGTGGATCATTCCACTTTTACCAGAACCCCGCTGTTTTGAATTTTTCATGATCTCAGAACCGATTTTCCTCAACAAATAATCCTGTGTTGCAATTCTTTTATGCTTCTTATCGTAATATTTTGATGGAATCCCAGCATTCTTTCCATTCACGACAATACGAAGCTGTGACGGTGACGCAAAAGGATCCCCCTGCACATGCTCAATGTCCAAAATATAATTGCCAAACTGATATGCGCCCTTTGTATCTTTATATGCCGGATATCCCCTATGATCGATCCGCTCCAAAATACTTTTTAAGTCCCTGTCTGATTTCATAATACCATTCCTTTCCACTGTCTTCTTGTGTACTGACTACTTTTATGTCCCTTTTCGGAAAAGTGTCCCTACTGCATATAACTTACTCACTTAACAACTCTGCATATAGAAGTTAAACACCTCTTGATTTTAAGTATCTATCTTCATCTTCTCTTGCTTCAATGAATGCTTTTTCCAAGTCAATTTTGTAATGATCAGCCAATCTCATAATTTGCGCAACTACATCCGCCATCTCATTACCTAAACGCTCGTCAACATTGAATACTTCCCCTTCTAAAGCGTAATATCTTTCTTTAATCATAACTTGCTTAGCCAATTCTCCGACCTGCTTTACCAATTCGATCATGGCACCTTCTGCTTTCCACTCCTGCAACTCAATCTTATTAAATCTTTGAACAACCTCTTTGTACATATCTTCCATTTCTGCAAAAGTTTTACCCATAAATGAATACCTCCATAAATTCTAATTGAATATGCTAATTATAAAGAATTTGCCTAATTTTTGCAATGTAATATACAAATTCATTTTCAGCAGACACGCAATTCCCAAAAGGAAATTTTTAGTTTATGATAAAGAACATTGCTGTTTCACCATCTGCTAAAGGATTATGTCTTTTAGTATTATCAATCACCATTACATCTCTCTCCCCCCGCCTCGCAGACTGGCAAAATATTCAATACTCTCTAACAAAATCAACAAGCAATTTGCACACTGGTAACAATATATTTTCAAATTACATATTGACCAAACAATATTTTTTTTAGATAATGTTTGTATTACTTTTTTATTATAAACTAAAAACGTCTAAATTTGTAGAGAAATTTTTAGAAAGGTTATTTTTATGAACGAAAAGAGAAACAAACGTTTGATGCACATTGTAAAACGTGTTCACGGATTAATTGAAAATGACGATCTACAGAAACAACGCAACTCACAGAATCAACTGGGTTCCGTTTTCGAAAATGATAAAAGATTTCGTTTTACTCCTGTAAATGTGAATACAATACATTGCGAATGGACAGAATATGTATATCCCAAACTAGTCGAGAATGATTCCAAAATCATCTTTTACTGTCATGGCGGTGGCTATATGACTGGAAGCTGCATGTATGCCCGTGAAATTACCACAAAACTCGCAAGAAAGAATTCCTGCAAAATCTTCAGCTTTGACTATCGCCTTGCCCCGGAGCACCCATACCCCGCTGCTCTGGAAGACGCCTTATCTGCGTGGAAGTATATTCTCTCCTGTGGATATCAGCCGGAAAATGTAGTATTTGCCGGAGATTCCGCTGGCGGTAATCTGTGTCTGGTATTGACACTTTTATTAAAACAGCTCGAAATGCAGATGCCAAAATGCCTTATCTTATTTTCTCCCTGGACTGACATGACCGCTTCCGGAAAAAGCTACCATTCCAAGGAATTACTGGATCCTGTCCTCGACAACAATTACATACAAAAAGCACTAAAATGCTATCTGCAGGATACGCCCCCGACTTCCCCTTTTGTCTCACCGATCTTTGCAGACTTTAACGGATTCCCTCCTGTCTATATACAAGTGGGTGATAATGAAATATTATTGGACGATTCGCAGACGCTGTATAATCATTTGTTAAAATATAACGTATATGCCCGGCTGGATATTTTCCCTGGACTATGGCATGTATTTCAGATGTCTCC
>VSNM01000096.1 GCA_009774245.1 Lachnospiraceae bacterium | reverse complement strand
AGGAGTTAAAACAGAGAGATTATTGATTGTATAGGGGATAGTATGTTTATCGACCCATTTTGTAACTAACACCATAACAAAAAATGGATATGTATACATAAGCAAAATTTAAATACGATATATATTAAGGAACTGTGCAAAAATAACTTTTCATATTACTTGTCTTTTTCTCCGATATCAAATTGCTAAAGCAATTACTCAAAAATCAGTTACATAGCCCGCTATGCGCCTGATTTTTGAGCGGCACTCTCGAAGAAAAATCCTGCGCACTATTGAAAAGTTATTTATTCACAGTTCCTAAGGATCTGTCTTAAAATAAACTTTTATTTTGATAAGTCAAGATTATTTATGATAGATTTTTAGCAATTGTGCAGAAAGGGTTACTGTTCAGTCGTCAACGAAAGTAGTGAAAAACATGCGCCAAATTGATGCCCTTTATCAATTTGTGTGCAATATTTGTTATAATTCACACCTAAAGTACGTAAATAGTTGTCAGATTATGGCGGGGTGTGAATTGTAACCAGGAAGGATGGTAATATGTTTGAAAAAGACCGCTACTGTCAGATGCCCAATGGATATGAGGAAACTGTCAGAAAGGGACTGTCTGCTGTAAAGCGTTTTAGCGGGCAGATATCTTATGGAAATGGTTCCGACAGGGAACAGATGGACAGGTTGAAAAAAGAACTGGAAACGGCGGATGCCATCGTTATCGGCGCCGGTGCAGGATTATCCACATCAGCCGGATTTACCTACAGCGGCAAACGGTTCGAGCGCTATTTCTCTGATTTTGCGTTAAAATATGGCATCACAGACATGTATTCCGGAGGTTTTTATCCGTTTCCTGATATAGAAACATACTGGGCGTGGTGGGCAAGACATATTTATTACAACAGATATGTCGACGCGCCAAAACCCGTGTATGCCCGGCTGTTAGAGCTTGTAAAAGAGAAAGATTAATTTGTCATCACCACCAATGTAGATCATATGTTTCAGAAGGAGGGCTTTGACAAAAAGAGGCTGTTTTATACGCAGGGGGATTATGGTCTGTTCCAGAGCGTAAATCCAGCCATTCGCAAGACCTACGACAATGAGGAATGGGTAATGGCGGCAATGGAGGCACAGGGGTTTGTGAGGGATGCGGATGGCATATTCCAAGTACCAGAACACAAAGAAATTACAATGAAAATACCGACAACGCTGATTCCAAAATGCCCTGACGATGGCAGTGACATGACAACAAATCTGCGCGCGGATGATTCTTTTGTGGAAGATGAGGGCTGGCACAGGGCGTCGGCAGCCTATTCCGATTTTCTCCACAGGCATGAAAACCTCCATGTCCTTTATCTGGAACTGGGTGTCGGAAGCAACACGCCGGGAATTATCAAGTATCCCTTCTGGCAGATGACAGCGGGAAATCCGAAGGCGGTTTACGCCTGCATAAATTACGGGGCGGCGGTCTGTCCAAAGGAGATCGAGGGGCAGTCGATTTGTATTGATGGGGATATTGCATGGGTTCTGCAGCAGATTAGAAACTGAGAAATAACATATAGTTTCCCGTTTTACTTCTACATTACATAAAATTGTGCAAATACACAAAAAATAGGAATGAAACCTTGACATTACTAAAAAATGTGTATTTGCACAAAAACAAGGAGCGGTAGAAGGGAAGCAGCTTATTCTGTGTAAAATGGAGATTGTTTTTTATTTTTTTCCCATAAGTCATAAGCGCTCAGATACTTATTATATTCGGCATAACCTGCGAGATTGCCAGCCTTGTATTGCATATCTCTCAACTCTTTTAAAATATCTGCAAAGTTTTTCTTTGTATCAGTCACACTGTCATCGGTAAATATTCCTAATGTAACCGCACTATCCACTATTCCTTCATCTGCTAAATATGCATTTAACGCGAACATTTCCTTCTCTGTCGCATTTGTGATATCCACTTCGTTTGGATCAATTATCTGTTCTGTTTCCTTCCCATTAGCATCTGTTGTCACTACCCGCAAAAAGGGAGTGTCTTTTGTGTAAGAATCTGCCTTATACACTGTGATATTTGAACCGTCCGGCTTAGCCATTGATGTCAGTCCTCCCAGTTTAAGGTTGAAATTTCCTGAGTTCGTGGAAACAGCCGCTACATTTTGCACCGTATCACTTTTTTTAGTAGTCTGTCTGTTTGTTCTGGTCATCCTGCTTCTCATAGCGGAAGGAATTGTATTTATAGCACCGATATTCATATTTTTTTCCTCCAATTCATATATTGTTTTTAATACATTAAAGCTTATAATAACTTTCTCAATTCATTCGCCTCCTCTTCTGACAATTTTCCATCTCCAATAAAAGCAGCCACAAAACGGGAAAAGGAATTTTCATAACATTCAGCCACCATTTTTTTTGTCCAGTTATGAATATGATGTTCTTTTGTGTACAAAGCATAGTACACATTATAAGATGACTTCCCCCTGTCTGTTCCAACCAATCCCATTTTCTGCAAACCAAGCAAAAATGAATTTAAAGTCTGTACTTTCCATGTTTTTTTCCACTCGTTTACAGCAACATCCATAATTTCCCTGAATGACATAGGTTCCTGCGCTGCCCATAACAACTCCATGATCTGCAGTTCTGTGTTTGTCAAACCATAATTTTTTTTCATCCGCTCATTCCTTTCTATGTATTAATGTGGGCAAGGTTTACCATGAATGTAAGGGATTTTTTATGTATCAATTACAAAAACAAAATCATTATCCGTCTCAAGATCATAACCGATATCATTATAAATGGTCTGTGGTGAATCATATGCAAAGGTTGTGATCCCGCCAATCATGCATATAACTACTGTCATAATAGCAGGCAGAATTGCCCTGTATTTCTTAGCCCTTTTCATTTCCAGAATCCGCCTTTTATATACCCATTTACTTCTGCTGTCTGCCATACCAATAAAGAATTGTCCTTTATTGGCAAATTCATTTTGTACAGCTAAGTTTAAAATCAACTCTCCATATTTTCTGCGTTCTTCTTTTCCTTTTCCTCCAATTACAATGCTGTCACAATACATTTCACTGATAACTGAAATCTCATGAAACATCAGATAAACAAAAGGATTATACCAATGGACAGCCATCACGAATAGTCCTATATATTTTATGAATAAGTCGTGATGCTGAATATGTACCAATTCATGTCGAAGCATATATTCATATTTATTTTCATCTATCTCTTTACTCCATTTGGGTAATATCAGAATAGATGATAAAATGCCACTTGTCATTGGAGAGCTGCAATATTCGGAACAGATAAGTTCTATTTTCTTTTTTATCCCCATTTCTTTCTTTATTTTAGAAAAAATTTGCTGTTCCGAATTTGTTGGTTTTTCAGAACTGGAAATGCAGGCTTTTCTCCATTTCCGGTATTGGATAATTCGTTTTCGCATGATGACAAACGCAACCATCACAATCATAAGAATAACTATCAGCATATAACGAACCCTTGAAGATAGTTTCATAAAGTCCTGATTTTTAATAATGATATAGTTACTATCCATAGTTACTATTATATGGCTTATTTTTATATGGCTTATTTTCTCCCACAACAGCGGAAAACATCTACGGAATACATTCAATATGGAATACTTGCACAATGATATTGGAATAAGATAAAAAACTATCACAATCTTTAAAATCCTATATCTCCATTCTAATGAAAAAATTTTTTTCGCTAACGGATAGGTCAATATATATAAGATAAAAACCATGTTTCCTGACAATGACATATTGAAAAGAAAGTTGTGACGCATAATATTTCCTCCGCATTTTTGGAAATCGGCGATTACATATTATATTTTATTAGATTATATTAATTTTTTTAAATATAATCTAATAAAAATGTACACCAATACACAAATTTTGTCAATTATTATTTTTTTACAGCTTCAATAAGTCTTTTGGGCATAACTCGAAAATTCTGAGATATAGATTTAAAGATTGAAACATCAATATATTTATGATAAAATAAATTACATTTTATTTTATCATGAAGAGAGGCTGGCGGATGAAATATTTAGAGCGTGGATTTGAGCGTAAGTTTTTACACATGAGCTCTTTTTTTAAAGTGATTCCGATCGATGCCCAAAACTGCTTTATTCTCTGTAATCTGATCTGATAAAAATGGCACGCCAAAAATTTATTTGAAGGAGCATAAAAATGTATTGTATCTTAGTGACAGGTATTCCGGCGGCAGGAAAAAGCACTATGGCAAAAGTCCTGTCTGAAAAGCTGAGACTGCCTGTGATTTCAAAGGATAGCATCAAGGAATTGCTGTTTGACAATGTTGGTTTTCAGTCAAGGGCGGAAAAAGTAAATCTTGGAATTGCCAGTATGGAAATTATGTACTATGCCGCAGGTCAGCTTATGAAAGCAGGACAGCCTTTTATATTAGAAAATAATTTTGAGTCGTCAGAACATGGAATGAAAAATCTTTTGGAAAAATATCAGTATTCCGCATTGACCATTACTTTAACAGGCGATTATAAAGTAATCTATCAGCGCTTTCTGGAACGGGAAAACAGTCCCGACAGACACAGAGGGCATGTCGTGAATGACTGTTATCCCGAAAAGAAAGAGAATCAGCTCGAAGCGCCGAAAGCAAAAACGATATCTTATGAAAACTTTGTTTATGGCATAGAACGAAGGGGATTTGATGCCTTCTGCGTCGATGGCAGGCAGATTAAGGTTGATACGACAGATTTTTCAAAAGTGAATATGGAAGAATTATTTTCACAGATTGCGGCATGGACGGGAAATGCGAAAAAGGTTTCGAAAAAAAGTTGACTAATCTCGGGAAGGTGCGGAAGATGGATATTTCCTTTGGATACGAGAATCAGAAATTTAACTATAGGGCATGTGCGATGATGATTTCGGAGCATAAAATCCTCGCAATGCACGATGAGCGTTCTCCCTATTTTTATCTGCCCGGTGGCAGGGTTGCGATTGGAGAGACTGCAGAACAGGCAGTAGTCAGGGAAGTTTGGGAAGAACTTGGCATCACCCCGAAAATCATTCGTCCGCTGTGGTTAAATCAGGCATTTTTTAAAGAAGATATTGACAACATGAATTATCATGAGCTCTGCATTTATTTTCTGATGGATTTTACAGAGACGGATTTGCTCACGAGAGGAGATGTGTTCACCTCAAAGGAAGGTCATCGGACGCATGTTTTTGAATGGTTAGCGTTTGAAAGATTAAAGGACGAATACTTTTATCCGCTTTTTTTGAAGAAGGATATTTTTAACCTTCCTGATGAATTTATGATTCGCACTGAAATTGAGTAATGAAAGAAGGATTCATATGTCGGGAATACGGGAAAAGGTAGATGTGTGTGTGGTTGGCGCAGGACATGCAGGGTGTGAGGCGGCGCTTGCCTGCGCGAGAATGGGTTTGGAGACAGTGATCTTTACAGTGAGTGTGGACAGTGTGGCGCTGATGCCCTGCAATCCGAATATAGGCGGTTCATCAAAGGGGCATCTGGTGCGGGAGCTCGATGCGCTTGGCGGCGAGATGGGAAAAAACATTGACAAGACATTTATCCAGTCCAAGATGCTCAATGTCTCAAAAGGTCCGGCTGTTCATTCGCTCCGCGCGCAGGCTGATAAGGCGGAGTATTCCCGTGCGATGCGCAAGGTTCTTGAAAGTCAGGAGCACCTGACGATCAAGCAGGCGGAGGTTGTTGAGCTTTTGGCAGAAGACCTGGAAGGAACGACGGGATTTTACCAGAAAAAAATAACAGGGGTGAAAACGTTTACCGGAGCTGTCTATGAGGCAAAAGTGGTGATTCTCTGTACGGGAACATATTTGAAAGCGCGCTGTCTGTGCGGCGAGGCGATCACACATACGGGACCAAACGGTCTGCAGGCTGCAAATTACCTGACAGACAGTCTCATATCGCTCGGTATCGAGATGCGGCGGTTTAAGACGGGCACACCGGCGAGAATGGACAGGCGCTCGATCGATTTTGAGAAGATGGAGGAACAGTTTGGCGATGACAAGGTTGTTCCGTTTTCATTTTCCACGAATCCGGAAGATGTGCAGATTGATCAGGTGTCATGCTGGCTGACATATACCAATGAAAACACGCACGATATCATTCGCGCGAACCTTGACCGCTCGCCGATTTATGCCGGAATTATAGAGGGCACCGGCCCCCGGTATTGTCCTTCGATTGAGGACAAGGTAGTCAAATTCGCGGACAAGGAACGGCATCAGGTTTTCATAGAGCCGGAGGGATTGCACACGAATGAGATGTATGTCGGCGGTATGAGTTCCTCGCTGCCGGAAGATGTACAGCTTGCGATGTACCGGACAGTTCCCGGACTCGAAAACTGTAAGATGGTAAAAAATGCCTATGCGATCGAGTACGACTGCATTAAGTCTGACCAATTGTATCCGACATTGGAATTTAAGAAAATACAGGGGCTATTCAGCGCAGGACAGTTTAATGGGAGCAGCGGTTACGAGGAGGCGGCGGCGCAGGGACTGATCGCCGGAATGAATGCCGGGCTTTTTATCAAGGGAAAAGAACAGATTGTACTTGACCGCTCGCAGGCGTATATCGGCGTTTTGATCGATGATCTGGTCACGAAGGAAAATTTTGAGCCATACCGTATGATGACTTCACGTGCGGAGTACAGACTACTGCTCCGTCAGGACAATGCAGATCTGCGGCTTCGAAAGATTGGGTATGAGGCGGGACTGGTCACGAGAGAGCAGTACGCGTTTGTGTGTGAGAAGGAGCGATTAATCGAAACTGAAATAAAGCGGCTGCAGAGTGTGAAAGTCGGCGCGAACAAGGAAATGCAGGACTTTCTGGAGCGTAAGGGGAGCAGCGGATTAAAGACAGCGGCGACACTTGCGGAGTTAATCAGCAGACCGGAGCTTTCTTATGAGCTGGTTGCCGAGATCGATCAGAACAGACCAGATCTGCCCGCTGATGTGATTGAACAGATTAATATTAACATCAAATACGACGGGTATATCAAACGCCAGTTAAAACAGGTGGAACAGTTCAAAAAGATTGAAAAGAAGAAGATACCTGTTGATATTGACTATGAGGATATCAAAAACCTAAGACTCGAGGCGCGGCAGAAGCTCCAGAAGTTCAAGCCTGTTTCAGTCGGGCAGGCTTCGCGAATCAGCGGGGTATCGCCTGCGGATATCTCGGTGCTGCTTGTCTATCTGGAACACTTTGCGGGTGCTAGTACCTGATTTATTTGAACAAGGCAGCGCCGTAAATTCATATTTTGAAAAGGAAAGCAGTATGGATTCTAAAAAGTATAATTTTGCATTATTTAATAATAGTATAAATGAATTTGGTTTGACATTGGACGATCACCAGATTGCCCAATTTGTGAATTATTATGAGCTGCTGACTGAGTGGAACCGTTTTATGAATCTGACTGCGATCACGGAATGGAATGATGTGTGTACCAAGCATTTTGTCGACAGCATCTCATTGTGTAAGGCACTGGACTGCACGGAGAACCTGTCCGTGGTCGATGTCGGGACGGGCGCAGGTTTTCCAGGGATTCCGCTAAAGATTGTTTTCCCTAATCTAAAAATGACTCTTTTGGATTCTTTGGGCAAGCGGGTAAAATTCCTGAATGAAGTGATAGGGCGTCTGGGACTTGAGAATGTCGAGGCGATACACGGACGTGCGGAGGATTTTGCAAAGCCTGGCTTACTGCGGGAACAGTTTGACCTGTGCGTGTCGCGTGCGGTTGCAAATCTCTCTACTTTGGCGGAGTATTGCCTGCCCTATGTAAAATTAGATGGTTTTTTCATTTCCTATAAGTCGGAGAAAATATCTGAGGAAATGCAGACAGCGCAGCATGCAATCGAACTTCTTGGCGGCAGCGTTTATGGCCAGAAAGAGTTTCTATTGCCCAATTCTGATATTTATAGAAATCTGTTTCAGATCAAAAAAGTCAGGTCTACACCGAAAAAGTATCCAAGAAAGGCAGGTCTTCCCTCGAAAGAGCCACTTTAAATATATTAGGGCACCCAAAAGAAATAGGGTGCCCGGCACATCAGAGGAAGGAGTTCAGTACAAATCATGAAAAAGACGAAAAGAATACTACTAAGGATTGCGGTTGTGATCATGGCTTTTGTTGGCATCCTGTGTTTTATGTTCAGGCACGAATTAAAGACACTCAGCACTTTGAAAGAGAAGGGTGTCGGTGTATATACGATGACTTATGATGGGGATTATGGGTTTGATGCGTTTTTGGAAATTGGTGCGAGCAGTGATGCGGATATAGAGGCTTTTGTCACAAAAAGATTGCTGAAAGGTCTCCCGATTGAACTCAACGTCAGCGATGCCGGCTGTACTGCATTTGTTTCCAGAAACGAGGAGGGCGATATCATTTATGCTAGGAACTTTGATTTTCTGTATGCCCCGTTTTTGCAAGTCTATACCAATCCTGACAATGGATATGTTTCTGTTTCCACAGTGAATCTTTCTTTCGCCGGATATGGAGAGGGCAACCTTCCATCATCGGGAATATCATTTCAGAATTTTCTGACTTTGGCGACGCCGTTCCTTCCATTTGACGGTATGAATGAAAAGGGGGTATGCATCGCGCTCCTGGCGGTTCCCGAGGTTTGGATGATCGACGATCCCGATAAGATTACATTAAATACGACGACAGCCATTCGCCTTGTTCTCGACAAAGCGGCTACGATAGATGAGGCTGTAGAGCTGTTAAGGAAGTACAATATCTATTTTTCAGGTGATGTTACCTGTCATTTCCTGATTGCAGACGCGACGGGTAAATCGGTTATTGTTGAATACTATGACAACGGATTACAGGTAGTTGAATCCGACACGGATTATCAGATTGCATCAAATTTTATTGCGTATCATGGTTTAAATATTGGAGAGGGTTACACGGAATTTGACCGTTATGATGCGGTAGAGAAAGTATTACAAAATAATAATACTGTTACTATGGAGGATTGCGAAAAGCTTTTGAATACAGTAGGGATATATGACGGTGAGACGGATAAACTACAGTGGTCGGTCGTCTATAATCTTACGGACAAAACAGGGAGAATATGGCCGTATAGGGATACTGGTGAAGCGTGGGATTTTACGATTAAATAAGGAACTGTAGAAAAATAATTGACGCATCTTGACTTGTCTATTTCTCCGATTATGCATGCCAAAAAGCCTCGCCGTAGCCCGCTACGCCTACGTTTTTTGACATACATCCTCGAAGAAATATCCTGCGCAAGTTGCATCACTTATGTTCCTACAATTCCTAAATCTATTAATCGGTATTTGAGGGAGGAAACACAATATGGCTCTAATATACAAACGAGCAACGCTCGAGGATATAGATATATTGACAAAAACAAGGATAGAGGTATTAAGGGCAGCGAATCAACTATCTAATGATATTGATATGAGCGAAGTAGAAAGAGAGTCTTACAACTATTATCAAAAGGCTCTTTGTAATGATTCCCATATTGCATATTTGGTTTTTGACGAAAAATGTTTTGTTGGAGCTGGAGGCGTCAGCTTTTTTCAAGTAATGCCTACTTATCACAATCCAAGTGGAAACAAGGCTTATATAATGAATATGTACACAAATCCCGCGTACAGAAGAAAGGGGATTGCTACTAAAACATTAGATTTGTTGGTTAATGATATTAGAAATAAGGGTATTACAGCTATTTCATTAGAAGCAACTGATATGGGGCGACCATTATATGAAAAATACGGATTTATAAAAATGAATAATGAAATGGAATTGTCAGGGTAGCAGATTCCCGAATTGTAAAGCATTCCAATGTTGGAAAAATAAGACTCATTTCTGATTCTTCTGGTACATTGATTCAAATAAAAATTCCTAAATAAAATGAAATAGAAAGTTGGATAACAAAATGATTCGTGTTATGATAGTAGATGACCACAAGATGCTTCGCGAGGGTTTGACGAGATTGATTGAGCTCGACGAGGATATCAGAGTAGTTGCGGATGCATGTGACGGTCCGGGATGTATGTCAAAATTTCAAGACGCAAAACCGGACATAATTCTCCTGGATATCAATATGCCAAATATGAATGGCATTGAACTGTTTAAGGCACTGAAACGCAGGAAGTACTGTCCAAAGGTATTGATTCTCACAGTGCACAATGAAATTGAGTATTTGATTCAGGCGATCGATCTGGGTGTGGATGGATATATTTTAAAGGATTCCAGCTCCAGGGAGCTGATTCGGGCGATTCAGTTTGTCTATGAGGGTGAGCGCTTTATTCAGCCCAGCCTGATACCACTGTTAAATTCAAAGCTGATCGCGAGGGATATGGATCGGGAAAAAATCAATTCCCTGACAAACAGAGAGTTAGAGATTTTAAAATTGGTGGCGCTCGGACATTTTAACAAAGATATCGCATCAATTCTGTCAATTACAGAACGAACCGTGAAAAATCATTTGACGAGTGTTTTTCAAAAGATTGATTGTGTTGATCGGACGCAGGCAGCAATATTTTGTATTCGAAATGGGGTGGTGAGTGTACATGAGTGATTCATTTCCCTTCTCATTTCAGAAATAGGAGGAAAACAGTATGGGACTATTTACCAAGAAACCAAAAAAACCTGAGTATGATGCGGCGGATTGTGAAGTCAAGAAAAAAAGATTGCGGGAGATCTTTAATGAGGCAGTCAAAGATGGAGATACTTATGAAGTGATGTATGCATATATGTCAACTACAAAATTTGAAAGGGGTTTTGTGATTGATACAAATACAACTTCATTTTTCTATTATATTGTCGGTTTCAGACAAAGCGATTTTGACTTAGTCCTTGTGCAGATCGACGCTGCCATGCAAGAACATACAGAACCGTTTTATTTCGATATGGATAATATAGAGAATGTATCTTATGATCCAAAAATCCATCAGTTATGTTTCAAGTATAAAAAGGGCTCAAAAGATTATGGAGAATTGCTCAATATAGGTGGGACAAGTTCTAAAACTATATACGGTCCAAAGAACATACACCAGCCAGATGAGATCGAAAAAATGCTTAATTTTGCGGAAGCGTTTCGTGCGAAACTAGAGCGTGTTTGAAAAATCATTCCTACCATCTGCACGCCCCACTTTGCGTGATATTTATGCCAAATTCAGGTTACATAGCCCGCTATGCGCCCTTCATTTGGCACAAATCTCCCACAAATTGTAACGCACATCTGGCAGAAAGCATTTTTCAAACACGCTCTAGAACAAGAAGGATATAAACTGGATAAGTGGAAAAGGTAAGTAGAGAGTTGAAGATGAAATAGAGATAATTGATGTGAGGGTACAACGAATATGACGACAAAAGAAGAACAGGTAGTGCGTTATCTGGAGCTGGCAGCGGAAAAATTTCCTTATGACATAAGTGATCTTGAGGAGGAGATGGGTGTCACGGATACGGATATAGAGGAGCTGCGGCGGAAGATGGAGCGCGCGTTGAGTATGCGTCCCACGCAAAAGCGTGATTTGGTGGTGAAGCAGGTGATCAAACCCCTGCTCAAAAAGCATGGTTTTTCCACCGGCGGACTGGACTGGCGGCGTAAGATTACGGACGGCTATCTTATCATTCACATGATGAATTCACAGTTTAGCAGCATTGTTACCGGCGTCTGCTTTCGGTTTCACATAAGCGCCGTGAAGAAGGACGAGATCAAAACCAAGCTTTCCGAGCAATGGGTTTATAATCAGGAATGCGAGCTCAGGCAGTTTGATTTTTTGCCGTACTGCGGGATGCTTTCATCGTATTATGAGGGGGATATGTACAAGATTGATGGCTATAAAAACTATCTTCCCACCGACATGCCCGTCGAGGCTATCTGCGCGCAGTTTGAGGAGGATTTCGGTCAGTATATTCTGCCGGAGCTGGACACGGTTGAAAGCTGTGAGGAGTTTCTGGCTCTGCGCGAGCGGAAGCTGAAGCGGCAGGAGGAGAAAGAGATTCGGCTGCTACGATATTATTATTTTGCCCAAACCGGCACGACAGCGTTGACAAACGGCATGGCAAACGCAAGGCTAGTACAGCATTGCCTAAATAACAGTGAAAAACAGTGCCTGATATTTGTGACAGGACAAGGCGGAGGAAGGAGGCAATGCGGTGGCATTGTTGACTGACGACAACGCGGTACTGGCGCAAATAGCAGGTGCTGTATTCACTGTTATTTGTGCAATGCTGTACTAGCAGAAATGCGGGAGGATTACGGACTCAGTATGGCAGACATTGAATCCCATATTGACTGGATGGATGTGTGCAGAAATAATTCCAGTCACCCAACAGTTGACGCGAAAGCGTATGCCCTGCTGCAAAAACCTATGCCGTAAGGCATTGAATATGTCAAAGCAAAATAAATGCTCGTTTATTGGGTAAAGCGCTATATAGTAAAAGCTTTATAAAAATACAGAAAGGAAAATAAAAAGGAAAGAGAATGGATAAAAAGGAAATCGTACTGCTGCAGGAGGCGGAGCGAAAACGGATTGCCGAGGATCTCCATGATACCACGGTTCAAGATCTGGTATGTCTGTCGCAGCAGTTGGAATTAATTATGTTTTATATGGAACAGGATGTGACGCTTGCCAGGTTAGAGACAGTGGTTGCGCGTATGCGGGTTAAACGTATGATTGGCGAGATGCGGGAGATGATATATGACTTGCGCCCGATGATGATCGATGATGTTGGATGGCAGGCGTCCTTTGAACATTTGCGTGATCAGTTGTTATCTGACAATTCAAATTTAAATGTGCAGTTTGATATTGATCCTGTTGACCGGTCAGATGGAGTGACAGCAGTCTCGATCTATCGGATTGTGTGCGAGGGCTGTCAAAATATTATAAAGCATTCTAATGCGGACTGCGCGGAAATTTCTGTAAAAAATGAAGACGATTTTATCAGAATCTGCATTCGGGATAATGGAGTTGGAATGGAGCAAAGTAAGGATTTTTGTAAAAACCATTTTGGACTTCAATATATGAGGGAACGTGTCTGCGCACTCTCTGGAAAAATGAAACTCATTTCTGATTCTTCTGGTACATTGATTCAAATAAAAATTCCTAAATAAAATGAAATAGAAAGTTGGATAACAAAATGATTCGTGTTATGATAGTAGATGACCACAAGATGCTTCGCGAGGGTTTGACGAGTGTTTTTTAAAAAAATGATTGTGTTGATCGGACACAGGCAGCAATATTTTGTATTCAAAATGGGGTGGTGAGTGTACATGATTGATCATCAGCTTGTCGAATGTTATGCGTTACCTGATCAGGGACGTTTTTTGGTTGGAAGGCAGTATATGCGGGAGTACATTATTGATGGTATTAAAATGATAGACGAAGACGGGACAGAGATATTCTTTGATGAGATTAAATGGCTATGGTATTTTCGATAAGTATTCCAATCTGCTTTACAGGCTTCCGTCAAATGTGTTGATATACTGGCGGTCGAAAAGACTGACCGCTAAGGAACTGTTAAGAAATAACTTTTAAATAGTGCGCAGGATTTTTCTTCGAGAGTGCCGCTCAAAAATCAGGCGCATAGTGGGCTATGTAACTGATTTTTGAGTGGTGCTATCGGAGAAAAAGACAAGCGATATTAAAAGTTATTACTGAACAGTTCCTAAGTATAAAATTATGCGCACAGTTGCATAGAGAAATATGTTTCACGTGAAACATTGAGAGGATTATTGAAAATGGATTTTATTGAAAACACATTAGATAAGAAGGAAGAGCTTTGCAATTTACTTACAAATTACTCATATGAGATACATCAAAAGGATGATGGTGAATATCGTTATCTGAATGATGGTGATATTTGTATTACTGTGATAAACACTGATGATGACAATAAAAAAATCTATCTGGATTTGCAGGAGGAATTTACTTTATCTTTTGGCTCCTTTCATAGTCACTATGAGTCTTTTCAGTATAGCTATGATGAATTGGTCACTGATTTGAAAGGTATATTGGAAAACAGGATTGGCGCTGCATCAATCTATCATCATTACGAGGGAAAACAAAACTGGCTGGGCAGTCTTATGATTTCTATTGAAGAAGTAGAGACTAAGACCGTAAAACAGGTTTTTCATCATGTCTTTCATACAAAGGATTTTCGGAATGATTTAGAACAGTATGGTGGGGAAGTTCGGTATGAATTCTGGGACTCCCGCTATGATAAGAGGATAATGATCAATAAAAAAATAAGGGGATAGACGACAGATGACAGCAGAAGAGGTTTTTTATGACTTATATAAAAAATATGGGGATTCGTTTCATTGGCATATGCTGCCTTTTTCTGAGCAGAGTTTTGTCGCTGAGTTAAAGCGGGAGATTGGTTCAAATCATTTTCTGTATAATAAAAGAATATGGGCTGTTGCAAAATGTGATTCCAATGATGATGTCCTGTTTGTCACTGAAAATGAATATAAAGAGGACGTATACTATATTTTTCATTTGACATATACTGATCACAATGCAGAAGGCTATCCGAGATTGGTAGAACTGAATGGGATCAAAAAGGTAAAAGAGTATATAGAGAAGTTATGTATTGCTGACATTTTATAATATGAAATTAGGTGGAATCTATGACTGTAGATGAGATTCAATCCAGAATCATTAAAAAAGGAATCTGCCTTTATGCGGGCGTAAAAGAGTATGCTGTCTATATCTGTAAAGATCATACTTTGTATGGTACGGGAGATTATGAAGACAAACCTGAGATAGCAGGGGATTACGATGTGGAGTGTTATACAGTTTATTTTAGTGATTTGTTGGATCAAAGTAAAGTTTGTGCTTCCGCAGGACAGTATGCAAGCTGTGAGACGGCAGTCGAGGCGGCTGAAAATAGCAGAGGATTTTTAAAGTGGGAGGTATGCGATGGACAATGAATATAATGTCAGCACTATTTCATATAGCGAAAGTGAGAGGGAGATTGTGAGAAAGGGGATTCATGCAATCCGAGAAGTATTGATGGGCGATGATGCCAATAAAAAGAGAAGTCTGCTGTTTGCATTGGATTGGTTTATGGACCCCTATTATAAACAGGATCATTACATTACTAATTTTCTTAATGAATTGGTAGAGCTGTTACAGACGGTTATTATTACTTCAAATGATGATGAGGTTGCAGACAATGCATTAAATTTACTGTCGTCTTACGCATGGCCGCCTTTTGAAATTCTTGAAAACAATATTAACAAGGTATCTGAAAGGATGAAACCGTATGTGCTGGAAGTGATCAATATGGATAATAGGGAGGAGTAAATATGTCGGAATCATTAGATCATATCCGTTCGCGCATCGAAGCCTTGGGAATGGATTTTCAATTTATTAAGACGATACGGACAAGCATGAACGGCGTAGAGCGCGAGACATGGCTTTTAAAATATGAAGGTTCTCAGTTTGTCTATGTCGCAGGTCAGAAAAATGTTACGCTAGGGTGGGATATCAGGCAGTGCCCCATCGAAGAGGGGTTACGAAACGCTTTACGGGAAGAATTTGAATTATCATATGAATATTATCAAGAGCAGAGAGCGGAGCTGTTGGAGGATTATCAGGAGCAGATTATGGAAGCCAACACCAGTGGGGATTCTAAAAAGGCAAAGGAATTAGAGGCTGAATTGGAAGATGAGTTGAAGGGTTTTGACGACGAGATGATAGAAAAGGGATATACGGATTGGGAAATTTTCATGACAAAATGGAACGAAAATCTGTCACAGTGCATGTCACCTATACGCACAGCCGATATCGGCGATATGATTGTGGAAGTGGACAGCCGTTATCTCGAGGAAGATGCAAAGACTTTATGGTGGGTTGTTTCTTCATTAAAAAAAGGAGTTTTTACACTTCCTACCGAAGATGAGTGGGAGTATCTCTGTAATGGCGGTACACGTACTTTGTTTCGATGGGGAGATTTTCTGGATGATGACATACGGCATGACATTTATGGCGATGGCAGGGTGAGGAATGTTTCTGAGAATTGTGAAGAAAAATTATCCGTTCTGCAACAGCCAAATATGTTGGGACTATTTATCTCCTATAATTCTTACAAAATTGAGATTATTGATAATATTCAATATGTAAAAGGCGGCGATGGTGGGGGTTCGCTCTGTGGAGCTGATGGGCCGATTTATGTTTTTCCCTGTTATACGGCATTTTATCGTGAAAAGGTTCATGAGGGACGATTGTCAAAAAATTATTACAGTTACCGATGGATAATCCGAATGCCATAACGAGCTTTAGGAATTGTAGAAAATTTCCTTATGTCGGAGGAAAATAATATGTTGACGCAGAGTGAGGTTGATCAGATTAGCAGTCAGTTGTCCACAGGAAATGTGGATAATGAAGAAATATCACGCATTATTTATCGTATTGATGTGTATAAAGCAGGAAATGAGCGTATAATCAGTCGGCATGTGGATATAGAGTATACTTATGGCGAATATTATGAAATATGTGAGAACATGGCGTTATTTCAATATATTTCCACAGTACATTATCTGCCTTTGTTTCAGGAGGATCAGGAAATTGTTCTTTATCAGAAATGACTTGTAAGGATGACCTCTGGTAAAATGCGTGTTTAAAGATTTTATAATCAAATGATTAGGGTGTCAAAAGGTCCATTTTCATTGCAGAGATAATTCAGACCTTTTGACATCCTAATCATCAAATATATAAATCGAAATTGTGCGCCCAGACGAAGGGCGGGTAGTCTAGCAGGTGAGAAGCCTGTCTGCGAAGGTCTAACCAACCAGCAGTA
>VSNM01000095.1 GCA_009774245.1 Lachnospiraceae bacterium | reverse complement strand
GGATTTATTTGCAAACTTATAATACTACGAAATGTGCCTTGTGCGTTACTTTTTTTCAAAAGTTGTAAAGTGGTGTAAAAAATAAAAAACTGCCTGTTTTCACAAGCAGTTTTTGATGCACAGCCCCATGCAGAGGAAATTTTGACATTTAAAAACCTGCCGCTTCCCTGTCCGCCACAACCGTCACGTCGGAGTGCAGCTGCAGGATTGTCCCCGGAACCTGCGGGCAGATCGCCCCGTACATCACCTGTCTCAGGATTCCTGCTTTCTCCGCGCCGCTCACCACCAGCAAAATCTTTTTTGCCTGAAATATCGTTCCGATTCCCATTGTGTATGCTTTGCGGGGGACATCCTCCACCCGCTCAAAAAAGCGTCTGTTGGCCTCGATCGTCTGTTTTGTCAGTTCCACCAGATGCACATCCTTCACAAAAGCGTCCGCCGGCTCATTAAAGCCGATATGTCCGTTGTGTCCCAGTCCCAGAAGCTGGACGTCGATTCCGCCCAGAAGTCCGATCAGATTTTGATACCGCTCACACTCCCTCCCAGCGTCCGGATTCGTCCCATCCGGTAGAAACTGCCTTCCCTTTGGCAGATTCACTCTGGAAAAAAAGTGCTTCATCATAAAATAATGATAGCTCTGTTCATTGTCCGGTGCAAGGCCGTAATATTCATCCAGATTCACTGTCGTGACCTTTGAAAAATCAAGCTCCCCTTTCTGATACCATCCTGCCAGCTGTTCATAAATGCCGATCGGAGTCGAACCCGTGGCCAGTCCGAGAACGCTGTCCGGCTTCAAAATGACCTGCGAGGCGATTATGCGCGCTGCCGCGCTGCTCATATCGTTATAATGTTCTGTTACAATTAATCTCATTTGCACTCCTTATTCAATTCACTTTGACAATTGATGATACACCAATCCTGCAGCCCCGATCAGTCCCGCAAGATTTCCGTTTTTTGCAATGACTACCTGCGGAATATACGTGACCGCATTTCCAAAGCAGTTCCCGTGCAAATGCCGGTTCAGCGGATTGGTCAGCTTCTCACCCTGCGCGCACACTCCGCCGCCGAGCACGATGATGTCCGGACGGAAAATATTTGCCAGATCCGTAATGCCGTCCGCCAGATAACTGATATAATTCTCCACCAGTGTTTTCCCGCATGCATCGCCGGCATCTGCCGCGTCAAACGGCATCTTTGCATTCATCGCCTCCAGATCATGGCCGCACAGCTCCCAAAGCATGGACTCCGGATGCTGCCTTGCCATCTCCTTTGCATCGCCGATCAATGCTGTCGCTGATGCATACGCTTCCAGACAGTCATATCTGCCGCAGGTGCATCTCCTCTTCTCGGAACCGCATTTGATATATCCGAGCTCCGCGCTGTCGCTGCCCTGTGTCGGCTTGTTCACCACAAGCTTGACATACTGTGCCTTCACTGGTGCAAACGCGTCATGCGTCGTTCCCGCCGTGTTCCTGGTCACGCTGCGCACTTCCTCAAAGGACGCGCCGTCCTCGCTGACGAATATCGCATAGGACTTGGTGTTCATATCCTTGCTCTCTCCGCCTGCCTCCGCATGGTAGACATCAACTGCGCTGACAGTCCTGACCGAGCCAAGGTCCAAGGTGATCTCGTGAGGCGCACTTCCCGTCGCGCACCACTTCTTTGTATAATCGCCGTCCACTGCAAACTGCGGTGCCTCGTTGTCATTGACATAAGTGTCAGCCTCTGTTCCGGCTCCCTGTGAGAGCAGCGAAAGACCATCAGATGCCTTCTGGGTGATCACGATATACCCGTCTATCGACGCCTCGCTGCTGCCGGACTCATTCTCCGCTTTCATGGAAACTGCGTAAACACCTTCCTCCGCATAAGTAACGGAAACGGTCTCACCCTCCGCGCTCTCCTTGTCCGCGCCTGAGAGTGTCCATGTCACCTTCTGCGTGTTCTGTGAGCTCAGGCTCTGGAACGTGATGGTCTCGCCCGGCGCTGCCAGTGTGATGTCCGCCGCAAATGCCGCCTTTGGAATGCTGTTGTCCGGCCAGTCCATCGTCACTGTCGCACTGGTTCCTTCCGCCAGGAGCGCATTCACCGGAACCACCTCAAATGTGGACTTGTTTGTCTCGTCCGTGCGCGGCAGCGTATTGATATAAAAACTGTCTGTGTTGGACACGCCAAGCAGTGAACAGGTTCCACTTGATTGGCGTGTCGTAGCCGTTGCTCTGCAGGTCAATGCCGGCATACAGGTCATATGGATCGATCTGCTTCTCTGCCGCCAGCTCCGCGGACGCCTTGAGCAGCTCGTCGGGCGCGAGCTTATCCGTCGTCCACCAGAAGTTTAAGAACATGGAGTCCGCCACGTCCGCGCCGTCCTCTGTTTTCAGGTAGGACACGTTTTTGTCTGTCAGTGCGTTCTGCCAGTCCATCTCGCCGTCCACTGTCATGGAGTCATAGTACACCAGTTCCAGTTCCGGTGCCTTTTCCTTGTAATAGGAAAGGAATCCCTGCATCAAATCCGCGTGTTCTTTCGTCAGGGGCGCCTCGTCTGCCCCCTCCGTCTCCTGATTAATAAACCAGCCGTCAAAACCATACGTTTTCGCGACCTCAATCAATTTGTCCGCAACTGGATAGCTGCCGTCATCCTTTTTCTGCAGCAGGTCGTCAAGCCATTCGATCTTTCCGCCGTGAGCCGCCTGCGGCATGAACACCCTACCGATGACTTTTACGCCGTTTTTGTGTCCCGCGTCCACCACGTCAGGGCTTGGCGCGACGATCAGTCCCTCACCTGAAGAGCCTCCCCAGTATACCAGCGTATCCACATACTGCCAGTAGGAGAACGCGTTTGCCTCCGCCTTGTTCAGACCGTGCGGGGAGTTGCCGCTGGTGCTGCCATTCATGATGGAGATCGCGAGAATCTTTGTGTCCTTGTTCTGTGTGGCATTTACCATCTCAAGCGAATTGATATCCGCGCGCTTTGCCAGCGGGACGGTGCTCACGTTAAAAATCAGATCCTCGTCGTCCGCCGCGCTCCACTCTAAGAGCTGCGCCGGAAACCAATAAGACGCCTCTGGCTGACGTGTCATGGTCAGCTCCTTGTTTCCGTTCTCTTCTGTCACGGAATATTTTGCCGCGGGCGTCTCTGTCTGTGTGGCTGTCTCCGAATCCTGCGCCGCCTCGGTCTGCTGTGCCGCCTCGGTCTCCTGTACAGCCACTGTCCCCTGTGTGTCCTGCACCTTGCCGCCACCGCATGCTGTCAGGCTGAAAATCATGGACGCTGCCAGGATAATACTGATAACTTTTTTCCCATATTCCTTTTTCCGCATAATATATTTTCTCCTTACTTCTTCACCTAACTAACCTTCACCGTCACCACCTCATATGGTTTCAGCACAACCTCAATCTCTCTTCCAGCTACATCCGCCTCACACTCAGTCTCCTCTAACAGATTGCAGATATATGCCTTGTTAAAATTAGTGTTCACTGTCAGCTTTGTCTTTGTGAGCGCATTCTCTGATTCATACATGCGAATAACAGTTCCATTTCCATCCTCGGCTTTTTTGACCGTCTCTATTATAACATTGTCGTGCGCCACAGAAGCAAAAGAGTAATCCTCCTTTTCCTCCGTCTGCGTCTGCACGAGCAGCGGCTGATTCAGCTTGTAAGCCTCCGCGACGGTGCCTGCCGCACGCCAGCCCTCCGCATGGGGATAGATCGCATATGTGAATACATGCTCCTCCTGGTCGGTCGTCGGATTCGGCTCGGTTCCTGATTTGATCAGTGTCAGCGCCATGTTGGAATCCTTCACGGAATGCCCGTACTTGCAGTCGTTGAGCAGGGAAACGCCATAATGTCCCTCCGACAGGTCCATCCACTTCTGCCCGCAGCTCTCAAAACGGGCCACGTCCCAGCTCGTGTTCTGGTGTGTCTTTCTCGTCAGGTTGCCAAACTGCACATCAAATGTCGCCTCGTCCGTGTGCACCGCCACCGGGAAATGCACTTTCAGCAATGTCTGATGCTCTTTCCAGTCCACACGCGTCTCAAAGTCAATCCTGCGGCTATCCGCATAGAAGATGACCTTCTGCCAGATGGTGGACTGTGATGCTTTTCTCGTGATCTCAAGCACCGCACGCACCGCACCGATCTCCGTCCACTCCATGCGCTCCACACTGTCCACGTCCCAGTACTTCTCTGTATAGAAAATGTCAATGTCCCAGTTGTCAAAATAGATCGGCTTATCCTCGTACATGCGAAGAAGGTTTGCACGCTGTCCCTGCTGCAGCACCTCACGGTCATTTTCCTTGTCATAGAGGCTTGTGAACATGCCCTGCCCGTCAATTACGACTGTATAAAACGGTGTTTCGAGTTGCCTCTCCCCTACCAGTGTAAACGGTGTCCGCTCAACCGCTGACGCCGTATCACTGACCGTGAACGACCTGTAACCCTTTGACGGCAGACCGCGCACAAACGCGATGCTTCCGTCCTTTGTTTTCTGGATCGGGTAAACCTCCCCGTCTGAATCCATGAGAACACTGCCCTGCAGGCTGCCAAGATTTACAATGTCATTTCTCGCCTGCCCTGTCGTGTTGAAGACCGTGACCGCCTCGCCGCTTCCCGCGACCGCTTTCCTGCGCTCCGCCGTCATCGCCGCAAGCTGCCCTGCCAGTCTCGCGTACTCCTCCTTTGTCACCTCATAGACCTCGTGTATGGACGAGCCGGGCAGGATATCGTGGAACTGGTTCAGCAGCACGACCTTCCACATCGCGTCAAGCTCTTCCTGCGGATATGCCACGCCAGGCGCCGCCAGTACGGACAACAGCTCCAGATCCATCAGCCCCAGCTCCGACTTGCGGTTAGAACGTTTGTTTCTCGCCATGGAAGTCAGCGTTCCCCTATGGTACTCAAAGTAAAGCTCGCCCTCCCACACCGGAAGCCTGTTGTTATCGCTGACGCGCTCCTTCAGCTCGTCAAAGTACGTGCGCGCAAATGCCTGACGGACTTTGGGAATCCCCTTGACGCCCTTCTCCATACGAATCGAGGTCTCGAGCATCTCCCTCGTCGGGCCGCCGCCGCCGTCGCCATAGCCGTAAGACACCAGTATGTCATTGTTGATATCCTTGTTCTGGTAGCGCATCCAGCCGCCCATGATCGCATCCGGGTGCAGCATTCCGTTGTAAGTCGTGAAGAAATCCTTGATCGGCTGATTCACGCCCAGCGTTGTGATCAGGTGCGTCAGCACCTCCGAGCCGTCGATGCCGCGCCAGCGCATCGTGTCATAAGGAATCTTGTTAAACTGGTTCCATGCAAGCTTTGTGGTCATAAAGTAGTCAATCCCGCACTTTTTCATGATCTGCGGCAGCGCGCCGGAGTAGCCGAACACGTCCGGCAGCCACAAAATACGGTTGTCCACACCAAACTCTTCCTTAAAAAAGCGTTTGCCATGCATAAACTGGCGCACGAGGGACTCGCCCGAGGTCAGGTTGCAGTCCGCCTCCACCCACATGCCGCCCTCCGGCTCCCAGCGCCCTTCCCTGATGCGCTCCTTCGCTTTTTCGTACAACTCGGGATAGCGCTCCTTCAAAAAAGCATACAGCTGCGGCTGACTCGACATGAATTTGTAATTCGGATACTCCTCCATCAGTTTCAGAACCGTTGCAAAGCTGCGCCCGGTCTTTTCCCTTGTCTGTGCCACCGTCCACCACCATGCTACGTCAATGTGTGTGTGTCCGATACAGGTCGCGATCACGTCCTGATATCCTGCCATGTCAGAATAGAGCGCCTTGTCGATATAGTCTGACGCCTCTGACAGAGTGCGGTGAAATTCACCGGAGTACGGCGTCCTAAGGTCGATGAAATTCACCGTGCGGTTCAGTATCGCCTCGATGTCCCTGCGGTTCTTGTCATCCTCCTCCATTCTTGAAAACGCTGCGAGCGGCACCCACAGATCATAATAAACCTTCTCAATCAGCGCATCGATCTCCTGCATCTCCACGATGAGGTTAAACTCCGTGTGGAGCGTTCCGGTGTACGCCTGCAGTCCGAGCTCGAGCACATCGCCCTCCTTTGCGGACGGGGACAGCCAGACATCCCTGTGGTTCATATCGATGCCCTGCACCACTTCCCCGTTGACAAACAGCAAAAACTGCGGGTTCTTCGCGTCGTCCCACTCGTCGATCTGCGTGCGCACATGGAGCCACATCCGCTTCCCGTCCAGTTCCTTTGGCACGCGGTATGTCGTCTTAAACCAATAATGGCGGTCTTTCCCATACCAGTGCATTTTCTGGCAGTCAAAATCCGCCCACGCTGCCGTGTCCGCATCCGCGTCTTCCGGGCGTATATAGTTTCCTTCCTTATACTTCCAGTTGTCAATTGCAAACCTTTGTTTAATTTTTAGTTTCTTTAACTCCTCGCATATTACATTGACTCTCTTATCCAAAAAATGCATATGCTGCCTCCATTCCTGCATTATCCTGCAAAATATTTCATTTATTATACTCACGACAGATGAAATCTGCCGTGAGTATCGCGCCAGCCGCAGCCACGAAGTGGCATATTTCCTTATGCGGCTGTGCGCATCACATTATACTGAGCGGTCAGTCTTTTCGACCGCCAGTATAATACTTACGACAGATGAAATCTGCCAGAAATATCGCACCAACCGCAGCCACACAGCGGCATGTTTCCTTATGTGGTTGGTTGTGCGCATCATTTACTAAATCCCGCATTTCTCCGGCGCAGACAGTCGGCATACCAGAAAACGATCTCGGCAATGTGGTGAAGGTCTCCCTCGCGCCCCACGCTGCGCCACTGCCCTTTGTATGCCATAAACCACCGTTCCAGTTGTCCGGCAAGCGCGAACGCTTTCTCCTGCTCCCACGCCATACCACGTTTTTCACGGACAATCGATACCCCGATCTGATTCCATATTCGGATTGCCTCCGCCGCAAGCTCGACAAGCCCGGCAAGCGCTCTCGACGATTCATTCATGGACACTGCAGCCCGTTTCATCTGTGTGACAAGTCTGTGTAGCGCCTGGTCTGCCTTTTTGGCCATCTCATCTGCCGTGATGGAATCCTCCCGGAACAGTTTCGGAACCAGATCCTCATACGGCAGCGCATGGTTGTGCACCATCTGTTCATAATTTACCACCGCATCGCGCCAGCCAAACAGGGAATGCGCTGGCATCTCCGCCATGATGCCCACAGCCTGCTCTGTCCCATCGCCATATTCCAGCCGCGAGATCTGCCGGTTTATCGCGTCAAAACCGATCTCCTCCTGATTCCATGAAAACGCTGCACCGTATATCATACCCGGCACGGAAAATTCCGGGTGATTGATATGACCAAAATCGCCCCAGTCCGTGTTCAGGATTCCCTCCGCATGATATTCGCGCCCGTACCCACACATTCTGACAATGTTCTGGTACGAATCCTCCATCAGATTCATCCACTGGTTCCACCCGCTCACCCCGGGACAGAGATACTGCACCGCCCCCGCCTGCGCCATGGCGCGGCATGCATCCACCGGCTGTCCGGGCGCATAGCCCCATGTCAGGCAGATCGTTCCCTGCGGCAGCTGTGCGATGAGCTCCGGCTTCCTACAGATGATATCCCCGAAAAACTGCACACGTTTCCCGCGGCTATCCAGAAATTCACACAGTTCCCTGACATAGTCGATATACATCTGTTCCTTTCCAATCCGCTGCGCCGTGTCGCTCGATTTCTCACAGCCAAGGTCAAACGTCTCGTCGCGCCACATCTCCGTCAAATCCCGAAATAGATACGTGTGCTCGACATAGAGCTGAAACTGATTGAGCTTATAGCGGCTGAGCCGGTCTGCCACCTTTTTCAGATACGGGAGCGTCAACACCCTGCCCCTCGTCTCGTCCAGGAAATATCCCCTGCACCCAATATCCGGCGCGTCATCGATCTCCATGCATTCCAATACGGCACCGCACTGTCCGATCATCTGGCACAAGGTCTGCACGCCGTACAGCACCGCCGCCCCGTCGCCGCCTGCGATGACAAGCCCGTCTGGTCCTATATGCATCTGGTATTCCTGTACGCCGCATTCCGGTGTCAGTGTCAGGAAAATATCCCCCTCTCGTTTTGTCCCTCTCACAATAGCACATTCGATACCGGCACTTTTTCGGATACATTCCTGCAAAATTCCGGCGTAGACAAAACCGTGTTCTGACAGCGCTTCATCTATCGTGATCACCGTATTCCAGCAGATCTCATAGAATCCTTCCCTCTTCTTAGTTCTTTTTGGCTTTGGCAACAGATACATCGCTTCCTCCTTTTTTGCATAACGAACTGAAAAGGCTGCCGCAAAATTAATGAAATTGTTCATTTTGCGGCAGCCTGTCACTTCTTATATAAACTCCAGATCTACAAATTCCACATCAGACTGGTTCCATATAAGCCATCAGACGGTCTGCGGTTGTAAACGCCAGCCCGGTCACGGTGTCCGCGCATCCGTAATAGATCGCGATCCTTCCCGTCGCCGCGTCTGCAAGCGCCGCGCACGGAAATACCACATTGGGCACATCCCCGACGCACTCATAGATTTCATGCGGCGCCAGAATATAGTTTTTTGTCCTCCTTTTGACCTTCCACGGCTCCTCCAGATCCAGCAGTGCACAACCCATTCGATATACAAAACCATTGCATGTATTGATGACGCCGTGATAGATCAGAAGCCACCCTTCGTCCGTCTCGATCGGCACGCTTCCCGCACCGATCTTGGTGGACTGCCATGCCGAGGCGTCGCCCTTGATGGTTCCCATCACATAGCGGTGGCAGCCCCAGTATTTCAGGTCAGGGCTCTCGCTTAGAAAAATGTCCCCAAACGGCGTGTGCCCGTTGTCGCTCGGGCGGCTCAGCATATAGTAGTTATTTTTGATCTTGCGCGGAAACAGTACGCCGTTGCGGTTGAACGGCAGAAACGCGTTTTCCAGCTGGTAAAAAGTCTTAAAATCAAAGGTATACCCCACTCCGATTGTCGGATATTCATGATAGCCGTTGCACCATGTAATGTAATATCTGTCCTCTATAAAGCATACCCTCGGATCGTACCGGAAGTCCCTCCTTGCCACCTCAGGGTGGGCACCCTCAAACGCGATGGGCTCATCATCGATCTCCCAGTGGATACCGTCCTTGCTGAACCCCGCAAAAATATCCATGCTGATCGACTTGCTGTCGCAGCGGAACACGCCCGCGTACCCGTCACCGAAAGGAACAACGGCACTGTTGAAGATACTGTTGGAATTTTTTGTCGCAAACCGTTCTATGACCGGGTTTGCGTGATAACGCCACACTGGCAGCTTTTCCGTATTTTCCGGCTCCTGCCATGGCATGTTGGGCAGATCTTTTCCAATTATTTTTGCCATACGCCGATACCTCTGTCTTCTATATATTTCATTTTTTTATTTGCCCATGAACGCATCAACCTGCCTCTGCGCTTCATCCAAGACGTTCTGCCACCCTGCCTTCATCAGCTCTTCCTTGATCTTCGGCACCACGACTTCCGGATCTTGCACGCCGGTCATCACCTCACTGCGGTAGCGCAGCCAGATCTCGCGGCAGTTTGCAAGCTGGTCTGACACGGAATTGGTGTCAAACGTAAAGCCGAGCATTACAGAGGACTCCGCTGCCTCGTTCAAAGCCTTTACCTCGTCCCACTGGTTAAATTCGTCTGTGTCAAGTGTCGTAACCGTGAAGAAGGAACCCTGTGTATAGCCTGCAAGCGCCCAGTCATTGTTGATCTTGTGCACCTTGCCGTCAGCGGTGTACTCAAAGTTCACACCCTCCTCGCCGTAGTAGAACAGGTCGCGGAGCTTTGTGTCACAGTTTACCAAGTCAAGCAGCTGCAGGCACTTCTCCGGATACTTTGTGTTGATGGAAACCATGTTTAGCGAACCGCGCACCGTCTCGTTGGAGAGAATCGTCTTCTCGATCTGCTGCACCACGACATCCTTGCCCATCTGCGGCCCCCATGAGGTCACGCCTGCGGACTCCCAGCCCTGTGCGACACGCCACATATTGTACACACGTCCCTCTGTCAGCGTCGCCGCATCCGGGTTGATAATTCCCTTCTGGTACCAATCATGTATCACCTTCAGCTGTTCCATGATTTCCGGCTCTTCCAGCGTGAAGCACACCTTTGCGTCCTTGTCATCATAACGCACGCCGAGAATCTGTGTACCGCCGCCGATCTGATCATACACATCAAAGATATAATACAATCCGTCATTCTTCACATACACCGGATAATCGTTCTTGTCGGCCTTGAGCGTCTCAAAGGTCTCTGTCATGGAATCCAGCGTGATCAGGGACGAGATGTCAAGATTGTACTCGTCAACCAGCTCCTTATCCCAGATCGCGTAGTTCGTGATCGAGCTGTCCTTATACGTCGGCACACCGTAGATCCTGTCCTTCACACGCACGCCATCCCAGTACTTCTCCGGCATCAGCTCCATGAGCCCCGGCATGTTTGCATCGAGCAGGTCTGTGATATCCGCATACGCGCCCAGATTGATATCCGCTATATAATTATTGCCATTTCCAAAGATAATGTCATACGGCTCATTGGTGCTGACTACGATATTTCGCCGGTTGTCCCAGTCACCCCACGGGATAACCTCCATCTCGAGGTTCACCCCGATCTTCTCGCCGATGTACGCGTTCACGGAGGAGATCCATGAATCGTAGTTAGTCGGCATACCATTTCCGATCGTAATCCATTTCAGGTTGACGATCTCACCGCTGTTTGCGCTGCTATCCACGTTTGCGCTGCCACCCTGGCTGCCAGAAGTGGACGCTGCCGAATTGTCACCACCCGTATTTGCGTTGTCAGCAGTGCCCCCGCCGCATCCTGTCAGAATACCCGACACCATCACCGCCACGAGACCAGTCGCCAATAATCTCTTTAACTTCATAATAAAATCCTCCTTCTTTATAAAAATGCATTGTTGCAGAAGAACGCTGCCCTTGCGTTCTTCCAGTGTGAAGTTTTAGAATTTCTTAGTCTGCGTCTTTTGCAGGCTTAGAAATTCTCTTCACACTTTATTCCTTCACCGAGCCAATGGTCAGGCCGGAGATGAAATACTTCTGGAAAAACGGATACGTACACGCGATCGGCACGATGATCACGACCGCAATCGCCATTCGCACACTCTCTGTCGGCATTGATGACTTGTACTGCTGCAGGGACAGGCCACCGTAAGGATTGTTTGCGATGTACTCGATATTTTTCTGTATATTGTTCAATAAGGACTGCAGTGTCTGCAGATTCTTGTCCTGTATGTACAGGGAAGCCTGGAACCAGTCATTCCAGTAACCAAATGCCGCGAACATACCGATCGTCGCGATCACCGGCTTGGAGATCGGCAGCACGATCTGTGTGAAGATACGGAACTGCCCCGCACCGTCGATCTTGGCCGACTCTATGATGGAATCCGGCACTGTCGTCCTGAAAAATGTACGGCAGATCGTCACGCTGAAGGACGAGCACGCCAGGGGCAATATCAGCGCCCATATCGTGTTGCTCAGGCCTAAAATATTGTTTACAACCACATAACTTGCCAGCATACCGCCGTTAAATACCATCGGGATAAAGATCAGCCATGTGTACAGCTTTTTCAGCGCAAAATTTCTTCTGGAAACGACATATCCCATCGACGTGTCCAGCGCGATCGCGATGATCGTACCGACAACCGTGACAAGGATCGACATGAATGCCGCGCGCAGGATCATCCCCCGCTCATTCCACAGAAACTTGTATGCCGAACCTGAGAACACCGAGGGAATCATCTGGTATCCATTCGTCCGGAGCGCTTCCTCATCCGTGATGGAGATCGAAAATACGAACAGGAGCGGAATCACACACATGATTGCCAGTATCAGAAATATGATATTGAACACAACGTTTGTAGGACTACTTTCTTCTTGCTTTGCCACACGAACACCTCCTTCTTTATATAATCCTGTTTTCGTTGTCCAGCTTGCTCACAACCCAGTTTGCAAACAAAATCGTACCGCAGCTGCAGATCGCCTGGAAGAAGGACGCTGCCGCCGTCTGTCCGATCGGCGATGACGACTGGATCGCGGCAAATATATACGTATCAAAAGTCGATACCGTGGTATACAACGAAGCCGGAACACGTCCTGTCACCTGGTAGAACAGGCCGAAATCCGAGTTGAAGATCTTGCCGCAGTCGAGGATCAGCATCATGATAAACACCGGCTTGATCGCAGGCAGCGTGATGTGTCTTGCCTGCTGTGTCTTAGTCGCGCCGTCCATAACCGCCGCCTCATAGAGCGAGGGATCGATTCCCGTGATACTCGCCAGATAGAGCACCATTCCATATCCCATACCCTTCCAGGTATTCAGGAAGATCAGGATAAACGGCCAGTATTTCGGCTCCTGGTACCACATGACACGCTCTCCGCCAAGAGACGTGATAATGCCGTTGATGTAGCCCCTCTCCGGTGTCAGCAGCGCGTAAACGAAATAGCTGACAACTACCCATGACATGAAGTAAGGCAGGAACATCATGGTCTGGTACACCTTCGAACCCCTCTTGTTGCGCATATTGCTCAGTATCATCGCCCCGCCTACCGCGACAGTCGCACTGATGACGATAAACGCGAGGTTATAGAGGATCGTGTTCCTCAGAAGCATTGTGAACGAGTTTGATGTAAAGAAATAATTGAAATTGCCAAACCCCGCCCATTCACTGTGCAGCAGGTTGTAGATAAACCCGTGGCCGCCCGGCTGCAGCTTGTAGTTCTTAAACGCGATGATGATACCGAACATTGGCAGGTATGAAAAGATCAAAAACCAGAGTAATGTCGGCAGTGACAGGCAAAACAGCTCCGTGTCATCGCGTGACCATCGCTTCCACCATGGCTTGCCAGATTTGATCCTCCCTCCGTCAGTTGTTTTTTGCTTTCCCATTCTTTTACCTCCTTTATTTATTTTTGTTAACACCATATTAACACTTGTAAATATATATATCAACATTTAATGACATTTTTATTATTTTATCCAACTTTAAAGCACATATTTTGTCGATACTTACCTATTTTACTTTACAGATAAAATTAGCGCAAGCAATGTGCACAATTACATTCGTTAACTTTACACAACAACGAAAATAAAGTGTTCGTCTTATCCAGTAAGACTGTATGTATAATATGCTGTCCGTTTCGCACAATCCAAACAAACACCCCAGCACTTTGTATAGATCGCAATTTCTTATATTGGTATCCGAAGAACAAAAGCATGCGTTCTGACGAAAAATAACATTCTTGCCACGACAATCTATCTAACTAGGCACTTTTATTAACATTTGTAAACTATCTGATTGTTTTTTGCCTATTGTTATGCTATAATAGATAATAGGAAATTTACGAACAGGCCAGCATCTTTTATATTATATGCCTGCACTATGTTTACAAATGTATTGATTTAACAATTCATGATCGGAAAAATGTTCCAGAAACCCTATGGCTTATTGCCAAAGTTAGAAACGCTGACAGAAAGGAATATTCTATTTATGGAAAAAATCACGATGAAAGATATCGCAGATGCCCTCAACATATCCAGAGTCACCGTCAGCAAAGCCTTCAACAACCAGGCTGGCGTGTCGGATTCCCTGCGGGAGCTGATTTTTGCAAAAGCAAAGGAGCTTGGCTATTCCAAGCTCCCCTATCAGTTCATGGAGCAGCCCCAGGAAGAGCAGCGCACCATCTCACTGATCGTGTCAAGACCGGACTCCGCACTGTTCTGGACCAACATCATCCACCGCATGGCGCAGGAGCTGGCCAGCTACAATGTCAACCTGCTCTACACTTATGTACCCTCCATTTACTCAAAAAACTTTACCCTGCCATCAATCCTCCAGAACGGAAATGTCGATGGCATTATCGTGCTGAACGTATACGATCAGGAAATCCTGAATATGGTAAATGCGCTTCCCCTGCCAAAGGTTTTCCTCGATACAATTCCTTCCCTGACAGACGCACAGTTAAGCGGCGATCTGCTCTTAATCGAAGGTTTCCGCACAGAATCCAAAATAACCGACCTGCTGATCCAGGATGGCCACACCGAGATTGGCTTCCTCGGAGACATCGACTACGCGATGACCAACAAGGAGCGCTACCTCGGCTTCTGCGACTGCATGAACAAGCATGAGCTGATCGTCCGGTCGGAGTACTGTCTCACCGGACGCATCGACATTTTTTCTTATGCCAAAAAACTGTATGCCTTTCTGGATGAACTCAAGAGCTGGCCGACTGCCTTCGTATGCGCCAGCGACTACGTTGCCAATTTCGTGCAGGCCTATCTCGACAACAATGCGCGCCGTCTGCCGCACCCCGTCGTGCTGACTGGCTTTGACAACATGGGAGAGTACACGAATGTTGCAGGGCACATCATCACCGCAAACGTTCCGACCGAACTGATCGGCAAGCGGCTTGCGCTGCAGCTGCTGTTCCGCTCCGAACATCCGGAAGCCCCCTACGAACTCACCTTCGTCAAGCCCTCAATCATAATACCTCACATATGAGTCACACCTTTTTATTGTTTTCGTTTTTGCCATCCTGTTTCTCTTCCGACTGATTGTCACCTGTTCCCGCATACGCGGCGGTTCCCACCGGCAGTCCCTGCTGCCCCAGGGAGTATTCTGCCAGACGCTTAACAATGTAATACAGTGTGGCAAACAGCGGAACCCCGACAATCATTCCCACAAAGCCCATCAGCTTCCCAAAGAGCATCATCGCCACAGTCACATAAAATGCCGAGAGTCCTGTGGAATTCCCGAGGATACGCGGCCCGATGACATTCCCATCCAGCTGCTGCAGTATGATAATGAATATCAGAAATACAATACACTTGGACGGTGAAACCAACAGAATCAGAAACGCGCTCGGAATGGCGCCGATAAAAGGTCCAAACATCGGAATAATATTGGTCACACCCACAATGACGCTGACCAGCAGCGCATAAGGCATCTTCAAAACAGTCAGACACGCGAAACAAATCACACCCACAATCAGGGAATCCAGAAGCTTTCCCGAGATAAACCCACTGAATATCTGATCTGTCTGATGCAAGACCTCCATGACAGCACGGTTGAACCGTTTATTGCGGCTGACCGCATAAAACAACTTCCTGCACTGCCCCAGATATCGCTCCCTGTCCAGCAGAAGGTATACCGTGACAACGATCGACACCACCAGATTCACGATAGCAGAACCAACTGACAACACACTGCCTGCCACATTAGAAACAGCCGCAAACAGATTTTCTTTGATGAACGTCATCAAAAATGTCTCAACAGAAGTGATCATCTGCATTACAGCCTCCGCCGCGTCGCTGTCTTCTTTCAGATAGCTCTCCAGCCTGGCAAGCTGAACCTCCAGCATTTCAGGCAGATCTACCACAAGACTTCTGATACTCTCTACCACCTGCGGCAGAATCAGGGCACAGAACAACCCCAGAATACCAATGACAAACAGCAATGTAAACAGGACGGCAAGAGGCCGCGCAGCGCGGGAGAGCCATTTCCCCCTTCGAAACTGTCTCTCCAGGAACTTTGCCACAGGACAGATCACATACGCGATCACAATGCCCACTATCACCGGCTGAAGCGCCAGTGAAATAATGTCAAGATAATATTTTAATCCCTCATACCGCAATACAATAAAGTAAAACGCAACAACCGCTGCGAGACTGACAAAAATGGTAACTCCCATCTGTAGATAACGTTTTTTATCTGGTTCCATAAATCCTCCTTTGTTCCCTCACATTATATGAAAAAACAGGCACCATTGGCTGATGCCTGTCCACATGCTCTATTTAGTTTTCCGGTTCAATCAGGCCATACGTATTTCCCTTACGCTTATAAACCACATTCACCTCATCCGTCTCTGCATTGCAGAATACGTAGAAATCATGTCCAAGCAGTTCCATCTGTACACACGCGTCCTCGGCATACATCGGCTTGATATCAAATCGCTTCGTGCGGACAATCCGTACTTCATCATCCTCTTCTGAATAATCGTTGTCTATGAAGTCCGTCCTAAGGCTCGCCGCACCCGCCTGCTGATCTGCCCTGAACTTGTTTCTATATTTCTTTAACTGTCGCTCAATCACCTCTGCTGCCAGGTCCACCGATACATACATATCATTGCTTACCTGCTCTGAACGAATAATGTTTCCCTTCACAGGAATGGTGACCTCGATCTTTTGCCTCTCCTTCTCAACACTTAATGTCGCGTGTACCTCCGTTTCTGGCGTGAAATATTTCTCCAGCTTGCCAATTTTGTCCTCGACTGCTGCCTTTAATCCAGGCGTCACATCAATGTTCTTACCGCTGATAATAAATTTCATTCTGTCCACATCCCTTCGCACTTAATCTCGCAATTAAGTATGTCACCTTAATTGTAGTTTGATTATACCATATCCCCATATTTTTTCCAACATCTTTTGTAATGAATTATCATTTTTTTCATGATCGAAAAACCACGTCATTCAATGTCAATGTATTTGGTGTAAGTTTTGCTTCAAACCATAATTTTCGTGTTTTTTAACAAAACACATTTTCGTTTCTATTCCATATGTTTTCCACAAGAAAGCCCGTTCTCGTCTGTGGATAATGTGGATAACTCGGTGTATAAGTCGATTTATAGCCCCTTTTGCCTTTTTTATGTGTGGATAAATTGTGAACATATAAAAAAATGACTGTTGTGTCATAAAGAATTACCGATACTTTTTTGTGCACATTTTTCCTTTGGGTGCCCGTGTGCAATCGAGTAGGGAAGAGCCATCTTCCCCTACTCGCCGCGCCGGGCGTCCGTCAGCTTGCTGACATATTTCATTTGGACGCCCGTGTGCAATCAAGTAGGGGAGATTAAATCTCCCCTCTCACACCACCAGTACGTGCCGTTCGGCATACGGCGGTTC
>VSNM01000094.1 GCA_009774245.1 Lachnospiraceae bacterium | reverse complement strand
AGTGATAGAATTATTATGCACCGACTACAATAAAAAAGCAACATTTATTCATTATTATTTAAGCAATGCTGTACTAGGGTGAAAACCTTGTTGAAGTGGAGTGTCATATCTGCCGCATCAAATGCTCTGTCTGCGGGGCTCTCGTGGCTGATGTTTTCTCAAAATGGAAGTGATCGCTTATCAAGCCGCTTTTAGGTGTCTTTTCTTTTTTGATGAATCAATGTGTTATTGTCAAATGTTATCGTCAGTTAGAGAGGTAAAATAGACTGATAAAGTAATTACTTTTACAATATTTAAAATAAGTAAAAAAATCCAGTAAATTATAATAAATATTGTAATTACAATTCAATTTGATATAATATAAAGTAAGTAATTAGATTTAGGAGGAGTGACTTTGGAAAAGAAAAACAAGGTTCCTATGGAACATTTCAATATCGGTGAGTTCAATCGCGGGCAATCTTCAAAATTGATTAGAGGGTTATCCGAGGATGACAAGGCAGGATTTATATTGAAGAATGGAAAGCCAATAGCCGTGGTTCTTTCCTATGCAAGATATGAGCGACTACTTCAGGCAGGCATAGACATTAATGAATATTAGGCACTGCCATCAAAATAACGAGGAGGAAATTAAACAATGAACAAACGACAATTGGCATCGGCTATCTGGAAATCAGCCAATGAAATGCGCTCGAAGATTGAGGCGAATGAATATAAGGATTATATTTTGGGATTTATTTTTTACAGATACCTTTCGGAAAAGGAATTGCGTTTTTTTACAGAACAAGGAATGACTGACGAGGATATCAGGCAGATGGATGAAACGGATGAGGACTTTGTGAACTACACAAAGGACACCATTGGTTATTTTATTGCCTATGAGAATCTGTTTTCCACATGGCTTGATAAGGGTAGTGATTTTGATGTGTCTGATGTAAGAAAAGCGTTATCCGCTTTTAATAGACTGATTAGTGATTCGCATAAAAAGGTGTTTGAAAAGATATTCAATACGCTTCAGACAGGATTGTCTAAGCTGGGAGAAACGGCATCAACACAGACGAAGTCCATTAACAATCTGATAAAATTGATTAAGCGTATCCCGATGGATGGCAAGCAGGATTACGATGTACTGGGATTTATTTATGAATACCTCATCAGCCAGTTTGCTGCTAATGCAGGGAAAAAGGCTGGTGAATTTTACACTCCGCATGAAGTGTCTGTTTTGATGTCTGAAATTGTTGCTGAACACTTGAAATACAGGCAGGAAATCCGCATTTATGATCCTACATCTGGCTCAGGTTCCCTGCTTATCAATATAGGATCGGCTGTGGCAAAGTATCTTAAGGGCGATAATAGAATCAATTATTATGCCCAGGAGTTAAAGGAAAATACATACAACCTGACAAGAATGAATCTTGTAATGAGAGGAATTGACCCGGCAAATATCTATGTCAGAAATGGTGATACATTGGAGGAAGACTGGCCCTTCTTTGAAAATGATGATATAGAGCATTACCGGCTTGTTCGTGTGGATGCGGTGGTATCAAACCCGCCCTATTCCCAAAAATGGGACACTAAGAATAAAAAGCATGACCCACGTTTTTCGGATTATGGTGTGGCACCAAAGGGAAAAGCTGATTATGCGTTTCTTTTGCATGAACTGTACCATTTAGAGGATGATGGTATTATGACCATTGTCCTTCCGCATGGCGTTCTCTTCCGTGGTAATGAAGAATATACAATCAGAAAGAGTCTGGTTGAAAAAAACAATATTGATGCGATTATTGGATTACCTGCTAATATCTTTTTTGGTACGTCTATCCAAACTTTAGTCATGGTGCTGAAGCGGCACAGGGAAGATACAGATATCCTTATTATTGATGCGTCAAAGGGATATGAGAAAGCTGGAAAAAGCAATAGACTTCGGTCTTCTGACATTAAGAGAATTGTTGATTGTATCCATGAACGTGCCACAATACCGGGATTCTCGAAGCGGGTAAGCAAGGATAAGGTTCGTGAGAATGATTATAATCTGAATATTCCTCGTTATGTAGATTCATTTGCTAAGCCGGAGCCTTGGGACTTGCATTCTATCATGTTTGGCGGTATTCCAAATGACGAATTAGATGGTTTGAAGACATATTGGGAGGCTTTTCCGGGGCTGCGGGAAGATATGTGCAGCTTGTATCCAACAATATTGGACAAGTGATTAGAGAACATAAATCGGTTATCAGCTACAGAGAGAATTATACCATTGCTTTTTCGGACTTGCGCGAGAACTTAAAGACATCGCTTATTGGGCATTATCAAACTGTGTCCGCTTTGTCGGAGGAAGAGAAGATTACATCAGATATTTTTAGACGATTGGCGACGATTGTTTCTATTGATAAATATGAAGCGTTTCAAGCGCTTGATAATGCGTGGGGGCAGATATCTACTGATATAGAGATTTTACAGACGGAAGGAGATGGAGCATTGACTCAGGTCGATCCTCATATGGTGACAAAAAAGAAAAATGACAAAGATGTAGAAGTGCAGGATGGTTGGGAAGGTCATATTCTGCCGTTCGAGCTTGTGCAGGAGATATTGTTGACAGCGGAGGCGCAGGAGCTACGAGAGATGGAAAAAGAGCTTGCGTCTGTTTCTGCAGAGTATAGTGAACTTATCGATTCTCTCTCCGATGAAGAAAAGGAATCAGGTATTTTAAATGATGCTGGTACTTCGTTTGTAAATAAAGAGGTTAAAAACAAAGCAGAGGAAGCTCTTGAAGACGTGGAAACGGCAGAGATTCTTGCGTTACAGGAATATCTTACACTCTCACAAAAAGACAAAGCATATTTTGTAAAAAACACTGATTCTGTGGATTGGACGGGAATGACAGCAAATACCAATGGCGCTTATACCAATGCCGTTGTTACCGCTCGGATAAAAACATTAAAACAGCAGCACATATTCCCAGAGGATTCGTTCGAGGCCAAATTAATGAATGTAGTGGCTACGATAGAACAGGAGAATGTCTTGAGAAAGAAAATCAAAGAAAAGTCAGCCGCACTGCATGAAAAGACAAAGGTTTTGATTGAGGGTATGGACAAGGAACAAGCACTTAAAATCTTGGAAGAAAAGTGGAATGTGCCAATTATCACTGGGATTATGGAATTGTCGGAAAATTTTATTCGGGATTTTATAGCAAGGCTAACTGTTCTGTCAGAGAAGTATGCTGTGACATTTTCTGGTGTTAACAAGAAAATTGAAACTGTGGAATCAGAAGTTTCGAGCTATGTTTCGAGGTTGAGTGGAGATGCTTTTGACGCGAAGGGATTAGTTGAACTAAAGAAACTGTTAGGGGGTGTACAGTAATGAGGAGTAACCCAAGTATCAGATTCGATGAAATTTCGGGTAAATGGAAGCATAGGGAATTTAATAAGGTGTTTAATATTTTAAAAAATAATGCTCTATCAAGAGCAGAGTTATCTAATGAGTGCGGAATAGCTAAAAACATTCATTATGGAGATATCTTAGTTAAATTTGGAGATATTTTGGACACAGATAAAGCACAGCTTCCCTACATAACTGACGATGCTATAGTAACAAAATATGCTACATCTGCTCTACGAGATGGGGATGTAATCATTGCTGATACAGCAGAAGATGAAACCGTCGGAAAGTGTTGTGAATTACTTGGCATAGAAAAAGATATCGTAATATCAGGATTACATACAATACCATGTCGCCCTCAAGAAGAATTTGCATCTGGTTATCTTGGTTATTATATGAATTCGGACGCATATCATATGCAATTGCTTCCACTGATGCAAGGGACAAAGGTTACATCGATATCGAAAGCAGCGTTATCCGAAACTGTCATTAAATATCCATGCACAAAAGAGGAACAGGCGTTAATTTCACAGTATTTTTGTCAACTGGATTATCTAATTGGCATTCATCAGGATAAGCATGATAAGATGGTTGATGTCAGAAAATCAATGCTAGAGAAACTATTTGTTCAGGGAGAAAGGATTTCTCCACAGATAAGATTCGGAGAATACAAAGTTCCTTGGAAGAAAGTTAGGTTGGGTGAGATTGTTGTTCCTTATTCTGATCCTATTGAAACTCCACATGGCGGTTATGAAAGGCTAGGTATTCGTAGCTACGGTAAAGGTGTTTTTCACGATTATGTAGAAGCAGGAAAAGAGCTTGGCGTTGCGCAGATGCACAGGGTAGCTTCGCATAATTTGATTGTGAATATCACGTTCGCATGGGAACATGCTGTGGCCATTACAGATGATGATGATGCAGGGAAATTGGTTTCTCACCGTTTTCCTCAGTTTGCTATGACAGATGATATTTACGACCAATTTCTGAAATATATGATTTTGGATGCAAGATTTCGCCATCACCTTATGTTATCCTCGCCAGGAGGTGCAGGGAGAAATCGCGTTTTGAAGGTGTCAGAGATGTTAGAATATGAAATGATGATTCCAGAAGTTGAGGAGCAAAAGCAGATTGCAGATTATTTGAATTCTTTGGATGAACTGATTAGTTTGTATAAAGTCCGGGTGGAGAAGTTAAAAAATATAAGAATGGCTTGTATTCAGAAGATGTTCGTGTAGGAGGTGGCATGGGTGGTTTTTGATGATGAGAAAAAATTTGAAAAGGCTGTCATAGATCAACTCATAGAATTTGGATGGGAAAAGCAAGTGCTGAATTATCCTACGGAGGATGTGCTTATTCGCAATTGGGCAGATATTTTATTTGCTAATAATCGTCAGCAGGATGTTTTAAATGATTGTCCTTTGACGGACAGTGAAATGGCACAAATTGTAGAGCAAATCATCCGACTGCGCACACCCGTTAAGCTGAATGATTTCATCAACGGCAAGAGTGTGTCTATCAAGCGTGATAATCCTGATGATACACAAAATTTTGGAAAAGAGGTTAGCTTAAAAATATATGATCGACGTGAAATTGCTTTTGGGTCCAGCCGTTATCAGATTGTAAGGCAGCCTATATTCAAAACTGCACCTCGGCTGAATGACCGACGTGGTGATTTGATGTTGCTTATCAATGGAATGCCTGTGATTCACATAGAATTGAAAAAGAGTGGCATTCCGGTAAGCAATGCTTATAATCAAATTGAAAAATATGCGCATGAGGGTGTATTTACGGGATTTTTTTCGCTGATACAGGTTTTTGTGGCGATGGAGCCTGCAGAGGCAGTGTATTTTGCAAATCCTGGTCCGGATGGAGTGTTTAATAAGTCCTTTTATTTTCATTGGGCTGATTTTGATAATGTGCCATATTCCGATTGGCAGGATGTGGTTAAGTATCTGTTGAATATTCCAATGGCACATGAGTTGATTGGTTATTATACGATTCCGGATGCCAAAGACGATACTCTCAAAGTAATGCGCAGTTATCAGTATCGAGCAGCGAAAGCCATATCCGATGCAGTTATGGACAAGGACTGGACTGATACCAATAATCTTGGTGGTCATATATGGCATACTACGGGTTCTGGAAAAACATTGACCAGTTTTAAATCAGCACAGCTCATTGTTAGTGCACGTACTGCGGACAAGGTAGTATTTTTGGTGGACAGAAAAGCTCTTGGGAAACAGTCATTTGATGATTACAGAGCTTTTGCGAGTGCGTCAGAAGAAATTCAGGATACGGCGGATACGGATGTCCTTGTGACAAAGCTAAAGAGTGATGATTATAGCGATTCGTTAATTATCACCTCCATCCAAAAACTGAGCAATGTGACCAGAGATGCGGAAAATATTAAAAGTGCTGATATAGATAAAATAGTATCTAAGCGGATTGTGATTATCATTGACGAAGCACATCGCTCTACTTTTGGAGAGATGCTTACGAATATCAAGACTACTTTTGTCCATGCTATTATTTTTGGATTTACTGGAACACCGATACAGGATGCTAATAGTAAGAAAGATAATACAACGACAACTATTTTTGGTAATGAGCTGCACAGATATACACTTGCTGACGGTATCCGAGATAAGAATGTTCTTGGATTTGATCCATACATGGAAATGACCTACCAGGATATGGAACTGCGAGAACAGGTTGCTTTGATGAAGGCAAAGGCAAAAAGTGTAAGTGAAGTGCTGGGCAATGCTAAAAAGGAAAAAGTCTACTATAAATTCATGGATCGAACGAAAGTCAGAATGGTTGGTGAATGGAAGGGCAAGAAATATATCAAGGGTATTGAAGACTATGTGCCAAATTCACAGTATGACCGTGAGGAGCATCAAATTGCTGTTATAGAAAATATCATAAAGTATTGGACTATTTTCAGCAGAGGAGGTCTTTTTCATGCGATTTTTGCAACGCATAGTATCCCAGAAGCTGTGAAGTATTACAGGCTGTTTAAATCGATGGCACCACATTTACAAATTACGGCTGTGTTCGATCCTACTATTGATAACGAAGGTGGTGGAACGCTGGAGAAAGAAGATGGAATTGTAGAAATCCTTGAGGACTATGAGGCAAAGTTCGGACCGTCCTTTTCTATTCCGACCTATGATGCGTTCAGGGAGGATGTTCAACTGCGTCTTGCGCATAAAAAGCCATACAATCGAATCAGTAAGGATAAGCAGATTAATCTGTTGATTGTGGTCAATCAGATGCTGACTGGCTATGACTCTAAATGGATCAACACTCTTTATCTGGACAAAATGCTTGAATATGAGAATCTAATCCAAGCATTTTCTAGGACGAACAGGTTATTTGGAGATGAAAAACCATTTGGCATTATAAAGTATTACCGCCGCCCTCATACGATGAAGCGCAATATTGAAGTCGCAGTAAAAGCATATTCAGGGGACATTCCTACAGGATTGTTTGTGGATAAGCTTCCAAGCAATCTCAATAGTATGAATCGTTTTTATGATGAAATGGAAGACCTTTTCAAGAATGCCGGAATCAAAAATTTTGAGAAGCTGCCAGGAGAAAATTCTGAAAAACGAAAATTTGCAAAACTGTTCAAGCAATTTAATCAGAAATTGGAAGCTGCACAGATACAAGGGTTTAGCTGGGCAAAAGATACTTATGCTGTAATTGAAGCAGATGGGACGGAATCGTATATAGTCATGAATTTTGACTATAACACATATTTGGTTTTGCTGCAACGTTATAAAGAATTTCCATCTGGTGGCGGTGGTGGAACAGGCGAAGAGCCTCCATTTGAAATTGACGCACATATAACGGAAATAAATACAGATGCGATAGATGCAGACTATATGAACTCCCGTTTTGATAAATTTTTCAAACTATGGCAGCAGGGTGATTATGATCAAGCAGCTATGGATCAAGTGCTAAGAGATTTGCACAAATCCTTTGCGATGTTGTCTCAGATTGAGCAGAGATATGCGAATCTCTTTATTAGCGATATCCAGTCTGGGGAAGTGAAGTTTGACCCAACAATGACATTCCGTGACTATATTGCAAAATACATGAGAAAAGCGGAAGATGCTCGGATTGCCCGGATTGTACGGAGACTTGGATGCTATGAGGATTTGCTAAGAAAACTGCTTGATAGGAAAGTTAATGTCAGTAATTATAAAGATTTTGGGTACTTTGATGAGCTTGTTTGCTCTGTTGATAGAGGGAAAGCTGAAAAGTTCTTTATTGTTATAGAAAAGAATAATTATAAGCCTTACCGATTGCAAATGCTAGTTAGTAAATATTTGAGAGATTTCGTAATCAGCGGAGGCATTGATCCGTATGCTGATGTTATTGATGTGGGTAGAAAAACTGCTAAGAAACAGGAACGTGGGAAAGGTCAGGATACTAATCAATCTCAATCAGAAAATGGTATAGCTATAGAGAATGATCTTTCTTATGATGAAGATGTAGATGATGAGGTTGTAACCAGAACTACTGTCAGCAGCCATCGGCTTTCACATTGGTACAATAAAAGTAATGCTCTGGCCTGCATGATGAATACAGGATGCTTTGCTTACATAGAAGAAAAAGTGTGTCTGGATGAACCGAAGTATGTCGAACGACAAGATTCGGGAAAGATGTGTTTGACCGCATATGCGAAGGAACATGAGGAAGAATGTTTCTTGCAATTTAAGATGGGAGCTGACGGAAAACTGCATTATATAAAACTTCCGGAAAGCATAGCAGATAAGGAGTTCCACTATACAGACTATATTTCAGAAGACATATTAAAGCAGTTGGGTCTTGTGAATGAAATAGCTGAGCAAATGTTGGATGTTATACGTGATATGGGGTTTGGTGATGCTTTAAGAGAATTGATGAGCAATCGGGTTTGTAACTATAGCGTAAATGTGCTTAAAGACATCACCGGACTTGATAACAATACAATAGAGAAGATGTGGAATGACAAGAGTCTCACAAAGGTAAATGTAGTATCAGCTTGTTTGGGACTACACCTACCATTTCCTGTTTCAAGTACCTTGGTAGAGGCGGCGGCTCTTACATTAAATATGTTTGTGGGTTCGACAAATGCTAAGGCGGAAAATAGGTCATATCAAGGGCTTTTATCCACACGGTGGGCTTCTGAGTATGACGATATCTATGATGATTTGAAAGCTGAGGGAATGGAGACACTGATTAAAACGCCACCAAAGGCGAAAACAACAAAGAAGAAATCATAGATACAAATTAGATAATATTTTAAATTGAGGTCAGAGAAAATCTGATCTCTTTTTTTGCTTGTGAGAGAACACAAAAAATTCAAAAAATAATTTTGTTGAACTTTGTTCAATAAAGTTTGCTTCCTATTATGTACATAAGGGGTGCCTGATACTGGGTGCCTCTTATTTCTTTATTTTCATAAAAAAATTCTCATATAAAAAGAGGATTTGTCTATTGAACTTTGTTCAACGGGCAAGAATTGGACTTCTGCTATGCTATAGACATCAAGCATCCAAAGGATGTTCAAATAAAAAATGTTAAAGCCATAACGTGCGCACATTTGGCGAGGATAAATAAAATCATAGAAATTTTTATAAAGCTTTGTGGAAATTTCAAGATTTTATAGAATCTCGTCTATTTGCCGTGCGTCAGATGGGATTGTCTTCGCCAAGTGTTGCAGACAAGGCGGAAAGGACAATCTCATGACAAAGAAAGTAAAAAATGATGTAACCGCAGGCTCTTTTTGTGTTCCTCCGTACCACTCGGACGGAAAGTACAACAGTACACTTGAGGAAAGAATTAAAAGGACTCCTAAAGAAAATGCCATTAGAGGAATGTGGACAGGTAACAGAGGAGAATCTTGGTATATACCGACAAACAAAAGCATAATTGATATTTTACATATATTTGAATTGGAGGGTATATTGTATAAGGCGGGGATACCTGATTTTAGTGTATGCGCAAAAGTAACAGTTAGTATAGAAAATATGAACGAAATTAGAAGAGAAAACTTTCGGAAGTGTGATATAAAATGTGCAGAGATATGGAGTCGGGAAAAGTATGAAGGAAAAAGTAGATGGACTCCAAGCGATGTAAAACAATGGCGAAAAGAAAACGGATATACATGGCACGAAAGAAATGATATGGTGATTTGTGATTTAGTACCAACTAAAATCAATAGATTTTTTGGGCACTTGGGTGGTGTATCAGAATGTAAAAAATACAGAATGATTTAAAATGACTGTTTTGCGAGAAGAATATTGATATTAAGAAGCAGAATTCCATTGATATTCGCAGATAAATTAGGTACAATATCAAATATCAATGGATAAAGGGTGATGATAGTGGCATTAGTAAATATTGGTTTTGAGACAGAGCAAATTGAATATAAAAAGAGTATCGGTGAGCTAAAGGAAGCTATGTTTTCTATTGCTGCTATTCTGAACAAACACCAGAGCGGCGAGCTGTATTTTGGTGTGAAAAATGATGGAACGGTAATTGGGCAGGAAATTAGTGATGAATCCTTACGGAAAGTAAGTCAGGCAATTGGAAATCATATTAAACCTGCCATTTATCCGGAGATAACAATCCAGCAATTTGGTGATAGACAGACAATATTGGTGCGCTTTGAAGGAAGCAGATGTCCATATCTTGCATATAATGTTCCAAGAATAAGAGTAGCGGACGAAGATCTTGTTATGGATCAGGATACTTATGATTCTATGATACGTCAGCGTGATAATATTGACTATTCATGGGAGAAGAGAGTATCTAAGTATACAATTGATGATGTAAATGAAGATGCTTTTGCGGAGTATCTGAGGAAAGCAAAAGAAGCTGGACGAATTGATTTTGAGGACATCGATGTAAAAACTGTATTGGATAAATTGGAGCTGACAGAGGGAAACTATCTTTTAAATGCAGGGGCTGCTCTTTTTTGTGATTGTGGTATTGTCAATGAATTGCAGATTGCGAAATTTGCATCTGATGAGCGATTGACATTTACCGACATACGAAGGTACAGCGGTTCTGTTATGGAATTAAAGAAAAAAGCGGAACAGTATATTATTGATGCTATGGATTGGCGTGTCGAGTTTGGAAATTTGACGAGAAAAGAAATACCGGAAATTCCATTGGATGCAATCAGGGAGGCGATTACAAATTCTTTTGGGCATAGAATGTTCGATAGTGGACAGAGTAATGAAATTACTATTTTCAAAAATAGAATTGAAATCTATAATCCGGGTGCTTTTCCCGCAAATAAAACACCGGAAAGTTATGTGGTGGGAAATCAACGACCAATTCGTAGAAATCCTCTAATTGCCCGTACATTATATTATTCTAAAGATATGGAAAGCTTTGCAACAGGATTAAAGCGCATTAAGGATGCTTGTGAGAAAGCGGGATGCAGGGTGGAATTTCAAACACCAGATGATGGTTTTGTTGTTGTGTTTTATCGGCATGGTACTCAAAAATTGAGCGGTACCGCTCAAAAAACCGCTCAAAAAGAAGAAACGACCGCTCAAAAAACCGCTCAAAGGGAAGAAAGGCTCAATGCGCTGCTTGAATATTGCAAAGAACCGAGAGACAGAGATGAAATGATGAAGTTTCTTGGTATAAAACACAGAACCACATTCAGAAGCGATTACCTGAATCCATTATTGGATGAAGGGAAAATTGCAATGACAATGCCGGATAAGCCGCGAAGCAAGAATCAAAAATTTTACTCTATTTAACCCGGATTCTCGAAAACGTGACGATGAATTTTCGCCACACTTAGCCGAACTCCCTGAATTTTATTGACAAAACCACCATTTTGCACTTGATTAACTCATCGTCATGTTTTATGATGGAGGTATAAACATGACGAGGTGATTGCATGTCGATAGTTACTCAAACTGATAAACGCACAGGCATTACATATGCTTATGACACAACTTATTACTGGGACAAAGAAAAGCGGCAGTCCCGTTCAAAACGCATATGTGTAGGAAAGATTGACCCTGAGACTGGTGACATCGTTCCAACAAGAGGCAGGGCGAAAAAAGGTTCTAAATCAGCAAGTGGAAAGTCTGCAAAAACAGGGCCAAAGCCTTTTGTCGAAACCAGACATCTGTATTATGGAGCAACATATCTTCTGAATGAGTTTGCTAATGAGCTTGGACTTGCAGCAGATCTCAGACAGTGTTTTCCCGAAACATACAAACAGCTTTTATCTGTGGCCTTTTATCTGATACTTGAGGACAATAATCCTTTGTACCGTTTTGAAAAATGGCATCTGACCCATAAGCATCCTTATGGTGAAAGTATAACTTCACCCAGAAGCAGTGAATTATTTGCTTCAATAACAGATGATCAGGTAAATAAGCTCTTCCGGCTTCAGGGCAGACGCCGTGTTGAAGATGAATACTGGGCTTATGACAGTACCAGCATTTCCAGTTACTCTGAAACGCTTGCTCAGATCCAGTATGGAAAAAACAAGGAAGATGATCAACTTCCGCAGTTGAACCTCCTGCTGGTGTTTGGCGAAGAATCTGGCTTACCATTTTATTACCGTAAGCTTGCAGGAAATATACCAGATTCAAAAACGGTAAAACATTTACTGGAAGATCTGGACATCCTTGGGTTTGGCAAAACCAAGTTTGTTATGGACAGAGGTTTCTATTCCGAAGATAACATTAATGGTTTATACAGAGGCCACATCAAGTTTCTTGTAGGAACAAAGCTGTCATTAAAGTTCATCAGGAAGCATCTTGATGAGGTATATGACGATATCCGGATGTTTGTAAATTTTGACGAAAGCATCAACACCTATGGATATACGGTCAGCGTCCAGTGGGAGTATACCCAGGAGCGTCCGTACAAAGGTGATGTCATCAAAGATAAACGCCGGATGTACATCCATTACTATTACAGCATTGAAAATGGTGCTGACGATGAGCAGGCATTCGACAAACGAATTGCCAGCCTTTGCAAAGAACTGTCAGAAGGCAAATATGTTGAAAGCCATAAAAAGGCCTATGACCAGTTCTTTGAAGTGAAGACAACCCCCAAGAGGGGACGTCAGGTTTATTATAAAGAAGATGCCATCAAAGAGGCGCGTCGTTACTTTGGCTACTTTGCTTTGATTACCAATGAAAAAATGGATGCCTTTACAGCCTTGCATCTGTACAGGATGAAAGATGTTGTAGAGAAAGCCTTTGGTAATCTGAAAGAACGACTTAATATGCGGAGGCTTCTGGTGTCATCTGAAAAAGGTCTTGATGGAAAAATCTTTACAGAGTTTGTTGCGTTGATTCTGATATCTCATCTTGACCATAAGATGAAAAAATCAGATTTATATAAAAACTACACTCTGCATCAGTTGCTTGACGAGCTTGATGTGATTGAGTGCTTTGAAGATGCAAACCATTCCTTAAGGATTGGAGAACTTCTCAATAAGCAGGCAAAAATATATGAGGCTCTCGGAGTGAAGGTACCAACCTCGTCATGTTAACTCCGAGAATCCAGGATTTAACTTTCGCTAACTTTCGCGAAATAATAAATTTGCAATCTACAACGATAAGAGCAATGTCAAAGCCTGATATTTCATGCGGTTTTTGACATTGCTTTCTGTAATTTTGGAGATGTTATAGTTCTTTTAACTTTCGCTAACTTTCATAGTCATAAAATTTGGCATCAATTTTACTTGGAACACTTAAGATATTTATTTTTATATGCTAAAGCCTGTTCCGGTTTCTGCCATCGGGAATACAGGTTATTCAGGTACAAATAAACAGTTTTGGCATAATCGTTATCGGTTCCCATGACTTCCGAAATAATATTTTCCGCAGATAAAAGATGAAGTTCGGCTTCTTTAGCATTGCCCTCGGAAAGCGCAATCGCACCATACATCATCTGGCAGACTCCATTATCTAAAGTTTGTGTTCCCTCATGTTCCAAAACAAGATTCTCATAGGAGGCAAGAACCTGTTTTGCAATATCTGTATTTTTGGAGAGGATCAACATATTGGTAAGGTTCAACAACTGTTGCAGCATATCATGTGATTCTGCCAGTCCAAGATGTACATATTCCTGACGGATGGTTAAAGCAGTATGGAGCATTTCAGCAGCCTCTTTTGTCTTTTTCATCAGCAGGTATGTATTGGAAAGATTGTTGTACAGGTTTGAAAGCAGATTTGCTGTCCGCTGGTCAGCATCTTCTGTATGGTACGGTTCTAAGATACTGACAGCTTTTAACCGTTTCTTCAAGGCATTTTTATAATCATTTTTGATAAGAAACAGTTCTGCCTTATAGTCAAGAAGCAACGCCCTGTCGCAGTAGGAATGCGTATCCTGTTTCATTACATACTCTATCCGTTCTACAAGTTTTGGCAGATAGTCCGTCACAAGATATTTTTCAAGATATGGGAACATATCCTGAAGGAACAGCAGATAATCCTCTGGTATGTCTGCTAAAATATTTTCTGTAATGCTGATAAGCGAATCGATCACATTCTGTGGTCTTTTAACTTCCAGTCCATGCACAAGGCAGATGCAATGCAGACTGTCAAGCAGTGTATGGCAGTTTGATACGGACGGTAAAGTTTCCAGTGCAACAATCTCTCTTATCAGTGGGTGCAGACTGATTTTCCGGTTTTCTTTGTCATCATGGATAAAACCGTATTTGGCAAGATAATTCACATCATTTAATGAGGGCAGTTTCAGCCAGTTCTTAAAAGCATTTTTTAATACGCCGGAGGCAGAAAGCAGGGAAAGGTTTCGCAGGACATCAAGACAGGGATCAGACAGTTTCCCAAGCTGTAACAGTTTCCTTAAATGCTCTGCCATCAGTCCGTCAGTGTAATCTCCATCCTTATATAATTCAACAGCTTCACTGGAAGCAATACTCAGTCCGCAGGTCTGTAATTCATATAGCAGTTCTTCCGCTTCCATACCGTTTGCGGATAAGGATAAAGCAGACAACACAACAGTCAGCGTATGGCTGTGTACGGTTTGTATGATTTGCTTTGTAGCCAGTGCATCTTTTTTTGCGGAAGGGCACAGACGGTAAAACAGTTCCGGCAGTTCGGTATCTGTATCCAGCTCTTTTAATTCCATAATGGGGTACTGTGTGGGACGGCATCTGGTGGTTATCAATAGCTGAAAATCATTCTGCGCAAATTCCCTGAAAAAGCTGTCATCCTTCGGGAGTATATTAAAATTATCAAGGATAATAAGGCTGTCATGGTGCAGCTTTTTCAATATTTTATAGTGTTTGTCAAAAAGCATTTCCTCGGTCATTTCACTGGTATCATCATCAAATTCCATGCCTGCAATGCTTTTCTTTAAATCCCCCGTATAATAGAGATAAATGAGATTTGTATATTTCTTACGGTTCTTGTCCGCATAGTATTTTGCAAATTCACTTTTCCCAATTCCTGCCACACCGCTGATAAAAAGTGTGGGGTGTTCCTGTAACAATTTTCCACATTCTTTCAGTTCATTTTTGCGCCCTACAAATTCTTCTGTAATGGAGGGCAGGCGGCTGCTTTGTATGGTATCGGATAAATCGGGTGAAAATAAGCCGCTGTGTTCATGATCTGACAGAATGGCATAACGGACTGCGGCAGTAAAAAATGCCGCATTATCGGTAAGTGCAAGTATTTCATTTGCGGTTTTGTTACCAATGATATTGCGGCTGTCATTGATCAGTTCCTCTATTTGGGAACGTGCCTGTGATTCATTTATCAGGTTCGGAATGATTTTGCATCGGAAATCTTTTTCCATGACTTCAAAATTATTTTCCTCATAAATGCGCAGAATTTCCATAGGTATCGGTCTTGCTCCGGTGCACCAGCGGCTGTACATGGTGTTGTTTTCTGCATATATTTCACTGCTTGGAAGTTCATCGTTCAAGTATGCAGAAAATAAGCTGCGGACAAGCTGGTGTTGCTGATATGTTTTCTTTTTATTTTCAAGCAGTATGCTTATTATATTTGCAAAGGTAAGTCGGTTTCTCAAATTATTTTCTCCTTCAAAAAATTCTATGTCAATGTATGGTCAAGTCTCTGTCAATGTTTTTCCGTTTTCTGTATTGGTATCATAAATCCATGAAAGCGTAGCCGCTTAAAGCCATCAGGCAGACAAGGCGGTTACAAAAGAATTATATCATGCTGTGGATAAATCTTGTGTCGAATTATGAAAAAATTGGAAGAAGGTTTGGAAGCAGCAAAAGAACATTGATAAATAATCCGCCAAAACGGATTCATGAGCTGTATTTCATGCCAACAGACCTGCAAAGATACTTATGTAGAAAAGAGGAGCAGGCAGACACTTCCGAAAGGGTGGGAATATTCCGAGCAGGGGAAGCCCACAGGCAGATTTTGAAACAGAAATCGTTGCTAAAGGTCGGCAATGACAGCATGGGATACGAATGGAAGCCAAATGAGTCAACGCTTTTGTCAGAGATGTTTATTTTGTTAAATTCAATGTAGCAATAAAGAAGTTGATAGTGAAAATTTTAGAATGAGGAGGAGTCGGATGACAAGGGAAATGGAGTATGCAAAGTGTATAGCAATTCTTTGTAAAATTTACCGCAAAGGGAGTATTACAGAAGCAGAGTTTCGATATACAAAGGGGAAACTGAAAGACAGATTTATGATTGTGGAAAATACTGATGATGCAGCATAAAATTTTTCGGTACATTCGTTAATATTTAAGTTTGCCGATATGATGGCAGTATACAGAGGATGCTTCATAAAGAAAAATTCTTTGTAGCTGTCATTTTCCATATAGGATTGACAGAAATCAATATGCGGATTATTGAAAAGAATGGAGGAATTGTATGAGTGAAGTACAGGTATTGCAAAAGACAAAAATTGTTCCGAATGGCAGGAACAGGGGCAGTACGGGAGCTTTGAGGGTTGACCGTATCAGGGTGGCGGCATACTGCCGTGTATCTACCGATGATGATGAGCAGTTAGGGAGCTTTGAATCACAGAAACTGTATTATGAACAAAAGATAGCATCAAATAAAGATTGGGTAAATGCAGGAATATTTGCGGATGAAGCGGTCACAGGAACAAAGACGGATAAGCGGAGTGGGTTTCAGGATATGATTGCCCATTGCCACAATGGCGAAATAGATATGATACTTACAAAGTCTATTTCACGGTTTGCCCGCAATACGGTAGATACGCTGAATTATGTGAGAATGCTCCGCGACCGGAATATTGCCATATTTTTCGAGAAGGAAAATATCAATACACTTGATATGAACGGCGAGCTGTTATTGACTATTATGAGTTCCTTAGCACAGCAAGAGGTGGAGTCACTTTCACAGAATGTCAAGATGGGATTACAGATGAAAATGAAGCGCGGCGAATTAATCGGTTTCAATGGCTGTTATGGATATGATTATCATACCGAGGACAAGAGTATAACTGTCAATGAGGAAGAAGCGGAGATTGTCCGCATGATTTATGATATGTATCTGGAGGGCTATGGAACGACTACGATTGCAAAACGGCTGATGGAACTTGGAATTAAGAATAAAAAAGCTTCCTGTATACTTTAAATAGGTCAAGAGATTGACACAAAAAAATACCTCAAGTAAATTTAGATTATTACTGA
>VSNM01000093.1 GCA_009774245.1 Lachnospiraceae bacterium | reverse complement strand
CATAGTGTAAATGATGTACGGAACTATAAGTTAATAATACTTTAAAGCAACACCAATACAGTTATTGACTATCACCATGTTTTTTAACGCTCCAAGGAAATCCTCATATCTTTCGACATCTCCCGAAAGTTCATTGACACCTACAGAGGGCAGCTCTCTACCCTCTGTATCACTTACATCAAAAACATTTACTACTTTAAAAGCCAGTTGTTGCACTATCACATTCTCTTTTACCGGATTGCCATTTTCATCCAAAACTGGCTTATCTGTATCAGGATTTACTTTGTCCCTGCTCACCTTCACCTTGTATGGTGCAGGCGCAAGAATCCTTATTGCCTTTGCTCCTTTTCTGACCTGGCGGCCATGCTCAGTTTTCCATGCATTGTATCCGGCGATTAGACTTGCATCTGGCTTTTGCTGGAAGATCAGCATGATATTATTGTGAGAATAACTGTGGAATTTTGACATAGTAGTCAGATAGTCCTTATACTTTTGGCTTTCAAACAATTCCTTCACTCCCTGCTCCAGCTGATCTGTAATTTCTTTTACCCTGCTGAACGCGTCATCACTTTTTTGCCTGTTCACTATCTCTTTTCTCCTCTCTTTTATTATTTGCCGCATCCTCATATGTAAAAAACAAAATACTACCGAAATCAGACGGATAAAAAAAGCGCCATGCACCGCCATCCGTGTCGCATACTCCGAACTGTGTTTCCACTGCTTTTCTCAGTGTAATCTGTTCTACTACACCTTTATCGATACTGACTCCATCATTGATAAATACAGTTGTGCCCAACAGGCTTATTTCTTCCATGTATACCGCTTCCATAGATTCTTCCCTGCTGTCGATAATTTCTGCGGAATTTTCAACCTGTGTTTTCGTTTCTTTCGAAGAATCCTTATTGTCTGGAACAAATTCCCTGTACTCTCCTTCTATTGTAGTGATCTGCAGTTCCTCCGGCAGAGCATCGCTCTCTTTCGCATCCCCTGCGCATCCTTTCTTTGTATTCCGCACTTCTTTCCTGATCTCGCGTGAGCTCATATCTGGCGTAATCTGTCCTATAAGATGCTCGTCATCTTTAAATGGCAGCATTTCCTGCAGCTGGCTGGGATTAAAATCTCTAAACCGCTCATCTATATACGGACTGTCCCCATCCCTACTGTACGCTTTACAAATATTGATGCAGCGTGATGCTTTTGCCTGTGAAAATCCAAACTCCATTTTTGCGCACTCCCATATATTTGCATAGCCATCTTCCTTGTACTGCTCTGTTTCATCGATATGTTTTAAATGATATCCAATCGCGATAAAATTTTCGACGGAAGATTTCATCTTTTCCTTTATGATGTTCTTGGCATCCTGATAATCCACATTTTTATACCAGTCCTTTGTCTGCGGTGATACAAACGAATTTAGTGAGAACTTTGGCAATGTATTACTCCTGCTCATACGATTGTTCCTCCTGCAAAAATTCATCTGTAAATCTGTCATAGGCCTCCGCAACGGCTCCTGTTCTGTCATATTCATAAATACTGATTCCTGCCGTCGGCGCTTCCTCAGCCTTCACCGAACGCGGGATATAACTTTCATAAATATGTATACTCTGTCCATACGCATCCCTGATGATCTGTGAAACCTGTTTAAAATTGCATGTCCTGTCATTTGCCAGTGTAAACAGAATCCCGTCGACCTTTAGTTTCGGATTATATCCTTCTACTACAACCCTCGTAATCGTATTTAGCAGCTGCTCCAATCCTCTGGCACTGTAATACTGTGCCTGTACTGGGATCAATATACTGTCGGCAGCTGTAAGTGCATTGATTGTGATAATATCCAGAGACGGCTTACAGTCAATCAATATATAATCATACTTCGGTTTCATCATCTCCAGATATTTGCCCAGGATCTTTTCACGGCCAATATATATAGATATCAGCTTCATCTCCATTTCCGAAAGGTCTATGTTGGCAGGAACAAGGTCAACCCCTTCCCTGTGATGCAGCACACCGTACTCACTACTGATCTTGTAGTCCTTATGTATGATCCTGTCCATGATCGTCGTAATGGTGATGTCAATGCTGTCCGGATCATAACCGAGTCCTTGTGTCGTGTTCCCCTGTGGGTCCAGATCAATCAGGCATACTCTTTTTCCGGATTTTGCCAATCCGACTCCCAGGCTGATCGTTGTGGTAGTCTTGCCGACTCCACCCTTTTGGTTTGCAATCGCAATAATTCTGTTCATCATAAATTTTCCTCCTAAAAATTAATGATACTATACATTAATAGTTCTTATATTTAAAAAGGCGAGCCTTATTAAACCACAAAAAAAGAACCTTTGTACCGGTTCTTAATGAGATATTGGTTCCTTTGTCTTTCTTTATTTTTTGTTGTGTTTACTAATCTGCGGCATCTGCTGCCATATCCTCTGTCAAATCCGTAATCACGTCACCCTTTGACTGGAACTCACATGCATTAAACGGAATCCCGCCTGCCGCCTGCGGCCAGAGAGCCAGTGTATGATCTACATAATACTTATCAAATCCCGATTCCTTGATTTCCTCCGGGGTGAGGTTCCTTGTCAGCTGGTAGACGATCGCACAGATCATCTCAAAATGGGCAAGCTCCTCTGTACCGATATCTGTGAGCACACCAGTCACCGTATTGTACGGCATCGTATACCGCTGTGCCAGGTAACGCATAGATGCCGCAAGCTCGCCGTCCGGGCCGCCGTACTGGCTGATGATAACCTGTGCTATCTTTGGATTGGTCTGGGTAATCTTAACCGGATACTGCAATCTCTTCTCATAATTCCACATTAGTTATAGCCTCCTTCCCACGGCCAATCCTGTGTGGCCCATTTCCATTCCCTGCTATCCATATCGACACAGCTGAGCACCAGCGGTCCATACTTTTCCGTGTAGTCCTTTACAAGCTTGTTTTTCATCGCATTGTATTGTCGGAAATTTTCCATTCCCTGCTGGTCGTATGGATGTGTATCGAGATAAAGGTTCAACTCCTTCAGCGCAAAGTCAATCTTGCTAATCTCCAGCAAAAGCTTCTGGCGCTCTGAATCCACACATGGTTTACATCCTGCGTTCATCCTTTCACTCTCCTCCCTAAAAATGGTTTATTTAGTTCAGGAAAGATCGTGCCTGTCTGAAATGCTTCATCAAGGTTTTCGTACATATTACAATTTCTCTGCCACGGTACATATGCCATCGCTACCGGAAACTGCTCTATACATGGCATCTGTGGTTTCCATTCCTGCATATCTGTATTGCTCCTTGTTGTTTTTGCATCGTTACTATCATAATATGTCGGATTGATGAAAATGCTACTCCTGCGCCGCCCGCCGAAACGGCTTCGCAAACAAAAAGACACCAAAGATCAATCCATTCACCACCGCCGAGACCAGAAGCTCGTTCCATGTCATTGTCTGATTTTCAAGCACACTGGATGTATAATTGTTCGAGATGATGGGAATCAGATTGTTGTTCAGAAAATGCAGCGCTACCGGCACCCAGATATTGTCTGTTTTCATATATGTATATGCGAAAAAAATGCCAAGCGTAATGCAGGTAACCTGCTGCGCCAAAACCATGAGGAGCTGGCTGTCCTGTGTGTAGTAAAACAAGTCGACAGGCAGATGCCATATCCCCCATACGACTCCAAGCAGCAGCACACCGCCGCGCGCGCCAAACCTTTTCTGCAGCAGGGGCTGCAGATAGTACCGCCAGCCATACTCCTCACCGAAAAAAGCGGTGTATAAAATAAAGAAGTTCACAGGCAGCGCCGCAATCTGAATCCATGTGGTCGGATTTGTCATGATGCTGCCCATGACCGCCCACTCGCCGCTGCTCCAGACTGCCAGCAATGTCCAAAACATATAGAGCGCCAAAAACAGAAAGACACAAAACCACGAGGTAGCACTGTTATTCCAGCACAGCCCATACGCCCTGCGTTTTTCTTTCTTAGTTGCCAGCAAGATAATCCACCCTGCAATGCCCGAGCCGATCAGCAGCAACTGCAGCACCCACAACCACAAAGGGAGAACATATCCGTTCCCGACCTGCACCATCTCATATGGCTTTAACACCGAGAGAACGGCCAGCACAGCCAGTATGACTGTCACACTGAGAAACAATATATAGAATCCTTTTGGAATCAACGCATCTTTTTTTCTCGTACAGAGCACCGCCGTCATCACGCCCGCCGCCGGATAAAACATCTGCGCATTTGGAAATATGCTAAGGTCAAGATTATTACGGCTGCCATACCACATCAGCAATCCCATCAGGAAAGTAATGCCATAAGCAACTGCGATATAAATGAACAATTCCATGCCCTTTTTTGTATTCCCCATCATATTCCTCCTCACACTAGAGCGCGTTTGAAAAATCATTCCCATCATCTGCACGCCCCACTTTGCGTGATATTTGCGCCAAATTCAGGTTACATAGCCCGCTATGCGCCCTTCATTTGGTGCAAATCTCCCACAAATTGTGACGCACATCTGACGGAAAGCATTTTTCAAACACGCTCTAGATCATATCATCACCAAAATCATCTGATGATAAACTGCACCAGCTTCATATCCTCATCAAAAGCGATCGTAAACTGAATCGTGCCCTCCTCATAGCTTCCTACCATGACAACGCCGCCAAATGACTCCTGCGTTTGCTGATCGACATTACCAACGACGATGGTCTTTGCGAGCTCTCGAAACGCCCCGCATTTTTCATGATATGGTTCACTCTGGGATGTAAAGTTTTCCGCTGTGATGGCTTCCTGAAATGCATCGCTCCCCATATCGATAATACTCTGATAATCATGATCATTAAAATATTCAATCGCCCTCTGAGCCTCCGCCTTGACAGTTTCCTCGTCAAATCCCTCCGGTAAAGACTGTGCGCCGCACGCGGTAAGCATCAGCAGCATCACAAAAATCACTGCAATCCTTCCAGGTATTCCTTTTCTTCTGAATAAACTTTTCATAATATTACACTTTCCTTCCTAATTCGATAATCCGCTGCTGTCAGGAAACAACAGCGTGACGGAGAATACATTCCCCTTCTGACCAGTCTGCATTTCGCCATGATATTTTTCAACAGCATTCCGCACATTCTCCAACCCGATTCCCTCATGTCCTGTCTTGGAGGATTTTCCCGGTGTGTATGTTCCATTGGCAGTATTGGACATTTTGATGACGCAAAAATCCTGAATCTGTTCGCCCCGGAGCTCCAGTCGGAAAGACGCATTTCCATTCCCCGCCTCAAGCGCGTTATCCAGCAGATTGGCAAAGATTGTCGTCGTATCCATCTCTGACAGAAAGTCGAGACTGACGCCCCTCAGACTGCAGTAAAATTGTTCCTGATTCAGCAGCCTGAGCTTATCGTTCAGGATAATATTGAGCATCCGGTTATCCGTATAATATGTCATTCCAAGGGCATTCAACAACTGATGCATATCGGCGACATAACTCTGTGATTCGGCAAGCTTCTGTGACTGTTCCAACATCTGCAGGTGATTTCTGATATCGTGAATTACCTTGCGCGATTTCGCATAATTTGATTCCAGATCTGCATAAAACTGGTGTGTCAGTTCGTTCTGCTGCCGCATCAGTTCCAGCTTATGCTTTAATTCCTGTGTCTTTGACACATCATACCAGAAGTAGAGGCTGTACAGATTGATCACCAGGATAAGCACACAGTACACAATCAGCCACTCATATCCAAACCGCAGCAGAAACACATCAGAGCCGATCATGAACATAAAGATCAGAATCATACTTATGACAGGCACCAGGATCATCCCCCGAATTTGAAACCGCGGCTGTACGGTCATATACCTTTTTCTGATGAGCGCCCTGAATACAAATGTGACCGCGATCAGCAGGGACTCTTTTAACACGACCACCATATAAGCATATGTTCTGTACTCCAGGGAATACATTTCCCGCAGCTTCACCGCTGTGAATATAGCGATCACCTGTGTCGCATACATACAGAGCATAAAGCAGACCTGATACAGAATGCCTACCTTATCCATATGGTACAGCAGATATCCTATCAGAACATAGTATAGCGTGAGCGTGATCATCGTAACAGAGTCATCACGCCAGACCGTCGGAATCATCACAGTCATCAGCGCGAACCCCACCCACACCGCAGCTCTCACGATGCGAGGCATTTTTTTCCTTCCCGTTGATTTCTCACTGCGTGGCAACAGGAACACGAGATACACGGAGCATGCCGTCATACATACAATATCCAGAAGAGTAAAGCTCCAGTCCACAATCGTCTGCATCTGTCATCCTCCCTTCATCTTCTGGCCGGATGGAGTACTAAGCGCTCTGACAGATAGTTGGTGAGCTCCTGCTTCCATTCCTTCTGTTTTTTCTGAGACAACGGAATCCTGTCCCCATTATCCATGAAAATGTCAAGATTCCTGACATTCTTCACATGAAGGAGATTGACTACAAAACTCTTATGCGGCATGGAAAATCCCATGGAGCATGTGCGCTCATAAATGCTGCCGATTTTTCCAGTCATATGATAACTATTTTGGCGTGTCACCATCCTGATCTTTCGGTTTACAAACTCAAAATAGCAAATATCCGTGGCATCAACACATATCAGTCCCTCCTCTGTATGAAAATCCAGAATCCTCTGTTTGTCCGTGCTTTTCATATAGCGGAATAATTCCTCCAATATCTGTTTCAGACGGGCTGGGGATATTGGCTTCAATAAATATTGAAACGCATGCACTTCAAAGGCACCTGCCACATAATCGCGGTAAGCGGTGAGGTAGACAATCTTTGTCTCATGATCCCTCTCCCGAATCTGTCTGCCAGTCTCTATGCCATCCATCCCCTTCATGTCAATATCAAGAAAAATCACATCAAAGGAATCGTATGCGGTCAGAAGCATCTCACCGGAATCGAAACAGGATATCCTGATGTCCTGACTCCACTCCCTGATTCCATTGCACACCATCTCACATATTTCCGGTTCGTCATCACAAACTGCTATCTGATACATTTCACATACCATCCCCGCCTCTTATTTCCAGATCACCTTCAAAATCTGCACGGTATGCCGTTGATCGTGTCATCTCTACAGTTTCTTATACTGTCAGTCGAAAAGACTGACCGCTCAGTATAATGTAATACACACAGCAGATTTCATCTGTCGTGAATATAGTATATCGAAAAGATGAAAAAATGTAAATTTAGATTGAACAAAAGATAAAAAAGAATGTATGAAATACTGTTTTTGACACATACTGAATCCATATATTGTTGAATATCCATGTGATGTGGACTGCCGCAGACATCACATCAGTGCGATAACGATTCTGATAACGATTCTATGGAAAAGGTATCAAATAATTTAGAAAGGCATGGTTTTCATATGTATCAAAGTTTTGAAGAAAACAAAAAATATATGTCGGATCTGCTCCACGTCAATGAATCCTTCGACATCGTGAGCAGGGATGTACTGATTGGTGACAAGAATGCCGTATTTTATTTTGTAGACGGGTTCTGTAAAGATGACCTGATGCAGAAACTTCTACAATTTTTAATGAGCTTAAAGGCCGATGATATGCCCCAAAATGCACAGGGGTTAAACCTACTTATGCCCTACGTCGAAGTGGACCTCACAAAAGATTTCAACGAAATCGCAAAAAACGTGCTCTGCGGCGTATTTGCCGTCATGATCGAAGGCTTTGACGACTGCATTCTGATCGATTCCCGCACTTATCCGGCACGTGGCGTATCCGAACCGGAAAAAGATAAAGTTCTGCGTGGCTCCAAGGACGGCTTCGTGGAGACGATCGTATTTAACACCGCACTAATCCGCCGGCGTATCCGAAGCACTGATCTGCGCATGGAGATGCTCAGTGCAGGAAAAGCCTCCAAAACTGATATCGTGTTATGCTATATGGACGGACGGGTTGACAAGGAATTTCTGGGAAACATACGGGACCGCATCAAGGATATCAAGGTTGACGCATTGACTTTGAATCAGGAAAGCCTCGCGGAGTGTCTATTCACATCAAAATGGTACAATCCATTTCCAAAATTTAAGTACACGGAACGGCCTGACACCGCTGCAGCCCAAATTTTGGAAGGCAACATCATTATCCTGGTGGATAACTCTCCGTCGGCTATGATTCTGCCTATCAGCATACTGGACATGATACAGGAAGCAGATGACTATTATTTTCCGCCACTCACAGGTTCCTATCTCAGGCTTTCACGCTTCCTGATTCTGATACTGACCTATTTTATCACGCCTACCTTTTTGCTGATGATGCAGAATCCTGACTGGATTCCGCCCGCATTTCAATTTATCGTGGTAAAAGAGGATATCAATGTCCCACTGATCTGGCAGTTTCTAATCCTGGAACTTGCAATTGACGGACTACGGCTGGCGGCAGTCAATACGCCGAATATGCTGTCCACACCCCTGAGTGTCATGGCAGCGCTGATTCTGGGAGAATTTTCAGTGAAGAGCGGCTGGTTCAATGCCGAGGTTATGCTATATATGGCCTTCGTCGCCATCGCAAACTATACACATCCCAGTTATGAGCTCGGTTACGCGATCAAGTTCTTCCGACTGATCAATCTGATCCTGACCGCACTCTTCCAGTTCTGGGGATACCTCGCCGGCGTGATTCTGTTCTTTGCCGCGATCATCACCAACAAGATGGTATCCGGTCAGAGCTACCTCTATCCGCTCATACCGTTCAGCTACCAGAAGCTCAGCCACGCACTGTTCCGACACCGGCTGCCGAAGTCAGCAGAATAATGCACGACTGTGGCTATTCTGCCCAATCAAACACAATCAGGCAGGCAGGAGCGAGTTCTCCTGCCTGCCCGCATATCAGGCATTCACATCCCCTTTTCCCTGTCTAATTTTTCCCAGTCGAGCCAAAACCTCCCCGGTTTGCGCCTGTGAGTTCAGAAACCTCCTCAAACACAAGCTCGGGCTGCTGTTCCATGATGCGAAACTGGCAGATGCGGTCATTGAGATGAACTACCGTGTCCCGCATCGCATACATCGGCACAAACCACTGATCGTCATTTCCGCAGTAACCGCCCTCCCCCGTCTCGCGGTCAGGACCATCGATCACTCCCTGATGATTCACCTGAATCAGCCCAAAATTCTTGAAAGTAGAGCTCCTTGGTACCACATGAGCCTCGTAACCTCTCGGCAGCTCCACCGCTATGCCTAATGGAATCAGTTTAAACTCACCCTGCTTCATCTCGACATCCTCCGAAGCCCTGAGATCTATCCAGTTTCCCTTTGAAATTTTTTCCAGTTTCTGTACTTTATCCGTAAAATATTTTATCTTAATCGTCATCGTTGTCCCCCTGTGGCAGTGTTTAGACTCATGTCACGCCTCGCACGCATTTTTCTTAATTGCACAGCTTCCGTTCGCGCTAAACGGTACAATATTCCGGTCCGGCATTCCAGCCGTCTCCCGCCCCATGGGAATGTCATCGTAATCCCCGCAGTGCAGCACTGGTATCCGCGGATTTTCCTGTGCCAGCGAGGCCTGTACATCAATCACACGCTGATTGCTGCTGCCCTTCCACAGAAGCGTCGCATCCTTTTTGTCCTGTACAAACTCGCCGTCGACAAGCACATCGACGTATTTGATCACTGGATACTTCATTGCGTCTTCCCACACATCCCCCGTGTACAGCCAGATATTTTTATCAGGATACTTTTCCTTTATCTCCTTGGCAAGCGCCTTCACGCCCTCCCTGTTCGCACAGTGAAGCGGATCGCCGCCGGAAAATGTAATCCCCTCGATATAAGGTTTGTCAAGCTGCTCAAAAATCTCTGCCTTAGCCGCATCGTCAAATGGCAGTCCGCCATCCGGGTCCCAAGTCATAGGATTCTGACACCCCTTACAACAGTGCTCACACCCCGCCACCCACAAAACAACCCGAAGCCCATCGCCATTTAACATATCATCCTTTGTGATATTGTGATATCTCATAATCAATCAAAACCCCCATATTTCCTACACTTAATCTATCGCGATACCGCACGAAGAACGCCGCCCTTTGGCGTTCTTCCAAAAACGACTAGTACTTCTTAGGGCGCGTCCCATGCACCCTTAGAAGTACTTCGTTTTTTACATACTTTTCCGCTCTGCGATCTCCGCCATTTTCGCATCATTCAGTCTCGTATCCCCATGCACGCGGGAATAAGACAGATACCCGTTCATGCGGTCGATCTTTGTCAGATTTTTGCTCCCGCACTTTGGGCACACATCCATCTGCAACTCCTGGTGTCCGCAGTCGTCACAATAGGCAAGCGACAGATTGACTCCCTCATAAAATCCCATCTCCATCGCGCGCCTCACAAGCGTCTTGATCGCAGAGATATTGTAATCGATTGGATATTTCACATACTGAATCTTACCGCCGTTGGACAGCTCCCAGAACCGGTATTCCAGATCCTGTTTCTCAATCGGCGTGATGTCCTCTGTCACATGGCAGTGAAAACTGTTGCTGACATACTCCCTGTCAGAAACGCCCTCCACGATACCATATTTCGCCCGAAACTGCTTCACCTGCAGACCGCAGAGATTCTCCGCCGGCGTGCCGTAGATCGCATAGAGGTTTCCGTCCTCCTCTTTAAAACGGTTGACTTCTTTGTTGATATATTCAAGCACTTCGATCGCGAATGCGCCGTCCTCCACGAGCGATTTACCGTTGTAGAGCATCTGCAGCTCATTAAATGCCGTGATGCCAAAGGAAGCTGTCGCGTATTTTAACAGCGGCTTAATCTTGTCCGACAGCTTCAGATGACCGCCCAGAAAACCGCCTTCGCAGTAAGCCAACGGGTTCGTCGAGGCACGCATGTTACCGAGATACGCGTAAGTCCTGATATGAAGCTGTCGGATGAGATTCAGGTAATAGTCCAGCACCTCGTAGAAATCCCTGCTCTCCTGTCTTGCCTTTGCCAGAATCATGGGCAGATGCAGCGAGACGGCCCCAACATTAAAACGTCCCACAAACACAGGTACGTCCTTGTCATCGGCAGGGTGCATGCCGCCCCTCTCATACCATGGCGAGAGAAACGCGCGGCAGCCCATGGGCGAGATCACTTTGCCATACTGCTTGTACATGCTCGCGATATAACCCTTCCCTGTCAGGCTGAGCCAGTCAGGATACATTGTCTTGGCAGAGCACCGAACACCCGCCTCAAACACATCCTCAAGCAGCTTGCCGGGACCGTGCAGGTTTTCATCATATAAAAAGACAATCTTCGGGAAAAGCACAGGTTTCTTACAGTCCTTTTTGCCCTGCCCTTTCCGTCTGACATTGAGCATCTGTATCGTCGCCATCTTCGCAAAACGCTCTGTCCCAATCCCCGCTGTCACCGTGATGAACGGATAGTCGCCGCGGCTGCTCGCCACCGTGTTGAATTTGTATTCCCAGCCCTGGAATCCCTGCTCAAACTCACGCTCCACATCAGCGACAGCCACTTCCTCCGCCTTCTTCTGATCAATGCCAAGACCGACATACTTTTCTATCGCGGACTGATATGTTTTCTCCGCGTAAGGCGCAAGGATCTTATCCACTTCGGGAACGGTAAACCCGCCGTACTGCTGGCTTGCCGCACTGAGCACGATATCACCGATTACATCAAACGCCACGTCCAGCGACTTTGGCTCATTGTACCAGATATTTCCCATCTCAAAACCGCCAGAAAGCACGTTTTCAACATCAAAAAGGCAGCAGTTCATCGTATCGCGCCGCGCGGACATATCATGAATATAAATGTAACCGTCCCTGCATGCCTGAATCTCCTCCGTCGTCAGGAAGAATTTCTGGTAAAGCTCCTTGTTAAACTGGTTAAAAATAAGGCTTCTCTTCGTGGAAACAAGCGCCGAATCCGTGTTTGCATTTTCCTTATCGCCGACGTACATGATGGACTGGCTTTTTTTGTACACATCATCCATCATACGCACAAAATCCTGCTTGTAATTTCTGTAATCACGATAGCTCTTTGCCACGATTGGCTTCACGTCCTCCAGGGCGCTCTCGACAATATTGTGCATCACCTGAATGGGAATCTTTTCCTCCCCCATCTCGTCCACCTTGTCGATCACATCCTGACAGATCTGGCGTTTCTCCGCATCCGTGAATTTGGTCAGTGCACGGTAGGCAGACTTGCCCACGGCGACAATGACCTTCTGCACGTTAAACGCCTCTTTGCTGCCGTCCTTTTTGACCACATAAACAGTTTTCCGAGGCTGAAAAAGCATACCGTAATCGATTTCTTCACTCATTTACATCCTACTCCCTTACATGTGTACTTCTTTTATATAGTGTCTGTTATTTAATCAGCATACTAGATATAGTGTCTGTATACTAGTATAGTGCAACCATATCTTGTTGTCAATCACAAAATCGAGCAATAATTTTATATCAAATTTCCTATAAAGTAAAAAGGGTGTAAAGCCTGCCTCTATACAGCTTTACACCCTTTTGAAAATTTTATTCTTTTACCTGCTCTGACTTCGCCTTCGGCTTCCACACCTTGACACCGATAAATCCGCCGACTCCTGACACAACAGCAATCACTGCAAAAACCATCAGGTATGACAATACCATTCTGAAAAATTCTATTAAGTTTGACATGACCTTACCTCACATTCCGCCGCTGCCAATTTTGAATCTTGTCCAAAACAACAACTGCATATTTTGTATTTTCTGTAAAATTATACAATAATCATATCACTTTTCTTAACAGATCGTCAAGCAGTTTGCAAAAAACTTTTCAGCCGCTCAATCTCCCTTTTCTGGCTGTTGATACCCTCGCCGGAAACCGTGCCGTACTCCTCATTCAGACACCGAATCAGGCGCTCCCTGTCAGCGATCGCGCCGGCATAGTCCCCCATAAGTTCATGGAGCTGTGCCATGGAATGAAGCCCGTCTGTGATTCGGGGCGGTTTCTGAATCGTAAAGCACTTCTCATAGTCCGCCAGTGCCTCCTCGTATCTGCCCAGTTTTTTTAGTCGGTCAGCCCGGCTGCAATAAGCCTGCCATGTATCTGGAAAATGCACCACAGCCGCATTCCAGTACTCCACGGCTTCCTGGTGCCTGCCTTTCCCAAACATCACGTCCCCCATATACATCTCATACTGATAGTTCTTTGCCACTGTACGAATTCGTTCAATATAGGGAAGCGCCTCATCATAGCGCTCATCATCGAGCAGATTTTCAATGATACCATAGAGTCCGCGATAATTGTCGGGATTTCTTTTGAGAAATTCCTTAAAATACTCAATGACCTCAAAATGATTGTCGTACCACTCGTCGCCGCATACGCCGTTGTTCGCCTCCAGAAAAGCCACCCAGCCGGCCTTTTCCTCCGGATCCAGTTCAAGAACCTTCCTGGCGTATTCGCCTGCTGTCTCATAGTCGCTTTTAGCCCTGTGGTTATAGAGATAAGCCAGACAGCTATATGCCCTGACATTCTTCGGATCATCCCGCAGAATCCCCTCCAGGAAGCGGATACAATGACTGAATGTCTCCGGATTGATGCGCCTCTCATGCCAGAACATATTTTCAATACGCTCAAACTCCGCCTCATTTGGGATATGAAACAACTCATCGATCGCGATGCCGAAAAATACTGCAATGTCTGGCAGCAGGGCGATGTCCGGCGTGCTCGCCTCCGTCTCCCACTTCGAGACTGCCTGAAACGACACGCCCAAATATTGTGCCAGCTCCTCCTGCGTCACCCCTTTTGCAAGACGCAGCGTCTTAATTTGTCTTCCGATATCCAATTCTATTTCCTCCATCACTCAACAATTATTTATATTTTGTACTGATCAGCTTATATTGAGTATATATTACTTTTCGCCCCGATTCAATCAATGTGTATTCTAGTTGATTCTAATGGTGGTTGAATGATTCTGTTCTTTTTATCCTTCCAACTTCTCTCCGCCTATGATATAATTTAGAAGAGCAAAATAAAAAAAGAACTATCAAAGCGAGGAACATCTAATGAGATTATTGATTATAAGACACGGCGATCCCGATTATGAAAATGATACACTGACAGAAAAAGGCTGGCGCGAAGCCAGACTGCTGGCGGAGAAACTCTGCAAAATGGATATCCAGAACTTCTATGTGTCACCGCTTGGACGAGCCAAAGCGACGGCGTCATGTACACTGGAAAAAATGAACCGCACCGCTGCCACACACGAGTGGCTCCGCGAATTTGCACCTTCTGTCAAACGTCCTGACGTAACTGACAGGCGCTCGATCGCCTGGGACTGGCTTCCCCAGGACTGGACAAATGAAACCTGTTTTTATGACCGAAATCTGTGGAGCACGCATCCCGTCATGGAGGAGGGAGCTGTCGGCGCAGAATATCAGTGGGTGACAGACCATTTTGACAAACTGCTGGCGGAGCACGGTTATGCCAGAAAAGGCAGCATCTATCAGGCCGAAAAACCAAACCGGGATACGCTTGCCTTTTTCTGCCATTTTGGGGTGGAGTGCGTGCTTTTGAGCCATCTTATGAATATTTCCCCTATGATATTGTGGCACTACACGGCAGCAGCCCCCACGTCCGTGACCACAATCTACACAGAGGAGCGCAGGGAAGGGACTGCCATTTTCCGCGTCAGCAGCTTCGGGGACATTTCGCACCTGTATGTTGCGGGCGAAGAGCCCTCTTTTTCAGCGCGCTTTTGCGAGACATATGATGATAAGTCGGAGCGGCATGACTAATGTAAAAACAAAAATCCGATAAAAAAGAACGGCGCTTTCCATGCTGCGTGAGGTGGTGTTTGGCGTCGGTTTTGCCATTCTACTCCCCATATTCTGGGGACTGGACGGCGTGTTATATTCCATGCCGGTATCGGATATCCTGACGTTTATTGCCGCGGTCATTTTCATTATCCGCACTTACGAAGAACTGAACCCGAAAGAAGTACAGGTGATGCCGGTTTGTAAATCCTGCTAAAAGTTTTATTATTTTTATTATGGACGCCGCGGATGCCCTGAATATTGCCTGGCTCACGGCGTCCTTTATCTATTTCCGAATCATAAGCTTCAGCACAATACCCAAAAGCAATACAACTGCAGCATATACCCCATAAACCAAAATACTTGTGTACCAAGGCGCAGATTGCATTGCGTATAGTCCCGGATGAGTGTTATAGTCCCAGACAATGTACAACCCATGGCCAACAAAAACTCCCACAGCAGAACCTATTATGATATTCAATATATGATTTAGTTTAATCTTCCACATATGATATGCTCCTGCAAATCCGTATTGTCTCATCAAATGACCAGATATCCTCTTACAATCTCATACTAACATCTAAGCAAAAAATTAGCAAGCCATTCCTCCCCTGTTTTCCGCTATCTCCTTAACCATTTTTGTTATTTGTTCCCCGGCTATCCGCTTGAATACCGTTTCCATTTTTTCAAAAAGTCATGTATTACGTTTCATTTCTAAAATCAGGAAAAGAGAAAATTAAAAAGTTTCTTGTCTGGTCTAAAAAATGTCAAAAATAGCCTGTCAAAACAAGGTTGACATTTTCATTTCCATGCCTTATAGTATAACATGAATTATATATAATTCATGTTATAAATGGAGGTACAAGTATGCCTGCTAAAGCAAAGGTTACAAAAGAAATGATTATAGACGCCGCCTTTGAAATTGCAAAGGAAGCGGGCGCTGAAAATATCAACGCAAGGACAGTCGCAAGTAAGCTGAACTGCTCCACGCAGCCCGTTATGTATCACTTTGCAACGATTGGGGAACTGAAAAGGGCTGTTTACGCCAGACTGGACTGGTATCATACAGAATATCTGATGAATGTCAGAAACCCACAGAACGGGATTATGCTCGAAATCGGCTTAAATTATATCCGATTTGCCATTGAAGAACCCCATCTGTTCCGCTTCCTGTTCCAGTCGGGTTTTGCGGTTGAAAACAGCTTGCTTGAAATGATTGATTCCGCAGAGCTTCTACCCGTCCTTTCTGCAATGCGGGAGGAAATGAATCTGAATATGGAACAGACAAAGGATATCTTTATAACGCTCGCCCTGTTCGTCCATGGCTATGCCAGTATCCTTGTCAACAACGCGTTGGAGTATGATGAAGAGCTTATCAAAAAGCATTTGGAAAAGGCTTATAAAGGTGCGCTGTTAGCCACACAGGAGGAAATGAAATGAACAACAAGAAAGTCACTATCCTAACACTCATAGGCATCACAATAATGATACTGCTAACTGTAACAAAAGTGGCGCCGTCCTCAAAAATAGCAGGATACTCCGTGTTCGTGGGGATTGCTTTTTTCTTTATTACAGAAGCCGCCGCCAAAACACGGGACTCCCAATCAGGTCTGCGTTTCAATACGATTGTGGCAGATCTCAAAAAGCCGGGTGTGATTATCTGGCTGCTGCTGCCGGGTGTAAGCGGTATTGTGACGCTTGTTGCCGGAAACCTGATTTTCAGCGGAGCATTTGTCAACCATGTAATGGGGCGGACGGCCTCTGTCCTGTCTTTCGACAAGGCAGCGCTGCTGACCGTCCAGGTGATCATCGCGGCATTTGGCGAAGAGATTGCGTACCGGGGCTTCCTGCTTGGAAAAGGCATGAAACTATTTCCGTTCTGGCTCTGTGCGCTTGTCTCATCGGTTGTTTTTGCGGCGGGACACATTGCCGAAGGAAACATAGGGCTCGTAGCTTATGATGTTACCACGATCTTCATCGACAGCCTGATATTTTCAGTGATTTATCACAAATCCGGGAACTGCGTGATCAGTACCTTTTCACACATTCTCGGAAACACAGTAGCCCTTGTCGCTACATTTGTGTTCTTCAGATAGGAGTGATGAAAAATGACAAAGAAACTGTTCTATCAGGCAATACTAAAATATGTACTTGGAGTTGTTATGATAGGAATTCTGATATTTTTACCAGCGGGAACATTTGATTATTGGAACGCATGGCTGTTCATGGGAATATTGTTTATCCCAATGTTTTTTGCTGGAATTGTAATGATGGCTAAAAACCCGGAACTGTTAAGAAAACGATTAAATGCGAAAGAGAAACAGGCAGAACAGAGTCTTGTCGTAAAACTTAGCGGTCTCATGTTTCTTTTCGGATTTGTTACTGCGGGCTTAAACTTTCGTTTTAAGTGGATTGTACTGCCAGACTGGGTTTCGTGGGCAGGCGCGGCTATATTTTTATTTTCGTATCTGCTTTATGCAGAGGTACTGAGGGAAAATACCTATCTGTCACGAACGATAGAAGTTCAGGATGGACAAAAGGTAATTGATACCGGGCTCTATGGGATTGTCCGGCATCCCATGTATACCGTAACGCTTCTTTTGTTTCTTTCAATGCTGTTGGTGCTTGGTTCTATGATTTCTTTTGCAATTTTTCTTACTTATCCTGTAATCATTGCAAAGAGAATCCGAAACGAGGAAACAGTGCTTGAAAAAGGTTTAGATGGATATACCGAATATAAACAAAAAGTAAAATATAAAATCATACCGTTTGTGTGGTAGCGGGACTGACCTGAATTATTTTCCCAGAATAAACGCATGAATGAAAATAAGGATACTTTTTTATAAAAATTGTGCAGATTTACTATCTTATCTTTTTGAA
>VSNM01000092.1 GCA_009774245.1 Lachnospiraceae bacterium | reverse complement strand
CCCGCCCTCGTGTATGCGATCTTAATCCCCGCCTTCGCAAACAGCGCGCCAATCCATCCCTTATCGGAATAAAGATACGTCAGCGAGATGCCAGCCACAGCGGTCGGGAGGGCAAAGGGCAGCTCGATCAGGCCGTCCATGAGACGCTTCCCCGGAAAATCATAGCGCACCAACACCCACGCAAGCATCAGCCCGAATACCGCGTTTACCAGCGCCGCTACAAATGCACAGGAAAGACTGACCGCATAGCCTGACACCACCTGCCTGGATGTCACCACATCAATAAAATCTGACAGGCTCAGCCGTGCCGCGCTGACAAAGATAGATGCCAATGGAATCAATACCAACGTACCCAGCATGGCGAGCGTTACCCCCAGTGAAAGTCCGAACCCCGGAATAACCCTGACGCCTCTTTTATTTTTTACCTTAATGATCTGCTGTTCCATTAAATAAAGTGCCGTCCCTTCTATACGATACATTATGACGAAACATTATGCGCAATAATTTAAAAGTTATTTCTTATCAGTTCCTAACCGAAATATCTAAACTACAAATAGTTAATAATCATTCTGAATAAATCTGGTCAAAAATGGCACCGTCATTGAAATAGGTCTGGTATGCTGCGTCCCAGCCGCCAAAATCATCGATGGTAACAAGATTCATTTCCAAGTCAAACTGGTCTGAAAACTCCTGCAAAATTGTCTCATTGGAGGGACGGTAGTAATTTTCCCCCGCCAGCCGCTGTGCTTCGTCGCTGTATAAATATTCCAGATACGCAGCTGCAGCTTCCTCCGTCCCGTGCTCTTTCACATTGTTGTCCACCACCGCCACCGAAGGCTGTGCAAGGATGCTGACACTCGGTGTTATAATCTCATACGCATCTGGGTATTCCTTCATGGAAAGATACGCCTCATTCTCCCATGCGATCAGCACATCCCCCTGCTTATTCTCCACAAAGGTATTGGTCGCTCCCCTTGCGCCGGAATCCAGGACCAGAACATTCTGGTACAGTTTTTTCATATATTCCTTAGTCGCAGTCTCGTCCCCGCCATCCTGCTCCTGAAAATATGCCCACGCAGCCAGAAAATTCCAGCAGGCGCCACCGGAAGTTTTCGGATTCGGTGTGATCACCTCAACGCCATCCTTTATCAGGTCATACCAGTCTTTTATATTTTTCTCATTTCCTTTCCGCACCAGAAATACGATTGTTGATGTATATGGCGAGCTGTCAAGGTCAAATTCTCCCATCCAGCCGCTCTCGATCAGTCCGGCCTCCTCAATTGCTGTGACATCATGGGCGAGCGCAAGTGTCACCACGTCCGCCTCATTTCCCTCAATTACAGAGCGCGCCTGAGAGCCGGAGCCGCCGTGGGACTGCGTGATCTTTATGTCCTGACCGCTCGTTTCCTTCCAATGTTCACGGAACAGTTCATTGTATGCCGCATAGAACTCACGGGTTGGATCATAGGATACGTTTAGCAATTCTATAACGCTGGTATTCTTTATATTACTTTTGTTTGTTCCACAGCCAGTTAATAAGATACTTAACATTATAAATCCTGTGAACATCCATAATAATCTTTTTCTTTTCATAATTGTACTATCTCCTAGTATATTGATATGTTATTAATTGAACTTATTCCAAGTATTCTTCTTATTGTTTCTGGCAATATTCCGTTAATTTATCCCGTTGTGCCAGTGTGTATTTGAAAACTAAAAAGCATGTAGAACATTTTGGGATTGAGCAATACTTTCTCAGCCTGAAAGATTTCCGGCGTATTGCTACTTGTTATGATTAGTTAGCTTTCACTTATATGCCTTGCTTCATTACTAATTTGGATAAAGTAACCGAAAATCCTTAATCTTCAAGCATGCCTGAGCACAACGAGTTAATTGGGTAGCCAAAGAATTTAACTGGAAATATATTGGTTAATGGTCTTATTAATATAAGGTATCAAAAAGTGCTATATTAATTCTTTCCCGTGCGAATATCAATCTCCTCCGCAAAATACTTTCCTATGCTTGCAATAAAACCTAATACGTCCTGCTTCATTACAGCAGGGAATGCAGTTAGTACCGGAGCAGTCTCAAAATTTAATACACCGTTAAATTTGATCTTGCAAAGCCCGTTTATGAATCCTTCCCAGTCTGTGGAAGAAATATTATCAAGGCTTTTGGTGAACGTAAAGGGTATTTGATGAAGATCGGCAATTCCATCATTATCGTGTATATGCAGCACTTTCAGTCTGTTGCCCAGTGTGGTAATAAAATCCTCAAAATCCAGCCCTATCAGATTGGCATGTCCAGTGTCAAAACAGAAACCTAATACCTCCGCGCCATATTTTTCATTTATCCTGTCAATGCGTGATGCAGCTTTTCCTGCATCACAGCAGGGTCCTTCTATGATATGACTGCCTACACTGTTGTATAAGTTCTCGATGCATATAGTAATACCAAGCTCTTTTGCCATGGGTGCGAGGTATTCGATGAATTCCTCTGTTTTCTGCCACTCCGCTTTCTCCGAACCAAAATATCTACTGAGCTTAAAACCATGTACTACTATGTACGGGCATTCCAAAAAAGCACAGATTTTCATACTCTTCGGCGCTACTTCATAAAAAAGATACTCGTTAAATTCCTTTGATGCATTCGGCACATAACTTGGATAGGGCATGTGCATCTGGTTAATACGGATACCTACGGTTTGTGCTGCCTCTTTGTAGGACGCAAAAAATATTCGAAGTTCATTCTCGGACTGGCTGAAGAAGTCGTTATGCTCAAAATTGTAAAGTGATAAATTTTGCAGGTAATCATTCAGACTAAAATCACAACAGGAAAAACCTGCACGTCTTAACATTTCGAAACCTTCTATCGGGCAGGAGTCTGATATGATGTTTTTGGTTTGGATGCCAATTGATAAATACAATGAATGGCTCTTTTTATTCTCTATCATACACTACCTTTCCTTTTGTAAATAAGCTATTTCACAATAAAAATACTACACTTATCACCAACGGGCGTCTTTACGAATCTTATCCCACGTTCTGTTTCAAAATCCTCAATTGCCTTTTTAACACCCGGAAGATCTGGACGAAAATAATCATGAACCATAATACCTCCTCCCGAAACCATTCTGTCCCAGAAAAATCGCAATCCATTTAAAATAGGCATATATAAATCCATATCCAGATTGATAAAACAAAACTTATCAGTGACGTCTTTCGTTGTGTCTGGAAAGTATCCTTTTTTAATAATAACATTTTCTAAATATGTCATCTTCCTTTTGACTTCTCCTATTTTCACATCAGGCTCTTTATCCTTAAAGCATACCCTGTTAAATTGTCCCTCCAGGAAATTCTGGTTGTCTATATTTCTCTCAAAATTCAAGTCCCTCTCATCAAAACCTTCAAAAGTATCAAATAAGTATAACTTTCTACCGCCAAATGCCAGATTGATGTACATTGCGCTATCGCCTTGGTTTACACCACATTCCGCCACGCTTCCTTCTAATTTTTCGCGATTCGCATAATCTGCAAATCCCCGAACAAAATAATATCGTATATCCCGATATCCACAAAGACTCAGATCAACAATCTTTGATTCGGGGATTTTGTACCAGATCAAGGTCTGTTTCATTTCCAACGCATATTTAGATTCCACAGTAGCGAGAAAAACATGATCAAAATCAATTTTCTCAATGCTGTCCGGCGGCAATACCGGAACACCCATGCACTTCACGGCTCCGGATTCATCCCCTGCCCTTGAATCAATGTACGCCACTACCTCTCTTTCATGGCTTCCAGACAGCCACGACAGCACTTCCTTACCCACATAGCCGCAACCATAAATAATCATTTTTTTCACAACGAAATCCTCCCCTGCAATCCCTTGTCCACAATTCAAAAAATATCTGCCTCATTCCAATTGTCATTACCAAAAATTTGTACGATATCTATTCATTCAGAGCGAAGTACCGGCGGCATATACGCATCATTAAAATATTCTATATTCTTATGAATCCCCATCTCCCGAAGCTGTTCTTCGATTTCCCGGTAATAAATATTACAGATAAAAATGCCACAATCCTCTGGCAGATCTTTCAAGGCTTTTGGAGGCTTTACTTCCAGACCACAAATTTCAGTTTCCCATAGATCAGGATTATTATCGCAGGTAAAAAGTGGCGGATACTTCTTCCCATAGGCTTCCATATACTTCCTGCACATCTTACCTGCCCCGAAGAGTACCCTGTGTGGATACCTTTTTAAACGCAGCTCCATTCCTGCCTGCCAGCAAAAATAATCGGTTACTGACTTCATAAGGGCATATAACTGCGGCCGCAGGAAACTTGGAAACGCATTGATCGTGCTAAAAAAATCAACCACCATCTCTCCGTCAAAGTCTATGTCCCGAAGCCCCCTGACCACACCCGGCCAGTCAATCGCAGGTCGGATTCCTGAAAAAAGCATCATATGGACATCGTTGTATCCATCACAATCCCTTAGGATGACAGCCTTGATCCGTCTGCCAAGTGTGGTAATAAATGAAAGTGTATCATTGCGGCAAAGGGCACATACACCAGTGTCCACACAGAAACCAAACACTTCCTCCCCCATCTCTTGATTCAGCCCGTCCACCAGTTTTTGCGCCCGTGACATCTCCGCATGCTCCCCCCGCACAATACGGTTCCTGCTGCTCTTATACTGATTTCTCATCAGAAGGCTCACGCCGCATGCGGCCGCTTCCTTTCCGATTTCCAGTAAAAATTCTTCTGACTCGTTCCAGCAGGAATCTACGATCAGATATCTGCTGCCGGCTTCTTTGCATATTTTGATACTCTCATCGATACTTTCTTTGATGCTTTCCTTCGTAACCTGCACCACATCATTTTCTGTGATCATTTCTGCAAAGGTACGCGGCGCATAAGCAACAGGAATATGTATGCCATTTTCCTTACATTTCTCTATAATCCCGGCATAATCCCCTATCATGCCATCAAAATAATCGATAGGCAGCATAATACTGTCAAACCCGCTTTGTTGTAACTCTCCAATGCCTCTCATAGGCTTTTGTGGATTTATGATGCTTTTAAAACATATATTCATCTTATCTGTCTCTTTCTCCTATCCGTTCCTTAATCTCCGTCGAACTTACATTCTCTGTATATGGGAAAAATACAAGTTCAGACCCATGCTGCTCTAAAAAAACCTTTTTTGAGATCCAATATGGATTATCCGCATAGTCGCTTCCTGAAAACTGCGCATCAAAGCGATATTTATAATATGCCGCCTCCGTGCCTGGATCATCTGCCGGAATTGCTACCGCTTCATCAACATACCTGCATGCCTGGACGATCTCTATTCTCTCCGCAAACGGGATACAGGGCTTCGTCTTTTTGTCCTCTATGACCTGCTCATCCGTGACCACGCCCACGATCAGGTAATCACATTCCGCCTTTGCCCGTCTTAAAAGATTCAGGTGGCCCATATGAAACAGATCAAATACACCCGCCACATACCCAGTGTGATATTTTTTAGGAGAAGACGCTTCTGCCAGTGCTGTTTCATTATCTGCTCTTCGCCGCTCCGGCATCTCATAATCGAGTCTCGGATCATAGACGGAGATGTTCTGTACACCCATCTTCTGTAGCTGCGCGAGGACTTCCGCATAATGCTTGATGCAGATAAACACTTTGCATGGCTCGTCCACCTTTTCAAGTAATAACGGCGACTCAATCTTTATCCCATGTAGCTCCATGCCCTGTCTATCCGCATTATTGTCAAGGATGGCATCAATCTTCAGATCTCTGCCAAATCGCCGGATAAAATTCTCCGCATAATTGCCTGCACCGAAAAGGTATATGCGCCTGCTCCCTATACCCTTGAAAATATTCGTAAAAAACCTGTCATATTCCTCCTGGGGATAATCCATCCGGTATCTGTTTTCACGAACTGTCTTCCAATGCCTCCGATGGAGCCGGTGATAAACTGACAATTCTTTCTCATTTTTTAGTCTGATCATAAAAATATCTGCATATGACCTCCATGTGCTCCTATGCTCGTATAGATGAAACCGTTTCAGCAGCTCATCTTTCGGATATAGCGTTTCCATATCAGGCGCATCACGATATATGAAATCGATCGTCCTGATAAAGATCGCATTGGCCGGGAACGCTTCTACGTAAAACTCCTGGTCAAAAAACAAAAACTCCTGATCTGCATAAAAGCAGTTGAGAGATACCATGTCAACATATCCTCTTTCCAGTATCACACCGATATCCCTTTTCGCTTCCTCCGTTCCAAAAGCAAGTTTTCTCCAGCGGTCGATATTCGGATCGTCCTTCTTTCTTTTCTGCCACTCCGGATCAAACCGCTCCCAGTCAACTTCCGTGTAAGGGACATGTTCTGATGACCTGCATATCAACTCCCGAAATCTCTCCAGCGCTTTTACGAACGCTTCCCTGCTGTTTCTTAACAGTTCACAAAAATACTCTGTAGCAATCTGTGCATCTATGTATGGCATTACATATGCGTCCTTTTCTATATGTGCGTCGATGACCGGGACTCCATGCCGCCGCAGGTATGCGTCATTTTCCATCAGCCGCTGCAGCTTGCACCGCCCTTCAGGATAAAGGACCTTTTTTGCCACGGAATCTCCACGTCGGATGACTGTAGCCATTGCCTCCTCGCGGCTGCGGTCTCCCTGAACTGTGATCTGGTCTATGTCGGAAATGCTTCCATCCATAGTGCATTCTATCAGAAACGCATTTGCCATCTGGTGAAACATATTGTTATCCATAAGGGGCTTATATAATTTTTCCTCCTGCATGAAAACGGTCTCAGGATGCTGATACTGTGGGAAAATCCGCACTTCAAGCAGCTCATTCGGCAGATAGTCCTCCGACAAAATAAGTTGCGGCCGTGAGAGACAGGGCATGACAGAATAAAACCGATACTCACAAAAACCCGCACTCTCAAGCAGCCAGATCAGCTCTGATTTTGCATAAGCGCCTATTCCTATTCCGTCGTTTAGTCTACGACGATCTATTCCACCAAAAACATGCCCGGAAAATATATCCTTATCGCCGCAAAAACTACGGAGTGCAAGACGGTTTTCCGTTCCCAGCAGTAAATTGCCAGAGGGCTCCAGCAATGCCCTGATCTGTTTCAACAAATTGATGGGATCCTCTACCCTCTCCAGAATGCCAGCTGCCACAATATAATGGTATTTCGTATCAGCCAGCCCTTCTTCCAGCATTCCGGTATCTGCTTTAATTATTCTGACATTTTTCTCTGTCAATGCCTCATAAAGTATCTCACACTCCGGATCCCCGCCTGATATAAAAAGCATCCTTGCCCCCTCTTCAAAATCATACCAATTAAGCAGGGCCTTCGGCAGATTCCTGACCGCCTGGTTCTCCATGCCATCCCAACAACTCGTATCATATTTCTGTATACCTGAAATCAATGACATCTTTCAATCCCTTCCATATTTACCAGGCTTCCGTCTGAAGATACAGCCAGTCTATTCCAAATCCATAAATCACAATCTGTCCTTCCGGGATTCCAAGCCCCAGAAGCTGACCTTTCATCTGCCTGTTATACCGTCCTCCTGCAAGCACAAAGACAGCCTGCCTATACTCCCTGACTGCTTCGTCGGGCGTCAGTATAGCCTTTCCCATAAAGCTGCCTGTTTTGTAATTATCGCAGAACACTTTGACAGTGGAGACCGCGCGGCTCTGGAGGAAACAATTACAGAACCCGCCTTCCCGGCCGCAACCGAAGATCACTGTCTCTTTCCGCGCCCGTACTTTTTCGACAAATCGACTCATCTGCCGCATTTTTGCCTTATAGGCCAGTCTATGGTATCGCACATATGCCTCAATATCCGAAAGAAACATATACAGTTCCCTTAAATCCGCCGCATTCCAAAGCATTTCATCAATTTCCCCGTCCTGTTCTGCCTTCTCAAACAGCCCCTGAAAATATACGAATGCCTGCATCGGCTCCTGCGCTTTATCCCCATACGCCGCAAACAAACGAACGCGTGCCAGCATCTGCCTGAAAAGGCGCTGCCAGTAATAGGGCTGCAATTGTCTGGTTCCTTTCGCTTGTGATTTGACTTTCTCTTCTATATACTGATATTCCTGCATCAGTCTGTCCAAAGCATCCCTGCAGTAGTTCGATGATTCCGCTCTGTTCCTCCGGTATTGATAGAAAGCATCTCTCGTAAAATACACCCTGTCCGCATGCAGATAGAGTTGGTAGGAAAAGCCGATGTCCTGATTGGATGCCCCCGGCGTTTCCTGAAAACACAAACCATACTGTGTCAGAAATTCCCGCTTATAAAGACCGCGCCAGTAAAGATACTCTGCAATGTAAAGTTCCGGATGCTTTTTCAGCGAGATCACCCTGTCATAATATTTTGTCTCACCGGCGCCAAATCCTTCCCGCAGAGCCCAGGTCTGTCCGTCTGACAGCCTGACAACATTATCGAAATCGGCCTTTACAATATCCGCATCATGCTCTATTGCAAGTCCGTGTAATGTCGCCATCATATCCGGAAGCACATAATCATCCGTCTCCACAAAAGCTACATAAGGGCTTTGGGCCATCCTGATTCCCATGTTCATCTGGTATCCAAAGCTCTTTTTGTCAGATAGATATAATCTGATCCTCCCATCCGCCCTCATATAGTTTTTGATGATTTCCAGTGTGCCGTCGGTAGAGCCTGCATCAATGCAGAGTATCTCCATATTCTGAAAAGTCTGCGTGACAACGCTCTCCAGACATTCCCCGATATAATCTGCCACATTATAAGAAGGTAATATTACTGTAATCTCAGCCATTGGCTTTCCTCCAGTCTTCCGATATGAAATCAAGCAGCCTCTGCGTGGAACGGCCGTCCACATAATGATGCACGAGCGCGCGCGTCCTTGCTCTCGCTGCCTTATACAAATCCTCTCCGTCAAGCGCTTCTTTTATCTCACCCATTAAATCATTCATAGTGTGCACCACCGCTCCCGGCCTCCAAAGCTCCAAAGGCTCCAGCATGATCCCACGGTTTGCGGCATAATCATCGATGTCTTTATCCGTAAACAAGATCGGTCTGTCCAATAACAGATAATCAAAATACACGGAGGAATAGTCTGATATCAGCAGATCCGCCGCATTCAAATATTCATAGATACACTTGTCCGACAGATCTTCATCTGTAATAACGCCAATATGGTCTGAGTGTACATGCCATGTCCTGACCTTGGAAGCATCACTTGGATGGAGCTTGAACACAAAGTAAATATTATTTCTTTCACAAAATTTCTCCAGAATCTCCACAGAAAAATCCTGCCAGTAAAAAAGATACCCGTCCGTGCTTCCGTCCGTCCTTGCATAAAAGGCAATTTCAGCCTCTACTTTTCGGAAAGTAGGCATATAGAAAATAATTTTTTTACCATCCGAATCCGGCAGCAAATCACACAGATTCCGTCTGCCGTCCGTAACGAACAGCAGGTCATTACGCGGCATACCGGTAACAACATACTGACTTGCAAGTGTTCCATAACAAGCACTCATGAAATTGGTATACATCTTCCCGTAGGACGCTATAAAATCGTAAGTATACCAGAAATTAGACACCCTTCTGTCCGTTGACACATAATCAGAGACCATGTGTTCCATAGCCTTAAATGGAAAACCATGCCATAACTGAATTGATTTTCCAATACCTTCTAACTCCGTTCGCTCAGTAATCAAATAATCTGCCATTGCCGCATAAAAATATTGATCTATCTGATTGTTTTGGTCAACATATTGCACAATATACAAATCAGACGACATCTTAACAAGGCGATGATGTATCATATAATCAATTGCACAGATTCCGGAATAGGATCTGTTTTGTAAACACAACACAACCATACACTTATCATCTGGCGGATAATCATAATTTTCAAAATTATAATCTCTTTTCTCAAATCCCTCTGGCGTTCTAAAAACAATGGACAACTTTTTGTACCCCAGCTTCAAAAGCTGCCGTATCACTTCAAGATGGAATTGTTCTTTCAGCGTTATGACCACCTCCATGTCAGGAATATGCCGTGGTCTTTCAATTTTCATACCATATTTTGCCGCGCCAATCTTTAACGGATCATTATCAAAAAGGCCATCCACCTCCTGCAGCTTTACTGCCCCAGCCTCTATTGCCATCCTACAAAATTGCGTGACTCCTAAAAGATACAAACCCATCTTATTTCATCTCCTTGCCTTTATTTCCTGACAAACGCTAATTTTTCAGAGAACATGACCATTCAAAACTTCACTCCTCACAGTTCGCCAGACAGCAGATTTACCCAGAACTCCGTGTGCGTCTCTCTCCGGCACTTTGGGTATATGGCATCATGTGCTTTCATCCCCAGATCCGGCAGCATTTCCCTATGTCCGGCAAGGAAAATGATCTTTTCTGCCATACCGTCATAGTCCCCGATTTCCACCATATACCCATTGACACCCTCCATAATATCCTCAGGATTTCCTGCCGTACGTGTCATAACAGGAACTGCCCCGCTCGCCATTGCCTCCAGCTTTGAAATACATCTTCCCTCAGCATCCGCTATATTGACACAAATATCCTGTCTCTTCCAAAAAGCAGGAATATCCTCCCTGTTCAATGCACCCAGAAAATGTACGTGCCTGTCCCATCCCTCTTCCGTCACAATGCGCTGCATCTCTTCTCTATAAGGACCATCCCCTGCAATTTCCATACAAAAATTCACATCCCTGTCTTCCAGTATTTCAATCATTTTTAACAACAGATCCATGCGCTTCTGCAATATGACGACCCTCCCCGCATAGCCAATCTTTATCGGCCGGCTGGCATCCATTGTATAGCTCCGCGCCAACACTTTATCACACGGCACAGGGCATGTAATGGAAAACACCTTGTCCACTGGCACACCCCTTTCAACTAAATCCCGCTTAATATCCTCACTGACTCCTACATACGCGTCCGTGTAATCTCTGTACCGATCGTAAAATCCGTAAATTTTTTCCTCGCCATTGTGTACTACCGAGATGATCCTCACTTTATCCGGAACAGCCTGCCTGAGCAAAGCAGCGGCTTCTAAAAAAATCTCCGGCTTTCCTATGACAATAATAACAGGCAGTAAGTCTAGCAGATAATTTATGATACAATCTATTTTTTGCTTTTTGCTGCGATATCGTTCCTTGTCAAACTCACCATCCACAATATCTAGCAACTTGTCAGGAATTTGATAATCCCCCATATCTGTCAGAATACGGATATTGTCGAAGCCCTCCATGCACAGATCCAGACATAATCCTTTCGTCCACTCCTCAATGCCGCCAAGTCCCAGTCCGGAGGTGCAGTCAAATACGATATGCGACCTTCTTTTTGTAAAATCTATTTGATCTGCTTTTACCCTGTATATCAACAGTTTTGCTTCCTGTTCCAAATCTTCATAACAGATCTCTTTTAAAGAGCCGCTGCCATATGTCTCCCGCAGATCATTGCGTATCCTTTCCTGTTCCTCTGAATCCTTCACTGTAATACACAAAACTGCATCCTGATTTTGTCCTATAGCAGACGGCGGCTGGATCGCGATACCATCCAGCGCTTCGCCCCACTTTGACTCGCTGCAGTCAATGATTGCCCTGATCCTAATACCAGCCTGCCTCAGCTTTCCCAATATCGCTATACAGCGTCTCCCAGCTCCATATAGGATGATTTCCTGTCCCTCGTGCAACATGATTCACTCCTTCTAATTCCCACAGGCACGGACAATTTCCTCAATAGAAAGAATCGGACAATCCAGCCTGCTTCTCAGGCATCGATAAATCTCCTCATACTCCATAACCACCGTGACGATAACACAATCCACCGCAGGCAGATCATCATCTGGCGCATACACGGAAATACCAATTTCCACAGGCTTTTTGTCAATTGCATATAATACCTTTACATCGGTACCTGAAAGTTCTGCAAGCACGCATCTGCCAACTCCTCCTGCACCATAAATCGCCACAAAATCATACCCTTTTTCAACCAGCCAGTTTCCTATCCATTTCTTTTTCTGCAGGTTGTCCACCCAAAGGAATGTCAATTGAAGTAGTTTATTTTTCCTGCGCTGCTCCCGTTCTTTCTGTCTCAGTTCGGGAATTGCCTGCACCAGGATTCCTTCCCTCACCATACCCTTAGAAATGAAATCCATGTACCGTTTCCTCTCTATGGCTATGTCGACACTTCCATCCTTTAATGGCGCCATGACCAGACAGGAATACAAAATGTCAGCTCCGATTCTCCGCCGTACTTTCTCCCATCCGTCAGGGTAATGTACAATATAATCCTGCGCTGTGCGTATCGCATACTCACATGCATAAATCCCGGCATAGGTACGAAGTTCCTTGTCCTTCCGGAAATATTCCGCCACCATTCTCCCAGCCCTAACGCCGTCGAAGTTGGCCAGTTCCATGCTGGTCGTGCTCGTGGCCTGCCCCTCATGGATCGTATAATTGTATAAGAGATCCGGCAGAATGGCCACCTTATCCGCCCTTGCATAGACACGGGCATTGACATAGAAATCCTCGCTGTACTTTAGATCGGGGAACTGTATGCCGCAAAACAGCTTCCTTTTATAGATCTTGTTCCACATATAATCCCCGACGTTCTTCCGCTGCAGACAATTCTTCGCACACGACCTTTTACCGCACAGCACTACGGATTTTCGGGCGCTTTCGCGCAGAAGCCTTCCCCCTTCGTCCACATGCCGACAAGCACATTCCACAATATCTGCCTGCTTTTCAATCATAACAGAAACCAGCCTCTCATACATATGAGGCTCAACATAGTCATCTGCGTCCACAAACGTTATGATATCTCCCGAAGCATGCAGCAAGCCTTTATTTCTTGCTGACGCGACGCCGCGGTTTCCCTGTCGGAAACATTTGACTCGTCCATCTTTCCCCGCAATGCTCCTGACAATCCCAAACGTTCTATCCATCGAGCCATCATCCACCACTAATATTTCCAGGTTTCTATATGACTGTACCAATACTGACTCCAAACATCTTCCAATCCATTTTTCGCTATTATAAGCAGGAACGATGACACTTATTTTCATCTTATACTCAGTCATACAATTTTCCTTTTCTGTTATATATTCTTTTTATACCCTTTTCTCAAATTGGGAGAAAGCATTCGATTTTTTACCATGCATACATTACTGTTTCACTCGCGCTATTTACGGAATAGTGCCGAAATGCAAGTTTATAATCCGGTCGCATTGATAAAACCAAAGCCGGCAGTTCGATAATGTCTTCCGTTTTATGGTACACACAGATTGCCAGTTTGGGCTTCTGCTCCGTAATGATGCGCTTTGCGCCTAAGAGCGCCTTCTCCTCAGCTCCCTCTATGTCCATCTTGATAAAGCTGACCTCTTCCCCCTTAACCACAGAGTCCAAATCTACCACCTGAATCTCACTGTCCGCGTAAGTATCCCGTTCCCTGTTCTCTATGCACGAAGCGCCTCCAAATCCTGAGACAAACCCTATATTTCCGCGTTTATCACACAGCCCGCTCTGAAAAAGACTGACCTTTTCCAACGATGCACACCTTTCCTCACAGCATTTATAATTTTCCTCATCCGGCTCAAACGCAAATACCCGGTTGTAATTCCCAGTGCACCATTCAATAAAACCAAGTGTTGACCCTAAATCGTACACACCGGCATCTATAAATGTTTCTTTCCTGCCGTCATACCTGAAAAAATCAAAATACTGACGCCTGCAGAGTTCCTTCTCTATGGCAATGAAATCAATAACTTCTCCAGGTACCTTTCCCATAGCGATCTTCTCTAAGGCATCCTCCCTGTTCCTCTGTATCTCTATCACAATATCCAGACTGTCATATATGCCAGCCGCCTCTTCATATGTATATACTGGAATGCCGTTATATTCTGCCCGGTCTTTCTCCTCCGCAATGTAACATTGCCATGGGTGAATCCCCCATTTCTCTTTCAGCATTTTTCCAATAAAGTCGCCTCTCTCGAATGAACACCAGCAGGCAACCGGTCTGTTTGCATTCCTTATTTTTTCGAATGCATTGATCACGATCGTGTCTGTACATATCAGGTTATACAGATGCTTATAATACGGGTCATTGTGCTTAAATGCATTTTCCTTGTCAATCTCAAATAAAACCCTGCCGGCGTCTATGATCCGCCATTCCTTCGCCTGCTTCCCGATCCATTCTCTCGCCTGCCTTCTGAAAAGACCTGTCTGCATGCTGAGTATGACATTTGCACTGTCACAGACTTTCACAGCATCCTCAGGCTTATATACCGGTATACCCTGGATAGTTCCCTGCACCCATTCTTTACCGTCAATAAAGCCCAAAAACTGCGTTCCTGCCATAAGCCTGCTGCCTGCAAGATATCTGCCGCATTCGCCCGCTCCATAAATAAAGGTTTCCTTTCCGTTGTCCAATTCTTTCTGAAATAACTCCAAAAAGCGTCTGTCTTTATCCCTCTCCGCACGCAAAAAGGCTACAAGATCCTCATCCGGCTTCCGCTGCGCCAAAGTCAGCATCAGCCTGTTTTCAAAGATCTGCCTCGAAATGTCATCTTCTATCCTTGAATAGATTGTCTGTATATCCTCACTGACACGTTTTATGTATTCTTTCATCTGTTTCTCCTTATATAATAATATTTTCTATTCCAAGAATATCTGCTTTACTTACAATCCACTCTGCACTCTCCGGCTTACTTGATACATCCCATGCAAATCTTTCTTCCTTACCACAATATTTGCATAACGCGATTGGTTCGGCATCCAACTTCTTAAGAGCCTGTCCCAAATCAATTTTCTCGTCATAAATGTCTATCCCCTCTTCAAAATGAAGTGGTATATTGTAGTGATTAAAAAAGTTCCCACCCAGTGCAGAAAACGGACATTTGTATATCTTCCCGTTTCGCAGAAAATGGCATCTGCTTTGCCTGCACTCTAGCTGCGCCTTATAAGGATCGTTTCCGCCAGTCAGATCAATATTCTTGCCAAAGGTCTCCGCCACTTTACGAAACTCGTACATGATACCAGCCTCTTCCAATGTACTTATGATCTCGCTTCGCAGTTTCGATGTGGGCGGATATTCCGTTATGCTGACAAGCACCTGATTTTTCCTTATACAAGATAGTAACTCAGGATTTTGTCTTGGGATCAAAGTACCATTTGAAACAATGGTGATCGTTGTCTTAGGCATATATCGTCTTAAACATACTATGTAATCTGCCAATCGCTCTGACAGGAAAACTTCTCCTCCCAGCAGATCAAAATGCCCGATAAACGCTTCCCGCGACAGATGTATAATATCCCTCTCAAAAGATTCATACCCAACTGCTGCGCCATGTGGATAAAGATTGGAAAAGTGACTGCACCCCTTGCAGTTTAGATTACAGAAATCAACCACATTTGTTTCCAGCTTTTTCATTCTAAATTTTTTTCCAGCATAGTCAGACTGAAAAACAATTCCACAATCTTCTAAAATATCATCTGCAATCTCCAAGTGATATCGATAAACCAACCTATCGATTATCCCGAATTTTTCTATGCCCATTCGGCATACCTGCTCTTGGATCTCGTTATAATCCAAAACCGCGATCAATACCGCATCCACCTTCTGCACATAGTTCTCCATGTATTCTGCAGGAGAAACCACCCTTATGCCCAAAACATTTTCTATATTTTCTGCATTGTTATCGATATAACAGATAATAGTATGCTTTTCGATCAGTTTTCTACCGATATATGAGCCAAATCTTCCTGCCCCCCATATTGCAATATCCATCAAGTTTCCTCCCCGCTGTTCTTCTACCCTGTATTTTCCCTGTCAACATCAACACTCCTGCCCTACAGTCTTTCAAAACACTATAAGTCAATGCTGATAATAGCGCTTAATAATTCTCATATCTAATTCTATATTTATGTAATCATAATCTGCCAATCTATCTATGATTTCCTTTTTATTTACCTCACTCACACCAAAAAGCACCCCGAATTTTCTGTTTTTATCCAGTTCCGATAATGACCTGACCTGCAATCCATACAAGACTGGTGGATTCCCTGATTTATCCGAAACTATAATTGCCACTATTCTTTGTGCGAGCCCCAAATCCGCTAAAATCATCAAAATATATCTTGCTATTTTACCGGCGCCATAAAAGTAAACCGGCACATCTCCGGCTTTGTCAAATGCAGTGTTAAAAGAATCCGTATAATATCTTTTCTTCGCTATGATATATTCTTCTCTTGTCATCAAATTCCAAAACCACTCATGATAACGATCAACTGCCCGTTCTTTTAACAACATCAACAGTTTGGAAATGCTCTCATCATTACCGCTTCCGTGCAAATTATTATCCATCAACCTATATGTCTGGGTATTTTCTATTGTAATATCTTCTTGTGAAGGTTTTGTATAAACAGTCGGAATATTACTCGTAATTTCATTGTATTTCATCCACAAATCATCACATTCCTCTGCAATGTCTGCCATTATTTTTTTATTAAACCAATTTTTATTTACCAATGACGAAGAGTAGCAGATTCCACCGGCACCTATTGCACACAAATCCATCCTCGGTATATCTATATATTCCTCTAAATATTCTCCTTTCTCCCACTTGCTATACGATTCCAACGTCGCTTTTTTTTTAAACATAATCCGCACTGCTCTGGCTGATACTGCATCCGGAAACCGCTCATGGCTTTTAATCAAGTCACCAATCATTGTCTCCGCATATATTTTGTCATCATCAACTGTAATGACAACTGCATCTTTATATTCTTGCAACGCATAATAATATTTTTTATGAGATTTCAAATTCCCGTGTACCCATTCTATTCTGAATCCGCCTTGTCCGATCAGACTCTTAAGCTTTCCCGGAAGGCTTGCTGCCTCCAGCGGAAACTCATCCAGACTTAAATACAAGACAATTTCATCCGCCGGTACAGTCTGACGGTACAAGCTTTCTACTACCTGATGCACGCTGTTTATTCTTGGCGGATACGACGTAAAAGAAACTATAATTTTCATGAACTCTTTCGCTTTCCATCAGCTTCCCTTGAGATAGCTTTATTGTTTAAAAAAATAAAATAAAAAGGCATTGCAGAAATCAGGTCTTTTTTACCAGAGATACACAATCTAATTTTTCAACTCCCCAATCAATTACATTCTGTTCTATAATTTCAAAGCCGGCACGATAAGCCAAATATGCAAACAAATCCTTACTCATGTAGCTTCTTCCACCCGTAGAGGCAAGATACGAATTCTTATAACTTGATGTATTATTTGAATGATGAAATAACGCCATTCCACCTCTTTTCAAGACTCTGTGTATATCTTTTAAGTACTCAAAAATATCTAGCATTTCAAAGTGCACCATCGCATCATAAGTAAATAATGCCGAGTATTCTTCATTACCCAATTCCTTCAAATTATATCCATTATTACAATAATATTCGATCTTCCCGTTTCCCTTAAATCGCTCTTTACATAAATCTATATTCTTCTGTAAAATATCAACCAAAACAATATGCCTTGCATTTGGCTCATACGTTTTTACATGGCGGCCATGTCCCACTGCCAGCTCTATTACATTATCCAAATCCAGTTGGCGAAACATTTTATAAAATACAGAATCATCAGCCCAAAAGACATTCATTGAAGCGTCAGACTCCGCCCTATCAAAATAATTATCCGTTGGATTAATATGATCCCATGCGCAAAAATTCCTATTCCACTCTGTCATATCAATTCCCTGTGTCGCTGCCCACTCGCTTATCGAAAAATAGTACTCTTTGTGATCATTTTGAAGCAATGTCTCCATCTCACCTGCAGCATTTATACTTGCTATGACAAATTTGTTTCTCTTATTTTTGCACTCTTCATAGCTGCACACTCTGACAGCACCTATTTTCTGTCCCCATAAGTTACTGTCGTTGTCACAGAAGCATTCTACAACTTCCCCCCCTGCCGCAGAAATTCGTATATTGACTTTCCCATTTTACCTGCACCAAATAATATTATTTTTTCCATAACCAGCCTCCCTATATTTAGGAACTATCACAAAATTATTTGTATATTTTAACCATCTGTGTTATGCTATATGTCATATACAAATCAAGAGATT
>VSNM01000091.1 GCA_009774245.1 Lachnospiraceae bacterium | reverse complement strand
ATATATGTGGATAAAACAGGGCTGATCGCAGTTACCAATAAATGCATTAACACGGAGCAGCAGCATATCTGCGTCAGCAGGCCACGCCGCTTCGGAAAGTCGATGGCCCTGAAAATGCTCGCGGCGTATTATAGCTGCGGCTGTGATTCCGCTGATCTGTTCAGGGGGCTGAAAATAGAGCAGGATGAATCTTTCGCGAAACATCTGAACAAATATGATGTCATTTACCTGAATATGCAGCAGTTTTTGATAAAGGCAAAAAAGAAAGAAGTGACAGAATATCTGGATCAGGCTGTCACTGCTGACTTACGTAAAGTGTATGGTGAGTTTTTTTCAGGACAGGAAATCGATCTTGCCTCGGCGCTTGAGCAGATTTATGCCGAAACAGACAGACAATTTATTTTCCTGGTAGATGAGTGGGACTATGTGATGCGGGAACGGCAGGAGTCGGAGGAGTTACAGAAACAATACCTTGATTTCTTGAGGCTGCTGCTCAAAGACCAGCCTTATGTCGCGCTTGCGTACATGACAGGGATTCTGCCTGTAAAAAAATATGGGGAGCATTCTGCCCTGAATATGTTTACGGAATACGCAATGACCGGACAGGACGCATTGGAAGAATATACAGGGTTCACCGAGGACGAGGTAAAAGAGCTGTGTGTGCGGTTTGACATGGATTTTAAGGAAGTAAGTAGCTGGTATGACGGGTATACATTTACAAAATTTCGGCATATATACAATCCAAAATCCGTAGTGGAGGCAATGCACCGACAAAGGTTGTCGAGTTATTGGACTGCCACGGAGACGTATGAAGCGCTAAAAATTTATATGGACATGGACTATGACGGGTTGCGGGCAGACATCACGCAGATGCTTGGCGGTAGTAGCGTCACTGTGAATACGGGAAGTTTTCAAAACGATATGCGCAATGCCAGAACAAAAGATGATGTGTTGACGCTGCTGATCCATCTTGGGTATCTTGCCTATGATTTGGAGAAAAAAGAGGCTTTTATTCCAAACAAGGAGATTATGGGTGAATTTGAAAACGCCATGGGCGTCGGCGGCTGGCCGGAGGTCATGCGCGTGCTGAAAGCGTCGCAAAAGCTCCTTGAACTCCCTTGCCGCAGCGATTGGTCTTGCGTACTATAGTGCAAGAAAGGACTATGTGCTGATACGCGAGTTCCCGTCAGGGAAAGGCTTTGCGGATATCGTATTTCTGCCATTGCCGCACACGGATAAGCCTGCGCTTATCATTGAACTCAAATATGACAAATCCGCAGCTACGGCGCTGTAGCAGATCAAGGACAGAAAGTACACGCAGGCGTTGGAGCGTTATAGTGGAGAAATTGTGCTCGTGGGAGTGGATTATGACAGGGATAAAGCGGATAAGCCGCATAGCTGCCTGATCGAGCGGGTAAAGTACAGATAAGGATAAAGGGGGAGCATGACACATGGGCTTATTGGAAGAAAAGACGAAAGCTCTGATTGAATGTGTTGGGGCGCAAACGACTCCTGGAAATTGCAGTATGGAAATAGGCGTGTTTGTTTCGCAGGGCTTGCGAGGAAAGGAAATCAACTTATATGAAGCATATTTGCTCAGTGGAATGAAAATGGAATTTACACGGCTTTCCTACATTCAACCTGCATGGTCTGGCGGGGTGCGTATTTCAATCTTACTTGAGCTGCTAAATCTTAGGCTTCTTGCAGCAGCATTTGAGGAAAAGAGTGAGGAAGTACGATGGACTGGATATGCGAAAGAAGCATATTCCATGAATCAGGAAAGGCGGCCGCACTACATTTTAGATTATTATCAGGAATATTTAGAAGAAACTATTTCACCGGCATTGTTACAAAACCTAAAAGATGTTCGTGCCAACAGGAGCAAACCGTTTGACAATGGGCCATATCATACGGATGTGTTTCCATACAGTCAATGCAAGTGTGAGGAACTTTTGCTACAGGGAAAAACATTTCCACACAGAAACAAAAAGGTATGCAGCGCCATAGAGAACTTATTAGTACAACTTATATTGATATTAGAAGATTTGTAACTTCTAGGGCGACTATTATTTGTGATTTCCTGTTTCACATATAAGCTCTGTCCGCATTAAACAGGAAAATGGAGGGTATTGCACTGATGAAAAAAATAATGCGTTTGCTTACGATTCTTATTGGCTGTATCGCAATAATATCAGGATGTAAAGGGGAGTCCAATGTGCTCTCCGATGATGAGATAAAAAAGTTCAACACCGAGTTTTTTAACGGCGGGACAGATAACAGGAACAATATGATGCTGTCCAGCGAATATGACAGACCGGAAAATATTGATTTATTTCAGTTGTTTTATAACGGCATTGGTGGAGTGGAAGATCAGGTTTCAGAGGAAGAAGAAGCATTGCTGGCAGAATTAAACAGTGAGGCGCCATATTTGGATATTGTGAAAGTTACAACGGATGAGATGAATGATTTTTTGGAAGAAAAGCTGGGTATACAGTTAGATGAAACGAAAAAAATCGGTCTGGAAAACTTTTATTACCTGGAACCGTACGACAGCTTCTATCTTGTCGTTGGGGACACAAACTTTGACTGGTGTACAGTCACATCCGGTATCTGGAAATCTGATAAGGAACTGACATTGGATTACACAAAGGAATACGAAGGCGGACAGTGGCGTGTCGTTTTGGAGAAAACAGACAACGGATATTTATTTGTCTCCAATGAACATGTTTCTATTGAAAATGAAAAAACAGAATAAACGAATGCAGATTATGAGGAGGCATGATATGACAAAAGATACGGATATGACTGCTGGCAGTCCGTATGCATTGATAGGCACGTTTGCTTTTTCTCTCGTTACAGGCAATCTGTTTCAGCAGTTATATACGTTCGCAGACACCATCATTATCGGGAAAAAAATAGGTGCGTTGGGAATTGCGGCGGTCGGGGGAACAGAATGGCTGATTTTTATGGTGAACGGACTGGTAATCGGACTGGTTGAAGGGTTTTCCATATTGTTAGGGAACCGCTTTGGCGAAAAGAATGAGGAAGAGTTTGGCTTTTATTATAAAATGTCCAAAAGAATATGTATCGTTCTGGCGATTGTATTGACAGTGGTATTTGGTCTGATTTCAGGAGAGATCCTGAAGTGGCTGGGCACAAAGGATGAAGTCTATGCGATGGCAAAGGAATACGTAAACACGATATTTCTGGGGATTCCCTTTTTGACCTTTTATCAGTTGTTTTCGGGAGCGCTGAGGAGCCGGGGAAACAGCCGGATTCCCTTGTTGGCAATGACGGTCTCATCGCTGTGTAATATTGTTCTCGACGTGTTATTTGTGTATGTATTGGAATTTGGGATTGCAGGCGCCGCGCTGGGGACAATTCTCTCAGAATTTGTGGTAATGCTGATTTGCGGATACTATTTTTATAATGAAAAAAAGAAGATAACGTATGACACTTCCTATGTACTGAATCAGAAAATGGTTATGCAAAAGTTATTCAGGATGGGATTTCCGATGGCAATGCAAAGCTTTATTACTTCAATTGGTGGTCTGATAGTTGTCAATAGAATCAATCAGTACGAAATATCCTTCCTCGCGGGCTATACGGCGGCAGTAAAATTATATGGATTGTTGGAAATAGCGGCAGCTTCCTTTAGTATGGCAGCGGCGGCATATGTTTCCCAGAATTATGGGGCAAATAAAATCGTCAGGATTAAACAGGGCGTCCGGGCAAGTACGATAATGGGAGCTGCGGTTGCATTGATCTGTTCAGGTATTATGGTATTTGGCGGAAATGCGATTTTGCGGCTGTTTATTGATAATTCCGTGATGATGGAACAAATTCTGGGTTATGGATATCAGTTTCTTCAGATACTGGCGGTATTTTTTCCTTTTTTATATATACTGTATATTTTGAGGGCGGTTTTACAGGGAATGAATAACACGGTTGTCCCGATGCTGTCAAGCTTTGCGCAGCTGACGATGCGGCTTTTATGCGCAACGATATTGACAAGGTTGATCGGGTGTGAGGCGATATTCTGGGGGGAGATACTGGCATGGTTATTTGCGGATGCGATTCTTTTTGTTACATATAAGTCAACTATGAAAAGGATTGAATAATAGATAATACAAAGGACACTTCAAATGACGAAGTGTCCTTTGTGGCGTTTGGCTACACAGCGCCATTTTCCCTCCGAAACTGCAGCGGCGACATGCCGGTATTGTGCCTGAAACAGTCGCTGAAATAGGAGCTGCTGGAAAACCCCGCCTCGATGGCGACCTCGGTCATGCTCAGCTTCGAGTGGACAAGGAGCTTTTGTGCGTAAGCCATCTTTTCGTTCAGCACAAACGTTGAGAACGGCGTGTGCAGATAGGTCACGAAGATCCTGGACAGATAAGAGGGCGAGATATTGATCTGCCGGGCGGTCGTGTTCAGCGAGGGATTCTCGCGCAGGTGCGACTTTACGTACTTGATCGCATTGGCGAGACAGTCATGTCTTTTTTCGAGGCTGAGGACTTTGACATCACTGATGATATGCTCCTGCAGGCAGGTGATGATCAGCTGGTTCAGCAGCCCTTTCAACAGCAGCTCGGAATACTGGCTGTAGGCGTTCCATTCCTGCTCCATTTCCAGCAGGATTCCATAGATCTTATCCTGCGTGTGCTGTTCAAACCGGATGACATGCTCCTGACAGAGTTCCTCATAACTGTCGGAGCCAATAATGCCGAAGAGCTCTGCGACCATGGAATCTGTAAATTTGATCAGTATATGTTCATATGGCGTGTCGGAGATGTAGGTGGTGCGGCGGTACTCATATCTGGGGATACAGTTCAGTTCGCCTGCCTGCGTGAGAGTGGTGTAGTCGGGGCCATAGATCAGGCGTTCCCCGCTGATCATATAGGAAATGCCATAAAAGTCCGTATAGGCCTCGGCGGAGGACATCTCATAGTGTGGCGGACGCCTGATGCGTGCAAAATTAAAGTTGTAACCGGGTTTTAGTGGAAGCGGCATGATGGATACCTCCCTTTCGGCTGCAGTTGAATGTATTGAGTATAGCATAATTAAAATAGTGGGTAAATGACTGTAATCTAAAAAACAGGGAATTATAAGTTCAAAAAAGAAATTAAATGATTCTGGTTGAGTAGTGCATCGTGTCTCAATATCTCGTTGATTGTGCAGATTGTTTCCCTGTGATAAACTTTTATGTATCAGTGATATGGAGACAGCAGGGTATTGACAAAATGCAGGGGGAGGGAAAGATATGCTGGACAGGGAAAAAGTAGGCAGGGCGATTGCCGAACAGCGGCGGTCGAAGGGAATGACGCAGAAACAGCTTGCGGATATCCTGAACGTGTCCTATCAGGCAGTTTCGAGATGGGAGCAGGGGCAGAGCCTTCCGTCAGTGGATATGATCTATGACATTGCGCAGTCGCTTGAGACAACGGTTGACTATCTGCTGAACGGGCTTTCGGAGGAACGCAAGATTATCAAATATGAGGACACCGGGCTCGATACCAGAAAGCTTTATATGGTCAAGAAACGAATAGACAGCCTTGTCACCATAGACAGGAGGCTGCTGCGGGCAAAGTATACGGAACCCGTATTTTTCCGGTTCGATACATCGGCGATGGACGATCCGGTGTGGGTGTCCGCAAACCATGTCCCTGGATCCAAAGAACGTTTTGCGATGGAAAATGGTTACGACAGGGAGATCTGTATGGATCTGGTGTCAGGCGCTGCCAACAACCTGATCCGTTTCGGGGTCAGACCGTCGTTTCTGCAGGCAAATGTCGTCTGCGGAAACAATGACAGCGGACAGCTCCTGCTCATGGCCGAATCGTTCAAGGAGGCATGCGAGCGCAGCAAAATCGTGTTTGCGGGGATGGAGGTGAGCGGCCAGGCGGTGAATTACCACACAGGGGAATACAGGGTCGCGGCTTCGGTCATGGGTGTCGCGGACAGGAAAAAAATGATCGGAGGAGAAACGATCACGGAGGGAGATGTCCTGATCGGACTGCACACGGAGGGTATCGCTTCAGTCAGTTATCCGTTTATCAAAGTGATTCTGGACAGGAGACCGGACGCGTTGTATGCAAGGATTGGTGAACAGAATCTCTTCATCGATGAGCTGATGAAGCCAAACGCCTGCTATGTCAATGTGGTCAGCGAACTGCAGGAACAAAAGCTTGTACATGGTGTTTTCGTCATTACGAATTCCCTGTTTAACAGGAAATGTTATAGTACGATACCCAAAGGGCTCGGGGCATGTATTGACATTTCACAGATTTCGGTTCCGGCACTGTTTCAATATATAGAAGACCTGAACCTGATGGACAGGGAGTGTTTTCTGAAGGACTTCGCGCTGGGCATCGGCATGGTGCTGGCAGTGCCCAAGGAGGAAAGCGGCAGGGCGGTGGAAATCATCAAAAAGTACCATGAGTGCTGTCGGCTGGGAACGGTACAAAAGGACGACGAGCATCCTGACGCACGCATCTGGTTGATTTGAAGATGAAACTGCCAAAGGGATATGACACTGTGCCGGGAGAGCGCGGAAATACGTTGTCGGGAAGAGAGGCAGCGCATTGCGATCGCCCGCGCAATCATCAGGAATACGCCTGTCATGATATTAGACGAGGCGACTTCGGCGCTGGATAACGAGTCAGAATCGCTTGTGCAGGAAGCGGTCAGGAGACTGCGGCAGGATCGCACGATACTGATGATCGCGCACCGCCTGGTCACGATAGCCGCGGCGGATATCGTGATACGGGTGGGGACATAGCCAATGTCTCGAATCTAAAAAATGCCGGAAATGGAGTTTCAAAAAAGAAGAAATTCATCTGTAATCATGGTACAATGAATTGTACCTGCAAAAACACATTTTTTCGGAGATGATAGAATGACAGACACGAACAACAACCAATCCATTTATCTGGAGTATCTGGAGGCGGAGAGAATCATACTGATTCCGCTCTCGGAACATCGTATGGCCGATGATGGCATTGATATATGGTATGCCATTGTCGACAAGGAGAACCGTGCCCCGATTGGTATGATTGGAATGGTGCACCGGCATCCGGAATGGAAAAATACGGGGCTGTGGATCGTGATTCCGGACGAGCGCAACCGCAGGGAAGGATATGGTCTGGAGGCGCTCGGGCTGATGGAGCAGTACATATTTGATAGTCTGGCGTATCAGCGGATTGCCGTACAGATCGCGGAATGTAACCAGACTGCGGTTCGGTTTTTCAAGAAAGCAGGCTATAAACTGGAGGGAGTTCAGGAGCTGGGTTATTTTAATAACAATAGGTATTATGATGTTGTACTACTGCGGCTTTTGCGGAAGGAGTACATGGGCAGACACTGATTCGAAAAAAGTTCATTTAAAATTCATTGAATTTATGTGTGTTATCTGATACAATAGTCATTGGTTTTTGCAGTGGATACATTATGTTAATCAACATACACTGCGGTTATACAAAGATTCAATAGATTGGAGCCGTATATGAGTATTATAGAAAAAGTATTCGGTACACACAGCGATCGCGAACTGAAAAGAATCGAGCCCATCGTGAAAAAGATTGAAGGCTACCGCGATGAGATGATCGGTCTTACGGACGAGGAGCTTCGGGGCAAGACCGCGGAGTTTAAAAAGAGGGTGGCGGAGGGCACGAGCCTTGATGACATTCTGCCGGAGGCTTACGCAGTCGTTCGCGAGGGCGCAAGGCGTGTACTAAATCAGGAACATTACAGGGTACAGCTAATCGGCGGCATCGTCCTGCACCAGGGGCGCATCGCGGAGATGAGAACCGGTGAAGGCAAGACGCAGACAGCGCTTCTCCCCGCTTATCTGAATGCACTGGAAGGACGGGGAGTCCATGTCGTCACAGTCAATGACTATCTGGCAAAGCGTGATGCCGAGTGGATGGGGCAGGTGCACGAATTTCTGGGATTGAAAGTCGGCGTCGTGCTCAATGATATGAAGCCCGAGGAGCGGCGCGCGGCGTACAACTGCGATATCACCTACGTGACCAACAACGAGCTCGGTTTTGACTATCTGCGTGACAACATGGTAATTTATAAGGAACAGCTTGTTCTGAGAGAGCTGCACTATGCCATCATCGACGAGGTGGACTCCGTGCTGATCGACGAGGCGAGAACGCCGTTAATCATATCGGGACAGAGCAGCAAATCCACAAAGCTCTATGAGGTGTGCGATATCCTTGCAAGGCAGATGAAACGAGGCGAGGACGTTCCCGAGATGACCAAGATGGACTACGTCATGGGCACGGAACAGGAGGAGACAGGCGACTTTATCGTCAATGAGAAGGACAAGGTCGTGAACCTCACGGCCGCGGGCGTGGAGCGCGTGGAGAAGTTTTTCCAGATTGAGAACCTTGCTGATCCGGAAAATCTGGAAATCCAGCACAACATCATACTCGCATTGCGGGCGCACAACCTGATGTTCCGCGACCAGGATTATGTGGTGAAGGATGATGAGGTGCTGATCGTCGATGAATTTACAGGGCGCATCATGCCGGGGCGCCGTTACTCCGACGGTCTGCACCAGGCGATCGAGGCGAAGGAGCATGTCAAGGTAAAGCGCGAGAGCAAGACGCTTGCCACGATCACGTTCCAGAATTTCTTTAACAAGTTTGACAAAAAGTGCGGTATGACCGGTACGGCGCTCACCGAAGAGAAGGAGTTCCGCGATATCTATGGCATGGACGTAGTCGTCGTGCCGACAAACCGCCCAGTGATCCGTGAGGACAAGCAGGATTGCGTGTATAAGACCAGGAAAGAAAAGCTCAAGGCGATCGTCGACACGGTGGAGCAGGCGCATGCCACAGGTCAGCCGGTACTTGTCGGCACGATCACGATCGAGGCGAGCGAGGAGCTGAGCAAGATGTTCAAGCGGCGCGGTATCCAGCACAAGGTGTTAAATGCGAAGTTTCACGAGCTCGAGGCGGAGATCGTGGCGGACGCAGGACAGCACGGCGCGGTCACGATCGCGACGAATATGGCGGGGCGCGGTACGGATATCAAGCTCGACGAGGAGGCAAGGGCAGCAGGAGGGCTTTTGATTATCGGCACGGAGCGCCATGAGTCAAGGCGTATTGACAATCAGCTGCGCGGTCGTTCAGGTCGTCAGGGAGATCCCGGTATGTCCCGGTTTTACATCTCGCTCGAGGACGACCTCATGCGTCTGTTTGGTTCGGAGCGTCTGATCAACATGTTCAATACGCTGGGCATTCCCGAGGGGCAGGAGATTGAGCACAAGATGCTCACGAGCGCAATCGAGAATGCACAGAAGAAGATTGAGAACAACAACTTTGGCATCAGAAAAAATCTGTTGGAATACGACCAGGTTATGAACGAGCAGCGTGAGATCATCTACGAGGAGCGCCGCCGCGTTCTCGACGGCGAGAGTATGCGCGACGCGATCTATAAGATGATCACGGACATTGTCGAGAGCTCAGTGGACACGGTGATCAACGATGATCTGGAGCCAGAGGAGTGGGATTTGAAAGAACTCAACACACTGCTGCTCCCGATCGTGCCGCTGCATCCGGTGGTGCTCGACCGCGTTTCCAAGAAGACCAAGAACGGACTGAAGCACCAGCTAAAGGAAGAGGCTGTCAGGCTCTATGAGAGCAAGGAGGCTGAGTTCCCTGAGGCTGAGAGCATCCGCGAGATTGAGCGCGTCATTCTCCTGAGGGCGATCGATCACAAGTGGATGGACCACATCGACGACATGGACCAGCTGCGTCAGGGCGTAGGTCTGCAGGCGTACGGTCAGAGAGATCCGCTTGTAGAGTATAAAATGAACGGCTATGAGATGTTTGACGCCATGACAGCCAGCATCAAGCAGGACACTGTGCGTATGCTGCTGCATGTCAAGGTAGAGCAGAAGGTGGAGCGCGAGGAAGTAGCAAAGGTCACAGGCACGAACAAGGATGAGTCTCTGCAGAAGGGGCCCAAGATGCGCGCAGAGGTGAAGGTGTACCCGAACGATCCGTGCCCGTGCGGAAGCGGAAAGAAGTACAAACAGTGCTGCGGGCGGAAAGCATAAAACGAAGTTATTCTAATATGATATATAAAAGGTGGTGAACGCAATGGTAGAACTCGACCAGATGAAACAGGAGTTACAGACCTACGAAAGTCCATTAGCGGAAGTGAGGGATTCACTTTGACCTCGCTAACAAGGAGAGGCGTATTGAGGAGCTAGAGCGCGAGATGGAGGCACCCGGTTTCTGGGACGATCCGGACCGCTCCAACAAACAGATGAAAGAACTAAAACAGCTCAAGGATACAGTCGATCAGTGTAACGGGCTCAAATCACAGTATGAGGACATCGAGACGCTGATTGAGATGGGATATGAGGTGCAGGACGCAGAGATGATACCGGAGATCCGCGAGGAACTTGACAGCTTTATCGGGACATTTGAGGAGCTCCGCATCAGTACGCTCTTGTCAGAAGAGTATGATAAGTGCAATGCGATCCTGAAATTAAACGCGGGTGCAGGCGGCACGGAGAGCTGTGACTGGGCGGGAATGCTCTACCGCATGTACACCAGATGGGCGGAGCGGAAGGGCTTTTCCATCGATGTGCTCGACTATCTGGACGGGGACGAGGCTGGAATCAAGTCTGTCACCTTCCAGGTCAATGGAGAGAATGCCTACGGTTATCTCAAGTCGGAGAAGGGCGTGCACAGGCTTGTGCGTATCTCGCCATTCAACGCGCAGGGAAAGCGCCAGACGTCGTTTGTGTCGCTTGACGTGATGCCCGATATCGAGGAAGACCTGGATGTGGAGATCAACGAGGACGATCTGCGGATTGACACTTACCGCAGCAGCGGCGCCGGCGGTCAGCATATCAACAAGACCTCGTCGGCAATCCGCATCACCCACATTCCGACAGGCACCGTCGTACAGTGCCAGAATGAGCGCTCCCAGTTTCAGAATAAGGACAAGGCGATGCAGATGTTGAAGGCAAAGCTGTTTTTGCTCAAGCAGGAGGCGAATGCCGAGAAACTCTCCGACATACGCGGCGAGGTGAAGGAGATCGGCTGGGGCAACCAGATTCGCTCCTATGTCATGCAGCCCTATACCATGGTAAAAGATCACAGGACGAACTTTGAGTCGGGCAATGTGGATGCAGTGATGGATGGTGCACTGGACGGATTCATCAATGCCTACCTGAAATGGAAAAATAGCGGTACAGCTGTATAATGATTGCGAAAAAAGCTAACAGAGCGTTATGCTCTGTTAGCTTTTTTTTGCGTCTTTTCTTCATACATCGTCTCGTCGGCGATGCGGATATAATCATCTAAAGTCTGGTCAGAACGCATATCCGTGCAGACAGCCCCGACACTGAAAGTCAGTTCAAACGGGAGCTGATGTTGTCTGGCTTTTTGAGTGACAGCGCTTCGCATATTGCTGATCATCTCCTCGTAGGATGCAGGCGTCATATTTTCATGGACAATGATAAACTCGTCACCGCCGTTTCTGACAGGGATGTCATTTTTCCCGCAGTACTCCATAATAGTCGAGGCGATAATGCGTATGGAGATGTCTCCATAATCGTGGCCAAAATTGTCATTGATATATTTGAGCCTGTCCATATCCACAAACAGAATCAGCAGATTTTCACCGCTGCGCTTCTTCTCGTCAAACAGGCTGCAGACCAGTTCCTGAAAGCCGAGGCGGTTGTAAAGTCCCGTCATGGCGTCCTTCACATTCATGTCCGCGAGAATTTTATTCATGTAGCCAAGCTTTTCCTTCTCATACAGATTCCGCATGGCAGAAGTAAATACGTTCATCACCTTGAAGAGGTACTGTTTTTCCAGCAGATAGACTGCATTTCTGATCACAAAGTATCCGATCGTGTATTGCCTGAAATGCAGCGGCATGAACAGAAAGTCGGTTCCACCCTGCCCTGGGGAATCAAACATGGGGAAGAGGCTGTCGATCGTCTGCTGCTCGTAGCTCGTGCCCTCCTTCATATCATAGGCAAACTCTACGGACATCGCTTTGGGATAGCCTTTCGTATGGAACTTTTTATCATCGATTAAATTCTGGTTAAAATAGTTCAGGTTCCTGTGGAAATCATTGATATGATCATCCAGCACGAGATAGATGGCGTCGCACTTAAATGCGGGGATGCATGCAGGGATACAGGCGGACATCTCCTGTATTGACTGGCAGTTTAGCAGTGCATATTCCAGGCCAAGCACCTGTTCCTCAAAATCCGTCGTCTCGATTTCGTATAAGATTTGCTCCCTGGCGTGTTCGCTCCGGTCTACGTTTGTGTCATTCGTGCAGCCGCAGCTGTCCCAGTAGACATACTGCGATTCAGTATAATTATATTTTTCGACCGGCCGGCCTTCCCAGATTCGGATCAGCAGATCTGCGCAGAGATAGCCAATATCCTCACGGATGTGTCCGACTGTTGTGATTTTTGGTGTGTAGAAAGCGGCTTTGTCAAAATTGTCAAAGCCCGTCACGCAGAAATCCTCAGGAATCCTGTAGCCCATCTTACCGGCGGCTTCAAGTACCCCGACAGCAATATTGTCGCTGGCGCATACGACGGCGTCCGGAAGCTTTTTGTTTTCTTCCAGCTGGCTTGCCAGATAGGTAAAGCCCCGATATCCACAGGTGTATTCATAGGATTCAAAGTAGAAATCACTCTCATTATATTCCAGTTGGTGGCTCTGCATAAATTCCCTCAGGGCGTCTGCGCGGATATTGATCTCGTAGTTGCTCTTAGGTCCCATAATGAACCAGAATCGACGGCAGCCGTGTGTGATAGAGATGTTCCATAATAGTGGTCATGGATTTGCGATTGTCAATTCCGACGTAGTAGAATCCAGGGAGCTTGTTTGATATGGAAATGGCAGGCTTTTTGGTATTTCTGACGATCTTTGCAATCTCATCGGCTACCTCGGGATAACGGATATTATTCAAATCCATGATGATACCGTCAAAATCATTGAAGTCTGGCAGCTTGTAGATATTGTATTCCCCTGTATTGTAGTCGGTGTCCCAGCTCCAGTCCCCGGAGCTGTTGAAGATATAGAGGTTTATCTCCTCATTCGTTTCCCGCACTCTCTGCAATATTCCAGCCGGCCATGCGTAGGTAAAGAAACGTTTCCATCCATCCATGATCAAAGCAATTCTTTTCATATAGAAACCTCCATTGCAACCCGCTCAACTCCATAGAGCTGAATAAAGGACATCGATACTGTGATTTATAGAAAATAACTATTTTTTAGCTAATATTAATGTTTGATATAAGTATTATATCACAAAATTGCAATAAATCTATAGTATTCAGACAGATTTGTTTCTCACCGCCATAATATCCAGATAAAAATTCGTCGCTGCCATGTTCATGTAGGGAATCACCCAGATCAGTGAGATACCACAGGTGAGCATGCACAACAGGAACGAGGGAATGAAGCTCAGGTATAATATCAGCAGCCGGACCTTGTTTCCGCTCATGACCTCGAAGCTTTTTTTCAGAATGGTAGCTGCATTCCAGTCAGGAAAATCCAGTATCATGTAATATGCCGGAAAAAAGGGCAGCGTCAATATCATTGAGATCGCGGCGCACACAAACATGATCACATAATATTTTATGGAAGCGTTGTAGAGCACGCTGTATGCGGCCATGAGCTCATGGCTGTCCACAGAACTGCCTGCGAGGAGCCGGCTGAGCTCATTGGCATTGCTTCCGCTGAAAAGCGGGATGGAATTGAGGAGCTCCGTATATTGTGCTGACGCGATCTCAAGCGGAATCGTGCAGATGGATTCGATGATGGTGATGACAGCCCCGATCTGCAGTATTTTGACTGTGTTCTGCTGAAAACCGCAAAATAAATCCTTGATAGAACCCGGCATATTGCAGGCTGATTTCAAAAAGATAAATGACGTCCCGACGTTCAGCACAGAGGCCGCCACCTGCACGACAAACACCAGAATGTAGTTGAGGATGTATCCCGTCGTCGTAGTTGTGGGAATCAGCGAGGAGACAAGATTGATCGCCATAAAGGTGATGATAAATTTTAACAGTATCGCGCCGATCAGTATCCCTATGTGCTGACCGGTCTGTATCCTTGCTAGAAATTTTAATTCGTAATTGCTTTTATACTGTGACTGTTGCATAATATGAAGTCCTTTCTTGTTGTATGGATAGTGTGTTCAATAGAACTGTAACCCATTGTATCATGTTTAATACAATAAAACAATGAAATCCAGCTGAAATTTTCTTGAATCATGTGGGATTTTCCTATATAATTGAACTATTCAGCTATCAGCTGAAGCAAAGACAACTTTAATATTTTTAAGAAGGAAAAGATAAGCTATGGATATCATTTTAAAGCTAAAAGAAGAACTGAACGTGGAAAAGTGGCAGGTGGAAGCGGCCGTCAAACTGATCGATGAGGGAAACACCATTCCCTTCATCTCCAGATACCGCAAAGAGGTTACAGGTTCGCTCAACGACGAGGTGCTGCGAAACCTCAATGAGCGTCTGGGATATCTCAGGAATCTGGAGGAGAAAAAGGAGCAGGTGATCGGAAGCATCGAGGAGCAGGGGAAACTCACGGAAGAGCTGAGGGCAAAGATTCTCGCGGCTGAGACGATCGTCGCTGTTGACGACCTGTATCTTCCCTACCGTCCGAAGAGAAAGACGCGCGCCAGTGTTGCCAGGGAGAAAGGACTTGACGGGCTTTCGGACGTGATACTGGCACAGGAGACGACAGAGCCGCTGACGGTGGCGGCGGAGCGCTACGTCAGTGAGGAAAAGGGAGTAGGCAGTGCAAAGGAAGCCCTGCAGGGCGCGATGGACATTATCGCGGAAATGATATCAGACGAGGCTGACTATAGAACATATATACGACAGGCGACTTATGAGGAAGGAAAGATCACGAGTACGGCAAAGGACGCAAAGGCACAGAGCGTGTATGAGATGTACTACGATTTTGAGGAGCCCGTCAGCAAGGTTGCCGGACACAGGGTTCTCGCGCTGAACAGGGGAGAGAATGAAAAGCTTCTCACCGTGAAGATTGAGGCGCCCACGGAGCGCATTATCCGTTTCCTCGAGAAGAAGCTGATCACAAAGAACAACGAAAACACGACGCTGGTATTGCAGGAGGTCATAGCAGACAGCTACAACCGTCTGATTGCTCCTGCCATCGAGCGCGACATCAGAAACGAGCTGACAGAGAAGGCGGAGGACGGGGCGATCACGGTGTTTGGCAAAAACTTAGAGCAGCTCCTCATGCAGCCGCCAATCGCCGGAAAGGTCGTGCTCGGCTGGGACCCGGCATTCCGGACAGGCTGTAAGCTTGCCGTGGTAGATGCGACGGGCAAGGTACTTGACACCAAGGTCATCTATCCGACAGCGCCGCAGAACAAGGTAGAGGAGGCAAAAAAAGAGCTTAAGAGGCTGATCAGCAAGTACAATGTAAGCCTGATTTCCGTGGGGAATGGGACGGCGTCGCGCGAGTCCGAGCAGGTGATCGTGGAGCTGATCAAGGAGCTCGATACGCCGGTGCAGTATGTCATCGTCAATGAGGCGGGAGCCTCCGTCTACTCGGCGAGCAAGCTTGCCACGGAGGAGTTTCCAAACTTTGACGTGGGGCAGAGGAGCGCCGCCTCCATCGCAAGGCGCCTGCAGGACCCGCTGGCAGAGCTCGTAAAGATCGATCCGAAATCCATCGGTGTCGGCCAGTATCAGCACGACATGAACCAGAAAAAGCTCAGCGAGGCTCTGAATGGAGTCGTGGAGGACTCCGTGAACAAGGTCGGCGTGGACCTGAATACAGCGTCGGCATCACTGCTTGAATATATCTCGGGCATCAACAAGACCATCGCCAAAAACATTGTGGATTACAGGGAGACGAACGGGCGCTTCCGCAACAGAAAGCAGCTGTTGAAGGTGGCAAAGCTCGGCCCCAAGGCATACGAGCAGTGTGCGGGATTTATGCGCATTCTCGACGGCGATAATCCGCTGGACGCCACGAGCGTACATCCGGAGTCCTATGACGCGGCGTTAAAGCTTCTGGAGAAGCTGAACATCTCCATGGACGACCTGAAAGAGATCCAGAGGAAAGCCGCTTCCGCAAAGACGGCGAAACCGGAAAAACAGACAAACGGCAAAAGTGTAAAGAATAACAATAAACAGAATATCGTCATTAAAAATACCAATACAGCCATGGGAAAAGCGCTCGCGGCAGCAATGGGCGGCGTGACGCTCGACGCGCCGCAGTCTCAGGGTGCAAAGGCGGAGAAATCCGAACCGCAGTCGGCGACAGGCGGGCTTGAGAGGCGTGTCAAGGACAAGAAGAAGATGGCGGAGGAGCTGGGAATCGGCGAGATCACGCTGACAGATATCTTAAAGGAGCTTGAAAAGCCCGCGCGGGACCCGCGTGAGGACATGCCCAGGCCAATCCTCAGGAGCGATGTCCTGGAAATGAAAGATCTAAAGCCCGGAATGATCCTGAAAGGAACCGTCCGGAATGTGATTGACTTCGGTGTGTTTGTGGATATAGGGGTTCATCAGGACGGATTGGTGCACATTTCCCAGATCACAAACAAATTTATCAAGCACCCGCTCGAGGCAGTCAGCGTCGGCGATATTGTGGATGTCAAGGTGCTTGATATCGATCTGAACAAGAAACGAATCTCCCTGACGATGCGGCTGGATCAGGATGACAAAAAGATTGACGCGCCGTCAGGCAAGAGCAAGGGAAAGAGATGAGCCGGATTTAGATGAAAAAAAATAATGACTTTTTGGAAGCATATGACATTAACCAGTACGACCGCCCGTCCATCGCGGCCGACATCGCTGTCTTTTCTATTGGAAGGAAGCAGGCAGGGGGCGCTGACTATCGTAGGCTCCCCGCCAAGACGCTGCGCATACTGCTGATCAGGCGCGCCGAGCAGCCGTTTCAGGGAGAGTGGGCGCTCCCGGGCGGCTTTATGCAGAAGGGGGAGACGATACAGGAGACCGCAAGGCGCGAGCTGAAGGAGGAGACAGGTACGGACAAGGCATATCTCGAGCTGTGCGGTGTATTCAGTGACATAGGGCGCGATCCCAGAGGGTGGATTATCTCACAGTCCTTTATCGCAGTGCTGAATGAGGACGATCTCGCAAACGGGCATCTCGAGGCGAGCGGTGACGCTGGTGAGGCCGCATGGTTTGACATTACCGTGCGAAAGACAGCGGACAGGAAGCAGGAGCAGGGCAATGTCGTCACCTGCGACAACGATTATGAGCTGCTGCTGCAGGACAGCGGGGCAGCAGACAGTGATATTGTTAATGATAATGATGCGGCTGTCAGGCTCAGGGCAGTGATCCGGGAACACATCGAATACCGTGATTATCATGAGATTGTCACCTATGAGATTGCCGAGTCACAGGGCATCGCGTTTGACCATGCCAAGATCATCACCAGCGTCTTTCAACGGCTCCGGAGAATGCTGGGAAGCGATATAAGGATTGCATTTGATTTTATGCCGGAGTATTTCACCCTGACAGACCTGCAGGAGGCGGTCGAACTGATCTCGGGGCAGGAGCTGGTCAAACCCAATTTCCGCAGGAAGATCGCAGAGTATGTGGTCGAGACGGATAGGCTGACGCAAAACGGGGGACACAGACCTGCAAAGGCGTTTGTCAGGAATCTGGACAGGTTTTATCAATAAGGAACTGGCGTTTTGAGGCAGATTGCCGCGGAACGCCGGTTCCTTTTATGCGCAGCCCCGTGCAGGGGAAATATGCCGCTAAGGCGGCGCACGGCATTCTTCTACCCAGTTGTGAAGACTTGGCATAAGGAAGCAAAAGGCTTACACTAAACATTTGACTATAGATGATAAATAAAAAATGCATTTATATATAAAATAGATAAATAACAAGCCAAAATAGAAGAAGTATGTTGACGGCTGCGTCGATGCGTGATACGCTATTGCTATCACGAAGGCGACAGGAGTTTGACGATGAAAAGATTAGAGAAATTATAGTATGAAACGGGAATGGATTCACAGAATGGAGGAAATATGGATCGATTGATAGAGTATTTTGGGGAGATCAATGCACAGTATGTTTTGAATGATCAGACAGTTGTCAAAGAGAACGAAATCCCCGAGGCGATGCGGATATTTTATGAGACGTTTCAGCATGTAGAGCTGCCTTATGGGAGAATATACGATCTGGATACCGCGCTCAGGCAATCCCGGAAAGCCCCTTTTTCCCCGGACTGGTTTGTATTCGGGCAGGACAATTATTTTTGTTTCTGGCTGTGCCTGAAAGGAAAGGCGGACGACGGTCTTTATTTTACATATTGGGATCATGAGTCCGGGCTGGATATAGAAGAACCTGTCTGGGAGGATTTGTTGTCTTTTTTAAAGGAAATAGAAGAAGAAAGCGAGGATTAAGGGAATGGGTGATAGGTTAGATGATTTTGGGAAAAAGCATGAAAGATAAAAAGAAAAAAACCGTATTCTGGATTCTGGTGAGTATTCCTTATATTATTTTTGCCATATCGATTGGGATATCGTGCTATGACGAATACCTGATCAGGACAAAGGAATTGGTGATCGATTCATGTATTGTGAGGGGGATCAGCTATGATGGCAATAAGACGTTGGTGGTTGTGGAGCTGCCTGATGATGCGTTTGCAATCGTTGACGCAACCATTTATCAGTATAGAAGTATTCCGGATCATCCCAGAATCCAGAAATTAGATCTGATTCGGTGCAGATGGAAGGACGGGGACACGGGTAAATTGGGATATAG
>VSNM01000090.1 GCA_009774245.1 Lachnospiraceae bacterium | reverse complement strand
GATGCAACAATTTAGACAAAATGTTGCATGATAAATAGCAAGGAAGCACATGAATGGATTCATGGAAATAATGAAAAACAAGGAGGTTTTGCGATGCTTAGATTATCAGTGAACAAAAATGAGTACTTAATGGTAGGCCCGAATGTCAGGATCACATTTCTGGGAGGCAACGAGAACACACTCAAATTAATGGTGGATGCTCCCAAGGAGATCAACGTGGCAAGAGGAAAGGCGATCGAGAAGAGAGCCGCCGCAAGACAGCTTGCGGAAGAAGGAAAATGCCTCGTATAAAGCCAGACAGGAATGGTGCACAGTTATGGTGATAACCACAGGCGCTCGAAAACTGAAAATAGAAAAACTGAGATTTGGGCACCGGCGGATTACACATAAAGGATTAGCTAGAAGATCGGAGTATCAATAGCATGGTCCACAGACAACTAAATATGGAAATCTAAAAACAAGTAACTAAAAACCATCAAATCAAAGGCGGGCAACGGACTGCCCATGACGGAATGTGTTTGCGAAAAGCACATTTATTACACGGAGGTAATTATTATGGTAGTACAGCACAATCTCAGAGCAATGAACGCCAACAGAATGTTAGGCATCACACAGGGAACTCTTTCCAAATCAGCAGAAAAGCTCTCGTCAGGCTACAAGGTAAACAGAGCAGCCGATGACGCAGCAGGTCTTGCAATTTCCGAAAAAATGAGAAAACAAATAAGAGGTCTTTCACAGGCATCTCTGAATGCAGAGGACGGCATCAGTGCAGTACAGACAGCAGAAGGTGCGCTGACAGAAGTTCATGATATGTTACAGCGCATGAATGAGCTGGCGACAAAGGCTGCAAACGGCACAAATGCACTTTCTGACCGCCAGACGATTCAGGATGAGGTTGATCAGCTCCTCACAGAGATCGATCGTGTAGCGGAAACAACCAAGTTTAATGAGACGTATCTCTTGAAGGGTGATAAGGATACGGTTAAGAAATATATCAATGCAAAGGATGCAGGTCTTGATGGCGTATTGGCAGAAGGTGCTACAAAGGCAACTTTCACAATGAATACATTGAAGGTTGGCGATACTGTGCAGATTGCAGGAAAGACCTACACGATTGGCGAGTACGATAATACTGCCAAAGGTGAAGTGAAGGATGCGAATGGTAACGTTACACAGACAGCAGTAGATGGTAATTATGCGCATATTAAAGCTTCTATTCAGGAGGCAAAGGTAGGCGAGCAGATTACTCTGGACGGGGTGCAGTATACGGTAGTCGGAGACAAAAATGCCGCAGACACGAGCAAGGAAAATGCTGATAAGAATGAGCTGAATGTTAAAACGATTACTGATAAGATTCATGAGGGCAGCCATGCAGTTTACAAAGGTGTGAATTATTACGCGATGCAGGACAGGGTAGATCCGAAGGATGCAACTACAGTAAACGATAAGGCAAATGGTGTTGATGACAACAATGCAAATGTAATTACGGCGCATAAGGCTTACATGATGATTCAGCAGGAACTGGTTTTGGCCAACAATATTGGTACAGATGTCAAGCAGGCAGATATCGATATAACGAAAATGAAGACAGTTGACGCCACAGGAGCGGCAACGGCAGTAAATGCTACTGGATGGGGAACGGTAGCAACAGATGCCAATCAGGCAGCGATTAATAACTGGGGATATAGCGCTGCTACGGGTAAGCTGAGCTACATCATCGAGAAAGGTCAGGTAAACGTCAAGGAAGATCTGAATTTTAGTCTTCATGTAGGCGCAGACGCAGACATGACCAACAAGATCGGCGTGGGCATCAAGGCGCTCGACACAGCAGGGCTAGGCATCAAGGGTCTGAACGTAAAGGATACAACAGGAGCGGCAGCGACCTATGCAATTGACTCCATCGCAGACGCAATCGCAACTGTATCTTCACAGAGATCACTGCTCGGTGCTGTTCAGAATAGATTAGAGCATACGATCAACAACCTGGACAATGTAGTAGAAAATACGACATCTGCAGAGAGCCAGATTCGCGATACTGACATGGCGACAGAGATGGTGAAGTATTCAAACGCGAATATCCTTTCCCAGGCAGGCCAGTCCATGCTCGCACAGGGCAACCAGTCTAACCAGGGCGTATTGAGTTTGCTTGGTTAATTGACAAACCAAGACAGCATATTGCCATAGCCTGATTTATTATAGAGGGTCGGTCTTAGATCGGCTCTCTATGTGGTGATATCACATATAAATTAAAAAGCAAATGACAAAAATATAATGTTGAGTGTTTGCTTAAACTGCTAGAGTGTGTTTGAAAAATGCTTTCTGCCAGATGTGCGTCACAGTTTGTGGGAGATTTGTGCCAAATGAGGGAGTCGTAGCGGGCTACGTCGACTGAATTTGACGCAAATATCACGCAAAGTGGGGCGTGCAGATGGCGGGAATGATTTTTCAAACACGCTCTAGAGAGGAAAAAAGAAGTTATGAATGTTTTTGAAAATGGAGGGAAAAAGCTCGGACATTGAGAGGAGCATCTTTGTGGACGGGGAGCTTCCGTACGGGGAGATGGCGCTTCTGACATTCCACAGAGTATGGAAGTACGATATTCAGCAGACCACGGGAGAGAACGGTTTGCAGAGCTATCAGTGGGAGAAGGACAATCAGGGAAATGACTGCAAGCCGGGCATGGTGGAGGCGCCGGAGTGGATGACAAGTTACTGCTATGACAGTGACGGCTACATCACGACGCCGCTCTCCATCTATCTGACAAAGGGTACGCACACGATCACGATGCTGTCCTTAAAGGAGCCGATGCTTATCCGTAGTCTGACGCTTGAGAATGCTGCCGCCACCAAAAGCTACGCGGAGGTGAAGGCGGAGCAGGACGGCAGCGGCGCAAAGGCGACGACAGAGCAGAAGATCACGATTCAGGGCGAGGATGCGACCAAATCCTCCTCTCAGATGCTCTATCCGCAGCAGGATCAGTCCTCTCCGGCGGTGTCTCCTTCCAGCCACAAGGAGCTTTTGAACAACACGGTCGGCGGAAATTCCTGGCGGCTTGTCGGTCAGTGGATTGAGTGGGATTTTGACACGCCAGAGACGGGGTATTACAATATTTCCCTCTATGACTGCCAGAACTATGTGCGCGGCATCTATGTATCGCGCAGGATCATGATCGATGGAGAGGTGCCGTTTGCGGAGCTTGAGGATTACGGGTTTACATATGGACAGAGCTGGCGTGAGGATGTGCTCGCGGATGAGCAGGGCAATCCGTATTCTTTCTATCTGGAGCAGGGACACCACACAATCCGCATGGAGGTCGTGCTCGGCGCTTTCTCGAGCATCATCAGTGAGGTTGAGGACTGCGTTCAGCAGCTCAATAATATTTACCGGAAAGTGATCAAGGTAACGGGCGTGTCGCCGGATACCTACCGCGATTATCAGATCGAGGCGACGCTGCCGGAGCTGCACAGTGAGCTTGTGGCTGTCCGCGACCAGCTTGACGCGGCGATCACGAATCTCAGGGCGCTGACCGGCAAAAAGTCAGACAAGGAGACGACGCTCCTGACAATGCGCGACCAGCTCGATGATCTGATCAAGGACGGGGAGTATTTCGTGAAGGTCATCGGCACCTACAAGATCAATGTCCGTGCCTGCGGTAACTGGATCACGAGCGTGATCGACCAGCCGCTCGCGGTTGACAGGATCAATAAAGAGATTTGCCGCCCTTCTGGTGGCGGCGGCAGTCATGGCGCTCAGCGCAGGTGAGTGTGTGTATGCGGATGAGCTTCCGTACGACACTTATACATATACCTACTGGGAGGATATCGCGATCACTCCGGCGGCTTACGTGCCGAATGGGAGCGTCAGCGGACTGTCTGTGGGGACGACGGATTTTGCGGAGCCGCAGGATTTGTGTGTGGCGCCGGACGGGCTGGTCTACGTGGCGGACACCAAAAATAACAGGATTGTCGTGCTGAGCGCCGACATGACAGAGCTTGTGCGGATCATCGACGGCTTTGACCGGGACGGAAGCGAGGATACTTTCAATGCGCCCTACGGCGTGTGCGTGTCGGAGAACAACCAGCTCTATGTGGCGGATTCCAACAATAAGCGCATTGTCGTGATGACTCCCGAGGGAGAGTTTGTAAAAATCATCGACAATCCGCAGTCTGAGATTCTGGAGGATGGATTTGACTTCGTGCCGTTAAAGGTCACGGTTGACTACGCGGACCGCGTGTACGTGATCGCGAAGAACGCGTTTGAGGGCATCCTCGTATTTGAAAGCACAGGCGATTTTACGGGATATTTCGGGACGATTGATGTCAAGATCACCCTCTGGGAAAAATTCTGGAGAAGGCTTGCGAGCAAGGAGGAGCGCTCGAAGCAGCTGCTTTTTATCCCGACAGAGTTCACGGGAATCGACATTGACAGCGACGGGTTTGTGTACGCGTCCAACATTGACTCGGAGGGCGTACAGGGAGTGCGGCGTCTCAATCCGAGGGGAGAGGACGTGATACAGAAGGGTGAGAACCAGAACCTTGGCGGAGATCTGATCATAGGAATGTTTGGAACCTATGCAGGGCCTTCAGAGTTCACGGATGTGGTTTACCGCGGGCGTGGCATCTATTCGCTGCTCGATCGGAAGCGCGGACGTATCTTCACGTATGACAAGGAGGGCAACCTGCTGTATATCTTTGGCGGCCTTGGCAGTCAGGAGGGCACGTTCAACACACCGGTAGCCATCGAGGCGGTGGACGACATGATCATCGTGTTTGACGCGTACAGTGGGGCAATTCTCAAGTTCAGCGAGACAGAGTACGGTTCCCTCATCAACGACGCGGTCGGGCTTCGCTATGACGGCGACGAGACGGAGGCGATCGAGAAGTGGCAGGGCGTGCTGAAATTAAATGAAAACAATGAGCTTGCAAACAGCGGTATCGGCAAGGCGTATCTGACAGCCGGGGACAACAGGACTGCCATGAAGTACTTAAAGATTGCGATGAACAGGAAATATTATTCCATCGCATGGAGGCGTTATCGAAATGAGCTGATGGCAAAAAGCATCGGTCCGGCCTTCACGGTTATTGGCATTGTCATCGTTGCCGCGCTGGTTTACAGGAAGTTTTTGAAAAAGAAGTTTGATCAAAGAAGATCTGTTAATAAGAAGGGAGGGCTTGCCAGATGAAAGAATTATTTTCGAAGGAAAAGTGGAAGTATGCATTTTATACCGTGAGCCATCCGATGGATGCGTATTATGAGATCAGGCACCGCGAGCGGGGCAGTGTGCCGGTCGCGATCGTACTTGTGGTGCTGTTTTCCCTGAGCTTCTCGATCAACCGGATCTCGGCAAGCTTTATCGTCAATGATCTGAATCCGTTGTCAGTCAATGCGCTGACGGAGCTGATCGCGGTATTGCTGATGTATCTGCTGTTCTGTGTGGGCAACTGGTCGATCACCTGTGTTATCCCCAATTAGCAGGAACAATCACACTCAATAGCGGGCGGCGTTCGTCAAAAAATATTTATAAAATATTTAAGAACCTCCCCGGCTGGGGCAGGTCATTTTCTGACCTGCTCCACTTCCGGGATTGGTTTCAGATTAAAATGAATTTCAATAGAAATGTGTCTTGTCTTATCGCTGTCTATTTCTTCATGGACAACGATTTCTTTAACCAGCTTGTTTAATATTGCCGCATCCAGTTCTGCGATGTCTGCATATTCCTGAATGGCAGTTATCCACTGCCTTGCGTTGTTTACAAGCTGGATTTCGTCAGCTAACTTTTTCTTCCCTTCGCTGATTTTTGCCTGTAATTCTTTCTGCTCCTTCTGTGTCTTTTCCAGCATCAGGTTAAAATTCTGCTCATTGATGCGTCCGGCAGCTATACCTTCATACAGGCGCAGCACCATCTTTTCCAGTATATTAATACGTTCTTCAGCTTTGGCAAGGGAACGCTCCAACGCCTCTTTCTGCCCTTTCTGTTCGGCTTCACAGGTGCCGGAGAGCTTCCCTGCAACCGCTTCGCCGTCCACCAGCACCATCTTGGCACACTCCCTGATTTTGTTCAGCACAAGGGCGTAAAGCGTGTCATATTCTACACGGTGCTGGGTACAGTGTGTTTTCCCAAAGGCATTGTAAGTCTTGCAGGAATAAATCCGTTTGGGGAACTTCTCATGCGTTGTCCTGATGCAAAGTGCCTTTCCACACTCCCCACATTTTACCAGCCCAGCAAACAGGCTGATTTCCCCCGACTTTCCCGGACGCTGGCGTGATTTCAGCTTTTTCTGCACGATGTTGAAGCTCTCCCTGTCAATGATGGCTTCATGCTGTCCCTCCACTACAATCCATTCCTCCGACTTTTTATCCCCGATAGTGCCGATTTTAAATTTATAGTGCGCCTTCTGTGATGCGATTGCCCCGGTATAAACAGGATTCATCAAAAGTTCCTTGATTACGGAAAAATCCCACATAAACTGTCCATTTACAGGGTCTTTTTTCTCCCATTTTGTACGGACATTCCGCAGTCCCCTGTTACGATTCCACCATGTAGGGCAGGGGATTTTGTTTTCTTCCAGCCTGCTTAAATCCTTTGTGATTACAAGGTTTACCTGCCGCCGCTCAACGGCTTTCAGCATCCGCTTTAAGTCAGGGCGTTCCATGTTCAAGCCTGTGTAGCCATCGTCCTGATAGACCGAAACGACCTCCCAGCCCTGCCGTTTGCAGTATTTTTCCAGCATGTCACGCTGGTTGGCGATACTGGCACTTTCTCCCTGTAAGTCATCATCTTTTGATAGCCTGCAGTAGATTGCCACACGAAAACCACCAGCAGGCGTCCTATCCGCCATTCCATAATCCATTCCGTTCATCATAGCCATTTACCCGCACAGTCCAGACGGCTGGCTCTTTTGAACCTCACTGTCATTATACACTGTATCTTGTGATTTTACAAGAAAATCTTTTGAAATATCTTTGTCATGAACATTTTCACTGTGAATATTTTCGCTGCCTTTATCATGATATTTCTTGGTATCTTGCCCAGCATATTGCCGTGCATACTGCTGTGCAATCAGACTCACAAACACATCCGTTGCGTCCAGTTCCCCGTCAAATACAGCAGTTACCTTGATACTTGTTTTATTTTTTGCCATAAGCATTACCTCCACTAATCGCTGCACCGGGCGCATATTGCGTCAGCAGCTAATTTCCTTATACGAAAAACTTTCATATGTGGTTTTTCGCATTGGCGCCCGTGTGCATAAATAAAGCCAGACAAAGAGAATCAGCAACGAAGTCCGGCAACCAACCCCGTAAAACCTGCAATCTAATGTCTGGCTTGTTATTTTTACTTTTTCTATTTTCTTGAAATTTTTTGTTGCTTTCGTTGTCAGTAGTTATAAAAATAACAACAAAGCCTGTAAATATCAGCATTTCCGGGCAGGAGAGAAGCAGATTTCCCGGCAACGAACCCGACAACGAAGTGGCAACCTGCCCGGCAACCAACGCTTAAAATCATTCCATCCACTCCTTCGGTATCCCCATCTGCTGGGCTTCTTTTTCTGTCAGTTCCGAAAAACCAGCTTCGTTGCCGTGTGGTTCGTTGCCGGAATCCGCTATGCGTTCCCAGCCTTTCTGTCTGCCATACCCGTCAAACGCCCTCGGATTGGAAAAATACCGCCAGCCTGTGACTGCCGTATTCATAATCTCATTAATGTCGTGAATCTGCCAGCGCTTCGGCTCGTCATATTCATGGTGCAGGGCTTCCCGGTAAAGCTGTTTGGAGCACACCTGATTTCCACGGTAATTTTCCAGAAATCCGATAATCATGCCCGCCTCGGTATCCTCCGGCATAAAGTCTTTCTGTACTTCTACAAGTTTTCTCTGCACAGGCTTGCTGAATTTCATGGAATACCGCCCGCTTCGGTAAATCTCCATTGCTTCTGCCCAAACCTGCAAAAAATATGCCCTTGAAGCGTCCTCGTCCTCTAAGATATGTACCTCGGCATCCTCCGGGCAGACCATCACAGGCAGAAACCGCCGGTTCCCTGCACGGTCAAGGGGCAGAAAGTCCAGCCTGTTTGACGTGCCGCCGAACACGCACTGCCGCAGCCTGTCCTTTGGCTGTGATTCATAAGGCGTGCGGTACGTTTCCTTCTGCCTGCTGATAAAAGAGCGGATTTCTTCAATGCTCTTTGCACTGCTGGTGGCAAGCATCTCTGACATCTCGATAATCCAGTGCCCCTGTAATTTCGTGAACACCTTGTCATCGTCCAGCTTCTTTAAATCGTCACTGAACCATTCGTCTTTTATCGCCAGCAAACGGAAAAAAGTAGATTTTCCAGCCCCCTGTCCGCCCACAAGACAAAGCATTTCCTCATATTTTGAACCGGGCACAAATACACGCCGGACTGCGCCCGGCAGGAAGTGCTTCAACATTTCCTCCACATAGTCATCCGCGTCAGCCCCTAAAAAATGGTGCAGGCATGAGCGGATGCGTGGCCTCCCGTCCCATATAAGTCCTTTTAAACAGTCCTGAATCGGGTGGTAGCAGTTTTCATTTGCCACAATCGCCAAAGCATTTTGTATCTTTTTCTCACTGGTGATTCCGTAGTTTTCTTCGAAGTAAAGGAGCAGATATTTTATGTCCGTGTCCGTGAGTACGCTGGTGTCCCTGCGCCACCCGACTTCCCGGACAATATCAATCCGTTCCGTCAGGAGATTGAAACGGACTGCCCCCTTTAAGAGCGGATCGCACTGGAACACGGTCCTGCAGTTTGCGATTGTATTCGCCGTCTGCCCCTTCTGCGTGGTATCAAGGCTTTCTCTAACCTCACCGACTGTCATTGCCGGGGCGAGCATATCCGCTGCGTTCATCACGGCTTGCCTTGCGGCAGGCGGCAAGTCCTGAAATCCGTTCCCCAATCCGCATCACTTCCTTTCCATATCCCCTTATCAGTTCTGCCTTTTCTTCCGCTGTGCCGGTCAGAAGGATATCCAGCAGATACTCAATGTATGTCTGCTTCTGTAAAGCCTCCACAAACAGGGATGCCATTCCTCCTCCGGCTCTTTTGGCGCATATTCTGTTTTCCATTTTTCCAGCAGATGATTGTAGTCTGATAAAATTCGGAAACACTGTAACAACGCCTGTTTAAACCGCAGTTCCTCCGATAATTTCTTTTTTGCAGGACGTGGAGAAGCCCGCCCTTTGCTGTCATAGTCAATCCCAAAATCAGCCGCCAGCTTCACAGCCGCCCCAAGACTGTTCAGCCCGTACAGCTTTGCGGCAAAATCAATCACATCGCCGTCCTCCTGACAGCCGAAACAGTGGAAACGTTTATCCACTTTCATGCTGGGATGCTTATCATCATGAAAAGGGCAGCAAGCCATGCCGTTTCTGTTTATCCTGATTCCATACATCTCCGCAGCCTGTCTTGCTGTCACGTTTTCTTTTACCGATTCAAATACATTCATGCCATTTCCTTTCTGAAAATCGGGCAGGGAAGTGACCTTCTCCGCTGCCCGCCGCGCCGGGCGCATGCTGCATCAGCAGCTAATTTCCTCATGCGCCCGTGTGCATAAAAAAAGCAGATGCCATCTCCGTAAAGAAAAGCAAATGCTTCAAAGTTCCATATCCTTTTTTGTTGTCGGGCGTATGCGTTCCATACGCTCCCGGTTCTGACGGTCTGCTTCTGTTTTTCCCCTTGCAAGCCTGTCCTTAATGGATTCCCTCGCTTTCTCCCTGACCTGTTCAAGATTTTTCTGGTGGCTTTCGCAGATTTTATAAGTTTTCCTTTCAATGCTCCCAGACGCCTTACCGCATAATCCCGCAGCTTTTTGTCAGCAGTGCGCTCCGGCGCTGACAGCCATCTGGAATAATCATCAAGGATTTTTATATCCTCTTTCTGTGTTTCCTGCCGGACAGTATTGGCAACAGCCTCACAGGCTTTTTGATACGCCTGCTCTGCCACTTCGTCAACCAGCGTTTCCACCTCTGCAAGTTTCATTGTGACATCTTCAAGTGCAGAATGTTTTTCCATAATTGCGGCATTTTTCTCCGCAATAATTTTATCCTGCTTTTCAATTACTTTTACCCTTTGAGATAGAGTATTTTCTGCCTTCTGGATTTTCTTCGCCTGTTCCTCTATTGTCTGTTCGTTTTCGGAAAGAATATCTTTCTGCACAGAGATTGTATCTTTCTGTTTTTCAATGATAAAATCCTGTTTTTCCAGATAGCCCCTGCCGCCATAAGTCGGTTTCATCTGTAAGTGGAGATTTTGCTTTTCACAGATACGGAAAAGCATCTTCCGGCATTCCGCATCAAAGGTCTGTTTGCGGTTGTTGTTCCTGCCTTTTTTCTTGTCGGGATTGGGGAGTGGTACGCCTAATTCTTCAAGCGCTTTTTCCTGCTGGGGACACAGTTCTCCGTAATTATTTTTGCAGTCAAAAACGTGCCTTTCATGGATATGCGGAGTGCCCTCGTCAAGATGTAATGCCCAGTCTAAGATGTGTACATGAGTGCCGAATTTTTCTCCCATTTCATCAAAAAATTCTGTTGCAATCTTAGCTAACATTTCTCCTGATACGGACTCATTAATCGTACCGATTTGATAAATGCTTTCTTCGGGACACGTTTTATTATTCGTGAGTAAATCTGTCACTGTCCGATTGCGCTCGGTGTGTCTTGTTTTTTCGTTCCGCTCATTCTGCGCCTGTATGTGGTCTGCGTAATGTTCAAAGTAGTAAAGCTGTTCAATCTTTTCAAAAGAGTAATCATTTTCTTTGTCATGCTCCCTTATCTTTGCAGAAGAAAATCCGGTGTAGCAGTCCCAATAAATATTTTGATTTGCCTTGTCCGCATCTATATGCTCGCTGTTTTCAATGTCAAATCTGCGGTCATTATGCTTGGGATTGTAAACGCCATTTTTTCCAGCTCTGCCGTTATGCCTTGTCAGTTTCATTCAATCGTCTTTTCCCCCTTCGTTCAATTTTCTATGCGATGGAAACTGCATGTTCCCTGCACGCAGGGGACAGGTCAGTTCCGCTCATTTTCTCCCAAAGCGCAACTTGGGAGAAAGGCAGCTTTTCTGCCAGTTCTGCCGCTTTCAGCGTCAGGCAATACCCAGTACGAGCCGACGCAAGCGTCACCTCTACTGGGCAATGGCTGCCGCCCTTGACCTGCACAGGGAAGCTGCGCTCCCTGTACCCTTGCCCAAAGGGCATTAATGCCAGTGACACTTACCCAGCACCAACCTAAACAGAGTGTAAACCTTGCCGCCATCTGTACTCTTGCCACAGGCTAATTCATTTTCCATTCCTGAAAATGGTTCGGTCAAATATCCTGCGGTTTTGCAAATTCCCTGTCGGAAATTTTTTCAAAAGAAAAGCCAGTTTACGATATACTTTTACTGAAAGTTTTTCGATAACTGGCTGTTTCGTTTGTCCTGTATCATATTTAGTTTTACAATGAAAAAGCAATGGCGTTTCTATGTTGCCACTGCCCAAAAATATTGTATTAAAGTATTTCAAATCATCCCAACTCACAGAGAGTTATATATCAAACTGAAATATATTTGGCACCACATCAGGGTCAAACATTTTCAAAGCCATTCGGTACATCGCCTTCGCATGGATTCTATCATGCCAAACGAAACGTCTAAGTACTTTTCTTAATGACCATTCTTCGTTATAACTTCCAAGATGAACTATATTTTTCAAAAAGTTTGGCTGGCTTTCCAGAACCGCAAATCCGCGTTCCCTGCATTCCACAATGTTTCCCTCATTATCTGTAGCAACACCAATTTCGCCGAAATAGTAATCATTAACATTTTTTGTGTGTTCATACATTTCAGATGCCGTCCGAGGAACCTGTCCATAAAAAGTTACTCTAACTGGGAGGCAGCTTTTATTTTTATCAGGAATTGCCTCATACAATGACAGAAAATCCCGTGCTGATTTCAAGACAAGTGCTTTCAATTCTTCATATTCAGAAACACTCAATTCTTTCCGTTCTTCATCAAAAAGGACATCAGAATCAGCATCAGAAATAGTTAAATCAGAGCACTTCTCCTGAACTATTTCGGGTTCAAAGGAATCCGTAACCAAGTCACCTTTCCACATCAGATAAGATTTTATTTCAGAAGGCATTTTTTGTATTGCCAAATCTTTAGAAGCTCCTCTTGTAAAAGCTCCAATAAAACTATCTGCATACAAAATGCTGTCATTGCCGTTATGTTCCCATACACATCTTATTTTCATAAATAAATTTCTCCCTTACAATGCAAGTTTACTTTTACGACAAATTCCGATTATTACCGGATTTATTATACACCTAAACACCGATTTGAAGAATATATTTTTATGTTTTTTCTGTTCCCTTTTTCGATATGAGAATATATATGAAAAAGCAGTGGCGTTTTTATGATACCACTTCCCAAAATATTTGTGTTGAAATGTTTTATGTCATTTCGATAAACTGGAAATTTATTTATGTCGTGGATATTCAGGCATCAAATCAATCAATCTTGTTGTCCGCCCTTCTTTATCCAATAGAATTTCAATATTTTCCACATCTCCGCCTAAATGCATCATAAATTCTCTACAAATACCACAAGATGGAATTATATTTCCATCTTTATATACTGAAACAACTTTTGTAATCTCACTTTCGCCATATGTAAGCATAGTTGATAAAGCATTTCTTTCCGCGCACATCCCTATAGAGCCGTCCGTATCAATGCATATACCCTTATAAATATTACCTTTTTTCGTGAGTACGGCAGATGCCACACTCCCTACCCACATTTTATTTGAAACATCATGGGGATTCAAAACGCTCATTGCTTCTTCATATAACCTTTTCCATTCTTTGTTCACTGTTTTGTCCTCCTTAATAAATCCCGATTTGCCTTCGGATTCATTATACATCTATTCACCACTTTTTGGAATACCTGATTATATTTTCGGTATGAGAATGTATATGCGATTTAGTTCCGCAAATCCCCTCTGCCTTACCCGCATAACCAGCCCTGCATTTTCCAGTTCGTTCAGGGAACGCTTAACTGTCATCTCACACCGGGAGAGTTCAGCGGCAAGCTGCCTGACAGGAAAATATACAAACAGGATTCCGTTCTCGTCCTCCAGCTTTTTTGTAATCATGGCATCCAGCATCTTACAATATATCACCTTTGCCGTGCTGCTGATTGGAAGTCCTGCCAGTGCTTTTGGGAATGGCATACAGGGCGGCAGCGGCGTGGCTGCTGTCATAAATTCATATTCCATTTTTTTTATTTCTCCCTTCATTTTGTGTATTATTTTGGGGCTGTTTTGGGCAGAAACATTCAGGGCAGAGCCCGTTTTTTCATGCCGCTTTAAGCCCCTGTCAATGCAGGCAGGGCAGAGTAATGCCTCTGCCTGCATACTGTGTTATTCATATTTTAGTACAGTCCAGCCGGTTCTTCCTGATGCCGTTCCTGCCCCCGGTTTCTCCGGCAGCGTTTTGTTCCCTCTGGTGCGCTTGCTGCGGCAGGGATTTTCATTCCTTTCACAGTTCATGGCGTCACTTCGTCTGGGGAGCATATCCCATCAGCCCGGTCATTGCGATAAAGTGAGCTGTCGCTCACTTGAGTAATCCATCGATGAACTGATACTATCATAGAACATTTTTGTTCCCATTCCCGTATATCCATAAATCAGGAATGAACTGAAAAAATCAAAAAATTCCACGTTTGCGGAATCGTGTGGTATAATCAGTATGGCGGCGGGTAACAAGCCGCCGGAAAGGGGATAAAACCATGAAGCAGGGCATAACCATACAGGAGCGGCTCAAAGACTTACGGATAGAGCGGCATTTAAAACTGGAAGAACTTGCGGAGCTGACACAAATTTCAAAGTCCGCCCTCGGCAGCTATGAAAATGATGTTAAAAAAGAAATCAGCCACAAATCCATCTTGAAGCTTGCAGAATTCTATGGTGTTTCCACGGATTACCTTTTATGTGCCACTGAAAACAGAAACCGCCCAAATGCCGGACTTACGGAACTACATATCAATGATGACATGGTGGAACTGTTAAAAAGCGGGCACATCAACAACCGCCTGCTTTGCGAGATTGCCACGCATGAAAATTTCACCACCCTTATGACAGATGCAGAGATATATGTGGACGGTATCGCCACCATGCGTTTTCAGGATATCAATGCCTCCCTTGAGGCTGTGAGGGCAGAAATCCAGCAGAAATACCAGCCGGAGGAAGAAGATACAACATTGAAGGCATTGCAGGCTTCGCAGATACAGGAAGAAGATTATTTCTGCCATGTCACGCATAAGGAGTGGGACGCAATCCTCCACGATATCCGACTGGCACATGAAGCTGATGCGGAGAGTGCGCCGGATGATTCCAGCACGCTGAAAATAATTGCAGATGTAGAAAAAGCCATGCGCTTTTCGGGGAACGCCCTTGACAAATTCTGTTATGTCATGTGTTCACAGCTTCAAATCAGCTATGAAAAGCTGACCGAAAAAGAACGCACGGACTTGAAAAACATTCTGAAAAAATCCGGCATCTATAAGGATTCGCCTTTAGGAAGCCGGAAGCGCTGACAAGAAAATGCCGCTGTCTGGATTTTGTCCATGCAGCGGTATTTTGGTGGTGCTTATGTAGTTTTCAGATGACAGATTGAATTGATAGTGCTGTCAAAGCAACTCTAAAGCTTTTTTATACAGTAGGTCTAAATCATAGCCACAGCTTCCACATTCTTTGTCTGCCTGTTTGATTGCTGATACTAAGGTGTCTTTATCAGCTTTTCCGTCTAAACATTGTTGGGCGGGGACAGATATCAAATCCCAGCCAGATGCAGCGAATTTCTCCATAATCGTTTTTAATTCTTCCATGATGATGCTTTCAGATTAATCAATGCCTGATTTCCAGTTCCGCAAACTGGAATTCTGATAAGACACTTTTTATAACATTTATTAACTGTTATATCTTATCTTCAAAAAGTCCGCAAACCCTTGAAAACACTAAATTTATAGCAAGTGAGTTTGCCCTTAGACTTTCCCTTGTGTTATATCCTTTTCCCTCATGTTACGAACGCTCATAAGGGCAAAAATAAGGGAAAGAAAAACCTGTAACAAAGTATAACACAAAATAAAACAGGCGAAAAGAACTGATTGAAATGCTTTCTTAATTTCTCCGAAAATTGGTTAATAAAGAAAGGATAGATAAGATATGAGATTCATATATGCAGAATATAATATGCACCATAACTGTATTGATGTGACTACTTTTGATGGATATATGTTAAGAATAGACTGCGGAAAAGCGGAAGAAGGACTGAAAACCACTCCATGCTCCGAGTGTGCCTTGAATGCCTTGGCAATAGATGAACCACTTGAATATGTAAGACTTTACCTTGAGGGAAATATGCAGATGTGGATAGATGCGGAAGATTCATTGGAAGTGTGGTAACATATTTTTCTTTTATTATAGAGGACTGGCTAAAATATACGCCAGTTCTCTCTTTATTTGTAAAAGAAGAATGTTTTAATTTCATCAATTCAAATACATGAAAAGGAATACTCAGTTTTAACCCATTAAATGCGGTAAAGTTGTTTTAATGTCCGTTTTCTGCTCAAATAGTTCATTTTCTGCAAAGAATATTGATAATCTATATGGAATCATTTATATTGTCACCGTTGGCAGAATAATGACTGACAGATACACATATGGATAAGGACATTCACGGATTTATACAATCTTTTGTCATTTCAATCCACACTATTTTAGTCGCTTTTCTTTATTCTGTAAGAAAAAGTACCACCCTATAACCGATGTAATTCAATGAATATAAGGAGCACGATATGGAAACATATATTAAAGACTTAAAACTTTCTCAGGGAACCAAAATATTCCTGACATGGTATATGAAAATTACAAAAGTTTCAGAACTTGAAGGACTCAATTATCTGACATTTGCAAATAAATGTCCCAAAAATTGTAATGCGCTTGCTATGGCTGATGAGCTGAACGCATTAGGATACCTGTACCCGCCGGAAAATGAAATATATGTTAATGATATTCCAATGTCAAAACGGTTGCAAAATGTCCTTATGTGTAATAACATACTATACCTCTCACAGTTATCAATACATTCCAGAGAGGAAATATTGGGTTTCCGTAATATGGGAAAAGGCACAATGACAGAGCTTGACAATATCTGTAAAGAACACGGGATACAGATACATTCCTTATCCCCTATAAAACAATCTTTTATTGAGTATCATTTCTCCAATGAACTGTTGGAAATGTTCATGCGGCATAATATATTGTTGTCCAGCGAATTAGATGCACCAGCTCCATGCAGATTAAATGCGCCTGATTTAGACTTTGCATGCCGCACATCCGCAGATTGTCTGCACCAACATCAGCAAGTTATCTGATCGTTATAAAAATTGAAGCAAATTCACAGATCGGAGGAAATGCAAAAAAGCAGGTCACCCTGCTTTTGCTGCTAAATCTCATTATTGTTAATTGCCTGCATGACGGTCTCTGCTGTGATCATGTCGCTCTTTTTAGAGTCACCAATCAACAGGCAGCTGTTGCATAGATTGTTAATGACGCGCGGCGTCCCATCGGATGCATTCAGGATGGCTTCAAGCGCCGCATCTTCAAAAATGGCTCTTGTAGCACCTGCTCCCTGAAGCTTTTCGAGGATATAAGATCTGCCTTCTTCTTTGGTAAAGCCAGAGATCTCATAGTTCATGATGATCCTTTGACGGAACGGTTCATGGATACTAAGGCGAAGTGTTGCATTTAAAGATGGGAGCCCGGACAGCAGAACCACAGCACGATCCCTGGAATCCATCTCAAAATTAAATAAAAGCTTGAAGTCATTCAGGATAGCGGAACTGATGTAATTCGCCTCATCAATGATGATGACAGGCGTTTTCCTTTTTTCAACAGAAAGCCTGGTAAGTTCTTCCTGGATTGCACGGAAGTTGTCCGGTTTCCGGTAGTGGGCCTGTGCCCCCAATTCGGCAGCAAGATTCCGATAGAAATCATTGGGACTAAAGGTGGAAAAACAGGTATAGACCACTTTGTATTGCGAGTTGTTTAATCCCTGTCTCCAGGCTCTGATGGCAGTTGTTTTTCCGCGGCCCGGACTGCCGGTGAGCAGGCCGAAGCCCTTTGTTTTTGCAAGATAGTTCAGGCGGAACAAAACTTCTTTTGATTCATCCGTTGATATAAAGATTTCTTTGGAGTTCTTTAAAAACGGGTTGAATTCCAAACCATAGCGGATCGTATAATCCATTAGTCATCACCTCCATAAAGACGTGGCTTTTCACGTTTGATATCTGCATTTTCGATCTTATTAAGAAGACGGATGGGTGTAAGCGTACCATCTGCTTCCACAACGTAGATGGATTCCATATCAGGAGAATAACGGAGTCGGATCCTCTGTTTTGCAAAACGGTAATCGACCTCATACTCGATGTGGTCAATGGTAACCACACAGTCAATGGAAACGCGGCGCTCTAACTCCAGTAAGAATAACAGGTCAATCTTATCTTCGGGTAAGCGGTGGAAGCAGTCCGGCTCGCTAAAATAGCGTTCCTGCGGGCTCTTTCCATTCAGGGAAGAATGGATCCTCTGGTTATACTGATTGACATACATGTACAGGCTTGTGCGAAGTTCATCAAGCGTATGGAAATCCCGCATGTCAAGGCCTGCCATCCACTGGTCTTTCATGGTACGGAACCAACGCTCCACCTTGGCCTTCTGGGTTGGCGTATATGGCTGGTCATAATGAACCGCAGACCCGATACGGGCAGCAAGCAGGTCCATCTGTCTGTTTTTGTAGGAACTGCCATTATCAAAGTTGAATAACTTCGGAACGCCAAACTTTGCAACAGCAGATTTCATGACAGACATAAGATTTGCAAAGTTATCATTGAAAAAGACATCAATGCCAACGATGTAGCGGCTGGCATCGTCAATAAGTGCAATCACATAAACCTTATGCTTTCTGCCATCTTCTGTTTTCAGGTAAGGGCCGACGCTGCTGTCCCCACACCAGACCTCGTTGACATGGGCACGTTCATAACGTCTCATATCCTGGTTGTTCGTTGTCCTTTCTTTCCGGGCAAGGCTGTTAAGAAAACGGTTCACTGTGGATTCTGATAATTCATTGCGATTGACAGAACCGTTGTCGCATAGCTGACGGAAGATGGCTGCCGCAGACATACGGGGATAGTTCGTTTTCAGATACCGGATCTGTTCCTCAAGATCCGGATGAATCTTTCGGGAAGTGCCTTCATCGCTGCGGCTGGAAGGGAGCAGCCCGTCAAAACCATTCTTTTGGTAGTGCTGGTACCAGCGTTTGATGGATGTCGGCGCCGGATGGATGAAGGAGCCGTTTGGATGGAGTGCGCCACGTGCAGAGGCCGCACGAAAGTAAGCTTCCTTGGATTTGTACTCATCCGGGAGGCCGACGATCAGCGGTGAGATCATGGAATAACGCATCAAAGCGATATCCTGTGCTAATTTCTGTTTCATTTAAAGCCCTCTCTTTCGTTTTTTCTAAGAAAACTTAGTTTTCTTTAGTATAAGAGAAAGCAGAAGCGTTTTCCTGTAAGGCTATGTGGGTGTTAGAAACAGAATATTTGGAGTCTGCCTTATCTGCATGAACTGGTTCCCGAAAAAAGCAAAACACTGCTTTACGAGACGGGGCGGGAAAGATAATCCGATACGGAAGGAACGGATCTTCTGCATCCAGTGCTTCACATACCGTTTGATGATGGACGCAATGAGATTTTCATCAACGGAGGGAGTTCCAGCCATGATTTCCTCATAATCTCCAGAAGCCTCATAGGCAGAAATGATAGAAATCTGATCCTGCAGGGATACCTGGGAATAAGGAACAAGTAAAGATGGAAGTAAAGCATGGGTCCTGCCACAGTGGGAGCATCTGACGCGGCAGATAGATAAAGGGATCCCGGAATCGTCTTTTTTGAGGGAGCGGGTGTAATAACCATGGATCGTCAAGCAGCCAGAATGGCCACAGGTACACTGCAGCTGGTGGAACTGTAAGGAGTTGATGATATTTTCATAAGTTTTTTGATTGAGTGGATTGTCAAAAGGTACCGTAATTGTTATCATAATAGTGTTGTCTGCAGTGTTACATTGAAAGATGCAGCACTGGGAGGATTGTTATGATAGCAGGTATCAAACTTTGGTCGGTGGGATGCCTGCTATTCTTGTAACTTTAATATGATAACACAAGAAGGTACTGGTTCAAACACTCTGCTGTAAAATACATCAGAATATATGAGCCAGTACCTTCATTTAATTTGACGAATATCAGAAAGATCTGGAGCACCTAGGGTGCTGGATAACAA
>VSNM01000009.1 GCA_009774245.1 Lachnospiraceae bacterium | reverse complement strand
GAGGGCAATGGTCTAACTGCATAATGAGCATGGAGCCCGGAAGCAGCTGCTTGTGGGCTAATGTTCTGTATCGAAGTTTCAAAAGAAACAAAAATCTCTGATACGATGGTACTTTTGCGACTATTTGATTATCAAGTTGCTCTAACTGTACGATATCATAGACTGCGCTCCTTTTATAGACGCCGATTATTTGCCGCTTACCAAAAATATTCAAAAAAAGGGTTGACAAACAGCCCAAAATGTGCGGCCGCTGTCGTTACTGATTGGTTTTTAGAGGTAACGACAGCGGCCCCTGGTTTGGAAGTATTTTGCATTTTCAATCCAAGGAGGTACAGTATTTATGCTTCATGAAAAAATCAAATCCCTTTTTTCCAACGCCGTCCATTCTGTTTCGTCCACCATTTCAGAATTTACGGTAAATCCAGGCTCTGACCTGACCCGCGACAGAAAACTCCCCGCTGAAAAACTTATTACATTCCTCGTCTCACAGGGAGCATCCAGTTCAAAAAACGAACTGCTTGATTTCTTTGACTTGGACCCACAGGCCCCGACTGCTTCCGCTCTCAACCAGCAGCGCGCAAAACTCAGACCCGAAGCCCTGGAAATGGTTTTCCGGCATTTCAATTTCCTGACGGATTCCCTTGACGGGACTCCTTCGGATTATCGTTTTATTGCGGCCGATGGCTCCACTTTTACTTTCTTCAGTAAACCGTCCTTTTCGCCGTCTGAATACTATCCTGACTGTATTATAGAACGCCTCTATATATTCAAATACAAGCCTGTATACATGGCTGTAATCTGTGATGCGGAACCGGCTGAGCCATTCCCTTTTTATCAGGGAATGGAAGCTTTCTATGCAAGCATTGTCCCACGGGCAGGCTTTCGCCGAATAGCTGCGTTCCATCCCCGCGGTCGCTTCTGCATAGTCCCCGCAGGTATACTGCCAGTCACACTGGCAAAAAGACTTGTTACCATGGTTCTTCTTGCTGCAGGAGTATCAACCAAACGTGTCAATACACTAACTCAGTTGTCATTATTTATCCGCTCTTGTTTGGAAAATCAGTGTATTTTCCAAAACATAATTTTACGGTTCTTTCTGTGCTTTGGGTATCTACATATTCTCAGGATTGTCTGCAAGCCATTAAGTAGGCTTAGTAAAACAAAACGAGAATAACGGAGTTACCCCAATATTATAAAGAACCAATTTTACTATTTTTATTGTTTTCTTATTAACCTAATAATATTTGATGAATCTTCTCTTGATGTTAGCACTATTATATCCTTTCCGTCCATTGTAATCTCCCAGTATGTATATTTATATTGAACCATAGTAGGAATATACTTTCCCCATTTAAGATACCCTTCCTCTAATATTTCATATGTATCAGGATTATCCCAAACATAATGCAAATCCGTATCCATTGTTCCATCAGAAATGAAATTAACATAATGCCCTTCTTCAGTTTCCCATCTGCCTAACAATGAGACACTATCTTTTCTATTGATAAGAAATAAAAAACTTGTGATCATAACCACTACAATTACAACTGTTCCAACTGTAATTTTTATATTTTTATTAGTTTGGGTTATCTTGCTTCCCTGGGCATCGAAATTTCCTTTTGTATTTATTATATTTTTCATGACTTGTGCCTCCCTAAACATTATTAATACTGGATAGTATACTGCTATATATTTAATTGAATAAATTTATTCAGCGTACCTGTTTCTTTCCATTTAATTGCAGTCTCATAATCTTCATTTGTATCAAACTCAATCCAGCCATTTCTGAACTTTACTGCCTTGACATGTTCCCCCGACTCGATCACTGCCTGAAGCAAGTCTGTCATATATGCCTTTCGTATGGTTTTTCCTGACTGCTTCCATGGTTTATCCTGGTATGCTTCATAATCTCTTTCGAGAATTTCTGTTATCTTTTGCAGTCCGCTTTTAGAAAACTTCAAAAGCCCGATATACCTGGCATCAATATCCTCCAGTTTCGGCGCCTCCATGCCGAGTTCTGTTATATTTTCATTTTCATCGAGCGACAGGCTTTCTGTATCGAAATCAACCTTTCCATACCTTGCCTTCCAGTACTCCTGCCAGTTCGCATCAACTGCAACTGCAAAATCTTCCCTGCACTCCATCATTTTCCCAAGCATATCTTCTTCAAAGAGAATATCAGAATAGCTTATGATGATATCATCATCAAACTCCTGTCTTGCGGCCATCAGGGATTCAACCATATTTGTATTCTCATAGTCTGCATTTTCATAGTACCTCACACCCTGATATGTGATCTTATCCGCTGCAAATCCCCTGACTACAATAATTGCTGTAATTCCGCACTTTTGATATGTCTCAATCTGTCTCTCTATAATCGTCTTTCCGGCAAATTTTAACATACCTTTTGGCAGGTTTTCCGTGTACTTTTTCAGTCTTGTTCCCTGTCCTGCCGCTAAAATAACTGCTTTCATATTCATAACCCCTCTTCTGAAAAAATTTGTTTTATAAATTGAATATCACTTTGCATGTATGGTTTTTCCCGCTCGGGATGCCACATCGTACCATATATGCTTTGATCCTTACCCCGGATAACTTCTATGACACCATCCTCTGACCTTGCTTCAACTGTCAGGCCGCCTGTCACAGCCTTTACCGCCATGTTGTGGAAACTGTTCACTATTCTTCCATTCCATGGACTGCTCCCTTCCAGCCGGTGACGGACTGACACATGATTCGTTATCTTTGTCAGTTCCGCGCCAAAATAATCTGCGATTACCTGCATTCCCCGGCAAAATCCATATATCGGAATATTATTTTTTATTCCATATTCAATTATCTTTTTTTCGGTCTCATCGCGTTCAGGCGCGTTTCCACCGTATTTTGACAGGTCGTTTCCGCCTGTAAGGAGGATTCCATCAGGTCTGATCTGATCTAAAAATGTATTGATCTTTTGTGGGATATTGTTGACTGGGACAGGCAGGAAGCCACACTCCCATATCAATTTGGCAATCTCCACATCCGCACAATCCCGGCGTTCATTGTAGTTTTCGACAATTTCTACCCGCTGGGTATATATGACTCTTTTCATCTGTATAATCCCCTCATATTCCGAATCTTTTCACTATATCATCAACAAGTTCTGATAAATCCGAATTACCCTCGTTATCCAGAACCATGTCTGGGTTTTTCGGCTCCTCGATATCCACATGGATGCCTGCAACTTGTCCATCACCCTTGTTCAAGCCTTTCGGATTCTGTTTTTGTGACATTTCCATGGAAGTGCTATACAACCCTTTCTGATTCCGCTGTGTCAACACTTCCATGGATACCCTCACATAAATCTCCCTGTAATTTTCTATATTTTGTCCGTTCCAGTCACGGATTTCGTCAAACATAGAGATCGTACAGCATATGACGTTCATATCCTGCTCCTGCAGCATTTTACACAGCCTCGCATACCGCATCGCACATTTGATGCGCTCCTCGCGCGTGTAGCCAAGGTCGTTGCCAAATACTTCACGCAGCACGTCACCGTCGAGGAATACGGTGTTGGGATATTTGGGTTTCATCTTTTCATATAATAATGTTCCGATTGATGTCTTTCCTGCGCCGGACAGACCGGTGATCCAATAAACGTAAGCCATAACCTTTCCTCCCTAAATCAACACCCCGTTTCAGATGGGCGCTGGTATTCTTTTATTATCTATTATTCTCGCAGCTGTGCCATCCAGGTTCTTGTCTGTAAATTCCTGCATTGATCGCATCAAATTTTCCTTTCTTTATTCTAATCTATGCTTTCCCAAGCGGGACAGTATTGCGTTCAATCCTGTTCTGACAAATCCCCATATTTTCCAATTCCATTTGAATCCTTAACCCATACCAGCTTGATGTAATCAGTATCATATAATCACGGTACGTACTACGCAATTCCATCGGTGTCAGCACACTCTTTCCCTGATAAATGTATCGATCCTGTATTGCTTTCCTGTCACAAAACAGAATTTTTTCTTTATCCGCCTCATCCAGATACTCCCAGAGCACTTTACAGTCCTGTCCGGTGCCATATAAAATTAACTTTTCTTGTTTCTTGACAAATTCCGCCAGCCGGTCCAGTTCCTCTTGTCTCTTGCTGTATTGTGTACATTCCGTCCCTATTTCTACAGGCTTAAATTCTGGTATAATATCATTTAAAACCGCATGCTTCCTAGCTTCCCATAACTGCTGTTTCAGCGAAGCATACGCGCATAAATAATATGTTGTCTCGTCTTCTACATTCAGGTTCATCAAATCCTGAAAGCGGAACTTTTTTAAAAACATTTCCTGCAGTTCTCTTCTTGAAAAACGGAGACAATTTTCATACATATAACCATACTTTTTCTGATATGCGCTGCTTATCAGACAGACGCGAAAACGGTCAAACGCGGACATAAACTCCTCATACGGATTGAATACGGGCTTCATGTCGAAATCCACAACGCCATTGTACACATATTCCCGGTCATCGATTGTCGTATGCAGCATACTATCCGACCATGGTATGCCAATTATGCTGCATAGCTTTAACAGTTCTTCTTTCGGATGCAGCTTTATATCCTCAAAACGCAACGTAAACGCTTTCCAATGGCGCAGCGGAATCTGATAGCTGTAATCCTCGCACGTCATCGCCGAGATATGACCAAGGAAACCTTTGATAGAACCGCCTCCACTGTACCATTTGTAGTTTGAACCATACCATACCACATGATTTCTGCAGGTTATCAGTGTATGCCCATCAATCTTTTCACTTTCCAGCCACTTTGCCCAGAACAAATGATCCTCCCTGGATATATGAGGCTCCCAGTATACCACCATCTGGGACAGGTCCTCCAATGGTTCTTTTCTGATGCTTTCCATATAAATTCTGTGGAAAGCCAAAAATATTTCCTGGGAAGTCATCCTGCCCTCTATATGCACTCTTGCGACACTTTCTTTAAAAAACTTCCAGTCCGGAAAAAAGAAATTATCCTCTCTAGCATATGTAATCCTTCCAGACTGCTCCCAGGCCAGACGGATACAATACCAAAACAGGTTATGATTTAACTCACTCCATGACACTTTCAGTATATCAGGATGCCCATCCAATAATCCCCGGATCAGGAAATTACCACTCATAGACGGCATCGCCCCTAACAGTATCCCCTTCGGTATCATCTGTTTGTGTAAATATTTCTCCCTGTTTTGGTTCATATATTCATCAATAAGGACAAACACGCCTGCGCGTGAAAAATACTCCAGATAAAAAGCGCCCCTTATTTTTTTCAGTTGTTCCTTAAACTCCCATAATTCCGGATTATTTACTGGATCCACGTCCCCATGCCACCCATATACTGGATGCACAATAAAAAGCATTCTTTCCTGTTTATCAGTCGGATCCCATTGGGATAGCTCTATGTACCTGACAGAAATATTACCATTTTCCACTTTTTCCAGATACTCTACAAGTATCCTGCACAGAATTTCATCCCCTACTAAGGACAATTTTTTGCCGCCTAATATATGAACCAGATTGCTATAAGGAATACTGGTATAATCATTTATCAGGAAGAACTGCTCATTTCTTCTATATCCATAATAATCAAAAAAGTCAACATCGGCAGTCCCCAGCGCACTGTTTCTCCCCGATACGCTTATAAAAACAGCATCTTTCTCGTAGCATACAGTATTCTCCACAGTGCTTACATTTTTGCCCAACAGTGTCATCGGGATATCATTTTCTGTATTTTTTACCAAAAAGTTTTCAATATCGACACCATGCTGATATAACAGGTCATATGCATCCTGCGCCCTTACATCAACTCCCAATATTGAGCATTTTTTTCCTTTCAGCGTCTCAAAAAACCAGTCTGCCCCGCCCCTGACATTCTTTATCTTTCCTGCAAGCACATTTTGCTCATAAATCTGGTCAATACATTCAAACTCTGGGGAAGAGCTTCTTACCACCCTCTGAAACAAGTCTGTCCCATATCCCATAACGGGCTCCGCAAAGACGATCATCCTGCCATCGTCGTCTTCAATATCTCCCACATCTTGATAGTGAAGATGTTTCCAATGCCTGCCGCTTACCATTACCGGAATATTCATATGTTCAAGATATTTTACAAAATAATATGCCAGTTCATTTAATCCATATACGACCACTTCCCTGATATCAGGAAAAACATCGTCAAACCGTATGGCGTCTTTGGTCTCCTCAAGTTCCCGTATCATCCGAAGTTCCCTGTCAGCTTCCATATCCTGCCATCCATAGCCAATGATCTTCCTTTGTTCATTCAATATCGGAGCTGCACGTATTACTGTCGAATCCTGACAGGCGTTCTGCCTGAAACAATCCCTCGCGCTCTGCCATATTTCTTCATCCAGCCGTAAATCCTGATTTATATTGACAATATTAAATCCTTCACCATGATCGAGCAGGCTGCAGTCCATAAATCGCAGCATATCAGGTCCCCCTTTACAAATATGTCATTCTCTATTTATCTATATCACGTCCGTTATTTTCGTCATTCTGTTAAAAAACGAGTCCTCCACGATCAATTCCAAAAAATCATGATCTGTTATCCTCACCTCATGGATCAGCTCTAAAAAGATCTCAGCCAGTTTCCTGTTTACTGTCCTCTGTGATTTAGGGCATAATGCAATATACGTCTGAAAATAATCAAAGATGCCTTCCTGTGCCTGTGTAAAACACGAAATATCCTTGGCAGTCCTTGTCTCTGCAGCATAGACAGGCTTCCCCATATCATCAAATTCCTGTATGGAAGGGTGCGGCGCTGTTAACAGTGTCTCGAGAATGTAATAGTCATTGTAAATGGCACAGGATTCCTTGTCCCCATCTGCGTAAAAGGACTGAATATCTATATTCCGCTCCTTCATATATTCCTTTTCCAGTCGAAGAAAATAGAAACCTCTCAGATGATTACCGATCAGTCTCTGCAGATACAGTTGGGTTGTCCCCTTTGCCACAAAATCAAAAAAGGCGACATCACCATCCCTCACATTTAGTTTTCTGATATACTTCTGATAATTATCAGAAGCCGTCCGGGCTTTTTCTATAATAAGGTCTTGATACCTCAGCAGTCCCTCTTCACAGTTCAAAGAATTCTCCAATCTGTGTTCTTCCGCGTAAATCCCAAACCGTTCCTTCAATTTCCCTTCAAGCGAACCACTATACTGCATGCCTTCCACATAACAGATGTCTTCCCGATTCCGCATCCCAGCCCGGATCGCCGCGGATCGCGAAGTGAGAAAATAGACCGTCTGCACCTCCTGTTCCAATGTATGGATTAAATATGTATACATTTTTTGGATCAGATATCCATCCCTTGCACTGAACCATATATTTTGGAACTGTTCCCTATGCATGCAGTCATAAAACCACAAAATAAAATCACTGACTATCGGCGCGCAGAACAAATATCCGATATTGTGTGCTGTCGCTATTTCTATCTGGCGATCCTTGTTTTCGAACAAAAACGGCGTGTTAAAAATCCGTGCCACAAACATTCCTGCCTTCAAGTGGTCAGACAAGTCCTTCACAAAATCCAGCACGCCCAGACCTCCGAGTGCTTCCAATAGCTCCAGCCCGCTAAACAGTCTACATGTATTAAGACCAAAACGGCCGGCATACTGTATATCCGCCACAATGTCATCGCCAATATGGAGATATTCCTCTGCTTGTTCCTTCTCTTTCAAAACATGATACAACTCTTGTGTTTTTCCAGTCCTATAATCGCTGGAGGAAAGAATATCCGTGTACTGTACAATGCCACATTTCTCAAGTAACTGAGCAAGCTGGTTCCTGCTGTAATATGTATCCGAGACCACATAGACTTTTTTCCCGCATTTTACTGCTCTCTCAAAAAGACTGCACACTTCCTTTCTTGGCACAATCAGAGAAAAATCCACGTCCCACTCCAGACCAGCAAGCTGTGCTGCCGTAATCTCTGGTATTGCGTCAGCCGCCAGATTTTCCAATACATTCTGATAGATTTCAGCAAGCGTGGGTGCCGCATCTGTTGACAACGCTTTTTCACTTGAAAGGCGTCTGTCACAAAAACCATCTATAAAGATACCCTTTTCTTTTAACCGGCAATCCACAACCTTCACCACGTCATCAGAATAAAGTGTCTGACGCATGACAAGCGTGTCAAACAAGTCAAAGCTGACCACATCGGCACGCCTTATTTTTTCCTCAAGTTCTGCCTTTGTGACACCATCGGCGCCGCAGAACCGATAGGAAACTTTTCTTGTTTCCAGCAGATCTTTCCCCCGGATATCCAATAAAGTAATATTCTTATCCCTGCATTCTTTCCCGATTTTTTTCGCGATTGCCCTGCAGGAACCAGGGCGCGCCACGACAATAATCAGTTTGACACCCTCCCGGACCGCACTGTCAAAAGATATGACCGGCTTTCCGTACAGTCTGCCGTCCGTGCGGAAACTGTCCAGCAGGCCAATGACCGCATATCCGTCACCCAATTCCGCTAATGCCCTTTTTGTCTCTGTGCCAAGTCCATATAATGCTATTTTTTCCCTTTTGAACCTGCCAAAAAGCTTGTCCATGTCCCTTGACGTTTCCACTGATACCAACACCTCATACTTTTGTCACTGCGATCCCATTGCCTCACGAATAACTTCTATTAATCTTTTTTCAAACGCGGAAATTGAAAAATGTTTTTCATATAGCTCCCTTGCTTTTTTTCCCATGCCCGTTAGCTTTTTCCTGTTATTGACACACCACTCGATTTTGTCTGTAAGCGCCTGTACATTTCCTGATGGAAAAATCAGTCCGTCATTTCCATCGCGGACATACGCTGATGTACCTGCCGCATCGGACAGGATGCACGGAACAGAATGCATCATTGCCTCCGCTGCAACGGTAGGCATCGAATCCTGTCTTGAAGGACAGATCAGAGCGTCTGCGCTTTCCAGCAGTCTGTGGATTTCCTGTCTCTCCACGCTTCCGGTAAAACGGATCTCCCTGATTCCCGCGCTGTCCCTATGAATCCTTTCGCCAAACAGCGTCTTATCATGTCCAACTATGTAAAAAATACACTGGCTCCGAATCTGATCTGGCAATCTTTGCACGGACTCCACCAGCACATCCTGTCCTTTAATGTCTTCAAGAAAACCGATCGTAATAAATTTTACTTTGTTGTCTTTTTCCTTTACTGCCAGACCATGTCCTGTATCGGAAACGCCGTACAAAAGCTCGCCGCAGTCCATGTCCGGCAGAAACTCCTTTATGGCCGCCGCCGGAACTGGCCCAACAGCCATGATGTTCAAATGTTCACTATGGATCTTCCTCATCACCGTTTTGTCAACTCCGTCATAAAAAAAGCGTGCGTCATGAAGCCACCATACTACCGGAATCCGTGTATCCCGCTCTGAAAGAAATACATGAAAATTCAGGGTATTGCATATCAACAGCGAGAACCCGCTGATCCATTCCGTCTCCTGCATTGTTGATATCTGCAGATTTTCATCCACAACAACAGGGATTCCCCTTTTGATAAGTTCGTCCAGCAACGGTCCGCCAGACATGGCGGCAAACACAACCCTATATCCCTTTTTTTCCAAAATCTCTGCCGTATGAAAAAGGGCGATCGCCGGTCCGCCCAGTGTCAGGTCATGCGATAAGAGCAGGATTTTAGGAACTGTCAGCGACACATCCGCCGCCAGTTCCCGCGCACCCAGATAATACTGTACTGGTCTTCGCACCACGCTCTGACCAAACAACTGGTGCAGGTCATAAAAATGATAAATCTTTTCAGGCATTACTCCCAAGGAAATAAGCTGCTGCCTCATCTGTTTCACATAAAAGCTCAAAATGACGATCACATCATATTTCAGTCCCACTCCCTCCGCAGGGGGCAATACTCTTAATCCGTCAATCACCGTATACTGTTTCTGTTCGGAATTATCCAGCAGTGCAAGGACTTCCAAAGGCTCAAACCACTTTTTATATCTGTTGTAGTAATCACCTGTCCCAAAAAGCAAAACCTTCATATGTACTGTACTCCCCATAATCTAGCACGCATATAAAACAGTCTCATTCAACAGCAGACTATAGTGCCGGAGATATAGTTTATAGTCCGGCCTAAGCCCAGTTAGCAGCTTTGGTATCGCAACAATATCGTCATCCCTATGATAGACTGAAATGGCAAGTTTCGGTTTCTGCTCTTTGATAATCTGGGAAGCTCCCCTGAGCGCATCCAGCTCCGCCCCCTCTATATCCATCTTAATAAAAGTCACACGCTCACCACGCAGAAATTCATCCAGAACAATCGTCTCTATCACGTTATCTGTTAACGCGTCGTCCGTTTTTACAATTCTCGATTCCTCTTTCCGGCCGGACTGAAACGGTGCCGTTCCCGCCCTGTCTGATATCCCATAAGGATACACCTTACACCCTGCCAGGCCAGAGCACAGCTCTTTACATGTCTGATACGAGTCCCGGTCCGGCTCAAAACACCAGATTTTATCGTATCCTTTACCGCCGCACCATCCCGCAAAGTGAAAGGCCGTGCTGGCATCATAACAGCCGCAGTCCACAAAGGTCTCATGTTCATCCGGTGTCAGCAGGTCAAAATACTGGGATGTGCTGTTCCGATACTCTGCCGGAATGGTCAGGACTGATTCCGGCTTCACGCCCTCATCCGCCAACTGTACATACATCTTTCCCACTACGCTCCTGTCACTCACAGAAATAACAAACTTTGTATCTTCGGATCCAAATCTCCGAATATAGTCTTTTAAAGAATATATAGGAAGATTGGTATAGGGTTCCGTCTGACCGCACCGGAAATTATCTATAAAGGCAGCCAGCGATTTGACTGGTATCTGTCTTGCGATTGCAACCCCGTTAAATCCCGCGCCAAAAATGATCGTCTGTTTGTGATCTTCTAAAAGCAGTCTGTTCCGAAAGATCTCTATGTCAGCGCCCAGATTTCTGTACTCTGCCGGAAGCATCGTAAGATATCCTGCATTTCCCGTCGCGGATACGCTCAATCGTGCGGCAAACAATTTCTGTGAGATTTCATCCTGCATACGATTATATATTTCTCTTGTATCTGCAAATGTCATCTTCGTCCCTCCCAGTCAAAATCCATACACTCCAGCGCAGTCATCAGCTCCCTGCCCAGCATTATATAATTGCTTATTCCCAGACGGATCAGGTTTGTTTCCATCTGCGGCTGTGCGTCAGGTGTAACAGCCACAATCACAAGCGTCCCATCCATATCCGCTGCCAGCCGGTCTATCTGGACGCACTTTTTCCCACTCACAACACGTTCTTCCACACACTTTGTCTCCGCGAATATGATCTCTATATCGTCATCCATTTTCTCAATCCATCCCATCAGATAGTGCCCATATTTCCCCGCGCCATATATAACCAGTTTATTAAAATCACTAAGTTTACGACGGAACCTGTCCACGATTCCTTCAGTCCTCTCCCAGACTGCTTCCTGCAAAAACACAACAGGTTCAAGATCTTCCTTTCTTCCTGCAGTAAGTTTCTGAATCAGTCCCAGCAGATCAAGTATCTCTGTATTTCCTCTGACAATCCCTTTCACAATGCACTGGCTGAACTCATTCACCTGTCTTATCATCTCAGCCGTAAGCTTTTCGAGGTGATGCCTTTGGGCAAGTTCCAATACCTGATGAACCCCTTTCATAAAATCAACTGTCTTTTGGTCTGTAGAAAGCGCATTTTTATATACTGTCCTATAGCAGTACCAATCTACAGGAACCACATAATATCTTTCTGCCTTCAACAATGTCTTTGTCAGAAAGGGAGGATCCTGAAACCTGTAATAATCAGGAAAACAGATCGCATTGTTATGCAAAAATTCTCTTCGGTACAGATAACTCCAATATCCGATGCAATCCTGTTCTTCACTGAAATCAATCCATCGCCCACTACTATCATTCTCAAAATACCGCCTGTGTAGCCCTGATCTTTCGTATTTCCCATCTTTATAATTTCCCCAGAACGCCCCTGTGACAACGCTTGCATTTTCTTCGGCCGCTCTCACAACCTTCTCCAAGACCAGCTCATCATGCCAGAAGTCATCCGCGTCAAGAAACGCCACATACTTTCCGCATGCCGCTCCCAGTCCATTGTTTCTCGCAGGTCCCGATCCCTGGTTTTCCTGCACAAACAGTTTGATCCTTGCGTCAGCAGTCTGACATTCCTTTACAATATCCCGCGAATCATCTGTTGAACCATCGTCCACACAAATAATCTCCAAATCCTGCAACGTCTGGCTGGTAACGCTGTTTAAACACTCCTTTATGTACTGCCCCGCATTGTATATTGGTATGACCACTGATACCAGAACCATGTATTAACTCTCCCCTTCCAATGCTGCATCATAATACAGAATGCTCTCTGTACCTGCTGTTTTCCGCAACTGATCCTGAAACCATTCTTTCAGATCCTCGTCTTCACAACAGACAATAAAAAGATACTCCCCACAGTCCATTTCCTTTAAATCCGCCAGGGAAAGTATTCCCTGCCCTTTCTGTGAAATCCCGTTATCCACGATATATGCTTCCTGGATGCCTTTCTCGTTCAGCATCCTTTTAACCCTCTTTCCTACTGTACCATATGGGCATATGACAGGTTTCTTTCCCTTTTTCATCTCTTTTCTGACATGATATGTCAGCACAGACTGTTCTGAATCCCACAAAAGTTTTTCGTACTTTCTCTGGGCCACCGCATAATGCCTATGCATTGTTTTTAATATCATGCCATATTGTTCATTGATTCCATCTTCCCGCAATATATGTTTTTCTATATTGTGAAATAAAAGACTCCACTTTCGTGCCACTGTCTCATTGCTAAAATCCTGCAGACTGACCTTAGCCTCCCGGCTCAGCGCCGCCTCCAATTCAGGATGATCCAGTATCCTGCAGATATTCTCCGCAATCCCCCTGATATCCCCGCTTGGTACCGAAAGATACCCAAGCCCGTTTTTCAATAGTTCCAGATAAGGCAGATCATACAAAACCATAGGAATCCCTAAGATTTTACTTTCATAAACCACCATGGGGAATCCCTCATATGCCGATGTTACGAGCTGAATCCTTGTATTTTTATACATCTGTGCGATGTCTGTCTCATATCCGCAGAAAATGACATAATCTTTCAGTCCATATCTTTCGATGCACTTCGTCAATTCCCGGATTTTTGCCTTGCTGCCGCTTCCGAACATTCTGAACCGGACTTCCGGATGGGACTTTTTTACAATCACAGCAACCTTAAGAATGTCAAAATACTGTTTTGAATATACATCAAGTCTCCCAGCCCATGAAATACAGTCTTTCTGCCCGCCGCAGTCCACGGTCTTTAAGCGCTCGTTCATTGGATTTTCTATGTAAAAAGCATTGATTCCAAACGTTCTCCAATAAGTCTCCTCCGCTGTCGAAAGAACGACAAGCCCGTCTATGATCTGAAAAGCAGCCAGATGAACCCAGAACAAATCCTTCATATCACAGAACCCTTGTGTGAACACCTGATGCTTCTCGGCCACCGTGTACACGCCTGCAGTTTTGGATAACATAACATCGTATATAAAAAGCGCCTGCCGGACACCATGATGGAGAAACAAATCCACCGACTCCGTGGCTAAGATGCTCCCCAGCTCCTGGTATCTATTCCAAAAACTGCGCTGGTCTGACAATGCCTGTCTCTCACTTGTTATGACAAACCGTCTCACCCATTTTGGTATCTCATAATCCTCATCTGATATCTGTTCTGTGATCAGTATCACATCGTAATGTAAGCGGCTATATATCGGAAGAAGAAGGGATATTACCCGCTGGACGCCCCCACGGTTCATCACAGGATAATAAACTGCTATTTTTTTTATTTTCCTGTGCGTACCGCCTTTCCCTGCACCATTTTTCAAATAATCTGCAGCGCACTTCGCTGTGTCCTTCCCGTATTGAACATAATATTTCATGACTGTCTCTACTGCCCGCATATGTCCTCCGTTCTGTCAAGCTGCACTGCCGGTTCTACATAGACGGGATCTGCCACTGCGACATCACAGTAATCGCACGGTCCACAGGAAGGAACAAGATAAAAAGAATAAAGTCTCTCCCTGATATCTTCTTTTTGAAGGCAGTCAATATATGGACAGTCCGCCATAATCCCCAAAGCTGCCAGGCTTGCTGCACGCGCACAGGGATAGAGCTTGTTCTCCCACAAGGTTTTGCAGAGATTGCCAGAGGTACAATGATAATATTGATACATCAGTTCATCTGCGTCCCTGTTGCGTTTTTCAATTCCTCCTGTGGACACCCACTGGTTTTGAAACTCAAGCAGTCTGTATTGTATATTATTTTCCTGCATACAACTGATAAACCTGCGCTGGTCCACAACATGCCCATAGCTGCTGACATGAATATATATCTTCTGATTTTTCAGTCTGTTTAAAGTTTCCACTGAAGGCATTATTGTCGCATTTGTCGTGATTTCTATCACCATCACATTTTTCTGTTTCAGCAAAAAGTCCAGTACATGATTCAGGTTCCCAGCCGCAAACGGTTCCCCGCCTATCAGTTCAACGCACGGTATCAGATCCATGGCATCTATTACATTTTGCAGAGAGGATATAATCTTTTCAGCCTGCAGGTCACTGTGATCTGAAAACCTCCACATGAGATTATTACACTCCTTGCACCGCAATGAACATCTTGGTGTCAGGGCTACCGTAAGACGCGGGATTGTATGAATTGTACCCTTTATAAGACATTCCGGTATTTTTGATTCTCCCTCAATCCCTAACAGTTTTGCTGCCTTTTCCATGACGGAGTACTCTTTTAATATTTCAACAGACGGGACAACAATCCTGTGAAATATTCCAAGTGGCCGGTTCTTTCTGTAATCAATATTCAAGGGATAATGAAAGCAAATATATTCCTGACCGGCAATTCCATCAAGCTGTTCCTTCATCTCTTTCCAGCTCCCGGCACAAAAAATAATGATATAATTCGATAAGTCAAACCTGTTTATTTCCGCCGGATACATGACCGGAATACAAAATTTATCATATGTATACACATCACTTTGGGGATGATTATCCAAAATTAACGCGATCTCTCCCGCCAGAGAAGGGTATCGCAGCAAAAATTCCCTAAAATACTTCCCGCAGCCGAATGCAATTAACTTTTTGTTATGCAGTTCCTCCAGCAAAGCCGTATACTGATTATCCATATATCCACATCCTCTATTTTCTGCCTGTCTTCATGGCTCCTAAAATATTGGTTTTGTCCATAAAATCTTGTCATCAGAAATACCTCTCCTGTGCAGTGTACTGCGAACTTCCTGTACAGCATCGCTCTGCATAACTGATATAAGAACTGCATCATACTCCGCAGTCCAGATCACATCAATATCCTGTACATCCCTGCCAAGTGCCCTGTATTTTTCTGCTGCCGCATCAACCCATGCCACTATCTTGCAAACGCCCGTTTCCTTTATGTAATAATAAAAATTTGTTCCCACATCGCCTGCGCCATATAATATAATCCTTGATCCTCTGGGAATCAGATTCTCTGGAAACCGGTAATAGTATTCTCGGTCTTCTAATACAACAGTATCTTCTCTGGTATCTTCCACTGATTCATTCCTGGTATCCCTTTTCTGTTCCAGCACCTCATCAAATAACATCTCGATCTTGGAGAGATAGGCACCTAAGTCAAACCGCTCAATTGACCTGGCACACTCATCTTGCAGGCACTCTTCTGGTTGACTTAACAGCGTCAGGATCTCTTTTGCCGCTTCATCGTCCTCCGAGAAAATTCTTCCGCAGCGCTCCTCGTTTGCCAGAATCCGCGCCCCTCCTATCTCGGTAGATACAAACGGAACACCCAGCGCGACACACTCCAATAGACTCATAGGAAATCCCTCTGATCTGGAGGTCATACAGCAGACATCCGCCTGTTTTATGACCGGAAACGGATTGTCGAGATACCCCAGCATATGAACATGCTCCTGCAAACCGTACCCGCTGGATTTGTCCAGTATCGGAGTTTCCAGTTCACCCTTTCCCATAAAGTATAAATGCACCTGACTGTTTTTTTGATGAACCTTTTGAAAGATGTCTACCATCCGCAGCGGATTCTTATTCGCATCGAATCTCCCCACCCAGGCAACCGCCGGACGCTGCAGCCTGATCCCTGTATCACTTTCCGCCCTTTTCCTTACCCCAGAGATATCCACTGAATTATAAATTTCCACAAGTTTGTCTGAATGTACCGGGAATAACGCTTGTATTGCTTTTGTCGTAAAATCACTGATAGAAACAATTTTTGCAGCGTTCTCAAAAGCGCTGTCCTGCAGGGAGCGGCAATTTTCCATTCCCTTATCCGCAAGATTATAAACCGTCTCATTCACCCATGCGATATTTCTGGCTCCTTTTGGTAACAGGAAACTGGGTATCTGATAATTAAAAGAGACATACAAATCATACCCTGATGGAACATATCTCCTGATTACCCTGTCCGAATCCCGATGTATGTAATACATTTTCTTCCGATAATCCTTGTCTCCCTCAAAAGTAATCGGTGCATAGATCTTAATATTAGGATTTACAGGTTCCTTCTTTACTGTGCTGTGATAAACCTCCATGATCCCAATCTGATACTTTTGCGGATTCAGATGGTTCACAATCGTTGTAAGAGCCGACTCCGCACCGCCGCCAAGGGAATACGACCAGATGATAAATAATATTTTTTTCATAATAACATCTTTCACTCCCCTTTCCGTCCATATACATAAACTGGCGGATACCATTGGATCCTACTCTCCGCTATTCCCCGTAACATCAGCTCTGACCGTATTTCCTCTGCCACGGATTCTCTCTCAACCGCAATGAGAATGATATCAAAATCGATATTGCTAAGTTTTTCCGGATCTGTCACTTCTGCATAGTCGAAACAAATACCTTTATACCCTTGGTCAACCCATGCCATTAAATTACATTGTACATATTTTTGGATCTGTACATAATAATCCTGCCCCACACAACCAGCGCCATACAAAACAAGTTTTTTTCCAAACAGAATATCTATATGATCTATCTGAAAAAACGGAATCCGTACACCCAATGCAGCCTCTTCCTGCAGACCACTGTACAGATGCAATGTCAGATATGTGTGCAGGGATTTTTCCATTTCGTCCAGGCAATGATACCGTGAAAAAATCGTCCGCAAAAAACGGTATACCATAGCCCGCTTCACTGCTTTATCAAGTCCGCTTCCATTATGGCTTAATGACTTATTCCAGACACGGTATTGATAAAACGCCTTTCTACGCAGTACTATACGCCTGCCCTCCATAATGCAGAAACAAAGAGCCGCCAGATCTTCGCCCACGTTCAGATCATCTGGCACTTTTTCATAAGCTGCACAGATAATATCCCTGCGGAACAGTTTCGACCAGATACTGTAGGTCATGCTTTCGTATTCTGAATAGTCCTCCCGCAGAACAAATTTCCTAATAAAACCATCTGCTCCGCCAGGTAAATCAAATACGCCTTCCTCAAATTTTAAGTGTGGTATACTCCGTCCACCGGATTTTTCCCAAAAACCAAAATGTACAAAATCTGCGTCTGTATCAACAATTTCTGCCAACAGCTCTTCATACATCTGAGGTTGTATCCAGTCATCTCCATCGACAAAACCAATATACTCGCCCTTTGCATACGATAATCCCTTTTTCCGCGCGGCTACCAGCCCGCAGTTCCTTGTATGGACTACCTGGACACGCCTGTCCTGATACGCATATGCATCACAGATCTTTCCTGAATTGTCCGTTGATCCATCATCCACCACTATGATCTGCAGATCCTGATATGTCTGTCCAAGGATACTGTCCAGACACTCCCCGATCACACTGTCAATATTATATACAGGTACGATCACACTAATCATGTCCGCTCCCTAGTTCACATTTCCCGAATAATATCTTCCAGTGACAGAATGGGACAGCTAAGCATGCTTTCCAACTGTTCCCTGATTTCATCATAAAATGTGATCGCGGTGACAATGACGGCATCTACTTCCCTCAATTCGTCTTCCGGACGACAGACTTTAACAGCAAAATACGTTGAATCCCTCTGCCTGTCAATCGCATAGGGTACCTCAATCCCATGATTAAACAGTTCATCAAGCACCCTCTCTCCCGCATAGCTAAGGCCGTAAACCGCCACACGCCTGTATCCCGCTTCTTTCAGATAACCGCCAAGCGACCTTCCTTCCTGACTCTGCCGCATCCAGTCGCACATCATGACAAACAGCGCAAGATGCTTGTCCGCCAGTTCTTTCTGTCTGGTTCTTTCTTCGTCCATACGTTTTCCTACAACAGACGCCCCAGCCGCCGCACCCAGAACTGCCGAACCAATTGCGCCCAATACTGCTTTTTTACTCATACTATTTTCCTCCTAAACTTTTTTATCAGATCACTATAAACCTTTATCATGTTGTTATAAACAGACTCTTCGCCCAGCCGCTCAATAGACTTTTGCGCAGAGATTTTCATCCTGGCTCGTTCTTCTTCTGACATTGATTCCAGATATTTCACTGCCTTCAACAGCGCCTTATGCGAATCCCTCTTAATCAATAGTCCATTTTTTTTATTCCTGATCAATTGTTCGAAACTGGCTCCATACGTGGCAATCACAATCTTTTTAAGAGACATTGCCTCTATACAGGAATTGGACAAATTCTCAATTCGGGATAACAATACACAGGCGTAGGCATTCGCAATAATGGGAAAAAGCTGCTCCCGTTTTAGACAGCCCAGGTAAATAACCCTTCCATTGTACTTTTTATTAAATTGACTCAGTATGTTTTTAGCCGGTATCCGCACTCCATCTGATGATATAATCCCATTATCTATGCCTGCATATACCACATATAGGTAAGGATATAGACACATCAGTTCATCCATAGCCGCAATGCTTACATGAGTGCCTTTTAATGTAGAAAGCGTACTGTTAAACAATAAATACTTTTTCCCAGCCAGCTTATTCTGGTATACAGAATCATCGTAATTCTGTGTCTGAACCAGATAGGGCGACTCTATGACACCCACTTTGCATCGCGCCCGCTCTGCAACGATTCTGCCGCAGCATTTACTTGGCGCAAACGCATAATCCGCATGCCTGACAGCATACAGTTCCATTCTGTCAAACAGTGTCTTATCCCACACCGCGCGCTCCATATCGAACACGTACTGATCAGCATGCCTCAACAGGGCATTGTCAGAAGATATTCTCACTATAGAAGGAATTTTCCGGCTTCTGAAAAAACCGATTGCATGCAAGCTGGCAGTCTGAGCAATGTCAACCTTGTCTTTCCTGTCAAGTTTTTGCAATTCATGCCTTAATCTCCAGCTATTGGCGAGTGTTCTCAGTATGACATTCTGACTCCTGTTCTCTGTTACCCTGATTACACGAATCCTGTCTTGATAATAAAACTCTTTATCTTCGTGCGATAATGTTATGACCGAAACCTTATGCCCGCGAGCGCTCATGATTTTAGCCATATTATCTACATACGTCCCCAATCCGCCTGACATTTTTTCCGTGACAAACTCAACCGTGATATATACGATGTGCATTAACATATCATCCTTTTCTTATATACCCAATAATCTGTTCCATTTGCTCATGATATTTGCAAGATTATACATGGAAGCTCTTTTTTGAGAGCGCTGGCTATATTTCATACGCATTTCATCGTTTTGAAGAAGCTCTAACATGGCCTGTCCCAAAAGGATTTCCTTTTTCTCCAGATTACTTCCATCTTGTACCATTCCAGAAATATAGGGTGTTAATACGCCATATGTACAATATTCAATTTCTTTGCAATTTCCCACTCCATCTTTTTTTCCAAGAATTTCAGCACATGCTCCTGGAGTATCTGTTGTAACCACTGGTAAACCATTTATCATAGCTTCAAGCATACTATTAGGCATTCCCTCAACCTCTGAAGCCATTACAAACACTTTACTTTTTTTTAAATAATCTTCCGGATTCTTTTTGAACCCTGCAAAAATCACTCTATCCTTTACCCCATATTTTCTGCACAACTCTTTAAGACTTTTTTCCAAAGAACCTTTTCCCAAAATCAACAGCTTTGCATCTGGCTCATTCCGAGCAACATAAGTAAATGCCCGAATAATTCTCTCATACTGTTTTTGTTGTTCTAACCTTCCGACAGCTATTATCACTTTATCCCCATACTTCCAGTTCACATCTGAACTATTATGCGAAACTACTAAAACAGGATTGGGAATTTGTACCATTTTACTCATGGCAACTTTGTAATTTTGATGCATATCATTTCTCATTTCCCGGCACAAAACTACCACATTATCTGCCATGTTATAAAAAAAACGAATTACATTTTTGTTATACAATATACTATTCCGACCACCATGAGCCGATAAAACGATGCATATCCTGGTAATAACCTTTTCCCTTCCTTTGGATAAAATATTTATATAATTCAACTCTTCTATAAAGCTAATTGCAGCGTCAATTTTGTAATGACACTTATATTTCCGCATTTGAAATGAAGCAGCCAATAGCTTTAATAAAACCTGGGCATCTCCAAAAAAATTATTTGAACCACAGCTTTTTATACCTGTATTAACAATCTGTCCCTTTACAGGATATACCTGCTTTATGTCAGTATCTCCCAAAAAGTAATATACATTGTGTCCCTGCTCCACATAATAGTCTCCTATAATCTGGGCAACACGCTCCGCCCCACCTCCACCTAATGTCTGGATTAATATTGCAATATTCATTGAACCTCATACCTCGTTTAAAATTTCTTCTAGCGATATGACCGGACAAGACACTTTTTCCGTCAAAGCCTGCTTTATTTGATCAAAAAATGTAATTGCAGTGACAACTACTGCATCAACCTCCGGCAGGGACTCTTCCATGGACAAAATATCAATATACGAATACCTGCCCGCTGCCCGCTCGATGCCATAAGCAATCTCAATACTACTGTATTTTAGTTCGTTCCACAATGTTTCCCCAGCATAGCTCATCCCATATATGGCGATTTTATGATAACCATGCCCTGTAAAATATGGCGCGAGTTTTTTGCCATCCTGTTTTATCCGGACCCACTGGTTCATCATGAGAAACAGCGCCAGATGTTTCTCAGACAGCGCCTGAATCTGTTCCGCCTTTTTGTGTTCAGATTTCACAGTGAGACATTTTCCTGCAATTCCACCGATCAGCATCGCCAAAATGATATTATATTTCTTTCCATCCATTTTTCAAAACTCCTACCGTAATCGGCTGGTTCCCTCTCTGCATCATGAGATATTGATACGGAACGCCAAACCCCATCTTTTCCCTGTACAATATGTCAGCAGGTATCTCATCCTGATAAGCCTGTTTCAAAATTCCTTTTAAGTTCTGCGCAGTACAGCACTCTTCTTCACTCAGGGAAAACGCAAATTCTATCAATTTCCTGTTAAGAAACGGAACCCGCGCTTCCAGGGAGTTCGCCATGCTGACACGGTCCATCTTGGTCAGGATATCTCCAGGCAAATATGTTTTAAAATCCATATACCGCATCCTGGTCAATACCGGAAGTTCCTTCTTATAATATTTCTTCAGGTGCCATGTGACATCATAGTCTTTATCGATGCCCCATCTCTGGCGGTATATCTCCACGCCCTTCCGGTCTGCCAGAAAAATGAATGGCAGATAATTTTCAAGTCCTGTATTGACATATTTTTTCTTTACCCTGTCAGGGCATATATCTGTGATTCCCAATTTATCCGCCATCGCACTGACCAGTCTGCTGTCCATAACCTTATCCTTCATGAGCTCCGCATACATCCGGTATCTGTGATAGCCACCAAACAGTTCATCACCGCCGTCCCCTGTCAGTACAACCGTTACCTTTTCACGCGCCAGCCGTGACACGATAAAGGATGGGTACGCGGAAGTATCCGCAAACGGTTCATCGTACCAGTCTCTTAACTGATGACTCACAGAACGGATATCTTTGTCATCAAGTATCTTTTCTGTCTGGTTAATGCGGTACTGCTCTGTCAGCAGTCTGGCATACTGCGCCTCATTATAATTTTGATCCTTGAAGCCTATCGTAAATGCACGTATATCAGGTATTACCTTATTGCTGATATAAGTAATAATGCTTGAATCTACGCCGCCGCTCAGGAAAGTTCCTACAGGTACATCCGCAGCCAGTTGTTCCTTGACAGACTGTTCCAGCAAATCCCTTAATTCGTTCCATAAAACTGCATCTTTTTTCGATTTTCCCTTTGCGGTATTGACATGAAGCTTCCAGTATTTGCCAATAGACATAATCTTTTTTTTGCGCACATCGAATACCAGTTTATGTGCCGGTTCAAGCTTATAACAATGCCGGTACATTGTCTTGGGTTCCGGAATATACTGATAATACAGATAGTCGTATATGGCTGTATGATCTATTTGAAAACCCACGGTTATACACACCGCTGACAACGCCTTTAGCTCCGACGCAAAAGCAAAATTCGCGCCATCATAGTAGTAATATAGCGGCTTGATTCCCACCCTGTCCCTGAAAAGTTTTAGCTGCATGGAATTTTGGTCATAGATTGCAATCGCAAACATGCCATCTATCTTATCAACAAAATCCTCCCCGTATTCCAGATAAGCATTCAGAATTACTTCTGTATCTGAGTTGGAAAAAAACTGATATTTTTTCTCCAATGTTCTTTTCAGTGATGCATAACCATAAATTTCGCCATTATAAACCAGCGTCACCTTCCCATCCCTGCTCGTCATTGGCTGCATGGCATTTGATGACAGGTCAATGATTGCCAGTCTCGCAAACGCCATCGTTATTTCTCCCATATGCTTTATCATCTGTCCATCAGGTCCTCTGTGAAGAATCGCCTGTATCCCGCTTTGGTAATTCCACTGACTATTATTTCCGCCCAAAATTCCGCACATTTATTTTCTCTCCGCAATATCGTCATAAATCCGTAGACCGATACAATTTTTATTTCCTATATTTTTTCCTGATATATTCCAGTCCAGAAGCAAATCCAGCATTCGCACCGTAAGACCATCGTTTTCTTGAAAAATTCCCTTTTCCATTTGAATTCTTTTCTGCATCACCTTCATTAAATAAGGTATGTCTTCTATCACAACTGTTGATTCCCTGCCTTCTATGAGATTCCTTTCAGCATCATATGTCAAAAGCATATTCCCCATTGATGGGTACAACAATACTTTGTTTCCATCAAGGAATGTATAGGCTCCAAACGCCGGAAAACAGCTTAGATAATCCAGAAAGCGGAACTGCTTTGGATACTCCGCTGTTTTCACGATGGTAGATGCCGCAAAATCCACTTTAGTAATGTACTTCAGTGCACAAGGCAATAAAACAACCTGACCGCCAAGAAAAACGATATTGGAATAAGCGCCGCCTTTGCCACCAATCCACTCTTCTTCCAAAAGCGTATACTTTATCAAACTGTCCTCATATTGAATCCATTCATACACATCTGTTGAATCATATAATAACAGCCAAAAGCTGTTGCTGTTATGCCTGATTCCCCAAATATTGACTGCCTCATCGAAGCTTTTGCTGAATATCCGTTTTTTCTTCTGAAGGTTCACCCCGATGATCGTATGCTTTCCCGATAGTATTGCAATCTCCGTCTCATTCATTTTCACAACATTGCCGCTATTGCATATATATTCTACTCCATCCAATGCCTCATCCAGTTCTGAACATCTCTCCAAAACCAATGTCTCCAGGTCCAGCACACAGATTCCCTGCTTCATTTTGTATGGAAATATCCACACCTTGGCATCACATTGAATGACGCCCGCCGTGATATATGCCTCGGACGCTCCCGCCAGACAGAACGGAATCCCTGTCATCAAATTCTGCTCCATATCATAAACCAGAATCTGATTGCACTTTGAAGGAAACAGAAACAGTTTATTTTCATAAGAACAATGAACATTTCCGTAATATGCCCATGGAACCGTTTTATCCCCAAATGATATCCCTCCTAGAAACTCCACCGAAAAATCCCGTAAATTCAAAGAAAAGAAACCGTTTGATTCCCCATCGGCAAACCAGACCTTATCATGAATATGAACCGCGTTTGCATACTGCAGATATACCTTATGATTCCCCATACAACTCCCCTGTCTCAAGCAAATACATATTTTCCTTTAGGTAACTATAACATATCGCACGCGGAAGCGAATCCCGCCCCTGTCCGCCGTCTTTCTTACTGATATATGTCAGCTTATGCCTGCTCTTCCACAGGTCTATGATCTGCCAGTATCTTTCCATGCATTCTTTTTCCTCCTGCGTCTGCACCCATGTATGGTTTAATTTTTCATTCATCTCTACCGCAGCATCCAGGATCTCTTTTTCCGTATTATCAATCACTTTGATTCCCTCTTCCTCGAAACGCTTTGTATACCTATCGCATTTAAAGGACATATCCCATGATTCATACAGATTCAGCAATCTCCGTTTGCGCGTGGAATATAATTTCTTGGGTATATACAAATCATAGTCCGTCCGTGATAGTGACTCCTGTCCATAACAGAACGAGAGTGTATTTACCTGCAGGACAGGTCTGCCCCAAAATGAAGCGACCGCCACGATTCCCGCCATACCGCCAATAATAAACCGGCAATTTTCAACCAGATAAAAATCCATAAGCTCATCATAAAACTGATTTGCGTAATCTATTACACTTTCTATTCTGCATTCCTTGCTTTCATCCTTTCCAAGCCTGACAGCCTGACAGCCTTGTTCCCGCATATATATGCAGGCTTGTCCATAGGAGTTAATATCAGCATCGATTACGGAAGTATCATCGTAGGCGCTAATAAAATTCTTGGTCTTCGTCGCTACTTCCCGGGCATGTATGCATATGTATTCTCCGCGAATCCCCATACTTCTCATTTTATCTTCAGCGTATCCCCTAATCTTTTTGTTTAATGAAAGCATCGGCTGTCCCAGTTTAATATGAAAGGTATACGATACATCCCGGTATTGATATGCGTCAAACTGCTCCATGTTTATTTGATCAGCGTGAAAAATAGATGCATATTTCCAAAAACCTATATTTTTTTCTGTGATAAAATACAGATGCTTCCCATAAACATCAAATATCTTATGGTTTACCACGCCGCCTATATAATATCCGTGAAAAAAAGTTGGAAGAACAACACATAATGTATGTTTATCACTTTTAGCATGATCCCTTAGATACATAAACAGCCTGGGGATGGTTTCACCGATGCTTACAAACTGTATTCCGTAGATACAAACCTCTGCATATTTCCGGATAAGGCGCTGCCACTTTCTCTCATAATCCCTTATCCTGCCAAACGACCATTTCGCATGACAGCCCAAAACATCTTCATACTCTTTTATCTTTTCCAGCAAAACATTGCGACGTTTTTTTTTCATCTCTTCCGCTCCTATAGCCTGTCCATCAGTTCAGTTACCATATCAATACACTGATTGATGTTCAGATATTGATATGTACCCAGGCGGCCTATCGCATATACATGATTTGGAAGGCTGCTCATATATCTGGCCGCCCTGTCCAGCTCGCTTCGGATATTATAACTGTACAATCGGTTGCTGTGAGAAGGAACCTCCATGACAAGCAATGTAGAATCCGCCTGATGCCCTGTCAGATTCTTGTATTCCACAATCCGTGTAAACTGTTCCTGATTCGGATAATACATATAATGATGGTCTTTTTCAAAAATATGTTTTATTGGAAGTACAATCTTATAAAAGTCCCGCCCCATATAACGCAGTTCGCCATAACAGTTTTCCATTAATTCATCCAGTGCAATTGTTGAAATAAGAATGTCCCCCTGTATCTTTTCCCCACCAATATCTACTTCGCGTTTCTGCAAATCTATTTTTTCAATATTTGTATTTAAATAAACCTTGCTGTCTCTGGCACAATAATCAAAAAAACGATTGTATCCGGTCTCTTCGACCGGGTATGCCTGTAACTGGCTCTCTGTCTCAGATGCCAGACGGCAGATTCGGTCCCCGCACTGAATCGGCGATCCCTTAACTGTCCACGAAAAATCTTCAAATACCTTATTTGATTCCACTTCCCACATTTTTTCTGTGTATGTCTTGATATATTTCCCATAAAGTGTCGGTCCGACTGCATTGAGCCATCCATCTTCCAGATTCGTTGCCGTGTTTACTTTAGGTCTGTCCTCTAATTCACGCAAAATTTTATCCCGATCTGGCATAGCCTGAATATCATCCCAATGAATCGGAAAACCATAAAACTGATTGTCCTGCTCAATATAAGTATCTAATATCACAGGAAATGTTCTCATTTTTACGATCGAGTTGATATAGTCAAAAGCTTTTCCATCTTTTATTGCCAATGGTCTGGGACCTTCCGTATAAGGGTGTCCTCCGTAAAAAAAAGTATGGCATCCACCGCCCAGATAGGCGTTTTTTTCTATGATAATGGTCTCTATTCCCTTTTTGCCTAACTCATTTGCCGCCACACAGCCGGACAATCCGCCGCCTAAAATAACTGCTTTCACCCTAGCGCCCTCCTCTTTGCAACTGATACAGCTTATCAAGAATCTCTCTTATTTTTATGGAGGAATATCCATACTTCACTGCCTTTGATACATCCAAAGTAAAGTATCTTTTATGGTCATCCTTAATATTTCTAATCTGAGATGTAGAACCATATTGCAGTTGTATATAAGAAACAACCTCTTCCAGTTTCATTTTTTCCTCATTACCTAACAGGAAAATTTCTGTTCTGTGATCCTCTTCCCGACTGCACAAAAGTACGATAAATTTGATCAAGTCATCTATGTATAACAGATTATTAAAATATTTCTCCAGATTATAGAGTTCTATATATTCATTGTTCATTATCCTAAGCATTAAATCCGATATAAAATTCCTTCGCCAGATCCCCCCTACAACACTTGGCAGCCGCAATATATAAAACGGTATCCCGCTTTCCGCAATAATCTGCTCCGCCAGATATTTCGTTGTTCCATAGATTCCAGGATTTACCATTACTGCCCTCTCTGAAACCATATCTGTATCAATCTCTCCATAAATGGAATCCGTTGACAGATAGACAATACGCTTTACTCTATGTTCCACACAAAATCTAACCATTGTAATGGCGGCTACCACATTATCCTGCACATACTTCTCAGCGGAAGCGGCGCTGACGGACGCAGAATAAACCATAATATCATACTGCCCATTGTACTGTGTTAAATCACTGCCGCGCACAATTTCATACAGTTGTACTGTTTCCTCCTGTTGAAACGCTTTTTTGATAAATGCTCCTATATAGCCGGTTGGTGAAAATAGGACTATTTTCTTCATACCCAATACATCACGCCTTCTCATTCAAAAAAGATAAAACTATAATCCCCAGTATATCCCCACTCCCTATAAAGCCACTCCCACTCGTCCACTGAATAATAACTCGCGCAGGTAAGCTGCCAGTATAACATATTGACCTCTTCCGTATCGTTGCGGAAGGACTCAACCATTATGTAACTATTTCCCTTGCTGACACGCTCTATTTCCTGTACCGCTTTCTTCAAATCAAAGACCTTCAGGTTATGCAGGGTTGTCAGGGAGATCACCAGGTCAAATGTATCATCAGCAAAGGGAATTGCCTGCGCCTGGCCATACTGCAGACTGGCCCTCACCTCTTCTTTCGCGTGTTCCAGCGCATACTGCGATATATCAATTCCATTTACAATCAGTCCTGGCACTGCCTGTGTCAACTCGTACAGTAAATGCGCCATCCCGCACCCTACATCCAATACCTTCTGCCCTGACTGTAGCTGATAGTGTGCTGCCAGTTTCTCCGCCACACTTCTCCATCTGCCATCATACCGGTATCCGCCATATCCGTATTTTCTGTCCCCGTCCCAGTAATCGAAACCATATTTTTTAGCCACCTTTGCACATTCCGCCTTGTCATTTTCTGTAACACGTCCGATGTAATCCCGTCTGGTAGATTTATGTAATTCCGATACAAAATCAATATATGCCATCTTTTCCCTCCCATCTTTTTCCCGATTCCTTTTCTCAGGACATGATTGCCCTGACTTCAGCGCAGATCTGCCCGATTCCAATACCGTTTAAATCCTTTACCTGTGCATAGGTTCCATACCCTTGCGAGAATCCTGGCAAACCCATGCGCCTGAACTTGATACCCAGACCTGCTTCTGCGAGAACCTCTGCCACAGCACTTCCTATTCCGCCTGTCACATTGTGATCCTCCACTGTAATTATCCGTCCCGTTTCTTCTGCCGCCTGCAAAATGATTTCGCGGTCTAATGGTTTAATCGTATGTATATTTACCACCCTGACACTGATTCCTTCCTTTTGTGACAATTCTGCCACCTCCAAAAGATCGCTCACAATACTCCCCGTACCAACCAGCGTCACGTCCTTTCCCGCTCTCAGCACAATCCCTTTTCCCAACTCAAATGAATAATCCTGTTGATAGACCTCCTGCTCCCTGTTTGTACCAAGCCGGAGATAAACAGGTCCCTCATACTGATATGCCGCCATTGTTGCTTTCCTTACTTCCAGCGGGCTTGCCGGACAGAGTATGGTCAGATTCGGCAGGGAACGCAGCTCTCCCAGATCCTCTGTCGCGTGATGTGTCGGTCCCAGTGCGCTGTAAACCTCTCCTGCCCCAGTTCCGACAATCTTGACATTTTGCTGTTGCAGACAGATGTCATTCCGTATAAACTCAAACGCACGATACGCGAGAAAAGCGCCAATTGTGTAAGCAAACGGAATTTTTCCGCAGCTTGCCATACCTGCCGCCATTCCCAGCATATTTGCCTCCGAGATTCCAAGATTCAAATACTGTGACGCAAAGTCCCGTCTGTATTTGTCATAAACAATCGCGCCATTATCGGATATCAGCGCATATACTCTCTGATCTTTGCCCGCTAATTCATATAGTGTATCCAAATATGCTGTTCTCATTTCTTTATCCCTCTGTTTCTATCTTCCTATTCCCTGCTTCCTCCAGATTCAGCAATCCTGTCAAATACTGTTTCGTCGATTCGGGTACGAGGGAAAATGCCTTGTCATATTCTTCATCCTCTAAATACTTCTGAATCTGCTTTGTACAAACCCTCTCTCCGTCTATTACCAGCCGGGGTATCTCCACAAAACGAATCCCCTTCTGAGACAGTATCTTTCGCATTGCGTCATAATAAACTTTATTGATCCGCCCCTGTGCTCCCTCTCCTGCAAATCGATGTGTAATATGAAGGGGATCTGCAATAAAATCTGAAAATATATGAATGTCATATTCAGCATTGACGGCTGTTCCCGGAAAATATTTCTTTGTATAATGTTCCGGGAAATTATTTTTTGAAAGAACAAAATCCTGACCTGGCACTACAAATACATTTTCTATATCTTTTGTTCCTTCGATCACCAAATGAAACCTCTCCTCAAAAGAAAACAAACTCTGATCTTCCGCTAATACAAAAATAATGAGAGCCTCCACCTCTTTTTTGGCCTGTTCTATCAAATAGCGGTGCCCTTTATGAAAAGGGCTGCAACTCACAACAACAGCGCCAACCGTACCATACTTTCCAATCTGGAAAGACGGAAAATAGTAATCTAAATATTTTACCCATATATAATCTTTCATGATATCCCGAATATTTATATCTGCTTTTTTGTTATAACAATCTTTCTTATTTCTTATTAAGACCGGTTCGATCAATTCAAATATACTGTCAGAGATCAATCTATTCACCTTATGTCCACAATGCATATAACCATCTGCCACCCATATATTCGGAACATTATATTGCTCAAATATTTTCTCCAGCGAAATCCTTTCCATGCCGACTGTCATTTTCATTCCAGAAGCCTGATATACCACGATATCATTCTCCCCAAAACGATCAATTTCTTCTAATCTCTTATCAATCTCAGAATCTTCACGTATCATTGAGCCGCAATTCTCCACCCTGTAAAGATATCCTTTGTCCAATAATGTTCTTTGCATATAGCTTTCTATTGTATTTTGATCCTCAACGCACGCCCCTATAACCGTACATGTTCCAATAAAATATATTGTGCCAACATATTCTTTTGGCTGATAACACGTTTTCCTTCGTCTGTTTGTTGCATTAAAATATTTCCCTTCAATATTTTTACATTCAAAATTATTTTCTCCATAAATCAATTCATTCTGTGCCGTCTCATTCTTGTAATCCTCCTGCAATAGTAATTCTCCAAAAAATTCCTCTTTATCTACTTTTGCTGTCCATTGTCCAGATAAATATTGTTTATCTGTTTTTTCCGCCAGACGCCTATTCATCCCGCTTAAAAAATTCTTCCCATATTCTGTTCTTTCATCTGCAAAATTATGTAGGCATAAACATTTAATACCTTTTCGTTCAAGTGCGGAAAGCAAAACAACAGCCTTATCATCTAATCTCCCATAACATCTGTTTTTTTTTGCGCAGACTGATGATCTGTATGGATTGGCAATCTGCAATCCTAACATCTGCTCATTCTCTTCTATCTGAACCAATATACTTTTGTATGTAGCCATTCTAATCCTATACTGCGTATCTGCTGCCAGCAAATCATACTTTCGGACATCGTTTCCGTAAATATCATAATAATATGGCTCAATTCCATATAAGCATTGAACAGCCATCCGCTCATCTTCATTCAAAAAAATGAAGATCGCTTTTTCGAATAGCTTATCCTGTAACTGCTCCTTACCCAAAACATCAAATCTGACTTGAAAACAATTCAGATATTCCAATAGCTGCAGATAATCCACATCTGTATTTTCAGCAGGCTCGATCACATATACCGCATCATATGATTCCAAAATCCTTTTCACAGTTTCCTGTTTCATTAATTTTTCTTGATTTCGTCCAATATATAATTTGTCATCCCAGCGTGAATAATCCCCAAGCAGCTCTCCTTGTGCATTCACAACTGGTATTTTGTAAATTCTCGCGCATTTACTAAAAATTTCATATGCCTTATTCATATTAAAACCTGTCATCATTGTAAATGCTTTATTAATTTTTACCATTCCATTTTCTTTATGCAGCGCCTCTTTCATACATACGATCCCATAAAGAACTTTTCCTATGGTAAAGTAAATCGTTTCTGACGGTTTTTCATAATAAAACTTCTGCAGACAGCAGAACGGAACCTGATCCAGTTTTTCTGTCGTCTGACATATAGCCAGCTGCGTTATATTTCTTCTTATCATTGTATCTTCGTTTCCACTCCTGTCTGATTCATCAAATATATTTTTGTTGTCTGCGGCACAAGCATATATGCCTTCTCATATTCTCCATCGCTCAGATACTTACGCACTTTAGACGCACTGATAATCTGTCCCTGTATCTTCTTTCGCGGAATCTGTACAAACTCAATCCCCTTTTGGGACAAAACATTTTTCATCGCACTGTTATATATATTTGTCACCCTGTCTTCTGGTTCTTCGCCTGCAAATCGATGTGTAATATGCAGTGGTTTGGCTATATAGTCCGCAAACACCTGAATATCGTACTCCGCATTATGGGTAATTGCCTCGTCCTCCTCCTTTGAAAAATATTCCCGGACATTGTTTTTTGAAAGAATAAACTCACCACTGGGCACCACCATGACGCCGCCTATATCTTTTGTTCCCTCCTGAACCAGCCTGAACCTTTCTTCAAAAGGAAACAGGGAAGCGTCCTCCTCTACCACAAATACAATTAAAAATTCCACTCTCTTTCTTGCCTGCTCTATCAGATAACGATGCCCACTGCTAAAAGGATTACAATTCATAACAATCGCTCCAATCGTAGCATAGTCCCTCCAATTAAAATCAGCAAAGTATTGACTCAAATATTTGTTCTGAACATATCCTTCCATTACTGCTGGAATATCAATCTGTATCTCTTCATTTTGTTTCTTCAAATTTCCGCATGACAGATTGGGCGAGATCATCTCTAAAATACTTTCTGCTATCAATTTATTGGCCTTATGATTACAATGTCCATAAACATTTGTAACCCATTCCACTGGTATTTGATTTTCCTCAAAAATTTTTTCAAGAGAAATCCCTTGTAAATTCACTGCTTCACCCTTAGTTGACTGATAGACGATGATATCATTTTTATGAAACTTTTCTATCTCTCCCAATCTTTCATCTATGGCCGAATCAGGACGTATTAACTGACCACAGTTTTCTACCCGGTATTGATAGCCTCTTTCCAGCAACATCTTTTGAAGCCGACTGGAAATGGTGTACTGATCTTCCGCATATAATCCTATAATCGAACATGGTCCCATGAGATAAATTGTTCCTATATATTCTTTAGGCTGAAAACATGTGATTCTTTTTCCATTTCTCGCATTGAAATACCTTCCATATATATCTTTTTGATATGCTAATCTGTTGTTTCCGTCAAAAATTTCCTGCTGTGCTGTTTCATTCTGATAATCCTCACATACATATAATTCATCATAAAATGTTTCGTTTTCCTCCCTTTTAGGCCATGGGTGATTACAATCGACCGGTGCAGATTGTAATCGCACATTTATTTTGTCACAAAAATCCTGCCCATATTGCGTTTTCTCCCTTTCTAACGCATACATCACAAAACATTTAACACCTTTTTCTTCCAGTGCTGACAAGAGCACATCTGCCTTATCGTCAATCCGATCTCCTGATAAATCCCTTGGTTTCCTTATGTCTAGTGCGTTGAACAATAATTTTTCCCTGATTTGAAACAATAAACTTTTATATGTAGCAAACCTTACTTTTATTCCTTTATCTGCCAGCCGATCATATTGTAAAACATGATAACCCTGACTATCATAAATATACGGCTCTACCCCATACAGACATTGCATTCCTCTTCTTTCATCCTCATCCACAAAAATGCAGATTGAATTATCTAATAAAATTTCACCTATCCGCTCTTTTTCCAATATTTTATAACATATATGACAACGATCAAGACTGTTTACCATATATAAATAAGAATCCTGTTTATCTTTTACTGGCTTGACCAAATATATGGCATCATAGATTTGAAGTATCTCTTTCATGTTCACTTCCCGCACTAACAGTTCTTGATTCCTATGAATATAAAGCATATCATCCCACCGGGAATACTCCCCGATCAGTTCTCCCTGTCCCGTCAAAACCGGTATCTTATTTATATTTCCCCGCCGCCGGAAAATTTCATGCGCTTTTATAATGTCGTATCCTTCCAGCGCCGTAAAGGCTCTATTAATTCTGACCTGTTCATTTCTGATATGCCCATACAGTACTTCCCCCATACATATAATTCCATATAATTTTTCATTTTTTAAGATATATATAATCTCTGATGTTTTCTCCAGATAAAACCTGCGCAGGCGGTCAAAAGCAATTGTATCTGCATCTTCCTGAATAGAATATACTGCAAGCTCTGACAGCTCTCTCCTTACCATGGTTTTCCTCCTTAAACTTGTCTCACATTATGCATAATTGGCAGTATTGCCTCATATACCTTATCTGCAATAATTTCATGCGCACTGTCTGTATAGTGCGCCAAATCGATATACCTCTCCTCCTGATGTTCAAATAGCTGCATGAGATTGATATACACATCCGAACCGTGCGCAGATTCCACAAAATTCCAGGCACCGATTATGGCATTCTCCACTTCATACACACTCTTTTCCCACAAATCTTTTATGCTCATAGTAATATTCATCGGCTGCAGAAAACCAAGAAAAGAAGCCCCATAGAAATCTGCAGTCAATTTTAACAGCCTTTGGACTCTGCACCAGAACGAATAAGGCATCTCCTCATTAGCCACGCCTGCACTACAAGCTTTACCGTGGGACATGGAATGCACCCAGCTCAGTGTCCTGGTTTCATTAAACTGATTGATGCTTTTTTTGCGGGACAAGTTATTTACCCCGCTCATACTAATAACAATCTGAGGCTGCAGCGCATGACCATCTCTTAATAACCGCAGCAGTTCATCGACCACGTCATCCGCCGTGTGTGCACCATTATAGATTGTTACACTGTAATTTTGCTTCCTCAGCTTATAATATAATTTGCTAACCCAGTTTTCCGGCCGATAGACTTCCGAGGAAGTCGAACCGCCTAAAACCATTATCTTAATATCCTCTTTTTTCTCTTTTCCATATATTTTCCATCCTGGTTTGCCATCAGAATACAAAATACTGAATCCAACCAATGGATCCAAAGCTTCTGTTAATTTTCCCAACAAATTATCATCAGAAGCCGTATACCACTGAAAACCAGTATAGTTTCCTGCATCCAAAGAAAAGCCTGCGAGCTCCACAGCCTCTCTTGCCCTAATAAAATTTTCCGCCGTAATCTCAGTAATGATAAGCAGCTTTTGCCCTATACCATTTAATCCCAATGAATATATGCTCCTGATATTTAGTTCCCTGACTTCCTTTTCATATACATATCCGCTAATTTTTATATGATAAATCTGCAGTATTTCTTCGATCAAATTCGCAATATTTGTCCTTCTGCCGTATAGATAGACTTCCCTCTGTTCTTTCACTGCCAGGTCAAGATACTGGAACAGGTTTAAGTGCAGAAAGGCAACCTCATCTATAATATGTTCCACATATACTTTTCCCTTAAAATCTGACAATGTTTCCAGAATTTCTTTTCTGCTGCCCTCTGACTGAACCGAAATAATCACAGAATAGTTCTCATAATAATGCAACTCAGATGCCTCAATTACCCGCTTTCCTTTATGCCTCGCTCCTCCTTCTCTTTTTGTCACACAATACAGTTCTGCTTCTTTTCCGATCTCCCCCAGCAGCGCTTCTACCTGCCCAGCTCCATACCCCATTCCATAAACAGCAATGCATTCATTCTTTAAAGTTTCATTTAATCCCAATGCATCTGACCAATATACAAATTGATCGTCTGACAGCATAAAAATCCGTTCTCTTGGTACATCATCCGATACAAGGATGATCGTGTCGTTGTCATACGCTACCTGTTTCCAGAAAACTACAGGACGGTTCATATATGTCTCCCCGCCAAATTTTTCTTCCGCTATAACAAACCCTTGTATATCAATTTTCATGAAAGCTATTTTTGTAAATAGAACCACTGATGTCCTGTTGATATTCCAGACATATATCTTTTTATTCTGATATTTTGGTAACAACGTATGTAACGGACAAATCATCGCTCCTGCCTCCTTGTGCAAATGCCCCATTGCCAAATTAAAATATATATACAAATTCCGGTAATTCTGATGCCTGTGCATCTTCCTCTGATACTTTACTTAAATCTTCTTTCCCATATTGCTCGTGTCCAGCCATGTACCTGTTTTCACAGATTTCTATTGCCAGCATTTTCAATATCTGCACATCTGGTAATATGCCGCCGTATTCCATTAAAGCCTTTTCCAGCTCTGCCACTGTCCTGAAAGAATATTCCATCATGTATGTGGTCTCCGAATTTCTTTTCTTATAATAAGAATCCGCTTCGTCTGAAATCCCAGGAAAAATATGTTTATCTTCATTCTCTTTTGCCCACGTTTCATCAATCAAGCTCATACTGATTTCTCCAATTCCGATCGCCTTCAAGCTGCGTCTGTTCTTCTTTATACAGGATATAGCTGCCCATTACCAATAAATCCATCTCCGTCCGCATAAAACATAAATACGCATCCTCCGGTGTGCATACAATCGGCTCTCCGCGGACATTAAAAGAAGTATTGATGATCACACCACATCCCGTCAAATTCTCAAATGCCTTTATAATCCCATAATATATTGGATTGTCTTCCTTTCTGACTGTCTGAACCCTTGCCGAATAATCCACATGGGTGACAGCCGGAATATCCGACCGCACCTTATTCACGACAGGAAGAAGATCTTCCTGTGATCTCCCAATCTCGTCCTCCAGGCAGAAATCCTTTCTTCTTTCCTCACATACATCAGCACAAAAAAGCATATAAGGACTTCTGCCATTCAGATTAAAGTATTGTTCCGCGCTCTCTTCCAAAACAGATGGCGCAAATGGTCTGAAAGACTCCCTGTACTTTATTTTCAGGTTCAGTTTCGACTGCATCCGGGGTGAACGGGCATCTCCGATAATACTGCGGTTTCCCAATGCCCTTGGTCCATACTCCATTCTGCCCTCAAACAGTCCTATTACATTCTGTCCGTCAAGCAATTCCGCTATTTTTCTATAAAAAACAGACCGGTCCAAATAAGCGTGGTATACATATCCCTTTGCTTTCAGAAAACTTTCGATTTCCTGGTCCGAATATGCTGGTCCAAGATAAGAACCATTCTGTCTGTCATTTATCCCGTCTGATATCCTCTTATTACCGCATTGCTGGAAATAATAGAACATTGCTGCCCCAACGGCTCCACCGGCATCACCCGCTGCTGGCTGAACCCAGATATTTTTAAATATCCCCTCCCGCTTCAGCACGCCATTTGCAACACAATTCAGTGCCACACCACCCGCGAGAACCAGATTTTCCACGGCATTTCCCACCAGTTCCTTCGCATGGCGAGTCATCCGTTTCATAACTTCCTCCACAACCTTCTGAACAGAAGCCGCCATATCCATCTCTCGCTGTGTAATCGGCGATTCTGGCTTTCTTCTGTCTCCGCCAAAAAGCTGGGCAAAATGTTCATTTGTCATGCTTCTGCCATATTGAAAATCAAAGTACGCCAGATTCAGCCGATATGATCCATCTGGCTTTATATCAATCAAATGATCTTTTATCAACTGACAATACTTCGGCTTTCCGTAAGGTGCCAGCCCCATCAGTTTATAATCACCTGAATTGACCTTAAACCCGCAAAAATAAGTAAAGGCACTATACAATAACCCCAGAGAATGTGGATACTCTATTTCCTCCAGTATCTGAATATGATTGTCCTGTCCATATCCAATTGTAGTCGTCGCATATTCCCCCACGCCGTCAACTGTAATAATGGCGGCTTTCTGATACGGGGACGGAAAAAAAGCCGATGCCGCATGGGAGACATGATGTTCCGCCACATATAGCTTGTTGTCAATTCCCAGCCGCCCCATGTATCCCCTTAACATTTCATGAACCCACATTTTCTGGCCGACAAGCGATTCCAGTGAAAAATCCAGCAGATCCTTACTATCCGCTCCGGCATAACACAGATTCTGGACAAAACGCCCCGCCGTCAAAAAGGGATTATCATAATAGACAACTGCATCTAGGTCCTCCGCCGCTATGCCTGCTTCTCCCAGACAATACTGAATGGCATGCTTTGGAAGCGAAGGATCGTGCTTTTTCCGTGTAAATCTTTCTTCCTGTGCCGCCGCAATAATTTCCCCATCCTTAATTAATGCTGCCGCTGCATCATGATATAATGCAGAAACGCCTAATATGTACATAGTCATTCTCCCTGATATCTACACCATTCCATAAATATCTACTTCAGATCATTCTCCGTCAGGCCAAGTTCTTTCATCAATACGGGCAGTTCCTGCTCATTGGGCATACGGTAATGCCAGATTGGAACATTTTCCATAAATGAAACTCCCTTTCCCTTGATGGTATTTGCGACCACCAGTGTAGGCTGCCCTTCCTGCCGTGTTAACAAAGCTGTTCTGATTTCCTGGTACTTATGTCCATCAATTTCCACCACATTCCAGCCAAAAGCTTTCCATTTGTCAACAAACGGTTTCATGTGCACAATCCGTTCCAGCTCGTCCATTGCCTGAAGCTTGTTGTGATCAACGATCACAGTCAGATTATCCAGTTCCAATGTTGGTGCTGACAACGCACCTTCCCAGACCGAACCCTCCTGACACTCTCCATCCCCAAGCACAACATATACATGACTCCGTTTGCGATCTGCCTTGCTGGCATAGGCAGCGCCAATCGCAAACGATAACCCATGTCCCAGCGCCCCCGTAGAAGCTTCAACTCCTGGAATATCATGCATTTTGGGATGTCCGCCAAAACTGGAACCTGGTTTTCCGACATTCCGCAATTCTTCTTCCGAAAAATAACCCGCATGGGCCAGGGCAGCATATAAAGCATAACAGGCATGCCCTTTGCTCAGTATGAATTTATCCCGTTCTTCCCATTCCGGCTTCGAGGCGTCATATCGCAGCACGTGGTCAAAATACAGCACACTGATAATGTCTGCCATGGAAAATGCTGCTCCCATATGGCCGCCGCCTGCAAAATACGCGATCTGGAAGATTTTTTTCCTTATATCCTTAGCCACCATTTCTATCGTTTCCATAATCTCTCCTATCCAACCAGTTCACAATTCATTCGGTACCACATACAAAACTGTTTCACATAAAATCAATGCATGATGCCTGATATAATATCTGTACCCTTGCAACCTGTCCATCAAAAAACGCTGGATTCTATACAAATCCTCTATACTGTGATAGATGGAAACTGCCATAATTGGACGCTCCCGTCTAATCACGTCCATTGCCCCACACAAAGCCGGATATTCAGCCCCCTCTATGTCCATTTTGATGAAATCACATTTTTTATCCCTGAAATATGTATCGATTGATATCACTTCTATCTGGTCATCTGTCCTATAATCCACGATTCTTGATGCTGTTCCTTTGCTGCTGTCAAAATATAGTGTTCCGTCCTGATCCCACAACCCTTTATTAACACATACCTGGATTCCACTCAGTTCCATGTTTTGTGAATATTGGATTAATTTGTTATAATTATCTGCATTTGCCTCAAAACAGTACCAATGCTCCAATTTTATATCATGGTTCCGGATCGTCTGGTATAACTCCCCCACATACGCACCCGCATCAAGTATATTCAAAGGTTTTCGAATTGCAGACAACACTTCCGGAATAAAATACTGGTCACTCTCTGTACAGATATCAGCGAGAATATTTAAATCCTTATTGTACAAATAGCGGTCAATGCCATCCAAAACTCTTTTCGATTCCTCATCGGCCAGTCCAACCTTCAATGAACCAATTTCCCCATGGAACCGCTCAATCCTTTCTGCATCATCAACGCCGCCAATCAACCCATTTAACTGGTATGCTTCGTTCAGCCACCCATACATCTCATATACTTCTACTGCATCCGCCCAAGTTATCTGACGCAGTTTCTTTAAAACAGCCTTTCCATATATTGTTGTTAAAATGACTGAGACATGTGCAAAGCCTGTGCACTTTTCTTCAAACACACGGTAGGATATAATTGGAATCCCATCGATCGTACTTCCCCATTTGTTCTTATCATCGTCAATAATATACAAAATGCGGACTTTATATGGTTTCAAAAGCGCTACTATTCTGTTGCCTGTTATTCCCGCCCCATACAAAACCACGACAGACTGATACAACGCCTCTGGTATTTCCCCTTTATGAATACTTTTCATGCTAACTCCCTGGTTTAAAATCATTACTAAATAAAATTTATATGATTTCTATCTAAACTGTAAAATACATTGAGCAGTTCATTCCTGTCGTCATAGACACAATGATGATTGCACTCCTTCTGTGGATTAAACTCCTGATATCGTTTCACCGTCTCTTCCGAAAACCACAGCTCCTTAAAAGACTGCTTTGACAAATCGCCTACAACACCGTCTGTCACATACGCCTTGTCATGGCAGAAATATACTTTACTATCTGCTGCTATGACCGTAAAAATCCGGTTGATATAACACTGACCATAACACCGATGAAATACCAGCGCCGAATCAAAATCACCCTCATATTTGTCTATAACCCTGAAATGCTTCGTCTGCAGTTCTTCCTTGGCCCGATGAATCTGCTCAATCACACCCTGCTTAAACGGCTCATGATACGCAAATAGATCTTTCGTCACCCTCGCCGCATATTTAATATGATTAGCTCCCAGTTCCCTGACCATTTTTGCCATGTCATACACCTGATCCGCATTTTCATGGTTAACTACAAAGTTAATTCCCAGTTCGCAGTTTTCCTGTTTCTGTTTCGAAAATTGATAAATATTATCACAAACCTCGTCAAAAGCTTTGAGCGGAAGCTGCCTGACTTTGGAATATGTGTGGGCATTCGCAGAATCAAAAGAGATTCTCACCCACTTCGCATTTGCCAGCACCTCAGCCCTCTCCTCCTTTAACAACTGCCCATTTGTGATGACCGACAGATCAATACCCGCGTCCAGGACCTTCCGCATCGCCTGCACAATATACGGATAAACCAGCGGTTCCCCACCACCGCTGAAGGTAACCGCCTTCACACCGATATCTTCCATGTCCGATATGATTTCCTGCATCTTTTCCCATGGAATCTGATCCTGTCTGTTGACCGAATCCCTCAATCCCAGTTCGCTGTCGGCATAACTGCAATAATAACAATGATGATTGCAGTAATTTGTCGGTTTAATACGAATATATATCGGCGCGATCCTTTTTCCTTCCCCAATCTCATTAAGCGCCTGTGCATGGGCGAATATTTTCAGGTTACTGTACGGTGTTGCCTTCTCCATTTATTTTCTCCAATCATATAAAATTCACATGCCCGCTGGGATTTTTCAGTCTGTCAAGATACCTGTTCATCTCATCAAGCCGACATAACTCGCGGCAGTTCTGCCCTAGATCCATATTCATAAAGTAATCCACGACTTTCTTTCTATGGTTTCCTTCCCATATATCCACAAAGGAGTTCTCATTGATATTGCCATATTTTAATTCATCCCTTCCCATAAATACGATGCACGGCCATAGGTTTCCCCTTGCGTCCACATACACCATAAATGGCAGCGCCCAGCAGTGTTCATAGCATCTTTTACAATCCAGTTTTTCCATGGAATGTGCCCTAAAATACACCTTATAATCATCTGTCTGCAGTTCTGTGACTTCCTTTTCCAATTCCAGCATTTCCTTATAGTCAACCTGCAGAATATGCTGGCTCTGCGGGTGCTGTGAAAACGGTTTAATCGTAAAATAGTCCACCCCGATACTCCTGAGTGTCTTTCCCATCTGCACGATCTCGTCCTTATTGTCCGGCAGCAAAAGCATCTGAACCCCGAGTGTTGAATGCAAATTCTGTTCTCTTTTGATGTCTGCCGCAGCTTGCATATTTGACAATACCTTCGATAAATCCCCTTTCCTCCCCTGCTGTATTTTGTCATAGGTTGTATCTGTTATTCCCGCCACACTGAAACGTATCCACGTCAGGGATTTCAGACACTCCCTTGAAACTTCCCGCGTCAACAAAACCCCGTTTGTCGATATTGCAGCGTCAATTCCCAGTCTTTTTGTCCTATTGATAATATCCGGAGCCTCCCTGTGCAGAAGCGGTTCCCCTTCTCCAGCATATATAATGCTCTTCACACCTTTCGGCGCAAGTTCCTTCAGATTTTCAATCAGCACTTCGGAGTCTATCCTGTCCGGCTTATATCCTGTATAATCTACCGCGCAAAAGATGCATCGATGGTTACAGGCATTCGTCAGACCGATTTCCAATTCAATCGGATAGATATTTTCACCTTTCAGCCACCGCACCACAATTTCCGGATGGTATATGAGCTTGTGTGAATCCATTCGGATATCCTCTGCCATGTCTGTCCTCCTCCCCGTTTTAAAACAGCCAAAACGCTATACATTCAGCAGTGTAGCCGCGTATTTCAGTACATTGACCTTCTCCAGCGCCTCTTTATTGCCAACAATATTAGCCCCCAGCGCTCCCCCGATGTTTCCCATGAAAGTTCCCAGCTCTATGGGCGCCCCTGCCGCTGCAAAAATGCCTGCTGTGGCAAAAAAGGCATCCCCTGCGCCAACGGTATCTTTCACTTTCAAGGTAAATGCGGGACATTCATATATTTTTTCTGCCAGAATACCATATGCTCCTTTTGATCCCCTTGTCAGCCAGCCATCTCCTTGCAGGTGTTCTGACAATGCATTTAATCCTGCCCGCTCGTCCAGAACGTATTCTGGGAAAGCAAGCTTTAATTCCTGCTGATCCAGTGCAAATACATCTGCCCTGGAATATTTTGTGATGATATTTAAGCCCTTGTTCGTAGAATTCGTCTGACAGTTCAAGACCAGGTACTTTGCATTTTTCTGAATAATCTCCATTACTTCCTTGTCAATCAGTCCATGACCAAAATCACACAGAAATACGACATCGTACTCCCTTACTCTCTCACGCAGTTTCTCCTTAAAACCAGTATAAATATCCTCTTCATAATACATATTTCCCGGAATATTATTGATTGCAAATATTTTTCTATACTCCTCACGCTTTTCGTCATGGGACAGGTACCTATGTTTTATAATCGTCGGGCAAGACGTGCTGTATGCCAGCCGCAGCTGCACCTTATCTGCCAGCTCGTCCATAAAACGAAGCCTTATTTTATCCTCATTCCCTATAACCGACATCAGTGTCACATCATCTGTAAACGACGCAAGATGCCTTGCGATTGCAACAGCCCCGCCCAGGTATTCCTCCGAATGGGATAATTGCGCGGAATACCCCATATCTTTTGACATCATTCCCTGTACACTGCAGTATGTATATTTGTCTATAATAACATCACCAACTACGAGAACCTTCAAGCCTGATATGATATCTGCATATTTTTTTATGTCCTTCATGGTAAACCGCATTTTGAAATCTTCCATATAGCATCGGACTTCCTCTGACAGACCAGACATTGCAGTATTAATTAATCTTGTCGAGCTGAATACTTCTCCTGTTGTAAAGCGAAGTATTCCCCCATGCTTTTCCACAAGCGCTTTTTCCTCCGAAATCTTTCCCGTAATGTCTTCCTCCGCTTTGGCATACTCCTCACCTTTTACATAAATATCCGGCTCCACGCTCTCGATAACATCATCTACCGTATACCCTTCAGAAAGCATGACATAATCCACACACTCCAGTGCTGCCAATACTTTCATGCGCATCTCATCATCGAAATACGGTCTTCCTGGCCCCTTGCGCACATATTGCGCCGCAGTTATAGATACCACCAGTATATCCGCCATGCCCTTTGCCTGCTCTAAATGAATTACGTGGCCGGGATGCAGCAGGTCAAAAACGCCATGGCATAATGCAATCGTCTTTTTTTCTTCCTTTAACCTAGGTCTGATATCTATCTTAAACGCTTCCTGTGATACTTCTTTGTTCATATGCTCAAATTCCCTATTTTAACATCTTTCATTATATTTTTCTTTAATGAACTCTTTAATCCTCCATCCGTTTTGACCATCAAAATTCTTTACAAATTTCTCACTCGAAATTTTTCTTTGTTCTAACATAAAATCTGATTTATTTTTAACTATTTCCAAAAAATTTATGAAATCTTCTATTTCATAAGCCAAATACAAACTATCCAACAGTTCTTTATGCCATGGTATAGCCTCTTTTGAACGAAAGGTGGCACAAATCGGTTTCAATGTTGGTAATGCCGAACATACAATCCCACAAAAGCCATCTGTTATAACTCCGTCTGAAATTGATATCGCATTATCATAGTTTTCTGTATCGTCAAATATTATGTTCGGACTATTGGTACAATACTCTTTCAAAAATTTTATGTCATTTTCGCTCCAAAAGCCATATTTAAGCAATTCCTCCAGAAATGCCATAGCAGGTCTCAAAATAAATCCCATCTCCGGGTTGTTATTTGCGTATTCGAAAAATGTTTTAGCAAATAAATCAAAGGTAAGAGTTGGCGATATATCCATGTTCTCATTAATTCCATGACTAGTTGCCCAAAGCACTGTTGTTTTCCCTTCCAGTTTCTTCCACAAATCAGGATATTTTTTTTCCTGTATGCCCTGATAAATCCCATCGAACTTTGCATTTCCCATCTCTATTATTTTTTCTGAATAATATTCTGACTCTTCGATCTCTTTATATTGTAAAGAGTCAAATAAATAATAATCAGGGCGATATATGTCAAAATCATTTTGCAGATTTATCCAAAACTCCTCTACTGTATGTGCATATCGAACCACGGACCAATACACAACAACCACTAGTTTCACATATCGCCTGCAATCAAGTAATCCATTGAATTTATTAAGTAAATGACCACACAAAACCAATATATCTGGTTTATCAATCTCACCCTGATATTCGTCCAGCATAATCCATCTATATCCCCAATGGTCAATTATCTTTACCATCTCAGAATTTTTCCACCCACCAATTATTATGAGCACATCATACAAACAGTCCTCTCGAAATGCATTGCACACTGTATTAATAGCATTCCAAATAGTAGGTGAACTCTGTACGATTCTTACTTTTATTTTATTAGTATTTTTCTCAATCCTATTTTGCACTGGAGGTAAAAAATCCTTTAGCAAAAAACCTAATGAGCCATGAGCTATACCCCTCTTATTATAATCATCTGTTTTTTTAAGATTAATAATCCTATCAGGTGAAATATACCCAGAAAGTTCTAAAAATATTTCTTTATTAATTGTCTCATTTTCTACTGTAAGAATAATATACATATCATCCTGATAAAACTTTTTTAATCCCAATCCACTGATTATTTTAGGGTTATAACGTGAATATTCATTATCTACAATAAAAAGCGGTTCTAAATTAAAATAGTCTTTCAGTATATTCTTGACTTTTACACCATTTACCCCGAATGGGTAAATAATAAATTTATTTACCTTGCGATCTATATATGTTTTTAATAGACTTCTAATATAATTTAAGTCATTCATAAAATATTTTCCTCAATATTCTTCATCCAGATCAATCTGCATAACTTCGGCAAAACGCTCCCTCCATAACAAACTCCGCACCATATCCTGCACATAAACATAATTGTCCATCTCCCTTTCCGCTGTCCCCGAAAGTCCCTCCCAGCGAAAATCTTTCAAGAACATTTCCTGCAGTTCACGTCTGCTGAATTCCAGACAGCTCACGTATGGATATCCGTACTTCTTTTGATAGGAGCCTGATGCCATAGCAATCCGCATCCTGTCAAAAATACTGAAATACTCCTCGTACAGATTATATGCTGGCCGGACATCAAATCCCGTAATATCGCCATAATATGCCTTTTTCCCGAGATAAGTCGTTTCCATTAATATTTCATCAAAAGAAATACTTAACCATTCACAAAGCATAGTCAGAGTTTCTCTCGGATAACATTTCAGTTCCTCAAACTTTATTGTCTTTTCCCGCCAGTTTTCATAGCTTTTTCTGTTTGTAATCGGTCTTCCATAGATACAATAGCGCGCAGTATTCCAATTCCTTTCACTAAGCATCCTGATAGCTGAACCTGCAAGAATATATCGATTGCGGACAGTGCTGAGTGTATACCCCCTCACATCTGCACTATTTAACCATAACGCCCATTCACGCACAATATTCCGATCCCAGCAATGTGGCTCCCAGTAGATTATCACGTCTTCCAAATTTGATATTTCTCTTCCATGCATTGCCGCAAAAGCCAGATGAAACATCACAAATAACTCCTGTGAGGTGAACTGATCGCTGAAACGAAGCAATTCTCTCATCTTACTGTCAAACCTTTCCTGATTACTAAAGGTTCTCTCGATGCTCCCCTCAATAGACTCTTTTTGATATAGTTCCCAAAATACTTCTAACAGATCAGATGATTTTACTTCCGACAGGCATATACAGAGATAATACAGCTCAATATCAAGGAACGCCCCTTTGTTATCTCCTTCTATCATTACAATCTGCGGATGGCCTGACAGGCATTGTCTTACTAACACGTTCCCCGAAAATGCGTTTATAGCTCCAAGTACAATTCCCCCAGGACGCAGCTCCTTTCTGGGATACTTTACTTTCTCTGTTTCTAGCTGAATATATTTCATCATGTCTGAAAAATAGTCAGTATAATCCCATACGCCCAGTTTTTTAAGAGATTCCCTATAATAACTGCACTGATTCATAGTCTCTTTTCTCCCTACGCCTTCAACAGCGTATTGAGGCGCCACAACCACCACAACGTCTTCTTCTGTCAAATCTTTTCTTTCATTCAAAATATCCCAATACGAAATTTCGACTATATCTGCTGCATATTTCTTATACCATTTATATACGCGGTTGCATAAATATATATTTCCTACAAGCAGCAGCCTTTTTCTCTTAAATATATGCAAAAGTTTATTTTCCGGCACATCGATATAATCTCTCAGCAGAAAATATCTTTTGTTTCTCTCATATCCCTCGTAATCATAGTGATCTACACCGCCAAATCCCCATGCACTATGTCTGGCGCTACACTCAATAATAACCGCTCTTTTATATTGTTCTTTCACCTGTGATTTTGTTAAAACCGGAATACCAAAAAGTGTTTTTCTCACTTCATTTGCTTTGCCTGATTGAAAAGCACAAATATGAATATTATTTGCCAACAGCCAGTCGTAAGCATCATGCGCCTTTGTCCCCGTTCCCCTGATAATAATTTCTTTCTCGTGAGACAACATTTGCAGTAATCCCTCAACGCCGAAATCATTGTCAGCAATTTTTCCTGCCTTAATATTCGCCTCATATATTTGATTCACACATTCAAAATTTGCGGAAGCACTTTTCAAACGTACTTGTATCCAATCACTGCTTTTCGAATTAACGCCTTCTGCCCATATCTCATAGTCTCGTATTCCAAAAGATTCTGTCCCCTCTTCAATCCCTAAAAACTTCCACAAATCACCCTCGACATTCACCGACATTCCATTCTGCATAAGATACTGTCTCATATACCACGCAAGTTCATTAAAGCCATGAATAGTTACACAAGCATATTCTGGATACAATTTTTGAAATCCAATTGCTTCCCGGCATTCCTCAAGTTCACGCAGCATTCGTATTTCCCTGTTAGCTTCTGTATCCTGCCATGCGTAACAGATAATATTCCCCCTTTCATCTGCTACCGGAACCATTGATTCAGATGGATACTTTGCAAAATATTCCCTGCCTTTTTCCCAGATCGCCCTGTCCAGAATCAAAGAATCGCCTGGCGTTTTCTTATTATAATGTACGTATGTTTCATATTTGCTAAATCGTATCACTATGATTTATCCTACACTTTCTTTACATTTATCAAAACTCAACAACTACCACTATTGGTATGCCTGACAGGAGTAATAAATTCAAATATTACATTCAGCGCTGACAAGCGCAAAAAACATACTTCTAACTTTCTATTGTTTACTATCAGAACTTCCGATTCTGTAATACAGTCAATACCTTCCACATTTCGCAATGCGTTTCGTACCACTTCCATACGATCAACCAAAAACGTAATGCATCCAAAGCCTTTATCATCCAAATAGACTGTTTTCATTTCTTCAGTCAAAGATACAACAAGCCAAAAATCTTCTTTGTCAAAAATACCTCTTAAATTACATTTTAATAAACCATTATCTTCAAATAGCGTTGTCCCAATACATTTCAAAATATTTGCGCACACAGATATATCATTGCTCTTCGCATAAATAATCCTATGTTCCATATCAACACTCAAATGCGTTCCTTCAAATACTGTTTCATAGGAGATTATTTCCACCGGTAACTGTCCTTCATAAAAATACATATCGCATTTTTCCTGCCTGCAGAGCATAAGATTCCATTTTTGTTTAGAATTAACCTTCTCTATCTCTTTAAAATATAAATGACTGCTTTGATTAAATTGCTTTAAAATTTTATCTATATCTCGTTGCTGTGCTATATAAGAAACATGATCAAACTTCATTATCATCACATATTCCCCTGTTCTTTTTGTTGTCTTTTTTCAATCCATGCCATAATTGAATCAATTGTATAAAAATTTTCAAAATTTAAGTCAGTATATTCAATCTTCAGCCCCAACTCTTCCTCCAAAAAATTCAAAAACAAAATAATCTCCATAGAATCTAAAATACCATTATCAAATAAATTGGTATTGTGATCTGCTTCAATTCCTTTTTCCAATGCAATTTCATTGATATAGTCAATAATCTTTTCCCTCATTGTTCTTCCCCACATATAACATCATTTCTTTATCTATATATTTTCTGCTTCCAAGTAACTTATGATATCTATAACTTCCATACTTGCTTTATCTTTAGGAAGATTCACCGCCATTTGATTTAACAAATTACAGTCAAGACCTACCTGATCCCTTGTACAATACTTTTCAATTAACTGAAGTGGATTTATTTCATTTTCAATTGCACTTTTACACACTTCTTTTAAATAACTTGAATGAAAACCTGCGATTCCACATTCTAAATCAATGGGATGAATACCAGTCTTTTTCATAAACGGATATATATACCTCTTGCTGGCAAGCAAGAGTTCCATTGTATCTATAGATAGGTCATATCCCATTTTTTTCAAACATATTACTAAATATTCAAATGAAGTATTACCAGAGCTTCTTCCTATCCCCTGTAATGAACAGTCAATAAAATCCATCCCCAATTGTATTGCAAACAAACTATTTGCTAAAGCCATTCCAATATTGTTATGACCATGAAATCCCGTTTTTATATTGCTGCATTGCCTGATTGCGTTGTAGTACCTTTCGATATCAGTCGGCATCATTCCCCCCGCAGAATCAACAATATAAACTAAATCGGCTCCCCATGACTCAGAATACTGAACTGCCTGCTTGAATTCCTCCGCAGTGACTGCATAAGATTTCATATAATTTGCTGTTACCATCAACTTATGCTGTTTGGCATATTTAATATATGGTTCGGATTTTTTTACATCCTCTACATTTGTCCCTATCCTGATAAAAGAACACCCATACTCTGCTGCCATTACAATATCTTCTAATTTCGCAATCCCTGGTATACAGAACATCCCATAATGAACACCTTGCATATATTCCATGGCGCACTGCAAATATTCTTTGTCCGAATGCTTTGCATAGCCATTTCTTTCATTACTTGCTCCCAGTCCCATACCATGTCCGATCTCAATATATTTGCATCCCAAATCTTTAAGAGCTGTACCTATATTTTGTTCATCTTCTAATGAAAATTGATAGTTTATTGCATAACTTCCATCCCTTAATGTAACATCCATGATCTCAAATTGACCTGTATTCATCTGAATCCCTCAATTCAACATTCTTTCTCAACTGCAACTACCCGAGCCGGCGCTCCATCACAATCTTTTACTTTTATAGGTAATGCAAATAACTGGTATTGCTTATTTGTCTCTAATTGATCCGTATTACTTAAATATTCAATTATTACAATACCTCTTTTTAATAGATATTTATGAATTAGTGAATCCTCTATCTGCATAATTGCACTTCCATTATCTGGAGATGGTGTATCCAATGCCATTACCCTCATCCCCCTTTCAACTAAATACTGCACTGATTCCATAGAAAAATATGGAAATTTAGTATAATATTCTACTGTTTTCCATCTTTTAAACCAGTCAAAACGAAAAATCATCCGTTCACTTGGCGTTATTCCCGTAACATCTTCTATTTTCACGCAATCCCCCTGCTTAATATATGTAAGGTCTATGACTGTCACGTCCCCGCATATCTGCGCCAAATCAAGCTGGTCTATTCCCTTCATATCTTCAAAAAAATGTAATGGTGCATCAACATGAGTTCCTGAATGACTGCCCAGCAATATACTATGCGTATTTCGTCCAACTTCATTAATTTTTCCCAGCGGTTTGATGCAAACTTTTTCATGCCATTTTGTTCCACAAGTCATGCACTCATTATCAATATCCAATGATAAATCTATCATAATCATTCTATTTACCCTGCCATTCAGTTCACACAGACAAATTTCTATTTTCAATCACATTTACTAAATCACATTTTCGTATTTTCCCAGAGGCAGTTCGTGGAAAGGAACTGCAAACACATATTTTATCCGGTAATTTATAGGAAACAAAATTATCCAACATCCATGCGCGCAATTGCTCCTTTTGTCTCTCGATATCTTCCTTCTGCCTAAATATGACGCAGAGTACATAAACTTCTCCATAAAAATCATGCTTCACAGGTACGGTTGCCGCCTCTTCGATCAATGGCATTTTTCCCACAACTGTCTCTATTTCATTTAAAGAGATAAACTGCCCACCCCTTTTAATAATATCCCGGTTGCGCCCTGCCAAAACCAATATTCCTTTCTCCGTTATGTACCCCAGGTCCTGTGTATTGAAATATCCATCATCGTCCAAAGAAATACTCATTAAACCATCTTCCGCTAAATAGCCGTCAAATAAGAACGGCGTTTTAACCCAGATCATGCCAATTCCATTCTCAGCCTCCATCGGGACAGTCTTTACAGACACATAAGGCATTATCCTCCCGACGCTCCCTTGTTCCCGACATCCTGCACTGGAATGGTCTTCCCCAGTCAAAAATGTAGATTCAGATAAAGCAAAATTTTCATAAAGACGTATTCCAAATATCTGTTCAAACTCTTCCTTTACTTCAAGCTGAACAGGCGCAGTTCCAAGAAACGCAATTTTAACCGTTTGTGCACAGTGAGGGATATTCTGTGCTCCCGCTAATCTGGCAATTTTTAAGAGCCCCTGTACAATACTGGGAACAAGCCATAATGCTGTGATTTCGTTATCCATGACAAATTTCCAATAATTTAATATGGTCTTTCCTGAAAATGGCTCTGATATCACAAAACTTCCTTTACAGCATAACGGAACCAATGCAAGATTATACAGTCCTCCCAGATACGACATTGGAAGGTAATTCCAAAATCGGCAAGAAGTCTCTTCAATCTGGTAAAACCGTACAAATGCTTTTCCACTGCTCCATAACTTGTCTGCGTTAATGGACATTGCTTTCGGAGTTCCTGTCGTCCCACTTGTCATTAAATAAATATGTGCTGTTTGGCAATTTACCAGAAAGTCCTCCTCAGAAGGCAGCCATGACATATTTCCATCACACTTACATTGAAAAACCTGTACAGAAGAAGCATCGCCAACAGTTCCTTCCTTTTTGATTACTAGCGCAGGATGAACTAGTCCGATCCAGTTATCATACTCCCGTCTGCTAACCGCAGGCGGAAGCGGGGCATAATTCATTCCGCCCACCAATGCCGCAAAAAAGCAGATCACAGCCTCCGGTGAATTTGGCATTATAGAGACAATCGTGTCCCCCTGTTTCAAACCATGATTCCGGCAAAAAGAGATAAATCTCTTCACAAGTCCATAAACTTCGCCATACGCATAATTTGTCCTTTCTGTACCCTGCTGGTAGACCATCATGATATCATCTTTTTTCTCTTCGCAAAGCAATTTGAAATCTTCCGCAAAACAATCATACTGCCACATGCCTAATCCTCACTCCGCCATTTCATATTTTTCAACCCTGTCCTTCTCCACAACTTCCACAAACCGTTCCTGCCAAAGCAGTTCCCTAAAATATTCCTGCGTGTTCCAGATGCTTTCCTGTGTTTTTCCGTCTGTTGTTCCCTGCGTATGTTCCCAGCGGAAATCTTTCAGGAACATTTCCTGCAGCTCCCGCCTGCTAAAGTCAAGGCAGTCCACATAAGCATACCCATTTTCCTTGTGGTATGTTCTATTGAGTAGACATATCCTCATCCTGTCAAAAACGCTAAAAAACTCCTCATACAGATTATATGCAGGCTTTGTGTCAAATCCCGTAATGACGCCGTCATAGAAATACTTTTCCCCGTGAAGCGTTGTTTCCATTAACGAATCGCAAAAACAGATCCCCAACCTGTCACACAACCGGGAAAGCGTTTCCTCCGGACGGCATTTCAGGTCCTCAAACCTGATTATAACTTCCCAGTCGCGCTTCTTGTACTGTGGACGGGAATGGTACATATACCTCATTCTCCACTGCCATTGTGTATCAGCAGCGTTATATCTCATGCCCGAGCCCGCACATGCATAACTATTTCTCACTACATCAAGCGTGTACTCCTCTATCGCCTTATCACGAAGCCAATATTCCCATTCCCGCACATATCCGCGGCTCCACATATGGGGCTCCCAATAAATAACCGTACTTCCCAGGTCGGATATCTCTTTTCCATACATGGCACTATAGGCAATATGGAACATCACAAACAGTTCTTGGGAAGTAAACTTCTCACCCGCCGATAAAAGTTGTTCCATTTTTTGATTAAACTTTTCTTTATCCTTGTCATAAAATGTGGCATATCCTTTGTCTACATCCATTTCCTGTTTATATAGATCCCAGAAAACAGGCAGAATATCATTTGCCTTTTCCTCCGCCAGACGAATACAGATATAATACAATTCGTCATTGATCACAGAGTAATCTTCTATCAATAAAATCTGCGAATGCCCTGCTAAACTTTGTCTTATCAATAAATTTCCGCTGTATGCGGATATCGCGCCAAGCATTACTCCTTTGGGGCGCAGTTCCTTTTTCCTAAACTTCTCTCCTTCAGTCTCTAAATGAATACATTTCTTCACATCAGAAAAGTATTCCGACCAGTCATTGATTCCGCACTCCCTAAACTTTTCAATATAAGCATTTCTCTTTCCTGCTGTCGCGTGAGTCAGATAACCGTCGTAAGAATACTGTGGCAACACCAACATCAGAATATGATTCCCTGACAGCTTTATTGTGTCTGTCACCGGGATCTGGAATTTCCTGACCTCTGCTTCATTTTCCGCTAAAATATTCCAGTATACAAAATAATCTGTTTCCACCCCGCATTGCCTGAGATACCGATAAACACGGTTGCATAACCGCATATCTCCCGTAAATACCAGCGTCTTTTTCATACATAAATTCACTAAATTATTCTCTGGCACCTCCGTGTAATCCCTCAGTAAAAAATATCTCTTATTTCTCTCATAGCCTTCATAATCATAAGCATCTACATCGCCAAACCCCCATGCGCTGTTTTTTGCGGCACACTCCAGAATGACTGCTTTTTCAAGTCTCTGTTCAACCTGTTCCCTGGTCAGAATCGGTTTTCCGAACAAGTACTTCCTTCCACACTCTTCTCTGCCAGACTGGAATGCACACACATCAATGCCATTTGCCAGCAGCCAGTCATAAGCATCCTGCGCCATCGTCCCAGTTCCACGGATAACTACCTGATTCTCCGAACGCAATCTGTCCAGCAAAAAGCCAACATCTCCCCTGGCATCTTTGATCCTGCCGGTCCTGATATTCGCCTCATATATTTCATTCACACATTCAAATTCTGCTGAAGCGCTTCTGAGCCTTTCCTGCTTCCAATCCCCGCTTTTCTGATGGACACCCTCTGCCCATATCTCAAATACCTGATTTCCACAGTTATCATTTTCACTCTTTTCAATGCCCAGTTCATTCCAGAATCGTCCGGCAACATTTACAACAACCCCACTCTCAATCAGATACTCCCTCATAGACCACGCAAGCTCATTACAGTCATGAATCAATACCCCGCCTCCGTAACCCGGATACAAATCGCGAAAATCTATCATTTGATTCTGTTCCCTCAGCTCGCGCAGCATCCGGATTTCCCTGTCAGCCTCCCCGTCCTGCCACGCATAACCAAGCTTCCGGCCTTCATGATCCAGTATGGGAATCGTTTCCGTCTCTTTATGTCTGGCAAAATATTCTCTTGCCCTCTTCCAGACTGTCTGATCCAAAGTCAGGCATTCGTCCGCCAGTTCCATATAGGATGTTGAACTTTCGCAAATCCGTATCATTTTACCTCTCCCAACCTGCTGTCAGTCTGGCTGTCCTAACCCGAAATCACTTTCCCAGATATTTAAACCAGTCCTGTGTTGCCTCCCCGATGCTGTCCGGCGTCCATACGGGTGCTTCCCTCCAGTAATCAATATTGTCAAGCACCCTCTGCACCCCTTCTTCAAAAGTAACTTTGGCTTTCCAGCCTAACGCCTTTTCAATTTTTGTAGTGTCAGCAAATGTACAATCAGGCTCCCCGGGCCTCTTCGGAATATGTGTCACCTCACCGCCAAGCAGCTCACATAACCTGTTTACAGAATAAGTTCCACCGCTTCCTACATTAAATGTATCCTGTGTCACATCGGACACTGCCGCTGTATAAAATGCATCCGCGACATCTGTCACATAGGTAAAATCCCTCGTCTGGTTTCCGTCTCCGACTACAGTAAATGGCTTTCCGGCGAGCTTCTGCGCAAGAAATACACCAAATACCGCGCCATATGTCCCCGAAGTCCTTGACCGCGTTCCATATACATTAAATAAACGCAGCGTAACTACCGGGAGCCCATAGACCTGCCCCCAATGAAGTACCGTCTCCTCGCCGAGCCGCTTTGTAAGCGCATAGGGATACTGAGGTCTGATCTGTGCTGTTTCCTTTGTCGGAAATTCATCTGGCAATCCATAACATGATGATGATGCCGCATATACCAGTTTCTGAATACCGGCATTTTTGGCGCATTCCACCACATTGAACGTACCCAGCACATTTGACGAATAATACTCATATGGCTGCTGGATCGACGGTACAATATCCGCCAGCGCCGCCAGATGGAAAATATAGTCCACATGTTTAAACACAGGTTCTATCTCTTCCCTGTTTCTGATATCCATATGATAGATCGTTAGATTCTTGTTGTCCCTCTGATGCTCAAGGTTTTCCGGCCTTCCTGTCGTCCAGTTGTCTATTACCCTGACCTCGTGTCCTTCTGCCAGCAGCCTGTCCACCATATGCGATCCGATAAACCCGCATCCGCCTGTCACCACTGAAACCATTACCTTCACTTCCTTCCGCTTTATAGCGATACACCGTCCCTTTCCATAATCATATCCACAACTTGCTGCAGGATAATGTTGTGAATCGACTCTACAATCCCATACTTTGTGGCAGGTACATATACATTGATGTCCCCCATCTGCTTTGCCTTGTTGTCCGCGCCGAACCCGGTGAAGGTAATCACTTCCGCTTTCTTTTTTCCTGCAATGCCAATGGCATTTACTATATTGCGGGAGTTTCCCGAACTGCTGATCGCTACCACAAGGTCATTTTCTTTTACCAGAAAATCCATCGGTTTTGCAAAGATGGATTCATACCCATAATCATTGCCCATACACGTTGTTACCGCGTTATCATATAAACTGTATGTATTCATGCCGCCATTCTTCATAAAATCCGCCGTCATGTGACTTGCAATCGCAGAGCTTCCGCCATTTCCAATAAAAAAGACCTGTGAACGGTTCTCTTTATGGTATGAAAACCTGTCGATAAGCAGCCTGATGCCATCATCATAATCTGCACATTTATCAAATGTTTTCTTCCATATTTCCGTTGATTTCAATGTTTTGATTAATGCATCTATATAATTGCCTGTCATATTGAATTCCTACCAAATCCACATTTTGCCCTCAAGCTGTATTCCATAATAAATACTGCCTATACCGCCTCACCCTGATATACCAAAGCACTGCGCCATCCATATCCGCGTCGTATACGGAACTTTAACGGTATCTGCCCCGACAGACTCCACAAGCTTCCTGATCTCCTCATTGATCACACTAAACTTCTCCGGCGACTGACGGTATACCGTCCCATGAGATTTCCAGCCTTCGATAAAATCTTCCGCCGGAATCTCATGCACGACTGTCCCTTCCAGATAGATCGCTTTGTCAAATAGGCCGCTTTTCTCTATAACCTCTGTCTGGTCTTCCCTGCGTGTCCCATAATCATAGTCTTTGATATATTTTTTCAAAACAGCCTCTATCTCCCGCTGCAGCGGATCATCCAAATCCCTATGGTTCCACATACACGCAAACCAGCCGTCCGGTTTCAATATCCTCGCGCTTTCCTGCAGGGCCTGCTGTCTGTCGCATACATTGAAAGAGGAACCAAATGTCACCAGATCAAATGCTTTATCTTCCATTCCTGTATGCTCCCCGACACCCTCATGCCAGCTTACGTTTGGAAACTGCACCGTCCTCTTAATTCCGTTTGCCCGCATGGCGTCGTTGGGTTCAACCGCGCAGACTTTCAGTCCGTACTCCGCGAGTTTTATAGTAAGATGCGCCGCGCCCGCTCCGACATCACATACCCAGTCACCTTTTTTTATATCCGCTGCCTCAAGCATTCTGTCTATTGCCGTCTGCGCATAGTCCGGTCTTTTCAGATATGCTGCCGCCAAATCTGTATAATCCCATTCTGTTTTCATAGTCCCTGTTCTCCTTTGACAATAACTGCCCGACCACAGTATTGCATTACAAAGGAAACATTATTCCTTCACCCGCACCGTCCATGCGCGCGACTTGTAAGGCACTGAATTTTCACTGCAGTCTGCCAGTATTTTCTGTATATTTTCTATAATTTTCTCAAACTTCTGTTCTTCTTGCCTGAACCTGGATGTCATTCACGGAACGCCATCTATTGATGTAGCGCTCTTTTGACATCAGCTCATCATGGGCACATTCCATCAATATGGGCATTGTATACCCCCTTTCTTTCCGTGATCTTTTCAGTTGTCATTGCACTACCTGAAGAAACCCTTTTCAAACCCGGCACCTCCTGATAAATCATATCCTCAATCTCCGTATGGAGCGCGCTCCTCTGGATATCCCTCGGATTCCAGATTGCCGTAAAAAATCCGCCCGGCCTTAATATCCGCCGAAATTCTTTCATCGCCCTGGGCGCATCCGTCCAGTGGAAGGACGAACCCATGAGCACCCAGTCCACACAATTGTCCGGCAGACCGGTCATCTCTGCGGAACCTTCCGACCACACAAAGGTATTCTGTCCCGTAAACAGTTTCATCCCCTGTTCACGCATCGCGTCATTCGGTTCAACCGCATAGCCTTTCACGCCGATCTGAACCAGATTTTCTGTCAGTTTCCCAGTTCCGGCCCCGACATCCGCAGCTCAAACCTGTTCCAGTCCCTGTTCATTCATAATATGGTTCCTGATCATCTTTAACAGCTCCAGTGAATACCCCGGCCTGTCCACATAAAACTTTGCCAGCTCCGTAAAATCCCCATGCTTCATCTTTCTTCCCTGCTTTCTATTTTTACTTGTTATTTTAGTATTTTTACCGTCTTCAAAAGAGCGTCAATTTCCACAATCTCCGCCCTGCGGTACTGCTCAAACCGCTTCGCCCCGACACCAACCACCGCCGGAATCCCAAGCTCACCCGCACGAATCGCCATATGGGAATTTGCCCCGCCATACATTGTGATAAATCCCTTTATCCTATGTGCAAAGATCCAGTCATACCCCGGATCAGCGCTCTCGATCATGACAACCTTCCCCGAAATATCGTTTGTATCCGACATTGATTGAATCACCTTAATCTCACCACAGACTTTTAAAGAAGTAATAAAATTCGGCTCAGAATCCGGATAATAAAAACTCTCAACGTCACTGGCATCAAGAATAACCGGCGGAAGCGTAACAGCCTGAGTCATTTTATATTTTTTCTTTCCCTGTTGTATGAAGAATGAAAAATTTTCCTTTATGTCTCCAGTAGAACCATACAGATCATAGATCATCTGTATATCAATATAACTGCAGTCCTCCCTTGATAATCCCATCACACTTCCCATCTGACTGATCAGGCGGAGCGCCATGCTGAGATTTCTGGTAAAAACGAACTTTCCGTATTCCCGTCCTTTTATGACATTTCGTATAAAATCCATGATATCCAGCACATCATTTGTCAGCCCGTTTTCCTGCAGCGCATCCCTCAATTGGTTAAGCTGCTCCAGGGACAATCGGAATTTTCCCTGTTGTTCTGCCTTAAAATCCAGGGTTTCTACCTTCTCCACATGGTTATCGGTCATATGGTCAAAATAAAGCTCCGGCGCTTCGTCATATCTTAATGATGTGATATCATAAGTTCCTGGTCTTAAATGCCCATACTTTTTGAGGAAAGATGCCATTGACAGTTCTTCCCTGTCCCTGTTCATATCAGAACTGACAGTATCCACCTCGCCCATAAACGCTTCATAATCCGCCTTGCTCAAAATCCCGCAGACTACAAAGGATTTTAAAATCTGCACTGCAATAAACGCAGCCCGCGCCAGTCCTGCAAACGGAAGCGTCCCATAACGTTTGCAGTCCTCCAGAAGCCAGTAGATCTTCTCAATGTCATTCAGTCCGCTCTCCATGATCTTCTGGTAACGCTCGTTCAAGATCTCTATTTTCCTGTAATCTTTGCGCCATAAGCCATTTTTATAATCGATAATGTGGTTTGTCACATCCCTGAGCGCATCGATTATCCTGCTGATCTCTTCATCCGAAAAGTCATATTCTTTCAAAATCTGTATTCTCTGCGGCATATCCAAGGTATAACACGAAAATACAATCTCAAATTCTGCCTTGTCATGCTTCTGCGGGTTTTGAACCAACTGCTCTATATAATAGTTGACAAGCTTTTCGCTGATCTCCTCATCCAACCCGGCCGGAATGAAAGAATTGAAACTGATACGCACGTCAATATATGGCAGCCCGCAGAAATCCACCATTAACGGAAAACTCCGCAGATTTCTATAACCATAATTGTCTCTCTGATACGCCCACACATTGTCCGTAATGATCTCCTTGTAAAGGGACAGCGCCAGCGGTTTCGGACGAACTCCTATCATCTCTGCCGGATTCCAGTCTGTCATAACGCTGTAGGCAGTCTTGCGTCCGCACAAGAAAGGCTTAGGCTGATTATTTTGTTTTATCTTTTCTGCGATACGGACAAGCTCTTCTGCCTGCTGTTTCTGGTCAATGCGTTCCTGCGATATGCACAGTGTGCGCACCTGCAGAATATACAGTTTCTCTTCTGTCACTGCAAATTCTACATCGAGATTGTCCTTTCCAAAAAATACCTCTAACTCTTTAAGCGCAGCCAAAAGCTGCCTCAATTCTTCCGGCGCTGATTCTTTTGCTGCATTTTTAAAATGATAATATAGACAGCCGCTTTCTCCTGTCCCTGATGTAACGGTTGATGTACTGCCTGTCTTATCATAGTTGATCACATAATAGTTTCCATGTGTACTCGGATCTAAAGTGAAGGCCACACCGCTGAACTTCACACCTTTAAGCATCGGCTGGACAAGGATCTGATCCTCACCGCCGCCTTCACCATAGGAGCTGATCACTTTATCCACGGCATTCTGAAATGCATCTGCACCACAGACATCCAAAACAGATTCAAACTTTCCAGCCATGGACGCATCTTGTGTGTCTTCATTTTTACAGCTACTGCGCACGATTACATCAGCGTTCCAATTCAATTCTGAAAACCTATGTACGATTACGCCGCGTTGTTGTCCCCACTCTGCAACTGTAAATGTAAACTGAGGAAGGACTTTTGCTATATTCAATTTTCCATACATTCGCTCCAAGGTCTCCGCCTTGGTTCCTAATCTCTCCATCTTTCCGTCCAACCCCACAATAAAAAATCCCAGTTCCTTATGAAAAGACTTTCACATTCTGTATCATTATCGGTTTTTCGGTCTGTTTATAGAGCTGCACTACCGAACTGCTATCCCCATAATACACATCACTCAATACCACCGCCCTGTCCACATCGGCTGTCTCATCATAAATTCCCCACCCTTCAGCAAGATACTGTTCCTTTAGCATCATATACTTCTGCAGGACTTCCGGCCGCATGGACTTCATTGTGCTTTCAATCAACGGATGTGGACGCCATAGCAACGCTACCTCATCCTGATTTTCCTTAAATATCTTTAACACATTCTCAATCTTGTCAACCCACTTCTCATTGTGGGTAAGTAGTGCCGCTATTCCGGTATTATATAGAATAATTTTTTTCCAGCTTCCGTCTGCTTTCTCAATCACATGTAACCATTCCTGTGGTATGTCCAGATCTTCTTTTCTTGTGGCGCATACCCTGTCATACTTGGGAGAACCCAGTCCCATAAATTTTTGTTCCAGATACTCCCTGTCTAAGTGTTTTCCCTGCAGTCCATGTTCTTTTGCAGCTTTTAGATATTCATTGATATAAATCTTTTTCATATCTTCCGACTGCACGATCACTTTGTCCGCATTAATAATGCCCGGCATAAAACAGAAGTGTTTCATTGCTTTCACAGCCTGTTCATTGTCAGGATCGATTTCATCAAGCACAAAATATGGAATATAAACTAATTTGTCTGTATATTTTTTCAAATTCCCCGAATAAAACCTCGGATGCACGCTTGTGACCAAATTCCAGTTATCATATCCGTTATGGATATAGACCACATCTGGTTTTCTCTCCTCGAAATCATATTCCTGCCAGTCTGTTATCTCAATCCCCTCCGGATATTCTATAGGCGTCCCATCAGGGCGTACATTCCCTTCATAATGCATCTCTCCAAGGCTATGGTCTGGATTCAGCGTATAATATGGAATGGGGACACAATACGCATCACAGTCTGGATCGTCCCTTGCTGCCAGATATACACTCTCTAGGCTGTCCCACATGGATGCTTTATATGGAAAGAACACAACCTCTTTTCTTACAGCAATGTCATTTTTAGCGCTGTTTTCTATTTTAATAAGCTGCTTTCGTAACAGTTTTTGAACTTTACTGGCATTAACGGTATTTTTACTGAGATCCTCAAAAACACAAAATAAGAGCTCACAGTATTCTTCTATACAAATAACTGTTTTATGCCCTTCCCCTTCGGTATTTTCAATTTTCTCCCCAAGCAATATGGCGGACTCCTGTGCACCGCTTATCATATCCTGTGCCAGTATCATGTTATTCTGTTCAAGCACCTTCTTTATCTCTTCCTGAACCTGATACAGGTTGTCTATGAGACCGAGTATCTCCTGTTTCTGTGCTTTTCTCACGTAGGTTACCTTCTTTGTTTACTGATATGCACAGGAAAAAGCACGCTCTGGCGAACTTTTTCCTGTACATGGATAAATAGGGCATCACAGCCGCTTATTGGATCTTTCATGAAAAACCCTGGGAATTGCACGCAATACCCTGCGGTGCCAGACATTTAATCCGGCTTCGCATCCTGCCATTCTCAATTTCCGTGTAACCACGAATCTGAGTTCACAGGACACAGGCGTACCTGTTTTTGTATATCCCCAACGCCCTTTTCTTTTTTATATCAAGATACCATCTGCCACAGTCCGCAATGTATTTACTGATGTAAAGCCATCGCAGTAAAACCGGACTTTCCAACCGGTTCATCTTCCAGACGGATCGTTTGACCATTTATTGATCTTCTTCCTGCGGAAACTGTTTATTTAACTGTTTTCCAGTTTTTCCCCTGTTCAGGGCATTTCTCGCACCGTTTACTTTTTTATTTTCTTCAAATCCACAAACTTGACATCGAAAGTTTTCACCTTTCACGGTTCCCTTCTGTCCACACGCGCTGCATTCCGTGCCAATCCCTTTGCCTATAACTTCTATAATGCTGACGCCGTTTTGCTGGCATTTCCATTGCAGCCTCTCAGTCACAAAGCCTTTTTTCCACATTCTGAGGAAATGTGTATCGCCAGTACCTTTTGTAATCTGCTGGTCATCATGATGTCTGGCGGTATGCATTCCCGGATTACGTGGAAGTTTTGCCATATAGATCGTGTTCGGTTTTTCCTGCGCCAGCATCCTGTTAAGCTCCCTGTTCACATAGTTTTTCAGTGCAGCATCCATTGCCGCCTTGCGTTTCTGATATCCCTGTGTGCCGGATATGCTTTTTTTGTCATCACGGTAATTCTCTTTCAATATAAATCGCGAGACTTCCTGCTGCATTTTTCCAAACTCACTGCCATATACATTTCTGGTGCTTGTCGTAATCATATCCCACAGGCCGAGCGAGATGCCGATCTCATTTGTGTAATCCTCATGCTGTCTTGTATTTACGAAAAGCGGTATGATGATCTCGACCGTTCTTTTTTGCGGGTTGAGTTTTATATCGAGCATTCTGTCATACACGTTTGTGTCCGTCAGCGGTATGAATATTCTCTGCCTGTTCACTTTGGTAGCAAGAAAGATACCATGCTCTCCCCCTGATTCCCCATATCTGTATCCCTGCTTTTTTATTGTAAAATACGTCTCATTGTCCGTATGCAGTCTGTGCAGTCTCTTTCTTGTCTGTCTGCAGATATATCTGTTGAGGCTTTTGACACGCTGTCTATTTTCATCGCCAAGCTCTGCGATAATACTTTCATATCTGGGCTGGATCTCTTCGGGCAAAGTTACCGATTTTCCATTTAGTATGTTCTCGAGACACCCGTTTACCTTGACAGCAAAGCGGATATAATGCCTGTCCTCCGGCGAAAACCGCTCATTTTTGTTGGCTGCGTCATTGATTCCGTTTTTGATCTGTGCCCACATGATCTTGATATCGCCTAACGCCCTGTTCACAGACGCAGTAAAATACACGCTTGGAAGCCCTATCTGTTCCCGGAATCCGGCTGCCTTTACTTCGGCATCAATCGCATAGCCGGAATACAGTTTTCCGAGACTTTTGATGCCGCCGTATCGCTGATAGATGTAATTCCTTGTCACCATGCACCCATGTCCTATTTCCATGAGCACATCCATATTTTCACTGCTGATTTTCCCCTTGCTGTACTGATGTATGGACTTACATATTTTAGGCATTCCTTCTTTCTCCGTCAGCTCTTCCAATGGCCTGTCATGCGTTCTTGTGCACATTGCATAGCAAATATACTTTTTGCCGATATAAAATATACTATCTGATCACCTAAATTTCGCAGATTGATATGATCTGCGAAATGGCCTGAAATGCCGCTAAATAAAGGGCCTTCTGAGGGGTGACCACAAATCTGACCATGAAACATCTGTTATTTTATACTGCAAAACTGTATTTTGACCACTTATTGACCATAAATCTGACCACAAATCTGACCACGAAAAAAACCGATATTTTCGCCGTTTTTTTGCGAAAAATATCGGTTTCCAGATCTTTCTAACGTGATTTTGACTATATTTTTGAAAAAAGAATTGTCTTTTGGGTTAAAACATGTTAAACTAATGTCGATATAAAGTAATGGAAAAGGAATTTCACTTAAATTTCGCAGATCATATCATTCTGCGAAATTTTTATTGTCAATAATAGCTTAAAATAATTGTATACAATCAGATTGCATGTGCAAAAAGTCGGCCCTGATAAATGATATCAGAGCCGGTTTTTATCTGCAGTTCAACTGTCCATTTTCTCAGTTGTGTCGTATCAAAATGCCCTAGTCCGCTTTAACATATCCTTTATACTCTTATTGGTTTTCTCCCTTTAAGATATATTTTTCAACCGCGGCCATGCTTTTTACCCCAAGGCGCTCTTTTAGTCCCTGCATATCTCCCGTCTCCTGATAATATTTTTCCGCAGAAATCTCCCTCAGCTTCCCTGCGGAAATAACCTGCGGATTATCTGCAGCAACAGAATATTTTTTCAATATGCTCTGTATCGACCTGACTGCGAGCCGTTTTCCATTGGAAGTTACAAATAGTGGGGACTGCCTGTTGTCTGCTCCCGCCAAGACAGTCCTGCCCTGGTCAATATACTGCTCAAGTTTTTCTTTCGTGTCCTTGTCAACTTTTATCGCCCTCTTCTGAATATAGAGCTGTGAGAATCCCCTGTCATAATCATCAATATTTAATGCGTTCAGCTCGGATATCCTGATCCCTGTATCAAGAATCAGCGCAACGATCGCCATATCTCTGAGGCGATGTTTTTCATGATGCTTTTTTCGGGCGCTGGAAAACCCTGTCCCGTTTTCTATGACATCTAAAAACCCTTCCATATCCGGAATGGTTTCTTTTTTTCCCTTATCTCCTGGTTCTTTTCCTGTTATTTCCCAGAAAAGCCGTTCCAAGATTTTCCCTGAACAGACAGGATTTCCACGAACCGCATGTATTTCATTCAAAGCATGAAACCAGCCATTCAGGGCTGTCCGGGCGCGCTGGACTGTGTTATATTCATTCCCTTTTTTAATAATAGTGCGAAAATATTCTGTAATATCATCATATGATATCTCAAAATAGGTTTTATAATTTATTTTTGATTCCTCTCCCAATTGCTTTCCTATCAGATAGTCATTAAATCGAATCAGTTCATACGCATAAATAATTTTTGTTGCGTTGCTTTTGTCCAGATTAAGTATGTATGTCTGGTTTACTTCTGGCAGTCTCTCGCAAAGATTCATCAGTTTCTGTGTTTCCATATGATCTTCGATAATTCCTCCATAAAACAATGTTGCCGGGTAGTAATATACTATAGTCCTATTATACGGCGTATAACCTGATTGCGAAGGCGTATAATAAATTTTACACGCATTTTTGTGTCCTACATTTTAATCATATTCTTTCCGATTAAAAACCATGATTGTATCCCGTCTTTCATACGCCGTTTCCATTCCTGTATCTGGGGCTGAATAGTACATTTTTCCTTATTGTTTATTTCTGTCGGTTTGACTTATAGTTTCCAAGCTTATCACTGGCGAATCATTCATTAATACATCAGCTTTAAATCTGGCATCGGGTTTAAACCGAAGCATCTTATAATCCGGAACATCGACAACCGTTCCATTCCCTTCCTTCGGATTAAATGTCATTTTGTGCCCCCTGTGTGTCTTTACTGAAAAAGTCCCAAAATTCGGTACGTAAAACTCTTTGTTCGGTGATTCCAGAATCTTTACACCTACAAGCTCTATAAACGTTTCAAAAATCTTCCCCGTTATCCTGTCTGCAAGTTCCGGAGATTCTAAAATTGTTTCCTTTAACAGCTCCATATTGCAGTCTTGTGGCAGATTTTCCAGTTCAGCAGCAAGAAGTTCCCTGACCGCCGAAGTTTCAGAAAGAAGGTGTATCCAGTTTTCATATTCATTTTTTGGTCTCTTAGGCATATAATGCATTTCCTTTCTCAATAATTATGCTGTTTATGAACTAATGTTAGCACAGGTAAACGCATTTATCAATCGTAATTCATGCATTAATGGAAACATGGGAAGCACTCTTTTGCATGTAAAACGTCTTGGTTAATCTGCCCCTCGCTTAAAATTTTCAAAGCTTCATTTCGGATACGCCCTGGCTCTAAGGCATCATCCGTCTTTGAATGATTATGTCCGACTCCTGGCTGTTGGTTATTCTTATCTATCGCTTTTTTTGTCTGCTCAGATACCATTTTTTGTATATCCGCGCCATCCCTTTTGTAATATTCACTCAGGTTTCCCATATTGTTTATTTTCTGTGTCAGGCCCAAATGTTTCGCCGAAATCAGGCAGGTATCCGTACTCTTCGCATCTTCACCATTCAGATAATCCGATATGTTTTTCCTATATGCTTTCTCTGATTCCAGCTCTTTTCTTAGGGCATTATTAGATGGAATATTATTTAAACCTTTGATTCTATCATCAATACCTTTGACAGAACACATTTCAGCCAGGGACTTAAACTCTGTTTCAGACAGCCCCGGTGAATAAAACTCCCCACCTTTCTTGTAATTATCCGGATTTGTGTATCTATCCAATACCGGCTCTATCCTTTTATCACCTGCATACATAAATACACGTTCATGGTCTATCAGGTCGCTCAAAGCCATCTTATCAGCCGGACTAAGTTTTTCCAATTCCAGTGTCTTGATATGATTCATAGTCTTATTCTTGTAATTATATACTGTTACAGCTTCTCCCGATACAGATGCCTTCTCAAATTCATGGTTGTAATGTTCATAATGGAGACTCTGTGCCGCAAGATATGCATTGATTTTCTTATCCAGAATCGTTTCTTCCTTATTATATGGAAGTCCCAACTGCTCCATGGCTGCATCCGTCATATCCCTGCCATGCTCCATGGCGTTAACCTTATTGAAAGAATACTGGTATGCTTTCCTCATGACATCCAGGTCAAGCCCGTTCTTTTCAGCATACTCTCTTTTTTGTCCGTCATTCAATGAACAGATCGCATTTAATTGTTCTTTCCGCAGCTGTAAATCCTGTTTTTCAAAATCATAAATCATGTCCTGGTTACGGCGGATTCCCATATATGTGTCATTTGTTAACCGATCAAGAATTTCCCCGTCAACTGACATGCTTATTTTTCCACTGTCAATCAGGTCAGCCAGGGCCTCCATTTCGACCCTGTCCATATCTGCAGCGCTTTTAATATCTAATTCCTTTCCCTCTGTATTCACAAACTTAATATCTGCGTTATCCCCGTCTGACAGAAAGCTGCGGTATATTTCGATATGGTTATCTTTTGCCCGCAGGTACTTATCAAGTGCTATGTACTCCTTTGATAGATTTTCAGACTCCAGTTCATCAGAAATATGCTTTACAACTGGCTTTTCACTTGAATTTAGCAGCTCCCGAAACTCTTTATGGTAAAGACTGGCTTCATTGTGTCTGATATTCTGTAACGCGTCAGAATATTCCGCCATAAACCGGTTCAGTGTTTTGGCCGGATCTCTCGCATAATCAATAAAAAACTGGCATACTTTCTGGATAAGGTCATCCCATGGCGCAGCTTCACCCTGTCTGCCTTTCTTATCCTGATCCTGATTTTCTTTACCAGAGGTCTTTTTTTCCTGCTGGATCTCCACGGACGTATCTGCAGATAAATTTTTCCGTTTCATTTCCTGTTTTTTATCCATAAGGACAGACTGGCGCATTTCATCAAGATATTTCCTCAGTTCCTCCCTGCCCGGCGCGCTAAAATGTTCAATTGCCTTAAATAATGCAAATGCTTCATCTTCTTTTGTAAAATCCTCACTGACAGGCTGCTGTCCGTTTACAGGGATATGATTACCCTGTAATTTCTCATAATTTTGCAGGCGTGTGTCAATACTGGTGCCATATTTCTCATTAAAACGTACAATATCAGGATTCATTCCATTTTCAATAAACTCGACATCCCTCCGCAGGCGTCCATGCTTCTTATTGTTTATATTTCTGGAAACTGGGTTCTTTGCAAATTTATGGCTTTTACCGCATAGGAATTCGGCTGTTCCTGCCATCTGGCGCTGTTTATCAAAATGAATGTATTCCACATCAGATTTACAGCCGGGAGCTGCAGGTACATCAACGGCGTGGTTCTCCTGATCCTTAATGACAAAAGCACCGCTCTCCAGTCCTGTCTTTAACAGTTCCACAGGAATCCTGTCCACCCTTTCCGATGTAAAACCAGTCCGGTTTCCCAAAACATTCCGGGCTGCTTCTTCTGACAGGGAAACCATATAACCATGCTTTGCGCCTTTCTGGATAAGCTCATGCATCTTCCGATTGTATTCACTTACTTTTCTGTCGTCCTCGTAGAATTTATATATGGAACCCTTAAACTGATCTTTAAATTCAGCAATGGGCCCCACTGAACCATCCAGACTCCTGTATAAATATCTGCCCGGATGATTCGGACACTGCCATGTCGTCTCTCCTTTTGCCAGTGCAGCGCAGCTTAGCGCCTGGGAATAATTTAGTTTGAAATTGTTGATTGCCCTCCTGACTTCTGACATTTTGTAATCTCCTATACTGATAATTCATAAAAAGTTTTTTCAACATCGTTTACTGTGACAGAATTTACGTTTGCCAGCTCGGCACCCAGCTTCCCGCGTAGATCTTTAGCATACTTGTCATCTTCCCTTGTTTCAGTCGTTTTTGCAATTTTGCCTAATTTTTTTCCCAGTTCATCAAAATAACCATAAGCTTCAGTCCTGTGCACTGTGAGCTGCTGCGCTGCCCTTTCGTTTGAATCAGTTAATGCTGGCGGTATCTCCTTTTCTGCATTCAATTGATTCGCTTTTTCAAGCACTTTTTTTACATCAGAACCGATTGATGCATAATCCCTTGCCGGTCTTTGAAATTCCTGAACCTGTTCAATGGACGCCTGCCTTTTCTGTTCCTGAACCTCACTGATAATCCTTTCGTCGCAATCATTTCTTTCTCTGGTTTCAAGACTCCTGTTAAAAGAAAATTCATTCTCTGCTGAATTATTTTTTTCTTTTCTTGCTGTTTCATATAAAATTCCCATATATTTTCCTTTCATTTCCTTTGGCTTCATCCAGACAGTTTATAATCCTGATTTCTGTCCAGATGGAGCGTTTGTTACCGGTTAAACTGCATATTCCTGTCATTGTTTCCCGCACCTGTTTCATATGCGTCAGCCATGGCTATATTGTTAAGTCTTGCCTGTCTGCCCATTGCGTTATGATATTCTTTGTACGCATTCGTATCCTCTGGGAAAAATTCATGCTGTTTCAGGTCATTTCCATATTTATGCGCGATCTGCATATAACGCGCCAGCGTGTCATCTTTTCTCTTATGCCAGGAATTACCGCCCTCCGGGTACATCACGGATATATGCCTGCTGATGGCGACAGCCTCGTCCATCCCGCCCTTTAGCTTCTGCGATACGTCAATGAATTTGTCCGACTCATCAATCATTTTTTTGACGCCCTTTGATACAAACAAGTGGTTCTTATCCTCCGTGTAATCCTTATAGCAGTCTTTACCCGGACACAGGACGAAATTCTTTATTTCCCCGGGATGCTCTGCCTTCAGGCTGTTAACAGCCTCAAATAAAAGCTTGTTATAGCCGGGTTCCGAGATTGTGACAAACTCACGATAACCGTCATCATACAGTTTCCGTGCATATTTTTTTAATTCCTGTGTCAGTCTTTTATATTTGTCAATTGCCTTTTGGTCAATTTCGTTTCCATACAGCTTTTCTGGTGTCGGCCCGATCACGAGGATACGGTTATCAAGGTTTCTGCCAGACTTACGGGCGCTATCCTTTTGCCTGACATCTTCGTTATCCTTACCGGCAGGTTTTTCTGAATTTACTTCTTTTTCCACGGGTTTTTCAGTCACTGATGACCTGTCACTGGTGTGCTGCTCTATACCCAGTTCAAATTTTGCACTATCGTTATCAGGAATAAACTGCCTTGCAGCCCTGCTATTAAATATGGAATTACGCTTATCCTCTGGCAGGTCCATATTCAGCTCTGCAATCTCCTTAATTACTTTCAGGCTGTCGTTCCCTTTTGGATATGCACATTTGTCAAGGTTGGATGCATATTCATCATCATAAAAACTTATAAATTTCTCCTTACCGTTTTCATCAACTGTATAGAGAACATTAGCAAGGTTTTCAATTCGCTGCCTGCAGACACTATAATTCAATCCGTCTGAAGAATTACACAAATCATAATACTGCTGTATAAATTCACCCTTACTAAGGTTTTTATCCCCGTTCCCCGTATCCGGTATCCAACCCTTATCAGGATCATTCATAATGGGCTTCCCCTTTAACAGTGAAGGCAGCGTATCCCTCAGGATGGTATAGAGCCGTTCTGCCTGTACGGCATCATGTTTTGCCTGCAGAATACCCTGCGTGGCTCCATAAGTGATCTCCAATGTATTAAGCGGTTCATTGTCACGTGTTATCTTGATCCCCTTCTGGGAAAAAGCCCCTGCAGTTCCGGTTCCGATTGTCTTGATCGCCGTTGCAAGCTGTACCTGCCTTATCATATCCTTCATCTCATCTTTTCGCCGGATGATCTCATTTCTCTGTTCTTCATCAAGATTCGGGTTATTGATATCAATGTGAACGACAGGCTCCCCGTAATCTATTACTGCCCCATCAGCCGTATTAATACGGAATACCGCGTTCCTGTCACTGTCCATACGTTCACCCATTTCCTCAGCAGTATAAACATGGTCATCACCATCGCATACAAAGGTCACTCCCGTATTTGCATATTTCGCGCATTCAGCCATTGACTTCATTTTTCCCTTTGCCTTATGGTCAACAATCATGCGGTTCTGCGATTCATAGTAATTTTCCCACCGGCTGTAGTCATTGTAATCTGATGCGTCGGCATATCCAAACATTGTCTGTACATATATATTAAGTTTATCAAGTGCCGCCATATTATTTCCATTGATAACATCCCACTTTGCAAGTTCGGGTAGCTCCAGAACATCTGTCATGTTCCCTTCCTGATCAGGAACCATGACTGTCTGTCCGCTCTCCTGGATTTTACCCTTTGCAGATGCAATATCAAGACCAAAATTCAGTGCAAATACCACTTCCTCCGGTGTTTTTGGATTATCGGGAGTCTCCGCCAAGTCTGTCAGTGTATTTGCGACACTGAATCTGTCAATGACCTCATCCCTTGCACTATTAAAGAACTGCAGTTTCTCATCCGCCCTGTCGTAGTCTTTTTTTGCCCTGGAAAGCTGCTTTTCAAGCCGCTCCAGCTGTTCCTGGTTTTTCGGATCACTTTCCTGCACCTGTTCAATCCTTTTTAACAGCCTGCCCACACGGAGGTCTGCCATTCTGGCATCCTTTATATACACCGCATTTGAGAGCGAGCAGACCGCGACACTGTCCCCGTCAAAGTCCCCATCAAAACGTTTGTCAATGACCGGATTGACGGCAATTCCGACAATGGGCTGGTCTTCCGGACTGCAGCGCCTTACCGTCAGCACCGCGCCCCCTTCGGGCCGTAGCAGCGGATCGCGCCATAAAAATGCCTTGTCACCCTCTTTTAAATGAAGTTTTTTCATCATTTCATCATTCATGCGGCATTCGTCGATTTTCAGACGTGGATCAGGAAACCATACTGCAGTGGCAGAATTCTGGATCATCCTGCACATCAGCTCTGTCTTGCATACATTTTTCTTGCCGACAAAATACGTGTCATGCAGGCTTTTGGCAAGCTCGTCATATGTTCCCTGTGCCTTATTTTTAATTTCTTCCTTTTCGCTTATGGGTTTTCTTATCTTATACCTGTATACTTCCGCCCCCTTTACTATCTGGCCTTTGTATTTCCGCTCCACCGCAACTTTTTTACTGACACCATAATTCCCATCTTCATCAGGCTCGTTGTTGAGCAGGCGGGTGTACTCCTTAATCTGCTCCTCTTTTGCCTTATAATCAAGTGCATGGCGCGCAATGCCAAGATACCTGCGTGTATAATCATGGGTTATCTTTGAACCGTCATCATACGTCTCGTCCGCACGCATCAGCGGCGGAAGCACGGGCAGAAGATAACCGCCCTTTCCGTCGCGCGCCGGCTCTGTCTTTGCGCCTGATTCCAGTTCGATCTCAAACGGAAGGCGGAGAAAGCCTCCTTTTTGTGATAATTCACCCTGTAGTTTTTTGACAGCCCCCTTTAAGTCTGTCCGGTTCTGCAGACCGTCTTTGGAAGGATAAATTTCCGGCTCCCCTGTTTCAATAACGTTTCTTGTCTCATAAATAATATTTTCACCTGAACCGTCACTGAATGTAATGCTGTGCGGCGAATATCCCTTTACTGGGCAGTTATTCCCGTCAATGTCATATCCAAGCGCAATCAGGCGTTCACGCACTTTCCCAAAATTCCTGTCATTCTGGCCGTATATGAATTTCATGAATGTATCAGCGTGTTTTGCCTGGAGCTGCCATGCCAACTGTGATGAGGCATTCCTGCCTTTTCCATCACCGTGCGTTTCATCATCGTAAATATGCGTTTTTTCATCAACGAGCTTGTCCGTAATGATCATGCCGGCCGTACCCATTCCGCCCTCTATCACTGTCCCGTCCGGAAGCCTTAATTCCCTTGCGTTTTCCATCATTTCCCTTACAGTACCTGCATTCATCCTGCTTGGCGCCGTAAAAGGTGCCCCCACAACTTCCAGCCCTGGGTTTATCTTAAATAATTCAACTTCATATTCAAGATTCTGCCGTTTTGCAGTCTCTGGCGGCATGGTCCTGTCAACAACAAGTGATATAACGCCTTTGTTGCCTCCCAGGTCGCAGATTTTGTCACCCGCCATCAGCGGACGCAGCCCCATGTTATTTCTTATAAGATCTTCCTTAATATAGTCAGCACACAGTTCTTCTTTCGTCTTATCATTTTCAGGACTGCCAAACCTGCTGTTTACTTCATCAAGCGGATAAGCTTGACCGTAAAACTGTATAAATTCCTTCCCGTCCTCGCCAAATGATGTCATAAGGAAGCCATCAGGATCGCAGATATGTGACATTATGATTTTCGGATTTAATTTTTCCGTTGTCATGGCGTCACCGGAATAAACAAGGTGGCGCTCCGCGTACTCCCTGGAGATGACATAGGCATCATCCATGCACCAGCCTTTAATGGCTACATGCGCCATGGCAGTCTGCCTGTCAACCTGCAGGCAGTCAATACTGTTTCCGACCACCATGACCACCCTGTCAGCCGGGTTGTAATCAATGTAACGGTACATCGGAAGGTTTAACAGCGCCATTTTGTCATTCTCATTGATTGTACCGTCAGGATTGCGGGGCGGTTCCAGATGCCCCGTTTCAGGATTGACAGATGCGTGTTCCCGCATATAACGCAGTATGCCCTGGTTCCTCGCATTGCCTGTCGCCAGACTGTCAAACGCTTCACAATCGTTTAGTATGGCAACATTTTCAAGCGTGACTGAAGAATCATCTTTATTTACATCATTGATAAAATTTCTTTTCTTCAGGTCATACCATGTATTAAGCGTCGAATTTTCTATGAATGATGTAGGATATCTTACCACTGATTCCTGCGTCCTGATCAGGGCGTTAATATATTCTTCGTCCATGCCCTTTGCACGGTAATAGGCCATATAGTCTGCTGGTACCTTTGCTGCATAGAGTTCGCGGTAAATACTGTTTAACTGTGTTGCATTAAAGGCAGCGTCAAACGTCCGTCCGGCAAAATCACGGTGTATGTTCAGCCTTATCTTACGGTCGAGCATCTCCTCATAACCACAGCATATCGTCCGCTTCTCCATGGACAGGTTTGTTTCAAGATCAGGTCTCTCCACCGTCGCAGTATATTTGGGAATGATCGCCCGGTTATCATCATGGTTGTACCGCGTCACAATCACGCCCCTCTCATCAGGTTCGAAGATCTGCCCTATATATCCCGTTATCTGTCTGATTTCCGGATCTGTACCTGCATCATGCAGCATTTTATTTACAACCGTGCCCTCATACCGTATAATTCCATTCCGGTCAAAATCCAGGCCTGACACCTCAACCCCCTGTGCCTCCAATGAATCAAGCACTGTATCCCTGACATGTGACATAAATGGTGATAAAGTGTCATTTTCCAATATTGACCTGCCGGAACTGTCATCATATGCAACAAGCAGTTCCCATATCCGGTTCATGTTAAATTCATCTGTCTGCATCAGGTCAAATTTTGTATCACTGCCACAGGCTTTCATTGCGGTAATCAGGTCAGTCTCCCGCTCGCCGGAATACTCAGCAACAGCGGCAACATTCAGCGTAATGGGATTATCCTCCGAGCCCGTACCATCAGTGTGTCCAAACAGACGGCAGGCTGTTTCATTGCTGTGTTCAACTATATTCGCCCGTTTTTCCCCATAATCAGGCTGTTCTGCCATTCCGTCCTGTCTGAACTCCTCCAGCCTTTGTGAAAATGTTTCGTCTGATTCCCCGGCTTCCTGCAGTAATATATCATCATAATCCATATATTCACAATATTTTAACTGCAGCTTCTTGATGTCTGGATCATAGGAATCCGGAAAATCTGCCCCTGTCACCTCAGACCTTTCCAAAAACCCAGTTCCAAGCGTTACATTCTGGTAGTTCTGTTTTGCCAGTTCTATGCTCTCATTAAGATATTCCTTTGCATCATCAGGCGTTTCAAATCTCCTGTTTTCTGTCCCTGTTCTGCTGTAGCCTTCATTGTAAATGTATACAGGCTGTATATATCCGTCATTATTGCGGGCCAGTTTATAAAAAGTGTTGGAATTTTCGGCTGACCAATATGCCATGTTGTAACGTTCGTTGTTCCGTGTCAATACTGGAACCGACGTATTTCCATCATACTGTCTGACATCACCGTTCTCTCCCACCATAAAGTGCGTTCCGTCCGGTTTCAGCTCCGGCGTCTGCGGATGCTCGCCCAGACTGTGCGCAAGCAGCACAAGGACATCCTCTTCGTCTGGAAAATAAATGTCGGACTTTGCGCCTGCAGTGCCGGAGGACTTGGAGGCAAACCGGAAATATGATGCCGTCCCGTTAAAGGTGCGCCCCACATAGTTGGGATTTTCATAATCGAAAATCCTGATGTCGATGGAATCCTTTTTATTAAGGGATACAGTTGCCTTCAACTGTCTGGCCTTACTGTCCTTTACGATTGTAAAATGCAGTCCGCGTCTTTCGAGATCCTGGCATATCGCAACGGCATTCCTGATGGCCTGATCATTTACGGTGGGATTATCATCCCTGATTTCCCATAAAAGCTGTCTGGCAAGACGGTCATAACTGTTTGAATCAATATACCGGCGCAGTCTGTAAAGCCCTGTTTTATCCGATTTAGAAAGCGTTTTCAGAGCCGGGTAAAAAACTCCGTTCATTCTGGCTACTCGATCTTCCTTCTTTTCATAGAGTGCAATGTCCCCTACCGGATATGTCCCGGCAAAAAAATATCGTCTTGATAAGGAAACAGGCTCATATTGTTCCTTATCCTCGTCTGACAGATTAAGAAGTGCCTTCTGTTTATACGCATTCTTTTCAAGATACGCCTGTGTAACATCAAGGTCAGCAGCCTGTATTTCCTGCCCTGCAATCTTATAGACACCAAAAACATCAAACGGACGCAGGTTTTTTTGCTGTTTCATACTGTCCAGTTTCTCATTCATATCTGTGACTGTGAAATTATTTTTATCTGCATATTCAGCGAGACCAGACTCCGCTTTCTCCGGCAACAGCCTGTTCTCCCTAAGATATGTTTCAAGAACTCCTTCCTTCCCGTCCCTGTCAAACATCCTGTCCATCATTTCGCCCATAAAACGGTTAACCATGCCATCCATGTCGGTATCAAGGTCTTCCGGCATGTTATATACCAGTTCCCGGAAAACATCGCCGTACAGGTCATTCATGAGATGCTGCCGTATATATTTACACTGCGATACCGTAAGCGGCATACCGTCATGATCATGAATATACTCATTTGCCAAAAAAATACTGTCGTTAAAAACAAGCGGGTTAATGTTCCGGACAAACTGATTATTTAGTTCCTTTTGTTCCTCTTCACTATTCGTATACCTGACTGGTTCTGTCAGCATTTCATTATTGCCCATCTCTTTTCCATACTCCTCTTTATTTGTATACATATCAAAATATCTGCTATAATCCCTGCTTACACCCCTTACATCACACCCATATCCCTGCAGTATGCCGGCAATGATGCTTCTGTGGCACAGACTTTCATCTGCACAATAACAGAAAAGGCAGATATCCCGGCCATTCCTGTCGGCCTCACACAAGCCATCAATAAGCTCTCTTGCAGATCCTGACCGTATCTCATTTATAAATTGCGGAAGGTATGTTCCTTCAAAAGCCTCCACACCCCACCGGTTTTCCGAAACAAATCCCCTGTATTTTGAGAATAAATCCCATGAAGGGGACAGTTCTGCAACCTGTCTGACTTTTGGGGAAACATTCTTATATGAGCGCACGATCGCCCATGTCTCATCATGTTCTTCAGGTTTTACATCCCTTATACTGCATATTGTAATCATCCACTACTTCCTTCCCGATTCCATGCTATGCAGCGTTTGAATCATCTTCTTTTCTCAGTAATTCAGCCACGGCGGCATCAAATTTTCCGTCAAGGATTGTATCCCATCCCGCAAAACCTGCAATAAACCTGATAAATTCATCCGTTACCCTGTATCCGCCAAACATATCAATATCTTCCGGCGTGAGCCCCTCATCAGCGAAAACACGCGCGTCCGGACTGCTTACCATCCCGGCCAGAAGCTCCATATCCTCTGTGGACTGCTTTATGATATAGGGCTTTTCAGTCCCCGCACCGCCATAAAGCGAACCGTCAATGACCGAAAACCGCCCGTCGCGGGCAAATTCGTCCTTCAGCCTTACAAAGACAGCCGCAAACAGATTGTCAAAACCATGCCGCGCCTTTCCTGCTTCATTGATAAGGTCTGCTTTGGACAGATATCCTTCTGCATATATTTTCTTTTCGTTTTCCTCAAGCTGCTTCTGGATACTGTTTATCTGTTCCTGCATCTCCTTGTTTTCCTCGACTTCATAGAGACTGACAAATTCCCTCATCACATCGGAACTGCCAGTGTCCATTACAGTATTCTGACGGGCAAACTCAGCATCGATCATGTCCATGATGTCATCTGCATAGATATCTTTGTCAAGGCGCCGGATATCGTCATCATCATAGTTAAACGCCCTATTATAGTTTTCCATGACGGATTCCGCTATGAGCGCCTGTTCTATCCGCTTGTCCAGCAGCCTGTCAAAATCTGGCTGGTTATTCATGAGGTCAAAATCCATTGCCGATGACAGTGTGGGAATTGTCTGCAGGGAATATTCGCGCCCCGGAACTTTTATTGTATTTTCAAAAAGCTTATGCGACATTGGCAGTATTGTTTCATTCCTGTTCCAGATCGGTGAATCTCCCGCACGGAACACCATACTGTTATTCTTCTCAATATACATCATGTCATTATAGCTGATTACGGGCACTTCCTTTGTCTGCATCATATAAGATGCCTTTCCTTCATTTGCAAGCAGTAATTTTTCCATATCCCTGGTTACGGTTTTCTGGTCAATATATGACCTGTGCGTCGTTCCGGACATATTGGACAGCGTTCTTAGCATTTCATCATCCGTAGATTTCAAAAATATGATATTGGAAGTGTTTCCCTGCACGATCTTATCTACGGATTCGCCATAAACTTCCCTTAACTGCTGTAATGTCTGGAGAACAAGCGTAAACTGCTGATCCTGTCCAAGCCCGATTGAAAGCATTGTCTCAAACCCTGATATGCCGTGCCCCTCTGATTTGAGGTTTCCGAGCTCATCAAGCATATACCTCGTTTTATAGAGCGGCTTCTGGTCCGGCTTTGTCATATAGGACTGGTCAAAATTAAGGTCAACAAGCTGTTTGATCAATATGAGGATCAATTTTGCATATTTCATCAGGTGTGGGGGCGTCACAAGAAAAATCATTTTTGGTTTTTCACAATAACGCACATAGGACTGCGTAATCGCGGGAACGGATTCATCCGACACCTTATACTGCACATTTTCAATGCCACCATTATAATCCGTATGAAGCCGTTTACGCTTAAAAACAGTCGCCCCCGGTTTAAACCCGCCTGTTTTATCATCCTTTACCAGCTCATATAATACCCCGTTTTTTGCAATCTTTGTCCCGAGTACGGGATCTTTCACGTAAGTACGCCCGTCAAGCGATATCTGGTATCCCTTATGAAACTCAAAATAATATTCGTGTACGAGGGCATCCGTACTGGCGTTTGTCAGCCGCAGCCTGATATATGCCGTATCCGTCTCAAATTTACCATCAAAAAAATAACGAGCCCATCCTTCACGCGATACAATATCCGAATGTTGAAAGAGTTTTCCTAAGTTTTTTGTGAATCCAATGTCCTCAAAAGCATCCCATGTACATCGAAGCCCAATATAATGTCTCTTTTTTACAAAATCAGGATGAAACCGCACCCCCATACGTCGCGGAAAGGACAACCCAGCAAGGTCAACTGTCTGTGAAGGCGTTCCTGATGTCAGTGTTGAAATTGTCGGATCGGTAAAAAACGACATTGCCGTAATGGCAATTCCATATACAGATGCCATCATCTTATCGGCTCCCGCCATCGATTTAAGCGAATTATTGATATTGCCGACAAGCGTCCTCATGGTATTCTTTGGCAGATAATCCGTTGCGTTAAAATACAGCGAGAGACAGTCAAGCTCCGGAGAACCGTTCCAGAGGACAGATTTTTGGTTCGCCTCTTTTGCAAGGCTGTTAATCTCCTCATCATCAAGATAGTCATACTGCCCTGATTTTAAATTGTTTGCGAATACCTGCGCAGGATTGGGCATCTTCTTTCCGACAAGCTGTACAAACATCTGGTAACAGTTATAGAGCGTGACTTTGCCCCACATTGTATCAACATGGGTATCTATTATCTGCGGATCTATGACTTCGCCGGCAGCAATCCGGCTGCTGCATTCATTCCGATAAGTTCTTTCTTCTTCAAGGTAATAATCAATCAGGCCATACGCAGCCCTCTTAAACGCGTTATTTGCGGCATTTGGCCATACAGGATCTTCAGCGCCGTCAAGAGGGAAGAAAACCTCGGCAACGCTTTCCACATATGCGGCACACTTGGTAAAATCTCCCTCCCGTGCTGCCTGTGCAGCCATTCCAAGCGGATTGTATATATCCGTCTTCATTGCATTGATCAGGTTAAACTGCACGATCTGATAACCCCTCACTGTACCACGCACATAGTTTTTAACAAGAAGCTCTCCTTTGGGATCATTTAGCAAAATATTATTCAGCCGCTTCTCGCGCATCCACATGTCAATTGTAGGCTCAATAATTGTCTGCCCCTTGCCTGCCCTGGTGATTGCCAGTATCATTGTATTGACCGGGGCCGAATCGACAAGGTAGACGCCTGCCGGACGCTGCGGTTCATATTCCGGGATGTACCAGTCCTTGTTGATCAGGTCAGAAACAGTATTATACAATGCCCTGCCCGTCCTGCGTTTTCTCCTGGTGAAAGCCCTCCGGACTTTTATGGCTTTCTCGCCGCACAGCTTATCCTTGTTTTTATTGCCGGGATTGTAACTTATTTTTCTGACATTATAAGTTTTCCGTACCTCCCTGGGCGCACCGGACGCTTCAAACAGGGCATCGGCAAATTTCGTGTCAAACATGGGCACTTTCTTGTATTTTGGGTTATTTTCGTCATCATAAATAATTTCACCTTTATATGCGGCAATTTCCCCGTTGCTGTCATGCACGTCCTTATCATAACGCTTCACCATCCTTACTTTCCTGATTCCCTTATTACTGAGCGCCATATGTGAAATAAGCGACGATACCTGGACAGATGAATGTGCCCCCACATCAGGAAAATAATTAAATTTTACCTGCAGTTCTTCCGGTAGGGCAACATGCTGGTCATCCGTATACTGGTTAATATCATCCGTCGTGCAAAGCATGTTCTGTGCTTCAAGATTTTTGCGCATAAATGGCTGCAGGGCTGCAAAAACCAGAAATCCAATACCTAGAGACACATACACCTGCATCGACGAGTATGCATGAAATAACCCATAAGAAATAAATACGGAAGATGTATGCTTTCCAAAAATTGATATACCCGCACTCCACAAAAGGAATGTGCAGAAGGCCGCCAGCGCCGAAAGACATAATGAAATGACATTCCGTGAAAACATGGTCTTGCGCTCCCTGAGCACGCCACGCCTTAACTGCTGGTCATTATATACATCCCGCCCTTTGACAGTCTCCCCATATTTTTGATTTTTCAAAAATTTCCAGTTTTTCTTTTTTCCTGACATCTGACAAATCCTTCCTTTCCCGTGTGTAAGCCGAGTAATGGAAAAGCTTTTCACTACTCACCGCGCGGGGCACGTGCAGCAAAGCTGATAATTTCCTTACGTGCCCCTATGCATAAAAACAGGTACAGGACACCTTTATTGCACTGTACCCACCATAAAACAATTTTATTTCTCATAAGATTTTTCTGGTTCATCTGCCACATCACTGGATGCCCCGGTCAGGGAAATTGAATACTGCCTGTTTTTCAGGGATCTGTCCGCCCCGATTAAATTCCCGGAAAGAATGCCGATCGCAAACATTGCCACTGCAACTGATATCCATACGGCAACCGAAACCCTGTTAAATTTGTTGTGGACGATATCAACATGCGCCAGATGCTCCTCCACCGCCCTTTTGTCATTTTCAAGGGTGATAATGCGTGTCTCATATTCCTTTGACTTTTCCCTGTCAATGCTTACATATTTATCCATAAGCTCTTTATACCTGCCTTCAAGTTCATTGTATCTGTCAGATTCCGCACCAAACTTTAAATCATACTCACGTATGAGGTTTTCCTCGTGCAGGCGCGCAGTATCCAGCTCGTCATGAAGCTTGTCGCATGCAGACTTATGGTCATTTGAAATGGATTCCATCTTACGCTTAAATTCCTCTGTAACCCTGTCTGCCTCTTCTTTCTGGCGTTGCGCCTCTGCAATGACTGCATCCCGGGCGACCGCATCTTTTAAATGTGCATCAACATAGGCACTGATCTGTGAGAGAATTTCCGTTCTCCTTGCATTCTCACCCTCGACCATTTCCGCATATGACCGCCCGACTACTTCAAGGGTTTCCGTCACTGCAATGTCCAGCATCTTGCGGGCTTCATTTTTCCTGAGCTGGTTCAGGTTCACAAGGTTGTCCCGGTGCTCCCTTTCAACCTCGTCAAGCAGCATGATCTCAACTTCCCGGGAAGCGGCTTCATGCGCCTTTGCATGGTTGTCAATGTAGGAACGTTCCGCTGCCATTGCCGCAGATGCCTTGATCCTTTCCAGTTCTTCATTCCATGCCTGTTCCATCATGGCTCGTTTCTGCGCGATCTGTTCTTCCAGTGCATCCTTTTTTTCTTCTTTCTGCGACTCAAAAAGCTTATGCATCTTGTAAAAACTGGTGGATGCATTATGGTAATCTACCCTGTCTGCGATATCCTCCGCATTATTTGTCATAAGGGAAAGATAACGTTGACGGCATTTGAGCAGGTTATCATGATGCAGTTTGCGCAGTTCTTCATTGGCATTTTTAATCATCTGTGTTGCATAGGAGTCAAGCCACCCGTCTTCCCGCTCTTCAATCATTGGGACGTAACCATTTTCCCCAATGATGCGTACATCAAACGGTTCCGCAGATATTTCAAGGTCAAGATCCCCTGCATGAAAAAGTCGTTCCACAGCCCTGTTGATATCCATGTCCGTGATTTCCCGTACAGGTAAATCTTTCTCCTGACTGGCCGTATCTTCGGATTCTTCCGGAATATCCTCTATAAAAGAAGTACCGCAAAATGGACAGGTTTCATCCGTGGAATCGACATAATTATTACAGACAGGGCATTGAAAATCATTCCCGTCATCAGAATCATTTAGGTCAATATTCATATTTTTCCAAAAATCTTCCCCGCCTGTTTCCTGTGCACACTCGACAGTCTCCTCAAAACTTATTTCTTCATATTCTTTATGGGCTGTCTCTGGATTCTGCGCATCAGCCCTGTCAGAATCTTCATCCCCGAACAAAATATCCCCGGGCGGAACATCATCCGCCACAGGCTGTTCTTCAGAACCAGCCACACCGACAGCATCTGATACCCGTACATCCCCCCTGCTTATATCATGAAACCACTCATAAGGAACACTTTGCGGCAGCTCCTGAAATATCATACTGCCATTCTGGTCAATAACACAGACTGTTGGTATAAACTGGCCAAACTGCTCCTTATCAGACAGAAAACGAAACTCAGAAAGGGATTCCATTGTCCTGTCTGTGGGAATAATCACAAACTTGTCCTCAGCAATGCCCTGCGCACTTACATACGCCTCGATATTCCCACAGTTAATACATTCAATCAGCTGCCCCTTGTCAGGATTGGATCGTGCAGTCCTCTTATTCAGCCCGCCGATTGTGTTTACATCGAGGGTAGCCACCACATACTGTTTGTTCCCATCCCCGTCTGCCGGAAGCTCAAAGACAGGATTTGACATAATAATGTCAAGAACCGCCCCTGGTACGGATTCACTTAATACACTTCCAAGGGATTCTGTTGGCCGCCTTGCTGCCTTAAACTGTCCGTCCTGTACCTTCTGCTGGTTATCCTTACCACGTTTTTTTATCTTAAATAACGCCATTTTCGTATGTACCGCCTTTCCTAATTATATATGGCATTTACATGAACACACGCCTCGGATTTGAGCTGTGTCTTATTCTCAAAAGCCATCCCGCCGGAAATTCCGACATAAATCTCAACTGCGTCCGGGTTTTCATTGATACACCTGGCAACCCTGGCAACCACCTGTTCCTCAAATTTCGCAATGGCAGAACGTGCCCCGCCCTGATCCGGGTCCCTGTCCAGATTATCTTTTACGATAAATTCCGGTATCTTATTCGACATTTTAAGCTTCTTGTTATGTTTCTTTGACACATCATATATGAGGTGATCCATCTTATTCCCTATAATCCGCATCTTGGTATCCTCGGAAAGAGGCTGGAACGGGACAATGCAGTCGATACGCCCCAGAAGTTCCGGGGGAAATTTATTATCTGCAGTTGTTGTTATGATGGATTCCTTAATGAGTTTGATGTATTGAACAAGCCCTTCACTTTCTGCTTTTTCTTTATCCGGGGCTCCAGCCCTGACATCGGAAAGGTTGTTTGTGAATGCTTCAAGATTTTTATATATTTCAGAACCTGCATTCGTGGTAATGATGATATAGCAGTTGGTAAAGACCACCTGACGCCCGTTTTCATCGGAAAGACGCCCGTCATCAATCACCTGGAGTAACTCCCTCGTAACCTCGGCGGAAGCTTTCTCAATCTCATCCAGCAGCACGACGGAAAACGGACGCTCCCATATTCTTGCCGAAATCTCTTTCCTAAAATGTTCAACGGATTCCGGCCTTGCATATTCGGACATATCAAACCTGATAAAATGCCGGTTGCTTGACTGATTCTGGTCATCCTGGTCTGAACTGTCACGGAACAGGATTTTCGCAAGCTGCTTTGCCATTTCGGTTTTCCCCACCCCCGTCGAACCAGTGAAAAGAAACGTGCTCATCGGCTTCGATTTGTCATTGAGGTCTGCAACCGCTATATGCAGGCGGTTTGAAATGGATAATGTGGCATAAGACTGTGCATAAACATGGTCATCAAGATATTTTTTTATCCCTGCCGCATCAGCCTTGAATGCTATGTTTATCCCCTCGGACTGCTGTATGACATCCGCAAGCAGCCGTACATCAAGCCTGCGTTTTGCGGCATTATGCCAGCCGACCATTGCGTCAAGGACGCGGATTGATTTTCTCGGCTGGCTGCTTGACGGTATGTACCTGTTTGTATACTCATAGATCATCTCATACAGCGAATTATTATATTGATGGCTGGCAACCCCGTACTGTTTTGCCATTCCTTTCAGGATTGCAACTACCATTTCCTTCCCCGGCTGACCAAGGTTTAGTCTCTGGAAACGCTCCACAAGCGGCTGGTTCGGTAAAATATACTGCCGGAATTCGTCAAATGTGGTTGCTGCGATCACCTTCACGCCTCTGGTTCCCGAATCTGCAAGCAGTGGCTTCATCGCCTCAACTGCCGGCGCAGAAAGCTGTACGATCTGGTGGAATTCATCTATGAAAAGAACCAGTTCCCTGTCCGTAATCCGCTTAAATATATCTACCTCGCCAAAAAGCTGTGTCAGGCTGTTTCCCAGCGTAACCGGGTTAAAATCCGCTATCATTTTGGCAAGGTTTATTTCAAGATAGCTCCTGCCCGTATCTTTTGCCATAACCCCCTGCACAAGCATTGTCTTGCCTGAGCCTGCCTCCCCGATCAGACACGCATTGCACAGCTCCGGTGCAGACAGTATCGCCGCGAGCCTCAGCATTTCCTGGTCGCGTCCTATTATCTTTCTTGGCGAATGCCTGACTGGATTTGTATATTTCATAAGATACGGGCACTTTTTCTTTAAATCTTCTGAAAGCCAGTCTGTATGCCCGCTTTGGACGGTTTGATAGGTGTTTGTTTCCATCTGTACTGATTCCTCTCTTCGCTAAAACAAGTATAACTGTCACTCATCTTCCGGCCCGTCAAGATCACTCCGCTCATACCAGTAATCATCGATTTCTTCCATATCCCTCTCCTGATCTTCGGGTTCCTGCAGTGAAACACGCCGCATGCTTTCCCAGTCAATTTCATATTCTTCATCATAATAACTGCCGTATATCATCTTTCCATGATACTTGAGCCATTCAAACTGGTACATATAAAGCCTGGAAATATCCTCAAGTCCCTGCTCAATGCGGTCTGCAAGCGTCAGCTCCTCCTTCCACGCTGCACAGGGCGGGGGCGGTAACATTTCGCCGCTCATATGATAAGGATCATTCATGTCGTCATAATTCTGCGACATTTTGTCATATAATGCTTTCTTTATATCCTCTTCTGTACTGTCGTCAGGAACATTTACCGTGACAGGCATATACATTGTTTTATAGCATCTGAATATGTATTTGTACAAATCTTCTTCCATATCCTTATCAAAGGATTTCCCATTGTAATCATCCTTTATATGGACTTTCTCTTCCAGACTGTCAGAAAATTCCTCTTCATCTTTACACCGGAAAAGCTCTTTGATACATTTATCCTGCCTGCTATCGGAATCCCCATAATAAAACATATCGCCAAAATTAAACATATCGCCCTTTTTTAAATATTCAACATCCCATTTTGTCTGCCGGTGCATCATGGCCAGCAATTCTTTTTTTACCCTGTCTTTCTCCGATTCAATTTGTTTTTCCGTATAATATCCTTCTATTTCCCCTTCTACCCTGCGGCTGCAAAGCCATGTAACCCTCATATTGTTACCTCCTTAAAATTCATACTCTGGTTCCTTATTCCTGTTGTTCTCTTCGTCCTGCCATTTCAGGATATTTTGTGGCAGTTTCTGATAAACGGCCTCCTGCACCTGCATATGCGTATTCCTGTCCAGCATTATAGTACTGCGCTGCCTTATTTCACCTGCCGGATGCTGCAGCGGTTCTATCTGGCGGCCGGCCTCCATGTCTTTATATGTGCTGCGCATGCGTTCAATATCTCCCGAATCAAACCGTTCCTTCATTTGTGATTGTCCCGTACCGTCAAGGTAAACACAGGCGGCATCATACGCCCTGATCCGTCTTTTGGCCATACATATATACGCATCCCGTATAGAATCAGAAAATTCAAGTGGTTTGTTAAAATCACCTTTTAATTCATGCAGATCCAGCCCCCTTACATCCTCAAACCTGTACTTTGGACGGTATCTGATGTGCGGGGAGCCGTCATCGTTCAATGTCAGCACAAGCTGCATGCTGTCAAGCCTGGACTGAAATTCTGCATAATCCTCCAAATACTGGTTTTTATTCCGCCTGATACGTTCTTTAAATATTTCTGGTGTTTCGACAATATACCTGCCGCCATATACATCATATTTTTGCCTTCCATATTCCTCCGCATTATCCGCCTCCATCCCACGAACCGAATGATCTTCGTACAGAAGTGTCATGGAATGTATCCGGCGAACCCGCTGTGAAAGTTCTACATACTCTAATACCAGCCTGTCTACAGGTATATCTGTCCTGATAAAATGGGCGTATTTCCCTGCAAGCATGTCCTGGTACTCCTGTTCAACTTTAAAATACCCATAGAGCATGTATGAATCATCACTGACATTTCCATTCACGCGTTCCCTCTCATAATCCCTGACATATTTCCCAAAACGATCCGCTTCCATTTTATGATGGTTATGGCGCTCCCGGTATATGCGGAGCCGGTAAACAAAATCCTGCAGGTCATTTTTGAATGATGGATACAGGGTTTCCTGCGCCGCAAGATTCTGGACAGGCGTAGCTTTTTGTACTGCCATGGGACATTCTCGGAGAATTTCGTAAACATTATTCATTCCTTCTTTTATGGCGGCTTCCCGCCCGTTTTTTACAATATCCTCTTTCTGTCCGTCATCCAGGTTCTCTTCCCTCTGGCGCATTTCTGCATACTGCATGATTGTCAGTATTGAATCTTCAAAGCCCGAACCTTCCCGCTGCAGCATACGTTCCACATATGTATGGCACAGCCTGTCAGCCTGTTCCATCTCCTTTCTGCCGCTCCCGGCATGCCATAATTCCCTGTCATCAGGAAGAACAGTCATGATCTGCTGTGGCGCTCCATAAAGTTTCATATTCTTGTATGTAAACTGATCATAATTAAGCCTCCTGTTGGCATGATCGAGCCGGACACCGGATGCCATGAAATGCACTTCTCTGGCGTCAATAAGCGCTGTATCAATGCCATGCCGTATCTTATTTTTAGTAGCCGCTGATATTTTGCCGCGCTGGGTGCCATCTTCAGTTATATTTCCTACACCCATGTCTACCATGGCAAGATGACAATGAATATGCCCTGTATCCACCTGAATTGTGCCGACATAATGCAGGTCATCATAATCCTCCGATGCCCTTTCCATCCCACTATAAACCGCATAGCGGAGTTTCAGCTGGTCAATATTGCCTTTGAAATCACCCCTGTAGTGGAATTTAAAATCATGTGGAATAATCCCATACTTTCGTAAATACTCCTCATCAAACGAAATGATGGTTTTCATGACCGTTTTTCCCTCATGAAATGCATCCTGTATCTCCTTTGATGACAGTACAAGTTCCCTGTAGGAAAGACTCAGCTCATGTTCGTTAAATGCCACCCCGCCACGCTTCTGTGTCTTGTAAAATCTCCTGTCCAGGTCATATTCCGAAGCCGCCGTATCAGTAATTTCCCGGCGCGCCCTGTATCTGTCGCCAAACGGTTCGCCGTCAACAGTAACCGGTGTGACAATTTCCGTTGCGTCCTCCCTTGACATATACTGCAGGACAAAATTTCCAGGCGTGCCTCCCCTGGAACCGCCCTTCTTTGATGCATTTTTGATTGTATACTCGCTACGGACTACGATTGATTCCTTTAATCCCACTTTTTACCTCATTATGTCCATAAAATATATCCTACATCGACGGGATAAAATTATCCGGATTCATCCTGTCTGGATATATTTCCTGCTGTACATTCACTGACTGGATACCCGCTGCCCTGCTGACCGCATTTTCAATGATCTTTGCACGTGCCTTCCTGTGATCGTCATCCCCAGCCGTAAGATGGAGCTGCGTAAGTTCTGAATCGGTCATTGCATCATCGGCATCCCCTGTCCCACCGCCACCGTCAAGAAGCTCCTCAACTGCAGCTTTTGTATCCCCGACAATCCGGTCTATATCCACCGAAGTGATATGTTCGTCCCTGCGCGCTGCAATTTCCGCTGCGAACATGGCACATAACTGGCATTCTGCCTCCTCTTCTCTCGTAAGGGTTCTCTCCTGACGGACAATCATTTCATCCTCTGGCACCGGAACAGATCCCCATAACTCGTTTTCCGGAATGTCTTCCATTATCAGCATTTCATTATCTGGCATATGCTCCTGCTTTGCCTTTTCAAAGAAAGAAGCTATATTTCCATAATCTGTTTCTTCCGAATTTGTAACACATCCATAGGGATCTTTAATCGAGCAGCTTATGACTGGAATCTGCCTTTCATCTTCTTCTATGTATTCTGTTGCAAAGACATCAACCTTTACTGGTATATTCTTAAAATCTGTTTCCATGAATATTTCCGGTATGCCAAGCTGCCCTTTCATTTTAGGTCTGTTTGGCCCATAGCCATACAATCCGTTTTCTACAAGTTTCATAATCTCCTCATTGGACAACTCCCACCTGATTTCGACGGGTGGTCTTTTCCCCTGTCTGAAACGTATCTTTTGAATACCATAGGGAAAACCCCCGCTGACGCTTTTTACCTCGCCGTCCCGGAACATGATATACGGCCTTTTGGACTGTTCGTCAAATTCAATTTTTACATTGTCAAAACAGGCAGTAACGCGTGCATCCATATCTTCCCTCGAAACAATCCTGTTGTTCTTTAAGGATTTTTCAATACGCATTGTCCTGTCCTCACTGCTGTTGTGCGGAAATGCAAGTATTCCGTTCTCCATGGCTGCTTATCCTTCCTTTTTATTAAATCTGGTGATTCCCTTTACAATCTTCTTTAATATGTAAAAATATCCCTGGACGATACACATGTCTATACATATAAAAGGAAGAATCCCATATGACAGCAGTGTAACCTCGTTATATCCGAATGCCGCAATACCGATACTGTTTACCATTGGCAATATTGTAAAGAACACGAAAACAAAGGATACCACCGTAAAAACTGCAATAAACGGATAAACAATAACTGTCCGAATACAGAGACTGCACCGGAGATTTATTATATTCCTGATTTTTTTACCTGATAAATTCCTTACACCCATTGATTCACCTCTACTGCCTGATCAATGCTTCCGCATTGACATCCGTGCATTTGTCATTTTCGATTACATAATCAACATATACATATCCAAAATATTCCTGGTTCATTCCCTCTGCCGACAGATCCACGGAAGAGACAACAAGTATCCCTGCATACTTATTTTTCCCTGCTTCCGCAGAAACCGGATAGGATTCAATACGCTCAAATTTCATGTTATCCTGGTTCAGGTCAATGGAATAGAGCATCTTCCCGCTTTCCTCGTCATAATATGTAACAGGTTCCGGTAAAAGTGCTTTCATTAAACCCGACTCCGACGTATATCCATCCCTGAACATTTCCTGCCGGAGTGATTCATATGTACTGCTGTCACTCCATGTACAGATATGTGAAAAAAAATCAGACGCAGCCAGGTCATCTTCTGATGTGTCACCTGTATAATAGGAATAGTCATCAAGCGACGCCCTCTGTGATACCATATCCCTGTACTGGTTTGTCATTAAATCATAGTCTGTTTTCAACTGGGTAAGCTGAACAGACTGTTCCGTTATTTTAAGCCTGTCCGGGCCAAGTATTATTTTACCAGCCATCAGTTCAATAATGATAATAAGTACCATCACAATAATTGGGATAAAATACCTGGCTATATCCAGTTTTTCGTCCGATGTCATCACATATCTGGGAAGTTTACACTTCCTGACTTTCGGCCTTTCATTCATCAAAGTATCCGGTTTTGAATTACCACGTTTATTCTTTAAAAAAAGCAATTATTGCACCTCCTCATCACAATATTCATTATTTTCTATATTAGCTTCAGATTCAATATTATCCGCTTCATGTACGGCATTGTCACCAGCATCCCCCTCTCCATCCTGGGACATGTTTTCACTGACCTCATTCAGCACTTCATCAACGTTCTTATAATAATCAATGTAATCTACAGAACTGACAATATTACCATTCACAAGCCTGACATCCTCATCAAGGAGCGCATTTCCTTTTGTTGTGTAATAGACCGTAAAATTACCAAAAAGTTCACCCAGTCCGTCGTATACCCCTGTTGTAACTGCCAGTATCACATTGCTGTTTGTACTTCTACATATCCAGATACCTGGAATTTTCTCTGTTACTGAAGTCTGACGGTTAAGATAAGTCCATGTGTACTGACATGCAGCATTATTATACCAGGGAGTACGCCCAAAAGGATCGCTTATGTACTTATCCAGTGCAGAAGCCGTATTCCGGGCAGACTCAGTTACAGCCTCAACAGATGCATTGCCGGAAATCCCCCCATATGTGTCCTGCAAACCTGCTACTGCACTTCCCGCTTCCCATGAATTATAAAGTTCCTTTGTCCCAGATTCTTCAAATTGTTTTATGTCCGCTTTTACCGAATTACATTTCTGCTGGTAATCCGCTATTTCCAACAGGTTTGACCGGACTGTACTGTCCTGCAGGTTCTTTGCCATATAAATACCTACAGCCTGAACCATGAAAATTATGATAAATGCCGCAACAACCATGCCACGCACCTTTATGAATTTGGATGTTTTAACTTCGTATGCAAGATCTTCAGGATAAAACATTTTATTATCTTCCTCCAGATTTATTTTATGTCGGGCGGGATTGAAATTTTTTTATACTGGGATTTTGTCGGGCTTAAAGGATGAATGCACCGGAAAGCATGATACGTTGAATATTTGTCAGACCATGTGCCAATTCCCGGTGAGCGTTCTCCAAATGAGCCATGTACAATGCACGAACCCGCAGCAATATCGCCAAGACTCTTATCAGAATAATTTTTAGCAATGACCTCGCCAATATAAACCAGGGTATGGTGTTCGGCTGAACCTGTTTCTGCAGTTGCGTCGCCAGCAACAGAATCCTTGCGTATGAGGATATCGCCAGCCTGCAGCTGCGACCTGTCCCCGCCCCAGTCCAGCTCCACCCATCTCGGACTTGTGACAAGGTACTGGATCTGGTTTAATGTTGCACCCTTGGGATAACTGTCGTCATAGCCTGACCACCGGACGGCGGTGCAGACCGTGCGGTCACACGACATATAAACGCTGTCTCCCTTTATCACCTGATCATGTACCCATTTATAAAGCTCTGTCCCATCATTTCCCCTTGACTGTGCAATGGTCGGCCACGCAATCATTGCTGCGCACCTGGCAATATTTTTTCTTTCCTCATAAACAATCCTGTTACACTGGCTCATGTCCTGATCATATGTGTATATATTGCTGATGCTGTGATTATAATCCTTTGTCTTATTCAGCACTTCCAGTACCCCGCTCGCATACCCTTCCTCGACAAAAAAGAAATAATCATTACTGTCAGTAGCGTTCTCCTCTCCTACAAAATAGTTTGGCTCTCCCTGGGTTGTGTCTTTGTTTGCTTCCTCCCACCACTCATAATAAAATTCCAGGGCATTATCGATACGCGCCTGCTCCGTCCCGTTATTGCAGCCCTCCCATTCGTTAAAAAACTGCTTTGTATACCGTATAACGGTATGTTTATACAGATAAAACCTGTATTTCTTTTTCCACTTCCTGATATACTCATCTTTTGCGGCGCTGTTGGCCTCATCAATGCCGTCATGGTAAACACCGTTTTCATCCGTGTACGGTATGGGCTTATGTGAGGCAAGAATGGCAGGCCATGCGGCATCCATCTCAAGGGATGCCTGCGCCTTTGCGCTGTCCCGGTCAGCATCATCATAATAATTATCCTTCGTATTTCCGCCGATTGTTGTTTCATCATTATCCTCGCCAACCGGGTGGATACTTATTGTTTCATCTGAAAAGATTCCATTGACAGTATCAACAGTATCCCATTTATTTTTCGAATTAAATTCCAGGTCAACATTCATGTCACCATCCCATTTTTCCGCGCCAGTCTCTTTCCAACCCTTAAGCCACGGGGCATTATCGTCCCCCACGGAAGATGTGTCTATGGAAAAGGCGAGCTGCACATCCAGGTCATACCACATGCTCTCCAGTGCAGAATCTCCCTTAAAATCCTGCATTCCGTACAGCTTTGCATATTCGACCAGCTTTTTATTCCTGTCATTTGTCCATTGCCCGAGCCCGATTCCGTTGCGCAATATATCCGGATATGTCAGAAAATACTGGGGATTCCACTTCTCCAGGACAAAATCACACTGAATGGCCTGTTGTTTTTTCGTGCCTATCCGGTATGGTTCCGTAAAAACTGTTTCTACTGCCGTAGGATCAATACCGGATTCAAGCTCCCAGTTCCCTAAAACTGCAAAGATCTGCTCAGGTCTCAGGCCATAATGATAATAGACAGAATAAATACGCTTGGCTGTCTGGCGTTTTATTTTATTGACATCAACAGCAGTCTCATATCCACCCTTTCCAATCATTGCCCTGTCAATATATGCCGTACATTCAACAAAATTACTGTCTTTTACGGCGCTGCCATTTATGACTGCATTGTCGATGAGCGCCACAATCGTGGTTCCAATGAGAATACAAATGGACAACACAATACTGACACTGGTATGCATGACTGCATGCTGGACAAGCATCTGCAGCTTTATTTTCAACTTCAGGAGCATGGACATTTTTACTGTATGGGAGGCTGCAATACCTGCAGCATTTAACGCTGCAACTTCCCCCAGCCTCCCAGCCGTATTTTCAGGCTTATTTCCATCCCCTTCTTTTCCGCCCTTCTGTCCCGTCTCCTTATCACCTGCAGACATCCGGCTGTTGTTATTACCTGACTGTCCCGTCAAACAACCTCACCACCTTACCATACAGTAACCACGCCTTCATTATAGTTTGATGTAAAATACTTTCCCGCCATCTTCATATTAGACTCAAGATACAGGTAATCAACCAGGTGTGTACAGTGATACATTCGTTTTGCATTATAATAGTCCTTAAGCGCCTGATTATAACCCTTTATGTTCTCAACAACTGCCCGCATGTTACTTAGTTTCAGGCTGCTTTCATCAAAATTAATAACGGAACCGTCAGCCATATACCACGTATCCGGAGTAAGGGAACTGTCAGTTTCCTGGTAATTATTCAGACTGTTAAAGAACTGTATGTCCGTCATATCCGCCCCTTTTACCATGTCAAGAAACGATGTATCATGAAGTGTCTTCCCATACCAGTCGTAATTGACGCCATCCTCAAAATAAAATTCCGGATTATACCAAATGATTCCATTTTCGTCTGCTGTCAGCTCATCACCGGCAATATACACCGGAAGCGACGGAACCCTGACATTAAGACTTTCAAGATTATTCCTGTAATTATCTATTTTTTTCCAGTCTGAATACATCATTTTTACATCATCATAAAGATTTTCCCTGATTTCACCCTCATTTTCATCAATGACAGCATCCTGATACAATGATGTAATATCAAAGTCATCAAGAAAACTACATTCCCTGGCAGTATTGCCATTCGGGTTGATGATAACCCGCCACTGGTCAAACTGTGCATATGATGCATCCCTGGCTGCATTTTCATTCTCTGATGAATCAACATTGATCTGCAGGACATCATTACATCTTAAAATAATCTCATAACATTCCCCTGGAAAACCATTGACTGCAGAAAGATAAAGAGCCGTGTAGCCTGTGGAACCAAATACATAGAAGCCGCCCATCACGTCGAGCTGTGTACGCCTGCGTGATGCGTATTCACCCTTAAAAACGTCAAAAGACTTGATAAAAACCTGATATTTTGCGGCATCCGTCACCATGCCGTCCATGTCATCAAACTGGAACAGTACCACACATTTATTCCGTTCCGGATTGACGTAAATCTGTGAAATTTTACCATTTTTACCGGAAAGCGAAGTTGTAAACGAATCAGCAAAAACTGCATGCTCTGATAACAGCCTGTCATTTTTCCTTGATGCATACACACATATGGAAATGCTGTTTATCAGCAAAATCAGAAGAAGTGCCCCAAGAACAGTCCCAAATAATTCGATACGGTGATGCCTGCCCCATATCCTGACCTGTCTGAATAATCCCATATCACTAAAATCCTTCCTGATGACTGCATGATTTATGCCGATGCATCTTATGTCCAAAATTACCCATAAGAATTCTCGGCATTCAATACAAAACAGTATCTATTTTTAAAATTACGGTGTCCCGCCGCCAATTCCTGAACCTGTAGCCAGGTCATTTAAGGTCTGTTTTCCCACGTTCGCAAGGCTGTCCATAATGTCGAAGCCTCCAACAAAGAAACAGCCTCCGACAATAATCATGCCCAGAAGCATCAGCCAGTTGGTCTGCCCCCTGCCATGCTGTATGAACGCCTTGCAGATCAGCACCGCAGCTGCCACAAGCATAAAAGCGCCTATAAGACCGATAAACGATCCTCCCCATGACTTAATCGCGCTTTTCGAATTATCAAAAAACTTACCAAGATTAATCGATCCCGACGCAAGAACTACTGTCATTCCAATTTTTGTTACCATTTTTTATCTCCTCCTGAATTGATAATGAATTACATTGTTGTTGTAATTACCAAAAAATAGTATCAGATTTTATTAAATATGTCAATAAATATTTTTATTTTACCATTAATGCATTAATAATAAGCAGAATATATATTCTTGTATGCACTTTAATGCATTTTGTTTTTCTTGCTTTTTGGCAGTCTGTTAAATTTTTCAGCCTGCCTGTTTACGTTTTTATCATCAGTACCGTGTGTCCTTTTTGCTTTTTTAATTATTTCCCCTGTCTGGTCTATGTGTGTCAGTAATTTCTGTTCGACAAAATTATGACTTTCATATCCGTCTGGCACTGATGATTCACTGGCATATTCGTCCACTACCTCATGTTTTTCTTTTACATGTTCTATCACCTTTTTCGTAGACTGGACATGTATCTCTTCATTACGCCCCATGCTTATACTCTTTCCCGTACTTTTCCCATAGCTGTCCGCATTCTTTTGTCCACTGCTTCCAATGTTTTTAACACTGGTTGTACTTCCATTGGAATCATCCGCATCATTAATCTGCATCTTACCCGAAAATCCGTCAGCTTCAGACAAAATCATATCCCTGACCGTATTCTTATTAACACGAATATCACCTTTTAAAGGAATGCTGTTATCTGCAGAACCCGGATGCCCCACAGATAATATTTTATTTCCATCTGCATTATTAACCTGAACTTCCTGATCAACCTCATTGTCAACAGATATCTTTTCAGTGCTTCTGGACTGCCCCCTGATATTCCTGTCATTTTCTGTATTATCAGCCGTTCCCCGCATTGGATTCCCTGCATTTTCTGTACCTGTATGCACATTACCAAAATCCGCACCTGAATTGGTACTGCCACCTGCAGGATCTGATCTGGATACTGGGACTGTATTATCATTCCCTGCGCCACCAAGCCGGACTGCCTGTGCCAATTCCGTGCCAAGAGGCATTCTATCAATCTCTTTGGACTGTCCCTTTGTATATCCAAGCCGTTCATCATGTTTTGCCATGACGGGATTGAGCGTTGTGGCGAGTTTTGTATCCGCATTTTTATCCGCCTGGTATTTATTTTCTGCAGCCTGGTTCGCTGTGCCAATTCCATGCAGCGTGGTTTTGGCTCCCTGGGCCATTAACGCGGCATTGCCCGTGGCAGCCCCGGCAGCAAATTCACCTGCACCTACTGCAAGCTGCTTCCCGGCTTCGAGCATTTCACGCCTTGCATGTTTCTTAGCCGCACGTTTTTCAAGATCCCTCTGCCGGAATGCCTGGTCTTCCTTAAACGCGGAACCGTTTCCTCCAAACATCTGTCCCAGAAATGCCTCCTGCTTCGAGGTGTCTTTCATTTTCTCAGCCGCGCGCCCTACCGGGGTGCGGAATCTCCTCTTAGGCTCCATGGCGGCAATCTGCGCCCCCCTTGCAGTGGTGCTGCTGTCCCCCTGCCCTCCGGAACCCTGCGCATTTCCGCCTGCAGTCTGCCCGGTAATGAATTTAGTCACGACATTATCAGCCATTTCCTCCAGCGACTTAATAATGGGGTTTCTCAGCTTAATCGCCTGTACCGTAAACCATATAAGAAAAATAATGACCAGTATCGAAACAAGTGTCGAAAATGCCCCTGAACTAACAAACGTCGAACTAAAAATACTTGCTGCTGTACTGACAAAAGTAGTCGTTATGACAGACGCGACAGAGAATATCAGATCTGTGGTCAGCATATACAGCATGATGTTTAACACAAGCTCTGCAATCATAAGAACCGTGTAACTGATAATTTTCGCCACACTCGCGAGCGAACCAAGCATCGCCCCGGGGACTGCAACGATAAGCCTCATCCCCCGTTTCATGTTGGACATGATAATGCCGAATGCATACACGAACCCCAATACAGAATAGGTTAGCAGCATCATGATACAAAGAAGCAGGTAGACAAAACTCTGCTCGCCTTTCCCGACAAGATTCACCGAATAATGATAATCCCGGATATGCCCGGAGCTTGCTTTTTCAGAGGAATAAACCCTGACCGTGGTTTCATTAAAAGTCGAATTTAAATAATTATATACAGCCAGTGCAGGAAGTTTCAGGCTGTTACTGACCTCACTTCCCGTATTCCTGCTGTTCAGGTTGATTCCGTTAATCACTGAACTCCCTGTTCCGTTCGCATCACGTCCGATTGGCCCCCTTATATATCCCGAAGGAACTTCACGGTTCCAAAATGCCGCCCTTTCACTGCCGTCAACCTGCAGTAATACCTGCGGTGTCGCAAAGTTTTTGACATAATTCTCCCTTTTCTCATTAAAGTCCGCGTCGTTGTCCTTGAGCCAGAATTTAGAAATCCATGCCTGCTCATATTCTGACGCATATATTTTCTTACCGGACTGGTACCGCTGAAGCAGGCTGATTACCCATGCATCCGTGGAACCGATATTGCCTGCAGGCATCCTGGTCTCATTCTGAATCTGTCCGATCAGTTTTGACACATCATTGGCCGCACTTCCCGTCGTAAACCTTGACGGAAGCCCTGTTGTTGCCTTCTCATTAAAGGCATAACAGATATCCTGTATACTGTTTCCGGCATTTGCCGTAATATGGCCTTTATCTGTATCCACCTTAATCACGATATCCGGCAGGATCATGCTCGAATTCATTACCCATGATTCAAAATCAACAAATGTTGATGCCACAATTTTTGCCGCCGCCGTATTTCCGGACTGTATATCCTGCGACATCTTGTCAAGAATGACGGAATATGTGCCGCCGAGCAGCGGGATACCAAATACAATGAATCCCGCCCGGAACAGATATTTTTTAATGATTCCCATCCTGCTGTCCGTCTGCCTTGACATGAACACATTCATAAAAAGCATGGTAACCATGATGACAAACAATATCAGGAGGACAATGGAGCTGAAATCATACAATTTGGCATATAATTCAGAAATCACTTCCGTCAGCGGGCTCATCAGCGCACCGGCCGTCGTGCCTGTATTTGCCAGCCCGGAATGGTCAACCCCTATTGCAATACCGGCTGATGCCGCTTTTTCATTCGCTTTTGAAAAAAACTGGAACGGATTGAGCCACTTCATGATATCTATTACAATCTTTAGAAATCCATTTACTGCCATTGCCAGACGGTACACCAGAAGCACAACCCATCCCGATATGCTGCGCCCAAGGGAGACGCTTCCGTCGGTCCCTGTCTTGTCAATGCCGATGTCAGCCAGTCCGGCGCCCAGCATGCAGTACTGCGAGAATACAAAAGAACTACCGCTCCCCTCCCCGACATGCTGGAAAGATTCTGAACACAGCTGGCTGTAATTATATGTACATGAAGATGTACTGATAAACGAGGTAAAAAGACCTTTGATCCCCTTTGCAACAGACTGGTCATCATATCCAAGAAAACAGCCTGCAGAATTTGCATTTACTGTTGACAAAGCATCAACCATGTCCTCCCCGTTTGGATCGGCAATGCACATGGTCAGTGTCGTGGCCAGGCAGGATGACAGCATATAAAAACTGTAATCTGCCTGGTTGTCATCGCTAAGCTCATATGTCCCTCCGGCAGCCACGGTAAAATAGGATGCCATCGCCATCAGGATGGTGAGCGCTACCAGGCATACGCTGGTTCCAATACGCCTGATGGTATTTATTCTGTTTTTCTTTCTTTTGTCCATATCACGCCCGCCTCGGTTTTAAGATTAAATCACGCCTGAATACGACATTATTGTAGCCCCTGTGTAAAAATGTCATATAGTCGTTTTTCGTTGTAATGAGTCCCACAAGGTTTGAGGGAATTGTCTGCCCCAGGACATTCTGATACCTTGCCACACAGTTATCAGTCATGTATCCCATAATTGTATAATCTGCCTTATCCATATGGGAAAAACGGATGTCATCCATCATCTGCTCATTATCATTATAAAGAAAACATACACGTCCCCCTTTTGCATAAAGCTGTTCAAACAGGGCTGTCATGTAATCCTTAACCGTATCATCAATCAGGTCGGCGCCGTGAATCACCAGCACATCACCCATCCCAAGATTTCCGGTACAGAATGAGAGGATATTTAGAAGCTGCGCCATCATGATTCCCTTTCCCCTGACAAGAAGCTGCGAGAAATCATAAATGACACGCCTCGCGCTTGTACAGGTGTCAATTTCCGCCGTCGTGACCGTATTAAAGAGATCCCCGTTATTATCAAGCATGCTTTTGAATGTCAGGTTCAGGATTTTCAGGGCGTGCAGCTCCTCTTCATCCCTTGCCCCTGACATGACGGCTGCCTTGTGCGCAGTCTGCAGGTACGTCGAAAACAATTCCAGCTTTGGGACATCCCCGTGCGGAATCCCGACAACACGCAGCCTGTCCCTGTTATTTTTTGCATTTTCATACCACATTCCCTGGTCAATATAAAACTTTGTCGCTATCTCCTTCACATACCCCCGGATAACCGACCTGTCACTGTCCGTAGGCGGATACATCTGCTCTGTCATGAGCGTCAGTTTTTCCATCTGCATCGCGAACAGGGAAAGTTCGTCATCATAATCACCAAACAATTCAAACATGTTGACATCACCTTTATTCAGGTCAACCCTTTTTGTAATATTTGGAAACTCTGGACCGATCTCATCCAGGTTACATCCGTCAAGAATGATATGGGCAGCTTTATGGTTATTGATGAGACATGCCTGCGATATCTTGCTTCCCCAGAGATCGGAAGCATAATTCCGCCCATAAACCGTATCAATCTGTTCATTACAGACGATAATATGCCGTCTGTAGCGGTCAACGTCAAACAGGATTGCTGCAGTATTAACATCGCCATACATGGTACCGACATACTCACCCGCATCGTCTTCTATCCCGCGTGTCACGAGTGAGTATGCACCCGCGTATTCCGTACTGGTAAAATAGTGGGGTTTTCCCTTTTTTAATGCCAGCGGCCGTAAAAGGGAGGAAAGCTCACCGCACTGTTCCCCATCGTAACATGCCGCATACAGTGTCGTATATGCATCAATATAATGCCTTTCTATTGCGCTTACCGCACTGTCAAGTTTTTCAAGGGACGGCGCCTTGATCCTCATGCGGAATGCACATGCAAGGTATACCGCCCCCGCCTGTATCTCAAGTGCTATCTGGTTTAAGTCCATTTCACGCTTGCCTGCCTTGAGGCGGTTCATTTTGCTGCTTCCGGGGTTTGCCTGTTCCGTTGTGTTCATCTGGGCGACATTCTCGGCCTGCGCCTGGTGCTCCTTAACCCATCCGTCCGACATCCGCTCGACAGTCTCGATATTTGTGACGGATATGTCATCATCAAGACCGGAGGGAATGAGGTCTATCCCCCAGAATGCCGGAAAGTCATCAACCGCACCGTCATTGTGAAAAAAGGAAAGTATCACAAAGTAATTTCCATCACACATGTAATAATTTGACCTGAACACATAGCTTTCTTTTGGTTTAATCCGCATCAGGTTTGGAAACTCCTTCAGATTACCTTCAATTACTGTTTCTTCTTTTTTCTTCTTAAAGAACATATATCCTGCCTTTCTGTTTATCCTGCCATGCTGTTAAAAATGTTTTTCCTCTCCCGAATAAATGTTTTTCATAAATTCCTCTGTTTCCTCCCTGTCAAGCTGCTCGGCAAACTTAAACATCAGTTCCGAGTTATCAGCCTCATCATAAAAAATATTCAGGGCGGCATTCATCTCCTCCCTGCCGGGCGCCTGGATAAGCATATACTGATGGAATGACTTATACGAATTACCGATAACCCCGGCAAGAAAATGTTCATTTATATTAATCATGGCCTCCAGGTCAGGATCATACACAGTGAGATTTTTCTTACGTTCTGAAAAATGCGCAATCTGCATATATACATTCTGAGCCTCGGAATTTGTTATGTAATGATATGTTGTCTTCGGCCTCATTTTACGGTAAAATGTGTCAACCCTGTCCACGACCGCATTCCTGTGGTCTGAAAAAAGAAGGACGGACGCATTTCCCACGATATCAAACACCACCCCGACACTGCCGTCTGCATAATGTATCATCCCGTTTTCGTCTATTCCTGTAAACCCGCATACCCGGATAAACGGACTGGCAGGCGACATACTTCTTGTACTGACCAGACGGGAACCCGGCTGGATATAGCCAAGCAGTGATATAATCTTTTCAAGTCCGATCTGTTTTGTCCGGCCAATCATAAGCAGGACGAAGCATAAACTCCCCCACACGGCCATGAATATCCCTTTCTGAATGAAGCTGCCAGACGCAATGAACGTTTTTGACAGCATGACCATACATGACGTTATGGCGGCAAACACAAGCAGGATATTTTTGATTGGGAATGGCCTGAGCCCGATACCGTCATTGTTCTGTATCGTGATTTCCATGTCAAGGTAACTTGAATCAAGCGAATATGGTATCCCATAATAATCTTTTGCCATATCTGCAGCATCCTTTCTTAAATTCTCCGGCAATGGTCATACCCTGACGGGCACAAGTTTTTTCTTTCCGTCCACCTGGGTGTAGCAGAGCGTACACCTCAGCGGCCGCTTACTGCGGGCTGACACGGCGTCCGGAATATAGATCACATCGCCATTTCTTAATTCTTCCATTTCCTGTTTTGTAAAACGGTGTCCCTGCCATTCATTGGGAATCGCATCCACATCCCTGGCAAAGCCCCAGTAATTCTTTCCTTTATATTTTTGCTGCTGCAGGGAACCGGTAACGGTAAACTGCTGACCGTTTCTGCTGAATGCAGTAAATGTTACAGATAAGCCGTTCAGAAGCTGGCGGCATTCATCATCGCCAAACAGATGTCCCGCCCATTTACGGTTAAACTGCACAATTTCATTTGTGGGCGTATACACGCCTGTTATTTTTTCTTTTTTCTGAAAAAGTTTTGAATCCAGGGATAATTCCCTGTCCCTTGTCCTGTCATTTTCCTCTGTTTCTAAATTACGCTTAAAACCCCAGAAATTTTTTCCCTTATAAGACTGATATTCCAGTTTACCGGTTGCAATATAAGACATTCCCGTATTGGATGTTGCAAGAAATGTGACTGACCTGCCTTTTAACAGCTTTTTACATTCCTCATCAGTAAATTCATGGTTCCCCCAGGATGTCTTAAATTCAATTTCTTCATTCAGGGGCTCATACACTCCCCTTACTTTCCTGGATTTCTTTTCCGAATCTGTACTCATTAAACCTGTCCTTTCTGACCATACATATTCTTTCTCTTCCCCTGCTGGTAACTGCGCTCATCACATAACTTGTCCGATATACGCTCCAGCTGCTCTGAGACTTTCTGTATCCCGGGATCGTAGAAATCAATATCCCCCGGATGCGCCGGCTCCGTGCGCCTGAATCCATTTGCATCATAAACAAGATACGATAACGCCAGGATAACTTCATCACTTGCTTTATTCAGTTTTCTTAAGTTGTCATTAATATGCCTTATATCAGCGGATGTACGCATTGCCTCATTTTTTCGTTCATACGCTTTCGCAAGCTCCCTGACATTATCAGGAACACCATCGTAATCAATATCCCCTGATTCCTTATCCCTGTGGGCAAACAAAAATGCTGCTACGGCAATATAGTTAGGCGTATGCGGAAAACTTTTTTTAGCCATTTCGACCAGACACTTAGGAATGTCCCGTAAGGCACATGTCTCCCCTGCAGATGATTTTTTATTGGTATTTTTCCCAAAATCAGCATCAGCAACGCACCTTGCCCCTGCCAGAGATTTCTTATGGACAGACTTTTCACCTGCCGGGATAACCGCTTCATAATCATTTTTCTGATAACATCTTTCTTCAACGATGGGATTTTCCTGCTGATCAGACATATTATTTGCAGGAACCGATTTTTCAGTTAGATGTGATTTTAAAACTGCATTTTTTTCGTGACTTGCTTTTTCCTGTTTTTGTATGACATATTTTTCATCCTGTTCCCTGTATTCATTGAGCATGCCATACATGTCATCAAGGTCATAACGCATTGCCAAAGACCTCCCCTGCCCTAATCCGTAAGATAATTTGTCCCGTTCATTACCGTCATAAGGTTGCCGAAATTGGACTGGATAATATCCTGCAGGCACGACATATTGGCTGACACTATTTCAAGTGTGTCAATGATCTGGTTAAGCCTGTGCGCCTCCAGTGATGGCAGGTCGTAATCCTTATTGTCGCGTTTTATCTGTATCAGGAGAGCATCCCGTATGTAATCCGTGACCTTCACGCCCTTTTTTTCTGCCCAGTAGTTTATGGAATTGTACAGGTCTTCTGTCATCCTTATGTTCGCCCTATATTCCATTGCTTTTTCTTTTTCCATAATAAACCTTATCACCTCTCATTTATTTGTGCATTAATGGATAAATACTGCGTGATATTTTTAAAAAAGTGAAAAACATAATCACGATTATATACAAATTCAACAAATGCATCAATACATTTTTATACATTTTTTGCTTTTTGTTTTACTTTCAATATTTTTGTATCAAATTTTGTCACTTTATGTGCATAATTTATCAAAATTATGTGCACGAATAATTGTTTGTAAAAATATGTTTAATTTAAATACGATATTTCCATCTTTTTTTAGCAAGTATTATTTACAGGGTTATTTCATCTTCTGGCAGCTACCCTCTGCGCAAAAAAAGGATCTGACTCAATACAAGTCAAATCCCTTCCATCAACGTCTGCTGTTCATAGCTGCCATTTGCAAGAATTTTTTTCTCAAACGAATCCATATCCCCATAATCCGCCTGTTCTTCCAGATAAAACTGGTTTCCTCCCTGATTTTTTTTAGGAACCTTCTGATATCCCTCCTGAATGGCTTTTATCATAAATCCCGTTATATTATTAACATCATGCTGGGAACTAAGTACTTCATAAGCATTTCTGATCTTTACAAAATCACAACCTGCCTCTTTAACGATACTGCGCACGTCTTTCATTTTCAGCGAGCCCTTAAATAATTCATATGTCTGGTCGATTGCATCATCTTCTGCCAAAATTTCTGTATCGTCCGGAGTTTTATCCGTTAACTCTTCATCTTCGCCGTTTAATATGATCTTAAACTCGACATGATCTACTTTTCCACCATATCCGCTGCGGCTTGTTGTGTATTCTACAGAAATATCACTGATATGGTTAATCTCCCTGACCGCCGGATCTAATGCATATCTTTTTAAATCAGACCACGTATCCATTACTTTTTCAGGCGTTTTCTCATACGCTTTTTCATAATCCGGATTTTTTTTGTCACTTAAAATGCTCTGAACAACATTTAACTCCGCATTTGCCACTCCCAACAAAAACCGGAGCTCCGCTATGCTGAATCTTTTTATGTAGACATTGGTTCCTTTCTGCCGGTATGTCCTTGGATACGCTTCGGATTTCAGGATTTCATACAGGCGGAACGCATACACATTCTGGAATGTCAACATGACAGACAACTTCAATCTGGTAAAATTTCTTTTAATCTCTTTCAGGTATTTTGTCAGATGCCGGTTATACTCTATCCTGAATATACCTTTTGCATAAACTGCCTGGGTAATAACCGCCGTATAGGCAAACATGTGCGACTCCGGATCAGATATCCCAATGGTGCGTCCGGTCATCTCCCTTGCAGTCTTTTCCAATGTCCGGTAAAAGCTGCCCTGGTTTCCACCGACAAGTTTTTTTATTTCCGAAGCTTTTATATCACTGATCAGCACCCCGTCCTTACTATCCTCTGCCTCCTGTAATCTTGACAATGAAATTGCCAGTACTTTATTTGCCATCAGACTGCTCTTGTATTTTGCAGATATCAGGAAATTGGGCTTACTATAATCATCATTGTCAATTATTGTAATATTATCGCTTTTTTCTTTTATCATTTCACCCTATTGTACTTTCTAAATTTATTTGTTTTTCACTTTTATCATTACATATATTGGCAGTTATTTCAAGCACTTTCTACATTTTCAACAGAAGTTTGAACCAGTTTATCCTACAGCTTTTAATTATATCCATCAGACTGTTTCGATTTCTACCAAATACACCAGAAGTTTTATATCAATTTGCATGAAAATCTACCATTTACAACAGAACTTCCATTTTGCCCTACCTTTTCATACCATAAAGACACGGCTATTGTCAACCTGATATTACATAATTTTCCTTTTCATGCACAAAATTTGAAGTTTTTTCATTTTCAAATCTACATTTTACAGCAGAACTTACATGTCCGAAGTACATTTTCCAGTCTTCTGGACATGCTATAAACTATTGAACTGCAGATTTTTTACACCAATCTACCATTTGCAACAGAACTTTTTTACATTGAAAACTACACTCAACTCCAGAAATTTCTACCATTTACAACAGAACTTTTTTACATTGAAAACTACACTCAACTCCAGAAATTTCTACCATTTACAACAGAACTTTATTTACATTGAAAACTACATACAACTCCAGAAGTTTCTACTATTTAAAGCAGAAGTTTCTACCATTTACAACAGAACTTTGCCTGTACCATAATCTACCTATCTCCACAGAAGTTTCTACTGTTTAAAACAGAAGTTTCTACTATTTACAACAGAACTTTCTACCTGCAAATTTTCAACAAGCCTGTAAATACTAGGCTTGTCCTAATTATTAAGCATCATAAAGAAAAAAATAAAATGTTGTCTATTATATTAAATAAACAACACCAGCATTCATTAAAAATTCTATCTCTTGATAAAAATTATTAAACTGTCGGTACAAAATTTTTTTAGAATAGAAAAATCATATAGACAGAAACTAAAAGCCATAACCATATGACATGACTATGACTTTTATTATTTTTATGAAAATTACTTTTTAACAGCTAATATATATTGATCAATTACATCTAATAACAACTGATTATCATATTTTATACCAGCACTTTCAAATTTATTATTAATGTCTTTAGATAATTTCAGTGTAGCTAATATAGATTCAGAAGTTATATCGTTACCGTTACAATAGGGTTCTAAATCCTTATATTTAATCGTAATATTTGACGGCTTACGCGCAGACCTTACTTTTTTTTCACTCAGTCCAAATACCCTGCGGAATAAATCCTCATTCCACAGGGTAGGGGATTTCTTGAATAATGTATCAATCTGTTTCATTGTGATCGTATCAATCTGGTTGACAGAAATGAAATCAAACAAATGTTCTTGAACAGAATGATCTATTCCGGCAATCTGGTACCCGACATATAAGGATATTTTACCATTATCTAGCATATCCAGAAAATTTTTAGTTAACTGATTGTATCGCAGATATTGGTATATTTTTTTAGTGCCTAAGCTAAATTGTTCATTAATCTGGGCAACAATGTCTTTTTTATCCATCTCATTATAAGTTTCATTTACCAGCCTTTTTAGCATTACAGCAAGCTGACTGGGTTTCATTTCAGTATATTGTCTATTTTGTAAGTTTGTAATAATGACAATCCTGTCAGCCTGTGTTTTTGTAAGTCCTGAAAATTCTATGTAAGGGATACGTATCTGCAGTTCTTTGCCTATATCATACCTGTTATGACCTGCGAGTATATATTTCTGATCTTCCTGACGCCATACCAGGATCGGTTCAAGAATACCATCTGTTTTAATAGAATCGACCATGGATGCACGTTTTTCCTGTGTGTGGAGATCCAGACGAATTTCCGCATCAGGATATGGAAGTAAATCATAATTTCCTGGTTCGCAGAAATAAATTGTCTTGGAATCCTCTGCTTTTTTTATTTGTGAAGCAATCCCGACTAATGGTACATCGTCGAAATCTGTTTCTTTTAGATTTTTGTTTTCTTTAGATTTTGCGGTTTTTAGTAAATCCGCCCTCAGTTCACTCATTTTTGCCCTGGAAGCCATTTTTTATACCTCCTCAATCTCGGATATTTTTTGGTTGATTTCATTATATAACAAATCAAATGCACTTAAAATAGATTTTGATTTTCTTTTGTTCTCTCTTGTCTGATTTGCGTAACAGGTTATGGACATATAAGCCTTTTTTGCGTCAGTGGCAGCGCAGCTTCTGTTAATGGTTGTCTCAAAAGGAAGTATGCCATATTTTTGACCTTTTTCGCACAGTTCCTTATAAGAATCAATCTGGCCATTGGTTGCATCATCTTTGTTGACGATTACGCCTAATATGTAGCAGTCTGCAATATCTTTTTTATTAAATGATTTTATATCTTTTGCCAGCTCAAATACACCACCAATAGAAAAAGGATCTGCCTCTGCTACGATAAGACAGTAGTCTGACGCGACATATGCCATCTGTAATATGGAGCTTCTCGCAGGAGCACAATCTAAAAATATATAATCATATTCAGTAAGGTATTTCATTAAATATTTTAATAAAGTAATATCCCCAACATCATGAAATTCAATACTTGCATTATCGAGGTACTGGCTTGATGCTATAAAATCAAAACCCTCATCAGAGTGTTGAATTGCATTTGTTATTACATCATAGTCCGGATTCAGGTGTTCAAGGTTCTCACCTAAAATATGCTGCGTGTCATAATCATCATCTGTTTCATCAACCTCATCAACAATCTTTTTAATTGCCCATAATATTGTCCGGATGGTAGGTTTGTCCTTGAAGTCAGCTTTTGCATATTTGGAAAAATCCCTTTGACCATCAAGATCTATTGTTAAGACTTTAAAACCATTTTTGGCATATATAGCACTGAGCTCAAAAGATACAGTAGTTTTACCGACACCACCTTTCTGATTGGCGACCATAATTACCTTTGACATGATTCATTTTCCTCCTCATAAGCAAGTATTGAAACACCCGTCAAATCCTTGAAAACACTAGGGTTGAGACGGTTCTTTTCCATTGGAAAATTGGAATTTTTTCCATTTGGCGGTTATTTCTTTATAAACAATATACTAACACATATCAGTAAAATGTCAAATATTTAATTTGAAATTACAAAAATGAATTAATGAAAAATGAACATTCAAATGTCTTAAAATTGGATCATAAGAAATATTGAAAATGCCTCAAAAGCCTTGAAAATACTGGGATTCGAAAGCTCTTTTCCATTGGAAAAGCGTAATATTGCAGTTATTTATATAAATTATCTTTTTTTATCGGCCATGCCGATACGGATTTCATTATGACATAGTTAAATAAAATAGGTTTAATATGTCATGCTACGATGTGTTTCGACACGGAAATCATCATACATGACAAATTTTAAGCTTGTAAAAAGTTTCAGAATAAGTTTTGTACTGCAGGATGAAGAACGTGTCTGCATTTATAGATTTGGAAACCTACATCAATAAGAAACCGATAGGAGAAAAACAAATGTTACCAAAAGAATTTTACCCGACACCAAAGGAATTATTAGACAAAATTACTGCAGGCATTGACTGGAAAATGATTCAGACAGTATTGGAGCCGTCTGCAGGGAAAGGAGATATTGCAGATTACATAAAGGAAAAATATAAGTGCCATACATATCATGACAGCCTGGATATTGACTGTATCGAAATTGATGAAAGCCTCCGCAGGATACTAAAAGGGAAAGGATTAAGGGTGGTACATGACGATTTTCTGACCTTTAATACCTTTAAACATTATGACCTTATCATCATGAATCCGCCTTTTAGTGACGGGGCGAAGCATCTGTTACATGCCCTGACATGTCAAAGGGATAATTACGGGCTTATCTGTATCCTGAATGCTGAAACAATAAGAAATCCATATACAAACGAAAGAAAAGACCTCGTATCAAGGTTAAGGAGAATGAATGCTGAAATTGAATATATGGCAAACCAGTTTTTATCAGCAGAACGGCCAACAGGTGTAGAAATAGCAGTAATAAAGGTATTTGTTCCGGAAGAAGAAAATGAAAGTTTTATCTTTGAGGATTTAAGGAAACAGTCATATCAGGAAAAGGTCTGTGAAGATGTCACGGATCTGGCACCGAATGATTTTATCAAAGCAATCGTGCAGAAATATAACATGGAAACAGAGGCGGGGATAAAACTCATTCTAGAATACAAGGCAATGGTTCCGCATATGCTGCAGGGTTTAGAAGATAGTTCATATAATAGTCCCATATTGGAAATGAAAATCTGCGGCAGGCAGCTTTCAACAAATATGTTTGTCAGGGAAGTCCGGCGTAAATACTGGACAGTACTATTCAGCAGTCCAAAATTTACCGGAAAAATGACATCAAACCTGGCAAGCAGATATCATAGCCAGGTTGCGGAGCTTACGGATTATGATTTTTCTGAATACAACATACGGACAATACAGGTTGAAATGAGCAGAAATCTGATAAAGGGAATTGAGGACTGCATCATTGAATTATTTGACCTGCTGTCGCATCAGTATACGTACAGTGACGAGCTGCAGAATAATATACATTACTATAACGGTTGGAAGACAAATAAAGCGTGGTATATCAATAAAAAAGTCATCCTGCCTTATATGAACGCCTTTAACAGCTGGAACGGGAAATTCGATCCTGATTATCAGGTAAAAGCGCAGCTTGCAGATATTGAAAAAGCCTTAAATTACCTGGATGGAGGGCTGACAGACGGGAGGGATATGGAACTGTGGCTGAGACATGCTGTAGAAACAGGACAGACGCGGAAAATACAGCTTAAATATTTTTATGTGACATTTTATAAAAAAGGAACATGCCATATTGAGTTTATTAATGAGGATTTGCTCAAGAAACTGAATATATTTGGAAGCCAGCAGAAAAAATGGCTGCCGCCGGGATATGGCCAAAAGACGTATGCCAGCATGCAGCCGGAAGAAAGGGCAGTCATTGACGAATTTGAAGGCCGTTCCGGATATGAAAAAACGATGATGAAACAGGAGTACTTTATTTATAATCCGGCAGACTCCTTTCCATGTCTGGAAACAAAAGCTGAAGCTGGCTAAAAAATGAAATGTCCCTTTAAATTGGATGAGAGGAAGGGAGGATATATGAAAAAGGTTATAGGGATTAAAAACAGGATGCAGGGTATCAGATGCCTTGCGGCATCGGTAATTGTCCTGGTGCTGGCAATGGCAGCCAGGGTAAGGAAAGATAACTGTCCAAACCCACAACAGTCTGTCCCGGTTTCTTCTGAATGTCCCGGCAGTACCAGAAAATTTGCATCAGTGCAGGTTATGCAGGGGGATACACTATGGAGTATTGCAGAAGATTACAAGACCGGGAATTATACCACGAAGGCGCTTGTCGAGGAAATAAGGCAGACCAACGGTCTGGGCGGGGATAAGATCATGGCGGGAAGTTATCTGATAGTGCCCTACTATGACTGAAAAACATAATCAATTAATACAATGGAGGTAATGATATGAAATATTATGCTGTTAAAACTGGGAGAAAAACTGGAATTTATACATCATGGGAGGATACGGAAAAGCTGGTAAAGGGTTATCCTGATGCAAAGTACAAATGTTTTAAGACCAGAGAGGATGCGGAAACTTATATGGATGGTGGCAATGAAAAACTTTCAGTTTCATCCGCAATACATACAGATGAACCAAAAGGAGATTACGCCTTTGTAGATGGCAGTTTCAATGCAGATACGGATACATACGGATATGGTGGTTTTTTGTCGGCAAATGGTGTGAAATATCCTATATCCGGATCTGGCTGCAAACCGAATCTGGCCAGAATGCGTAATGTTGCCGGGGAGATTGAAGGAGCCCTTGCAGCAGCACGTATGGCACTGAAATTGAAACTGAAAAGACTCACAATTCTTTACGACTATGAAGGAATCGAGGCATGGGTAAACGGAAGCTGGAAATGCAGGAAGGAAGAAACTGCGGCATACAGGAATGCAATGCAGGAGATTATTGCAAAAGGTCTTGCCATAAGGTTTATAAAGATTAAGGCACATTCGGGGATTCTGGGAAATGAACTGGCAGACAGTCTTGCAAAAAGTGCTGTAGGTATAGAGGAATAGGATTGTCGGGAGGAATGTTAGATGAATGTAATTGATGTCCGTAAGGTTACGGATGAAAAAAGGGGAACAATCTGCTTTACGGGGCACAGGCCGAACAGGCTCGCCGGATATAACAGCAGGGCGCCGTATACCATGTTCGTAAGGAAATTAAAACAGATGCTTGTACCTTTTATCAGACAGGGATATACCCGGTTTATCACAGGAGGCGCACAGGGAATTGACCAGCTTGCATTCTGGGCTGTCGAAGGATTAAAAAAAGAAGGCTATGCGGTGCAGAACATTGTATATGTTCCATATGAGGGGCAGGAACTGCGGTGGAGTGTTGAAGGAATGTTTTCACGCCAGGAGTATAGGCTTATGCTTGAAAAGGCAGATGGTGTGGTATACTTATATAGAAAAGGGCACTCATTTAAGGTTGTGGATGCCCTGATGGAAAGAAACCATGCGATGTGCAGTGTCTCTGATAAGATAATCGGCGTATATGGAGGAAACGATTTTCACAGCGATAACGGCGGAACTGCAGAATGTCTGCGTTATGCTGAAAAGACATGTCTTGAAATTGTCCTGGTCAGGTTTGCAGCATGATCAGACAGATGGGGGAGAATATCCTGCTGGAATATATGACTAGCAGGATATTCTCCCTTATTTTTTAATATGGTATTTTAGAATACTGCATCTGCCGGCTAAGCTGCTGAACGCGCAAGGGCACAGGAGAACAGGCCGTCCCTGTTAAGTATGCGGCAGTAATCCTTTTCCATATAAAGGATAGGGGCAAGCGGGTTTGATGCCGCCGCTACCGGGATCAGGTTCTGGTACAGATCTGCCCTCATGGCATTTGCCCCGCCGCCATATACATATATAACATCTATGCTGCCTACGGAAGAAAGTACTTCTGACAGGTGTGTGGCAATCTCGTTTGCAAATATTTTCCTTTGTTCGGCAATTTTTGTATCAGCAACTTCACGCTGTAGTTTTTTGGTTCCGGTTACTTCTTTACTCAGGAAATTAATCAGTTCCTTACGGGTTTTATAAATATGTTTTCTGGCCCCGGTTTCTTTTTTTATGGAAGCGATCGCATTGTCAAGTATTGATCCATAGCCTTTTGTAAAAGTGTAAGACAGCTTCGGAGAAAATGTGCCATCGGCAAATACGGTATAATTTACTGTACCCTCGCCGATATCAATACCCACTGTAGAGTCGCCCGCGATAATGTCATCTGCGGTAATTGGTTCCCAGACGGAATTCAACTTTTTGGCTTCATTAAGAAGGTTCTGGATGAAAACTGCCCCGTTGGAAACAATTGCGATCTGGGCGGCACTGCCCTCGGCCAGTACGGCTACATCCTCAAATTTTATATTGACGTTTATTGTATTCTGCTTAACGTTGAAATTGTGTATTTCTACAGTATGACGTTCACAGCTGCACAATTTTTTCGGATAGGCTTCCCGTTCCTCTATGTATTCGTCGATTGGCAGGGCGAGTGCTATGCGGGCAGTTACATTTATATCATCTGTTGGGAGCCCACCATTTTTTGCATAATAATCCTTTAAGGCGATACCCGCAATGGTTCCAAGACATAAAATGGAGCTCAGTTCATCTTTGGCCTTTCCGATCCTGTTTAAGGTGACATCAAACTGGCGCACCCCTTCGGGATAGTGCACGATTCCCTGCCGGCCGAAAATATGGCGGTAGCGGTCGCTGACAAGGGGCGTGTTAAAGGAAGCGTCCAGACAGTTAAATATGTCATTTACCGCTTCTTCCACGTCTGCCCTGTTATCCGTATCAATTCCAAATGAAACAGGATCGATCGCCAGGGAGGCAACGCTCTGGTAGTCTATGTCAATACTGTTCCTGTCCCCTGATACAACCGCAGTGCCCTTCAGATATCCGTTTCCGATATCCATGCCTGCCAGAATGTTTTCCGTTTTGTTTTTCATAATTACATCTCCTCTGATTTTATATTTATGTCAAAAAAATTTTGCCATATCAATGTTTACGTTTCCAGGTCTCCGGTATCCGTCATTTTCAATTTCTGTGTTTTCAGTATCTGTTTTTATGGACTGGTTTTCTTCCATGGTAACAGGCGGTTTATCTGAAACGTACTGGTCATTTTGCCCTGTTGATATTTCAGATGTAGATGTTATTTCTGGATTATCATGCTGCATCAGTGAAACAGGACTGGGCTGTCCATGATTTTCATTCTGTTTTATGGCTTCTGTTTCCGGTATGACAGATGATGAAGCGGAAGAGACGGGGAGTGAAGAAGTGTTTTTCCGCGGGCGGCCTCTTTTTCGCCTGGCCTGCCGGGTATCGTGTTCTGCTGCAGCCGGTTCTGGTTCACTAAGCATCTGTGTGGAATTTTGTATGTTCCGTTTCCATGCAACCTGGAAGATATCATTGTATCCTTCCTGTGCTATTGAACGTTCCATTAACGCTTTCAGGGACATGCTTTTATTAATCTGTGCATCCATCCATCGAAGTATGCCGGCATCCCGTTCTTCGTCAAAACAGATTGTGTATCGTGTCATATCAAAATCCCACTCCTTTCCAAAATTCGAATTTGCTCAATTATAGCAGGTTAAATATTAAATGTCAATTAAATTATAATTTTATTAATAATTGAATTAACTTTTAATATGTCTTAAATATGTTGTAAATATGTATCTAATATAAATAAATAATGCAAAAATTATTACAAAAAAATAATTTTAGAAGCATAATTA
>VSNM01000089.1 GCA_009774245.1 Lachnospiraceae bacterium | reverse complement strand
ACTTAAAACTACACTTTATATATGTAGTTACGATTTGTTTTATCATTTGCATAGGCACTATAATTATTGCAGCGTATAATCAAGAGGCTTTTGTTTCTCAAGTTTCATTTGCTGGCACAATAACATCAATTGTATTATCTGTTATAGCAATTTGGTTAAGTATTTCAGGCGAACGCACTACAAATGATATAAGAATAAAAATTGCAGAATCTACTGAAAGGTTATCAGATACCACAAAAAATGTAGAGACTCTGAACAAAAATTATGAAAATACAATGGATGCACAATTAAATGAATTGAAAAATGTTCAAGAACAACTGACAAAAGTTATTTTTTCTATAAATAGTGTTGGAGAACAAGTTTCTCATTTACAAGGAAAGAACGCCATTATTCCAAATACCTTAAATAATAATATATATAATACTGCCCAAAGGACTGCTCTTTTTAACACTATATATAATACTTGGGTATCTAATAATGTTCCCTATTCAGAATGGCTATTTTGCGTAATGATACATATTTTTATTACACGTTATAATAAAAATAGAATAGAATGCAACTTGAATAATATAATATATAATTTATCACAAGCAAATGTAGATATTAATTTTTGGATAAGATCTATTGACGTTTATTGGGGAATTCTAAATACTTTACTAGCAGCAACTGTATTTGACGACGAAATTGCTGTAGCTCAAATATTAGACAAAATAAATTCAAAAATCAATCCTATTGTTACCTCCCCCGTATATCAATAAATTCGTAAAAAAATAAGGCATACCAGATAAGTCCACCCTATCCGATATGCCTTATAATCATTTATCCATTATCCAACTATCACTCAATCAACAACCTCAATCTTCCAGACCATCATTGCCTCATATACTTTATTTGGTATTTCATCTCTATACTGTTCTGCCATATCCTTTATGAAATCCTCTTTATATTCCTTATACCTCGCAAAAGCATCTTCAGCAGAATCAAATGTTCCAAGCTTAATCTGTCTTCCCATGAATGACATTTCAGCACTATATTTCTTATCTCTTTCACTATATGATACACCAACAGGTAGATCACCTCTGCTTTTCTTACTGTTCAGAAACAATGTATTAATTGCATGAGGTACAAACACGCACGTTTCAGGACTATAAACCTTATTTCCTTTAAACAATATATCCTTATCCAAATCAAGTGACATATTTGGTATTTTATGTTGGTCATACCATACCTTAAAATTACAATAATTCAGCCATTCCTCACACACCGTACACCCTTTATACTGTGGCTGCCTTTCATGGAATTTTGCATTGTAGCAACGATGTATCATATCATGCCATTTTATATATGCTTCTGCTGTACAGTCAACACCTTCCAGCCCACGATAACCAATACCACACATTACAGGTTCCATTGCCCTTTTGCTCCAATTGTCTGGCTTGTATTTTATGTCATTCATTACCTTTATGATAAACTCTTCTGAATCATCACCTGTTTTATTGAAGTGATTTTTTACTACCATATATTGTTTTTGATTCAGCGGATATAGATTTCTGTAATAATGATCCTGTTTATCAAATCCACTGTGCCATATGTAAATATTGTTGGTCTTATCTGGATTCACAATGAACTCTTCTACTACTGCTTTAGCTGCATATAAAGGTTCTCTCCTGTAAATCCATTTACCATCATAGAATACATTTTTATTCACTGTATACCGTAATGCTCCATAGCTGTCATAACTTCCTTGCAACAGACTATATCCACCATAATACTGCCTGACTGCCCTGCCATAATTTGACAGCCATACATCTTTATAATCCATAAGTTTTACAAATATCTCGTCTGTGCCTAATGGAATGATATCAGTATCAGAAAGATCAAGTATTCTCTCTGGTTTGATATCCTTGTATTTTCTCTCAATCAATATTTCCAAACTATCAGAGAATTTGACTTCTTTCTTTTTACTGATATATTCACGCTGATATTTCGCTTCACATTCTTTGCATTGTGATAGGTAATATGGGTTATAAAACTGCCCCTTTACTAATCTGAATTTTTCTATGGGCAATATCCTGCCACATTTACTACATACTTTTGTTATTCCGTTCTCTAATGTATTTGTATTATTCATTTTACGTTCAATACTTCCTTTCAAACTTCGATATGATAATAGATACGTTTGCCCGTTTTGGTGACGCAAAAATAGAGAGTCAGAAGTGGCTCCCTTGATTTAAACAATATTCAATTGTAGGTTTTCGCCATTAGTACGATTACTCAATTCTGCAAAACTATAATACAGCAACTCCAAAATGGGGGACGCTGCTTTTCCCCCAACTTGCAGAGGAAAGATATTTAAAAATTTCGCAAAAGGTTGCGATTTCTCAATTCTGCGTAATCGTGATAATGACGTTTCCAGATTTGGAAACACTGACTTTTCCCAGCTTGTAGGGAATGATTTAATATTTTCTAAGACAATTGTAACGACTTAGGATAATCCAAATTAGAAATCGCTTGCAAATATGATTAGACCATCACGGACTAATTTATAATATATCATTTGCAGTTGTACCACCGTGGGGCAACATTTTACACATTTCTACGGAAAAACTCAGCACCGTATAAGTGTTGAGTTTAAAACCGATGCTGTCGGTTTAGGATTTTTCGTTTTGAAGTGAAATAGGTTTCCCCCAGATCTGGGGGAAACTTTTCTTACATTTTGCTTTCCCATTTTGGAAAACAAACTATGCTATTAATCGCGCCCAGTTTGGCTAATCGTTGAAAACCCAAACAATATAAACGTTTCACTTCACAAAATATTCTTGCTCCCCAAAACGGGGGAGCAAACCTTTTAAAGCGTTCGCTTATCAGATTTCAGATATGCAGACTACGCACTTTCGGATGTCAAGAAATATGACACCCGATTTTGCGTTCACCTGATAGTAAAACTTTTACCATCAGCCAGTACTAAATTGTGTTCGCTATATTGTTAAATGGAAGTCTTTTTTAGATTACTTCCGTTACACAAAACTCAATAACGAATCGTTATACACCTGACAGAACAATTCATTTGGTCAGCTTATATATTCAATCTCCAATTTTGTTAATTCAAACTTTCATACTGCCAATTTCTAAACTCACACCTTATGAGATCAGAAATCTTTCGACCACATGTGGACGACTAAGTTAAACTTAGCCTGTTTACTTATGGACAAATCTATCCAACCATGATAACAACCGTACATCAAGTACGCTTGCATAATCGTACCCATGGTACACACCAGTTCCCCACGGGGAACCATCGTCTCACGGGGCTACGGTATACGGCATAATACCACCCACCTAAATTTTTCATACCGGCAGCAGAGATGTACTATAATAATTGTAAGTATGAGTCACGAATAGGTTTAATCATACCAGACCATTTTTATGATACAAAATACTTAAAACCCTTGATTTATGAGGGATTAAATCAGACCACATATAATTAAAGACGAGTACATATGTGTCATAATTAAAAGTAATGAATGTGTCACAACGTCACAACCATTTTCAAAAGTGGAATTCGTTGTCCACCATGTACAACACTTTCCACTTTTACGGAATCGGTTTGAACCGAAGTCGTAAAGTATATTCACTGTGCAATTTTACACAATCAGATTCCCAAAATGGGAGATTGGTCAAACCGACATTGGAAATGATATATTGTTCAAGAGGCCATTTTGACCTTCTGATACTTATTCTTCCAATCGGACTAATCGGCGAAAGCTACTCATTTATAGGTATGTCGTGAAATACTACCCACTGATAATCCGCTCCGTCAATTCTGTCGAAGCCGTACTTTTCGGTACTTATTTTTGAGTATTGAGAATTACAGCACCTATTAAATACCAGTGGAATATTTATGCTCTGCGTCCATTTGGACGCTAACCGCTATTATATGCAGCGTCTAATATGACGCACATTTCATATTTTCAGGAGGGGTACAAAAATTTTCGTATTCCTATGGCAAAGTCCTATGAGAACATTCTAGACAATAAAGCTACACAAAACTTTTGTGAAGCTTATTGCATAAATGATTATATCATCAAAACAAATCATCTATATCAATACAATCTAAATCTTTTCCAATAACGCAAAATAACTCACAAGGGATTTTTCCGCCGTGAGATTTACTATCTGCCTTGATATAATCAGGTTCTTTGTAATCACCTGTTTTGGACTGCACACCAGATGGAGTAGACACCTCTTTTCATATATTATTCTGTCCCATACAATCTATATTTGCCATGGCAAGTTCTGACAGAACATCACCCTCTGTAGGCATATCCAACATTTCTTCTATAGAAAAATCATGTTCCATTGAAACAGGATTGCCCCAGTTATCGTTACCACCAAATATCTGCTCAATATCTGATGCATCATCATTATCTGCCAGTAATATAATATCCTCGTCAATCTTATCATAATACTGTTTAAACAATGCTTTTTCAATTGCTTGTAAATCAGATAGTTCCATAGGTTTTCTATAGCTTTTCATCAATGACTTTCTTACTTTGGTTCTGATCCTGTTTGTAATATCTAATGCAAGACACTCTGGATCACTTTCTTCAAGCTCTATATCAGTTATAGATATCCCACGATAATATGAAATCAAAGGACGCTCTTTGCATATAGAACAATAATCAGTATGGAATGTTGGATGCTGATCCGATAACTCACAATTTAATTTATTAATGGCATATTCATCATCTTGCAGCATTCCCAGACTTAACTCTTTAAACTCCTTAGTAAGCTTCTCTTTGGAATATATAATCTTCAATAATTGCCTGCCCTTCATCTTTTTACTCAGCTTATAGTCTTCGTTGATGTCATTACAAACAATCGTTTCATTCTCTTCAATGCGTTCATTTAATGAATCAGTTATAACATTTCCTCTTGTACGCTTTCCTAACTGATATGTAAATTTGTATTGGTCATAATAGGTTATCTTTTTCTTTTTGTCCAAATATGCCAATGCTTTCAGAAACATATTTTTCAGTTCTGATTTTGCGACAGAAACATATTCACAGAACAACCTTCCATCAGAGATACTATATTCTTCACATACAGCATCAATCTCGTCAGAGTGATAGACTGCATTGCAGATTCCCTTATGCATCAGCTCCAATTTCTCGCAATACCAATCTGTAAATGAATACCAGTTATCATCAAGATCGAACTTTGCCTGTAGGTAATCAATCATTGATTGGATATTTTTTGTATTATGAGCACCTCCGCAATTACTTTTTGACGGCTCCACTACGTCACGGATTTTTCTTGTAAATATGTATGTCTTTTTAGGTTTGTTTGTTTTCTTATTTATTGGATGGTAAAACTCATAAGCAGATTCAATCTCATGTATCTGTGCTTTCTTTGAATCACCACCTGTTACTTTCCATCCAAGTATTTTGCATATCTGCACATAAGTGTATTCTTTGTGTAGCTCTAACATTATTCTCTTTCATTAGTCCTTTCATATTATTTATATCTTTCACTTGTCTTGTAGTACTCTTGTACTTCTTCATAATCAAATACCCAATAATACTTTTGGCTTTTAGCATTGAATCCTGTTTCAATACATCTATAGCCTCTCTGAATAAACTCGTTTGCCTGAATAACTGAATAAATATATTTCTTCCCTCTTTGTATATACATTGCAATTTCTCCCTCTTACTTCTTTATTTTGAAATAGTTGATTACATATAGAGTTTTTCGCTACCGCTCAAAAAATCTGAGTTTTGATGTTATAATCTTAATTTACATATATTAATGTTTCCAAATTTGACTGTTTGAGATGCACATATAAGAATTACTAATATATGTCATTCTCGTATAGTCAAATTTGGAAATCATTATAAAACCAACGATTTGGAGTGCGACAGCACGACAACTTTATATGTATTTCTCAATGTTCTTTTTTCAACTAAATCACCTTTACAATAAATATTTCTATTTTTCTTCTATCTATTTTTCTTTTTCTGCAATGTGACTTCCCATTTTGGAACACCACATATTTACATTTCTCTGTCTGGCAAATATATTTTCTACTCCAAAAAGGACTGAACATTTCATTCAGCCCTCTTATCTCATGGGTCTTAAAACTTTTAAGTCCCTTCATGATTGATTGCATTGTAAAAAGATTACGCCAAAAACGACGTAATCTTTTACCGCGCTCAGATTTTCAATATTCAGTTTTCATCATCATTTAATGGAATTATTGTGCAGATACACACATTCGACATTGTTAATAGTTATTAGAATTTCTTGGATTTCGTTTTTATTTGGTTCCCAGTCGTTCTCGTTACTTTTTTCTAAGTAACCACCAGATAATCAACCGCTCTCTTTATCCTCTCCATCTCATTTGAATATATCCTGTATGCAACATTCTTTGCTGATTCAACTGATCCACATTTTTCAGGCTGTAATTTCCTGATACTTCCTTTCCCAAATGCATACAGGTAATATTGATTATCTTTCGGATCATGATTAATCTGAAATTCAATTTTGATCACGCCACATAGATTAATTATGCAGTGACTGCTGACAATCACATTATCCGATACAACATCTTTCCATTCCAAATCCTTAAATCTCATATGATTCTTACCTCCCTAGAAAATTGGATCTGACATATATTCTGGTTCTGGTGTTTTTACTTCAATAAATTTCCTATCTTTATCCGTCAATACAATATCCGTATTCATTTGTATTATATCTTCTGCCTTATATTCCGCTTTTCTTCTATTCTGAATCTGAAATATATCAAAAAGTTTCACAAAATGTTTTCTTACTTTTGATCTCCCTAATGGACAGTCAGTCTCCATATTGATTTTCCTTATATGTTTCATATTTCTGGAGCAATAATCTTCTAAATCAAGATACCTGCTTACATTTTTTCGATAGATACAATGATTACAATTTTTTGGTCTTATATCCATATGGACTCCCATCAAACCTCCTCACATTATTGATTCTTTATCCTGTCTACAAGTCCCTCACTTGCAACAAACTTTATTTTTTCATGTTCGGGTATAATGCACTCTTGCCCTGTCTGTGGGTTCCTGCCTGTCCTCTCTTTCACTGTTTTCATCTGAAAGCTGCCAAAATTGAGGAGTTTTACCTTCTCATTCTCACTCATACAGTCCATGAGTGTTTCAATGAACAAATTCAATCCCTTCATTGCATCCTTCTTTTTTATTCCGCCTTTTGCAGCCATTCTATCTGCAAATTCCTTTTTATTTACTGACATGTGTTTGTCTCCTTTTCTTCCATAAATTTTTTGATAAACTTCTTAAATTGTTTGTCCGGTCTGATTACTTTGTCTGCATTACATGACTTGTGTTTAGATTTAGACAATTTAGATGTACTATGTTGTTTGGGCTTCTTCTTATATGTACTATTTGATTGTTTGTCTGGTACTTCGATCACAGCTATATCACCTGCATTGAAATCACTCCTGTCAGTTTTGTATGGTTTGAAGGATACATAATATCCTCTTTCAATGTGTTCACCTTTTAGCTGTGAATGATGTACGAAGTATGAATTGTTATCTTCGCCACGTATGAAGCCATATCCTCTGTCTGTGAAATATTTTGTCACTCTGCCGTACATGTATTTGTCCTCCTGTCTAATTTTAGAATTTGTCACAATGAAATCGTTATTTTAAGTTACTGTGCAATCTGTCTTTATAATGCCCCTGTAAGGCACTGTAAGGCTTGTACAGACGTTTTAACGTTGCATGTATAAAGTTTATTACCATATAATTTTAGGCATTAAAATAAGCCCTGTAAGCCTTACCGAAAATATGACATACAAGACTTATATCACTAAGGATTCTATTAATCTTTATATATCCATCTCCCATCTTTATCCTGCCCGATCACATGCTCGTCATACCACTGGTTATAGAACTGGGCAAGCTCTCGGTACTGCCTTTGTAGTTCTGATACGCCATTGTTTGTCTCTGGTGAAGGTTTTGTAACCTTTTGTTTTCTTACTTTTGATCGAGTTCTCACATTTGATTGTTTCCTTGTTTTTGATTGCTTCCTTACTTTTGACTGTCTTCCTAATTTTGCGTCTCCAAAATTGATTATCTCCATTGATATCCTCCTCGTTTTTCGTATGATTGTTTTATGTTATCATGATTTTAAGACATCAAAATAAGCCCTCTATCAATCATATTTCTACAACTGATAAAGGACTTATGCTGATGTCCTAAATGTTTAATTCATATCATATTAAGGCTCTCATTTTGCGTTTGGTGTAAAATTGGTGTAAACACACTTACTGAACCCTCTGAAATACCTTATTTTACACGTTTTTTGGCTATGGGAATCTCACCCTGCCCCGAAGATTTATTATTTTGTTTACGGGTATTACTATAGCATGAAACCAGGTGGAAATCAAGGGGGTTTTCAGGATTTCATCCATAAATTTAATCCATAAACTCCTCCGGCTCAATCTCCGCGGGCAGTCTTAAATCGCCGCGAGGGCTTACGGACACAGAACCTACCTTGACGCCGTCCGGCATACAATTCCTCTTGAACTGCTGCCTGAAGAATCTGCTGTAAAATACTTTCTGCCACTTCGAGATTTCCTCATCGCTGAATTTGTATTCGCTGCTGCGGCGCACCGCCTCCTGGCACAAACTGAAAACTTCATCCGGCGACATTCCATACCGCAGCGTATAATATAGGAAAAAATCATGAAGGATATACGAGCCGACGGTCTCCTCCGTCTTCTGCGCGATCGTTCCGTCCGCATTTGGCGGCAGCAGCTCCGGGCTCACTGGCGTGTCGATAATGTCCTCGATCACCTTTTTCATTCCCGCAAACCCGTTCTCGTCCATATAGTGCCCGACCTCGTCGACCAGTGTCCGCACCAGTGTCTTTGGAATGCTCGTGTTGACGGCGTACATGCTCATATGGTCGCCGTTGTACGTGCACCACCCGAGCGCAAGCTCCGACAGGTCGCCCGTGCCAACGACAAAGCCGCCCTCCTTGTTCGCCACGTCCATCAAAATCTGCGTGCGCTCCCTCGCCTGACAGTTCTCATAGGTGACATCGTGCACGTCCTCGTCCTGCCCGATGTCCCTGAAATGCTGCCTCACCGAGTCGGCAATGCCGATCTCGCGGATCGAACAGCCCAGATGCTCCATCAGTTCGATCGAATTGTTCTTCGTGCGGTCTGTGGTGCCAAAGCCCGGCATCGTGATGCCCATCACCGTGTCCGCAGAGAGCCCGAGATCCTTGACAGCCTGCGCGGATACCAGCAGCGCGAGCGTCGAATCCAGACCGCCCGACACGCCGACCACGACGCACCGGCTCTTCGTCGCCTCAATGCGCCTTGCCAGTGCAGTGACCTGCATCTGGAAAATGTCCAGACACCGCTCCCTGCGGTTCGACGATGGCACAAACGGCGTGATCGACAGTTTCGCGAGCAGTTCCTTCTTCTCCATCAACGGTTTTCTGCACACGAGCCTCTGATAACTGCGCCTTGAAAAATTGTTCCTGCACTCGGAATAGGTCTTGTTCGCAATCCTGTCATGCCTGATCTTCGTGAGGTTAAAATCTTTCACAAGCACCGTGTCGCTAAAGGGTTTTCCCTCGCCGAGCAGTTTCCCGTTCTCATACATCAGGGTGTGGCCGCTGAACACAAGATCCGACGTGGACTCATACTGTCCTGCGGACACATACACATAGCCGCAGATGCAGCCCGCCGACGCGGCGCCTAACATGTTCCTGCGGTACTGCGCCTTGCCGATCACCTCGTTGGAGGCGGAGAGATTGACGATGACCTCCGCACCGTTCAGCGCCAGCAGCCGCCCCGGCGAAACCGGCGCCCACGCGTCCTCGCAGATCTCGATGCCGACACATACCCTCTTGTCCGTGCCAATCTCCATGATGACATTGTTGCCAAAGGTCGTCTGCAGGACTTCGTTTTCCAGTCCGCATACGATCTCCATCTCCTGCGCGTCCTGCTCTCCGGCACTGAACCATCTCTTTTCATAAAACTCGCCATAGTTTGGCAGATACGTCTTGGGCACGACAGCGACCAGTCTGCCGTTGTGAATCACTGCCGCACAATTAAACAGCTCCCCCTCCTTTTCGAGCGGCAGTCCCACAACAAGCACCGCCCCGTTTTCACCGTACTTTTTTGTGTACATGGTCAGGTCGTACAGCCCTTTGCGCGCCCTGTCCAGCAGATTGCGGTTGTTGAACAGGTCTGCGCAGGTATATCCTGTGAGCGAGAGTTCCGGCGTCACGATCAGATCTGATTGTCCCACCATACTATCATACATCTTGATGATCTCCTGCCGGTTTTTTGCTACATTCCCTATGTGGACACGCGGCGTCACGGCTGCTGCCCGAAATAAATTCAATGCGTTCTCCATTTTAACAATTCCATTCCTTTTCTTTTCATTTTGTGACAGCAAGACATCCTTACGACGCTGAAAATTCACTGCACACCTGTATCAATCCTATAATATGACTGTTGAAGCTGTCAAGCTCTTTGGCGGGAATCCACAGCTCCTGATGATACGCCGCGCCGACAGTGTGAACCTCAAACTGCGCGACATACGCATCCTCGATCTCAAACTTTGTCACATAACCCTTGTGATCATCATTATATTTTACATTCCACTGCGACGCGATCTCCGCCGCATACCTTTCATTCAATACCGGGTAAAAGATCAGCTGCTCCGGGAGTCTTGGCGGATACTTCCTATAACCGCTGTCCCGGATCAGCTCCAGTTCTTTTGTCCCCACCGGTCTGTATAATATCATCTCAGCCTCCAAAATTTCCATCGTTAAGGAGCTGCCTGATCTCGGCAAGCGACTGCTCTTTCACAAGCGCTCCATCTCGAAATACGGTTTCCAGAAGATTTTCCTGTCCCAGAATCTCCTTGCCCGTGTAACCGTCCTGAAAGGTCAGGTTCCCATCCCCGTCGCGGTACACGCGGCACATTCCCTTCTGGCTTTTCTTGAAGCCGCCCTCCTTTGGATCTTTGAAAATGGGAATCGGCCTGCCGTCCACCTCACAGTAGGTCGCCTTGATGCAGGAACTGAACGTATCCCTTGTAAATGGTTTGAGCAGATCCTCCTCCTCAATGCACTGCATACTGAAACTTCCCACGCCCAGCGCGACATTGCTGCACGCAAAGCCACTTTCAATCAGGAGCTTATAGATTTCCTCACATCTCTGTATCGTGATGCTGTCCCCATAAATTGCCTTAACGTGGGGATCGAGCACCTTATATCCCTTAGCGTTTACGGTTCCGCCAAAAATATCCCATAATTTATATACCGTTTTTGTCACGACCTCCACACAGTCGCCGCTGTCGCCGCGCATCAGCATGCAGCCGTTGTGCGCAAGGATTTCCTTTTTTAACTGCGGGAGTATGTTGTCGATGACATTCCAGTAATCATAGGAATCCAGAACCGCCGAGAAACTCGTGTCGGGATAGATCTCTGTGAGCAGCCTGCGCAGCAGCGTGATCTCGTCGCCGTCGACCGCGTAGTTGCTGCACATCACGGAATGCTCTGTGCTCACCGCCCCGAAAGCGACGGGTTCCTTCGTGCAGTCGCAGCAATACATCTGTTCCAAAAACGGTATCACTGGAACCGTCGCTGTATTGAGAAAAGAAAGACACCAGCCTGCACTGGACTTTACAGCCGACTGCAGGCACTCCTGCCCGCGGAAGGAAAAATCGCCCAGTGCTCTCGCCCTTGACACCGAATCGTCCACCGAGAGATCATAATACTTATTGACGATCTCCCTGTATGTCGCCCCGACGGTCGCACTGATCATCGGATGCCACAGCTCCGCGCTGATCAGCGACTCCAATGCCTGCGGCAGCCACGCAAAGTCCGGGTGTGTGTTGCCAATCTCAAACATCGGCACGTGCATGGGAACTTTTGTCCCTTCCGGGAGCGCCTTGATCTCAATCGGTAGATAGCCCAGTTTGTGCAGCTTCGCGATTTTTTCCGTGCTGTATGCCCTTTTGCCAAGGGCGGCTTTCAGCACCCTGTCATACTCACCGACCACCTCGTCTGGTTCCCTGTCAAAAAACGCTTCATTGAAATATTCTATTAAATATGTTTTCACAAATGCCTGCAGACCAAACATCACGACATGATCCCACATTTTCACACGGCTCATGCGCGGCGTAAAATAAGATACTGACCGCTCGATCTTTTCAGGCAGCATATCCGAATGCACTGCCTTGTAAAAATCTATCAAAAGCATTGGGTTTGTCTTGTTCATCTTCATTCCTCCAATTCAAATACCTTGATCTTTGCGTTTTCCTGGTGATGAAAAATGCTGTCCGTCGTATAGATCTGCCTGATTTTTTCGCACTCGCAGAGCTTTCCTTTCAGTGCATTCTCCTCGCAGTGGCTCACAAAGAGATCGATGTTTGCCGCGCCGAGCGCCAACAGCGCCTCCGCCGAATGGATAAAAGTCCCCCCGTAGGAACAGATATCGTCCACGATCAGCACATCGCTTCCGGCTATGCGATCTGTCTCGCCCGCGACGGATAGGCTTTTGATCTCCCCCGTGCTCCAGTCGCGGTTCTTGATGCCAAAACAATACGGAAGCGCGATCATGCCGCTGTAACGTTTTCCTGCGCCCTCGTCGGGATAGAACATCAGCGGCTTTCTCCCGATCTGCTGTTCTATCTCGTCTATGACTTTCTCGATATATCGTTGCGGGGTATACTGCCTTACCCTGTCAATCAGTGCCAGGCTCACATTGGAATGCGCGTCGAGCACCCTCACCTCGGCAAAGTCCAGGCTGTTGACCAGCTCCGCAAAATATTTGAGCGTGAACACGTCCTCGGGATTTTTCACCCTGTCCTGCCGTGCGTTTGGAATGTAGGGCATATCGAGAATCAGGTCGCGATATCCCGCCGCCTGAAGATGCCTTGCGAGGAAATAGACAGCGAGCAGCTCCTCGTTATTTTCATAGTTCCATCTGATCGTGACTGCGTTTTTCATTTTTTCTATATTTTCCATCGCTTCCTTTAATAAAAGCGTCCCGTCTGGAAAATGGCTGATATCCACCTTTTTGTTGTTTATTTTTATCATATTGACCTCCACCCGCCGCAAAACTATTAATACCGTCCGTTATGTCCTTTTTACAGGATCTGTATCTGGCACATCCGCATGGCATCCAGCGCGTTTGCGTGGCTCTGCGGCGTGACGCCCGCACAGCACTTCTCGATCACCTGAACCGTAACCTCCGGCATGTTTGCCTTGATCAGCAATGCGTTGGATATGACACAGATGTCCGTGCAGAGCCCGACCAAGGTTACGCTTTGAAGTTCCCTGTCCGCTTTCAGATACTCCGCCAGCGCGACAGAGCCAAAAGTGGGTTTGTCAAATACCTTCATGGAATCTGTCATGAGCACCTGCAGTTTCTTGTCAAGCTGCCAGCCGTCCGTGCCCTCGATACAGTGCGGCACTGGGAGATTCCTGCCTTCCTGCGTCTCCAGATAATCGTCATGGTGCGTGTCCCGTGTGAAGATCACTTCCCCGTCAAAGGCTCGGACGGCCTCGGCCACATTGTCGACAATGACAACGGCTTCCTTGGTCCCCAATGCCCCGTCTATAAAATCCTTCTGCATGTCTACGACTACTAATACGTTTTTCATATTGATCCCTTTCCTTTCCAAATTCGCTGATTCTGTTTGTTTTAACTTATTATCTATTTGATAATAACAATATACCGCTTGTTTTATCCTGTGTCAATATCTTTTTATCAAAAATATAATAACATTTTCTGCCTTTTGTACACGAAAAAACATCTAATGAACATAATACACTAAATTTTTTGATTTTTAAAGCGATATTTTATTTTATAAAAGGTGTTTTTCAAATAAATTGGAAAACCACGAAAAGCAATTGATTTTCTGGCATTGCGCAAAAAATTATCAAATCAACATAATACACTAAATATTTTGAGTTTTAATCCGATACTATATTTATATAAGGATCTCATTTTACCTTACGCTATGTTTTATGACAAACCAAAAAACGTTGTTTGAATGAGACAAAAAAAGCCGTGAAAAGCAATTGATTTTTGGGATGTAACGGTATAAAATAAAGGTAACACATAAATATATTTTTTATTTAGTGAAGGAGTGATGAATTTATGAATTTCTGGAACACAACAAATTCAATGTTTGGCTCAAACAATTCGACAAACTTATACAGCCTGTTCTCCGAGAGGGCTTCCATAAAAAACGGTACATACAAAAGATTGCTCAAATCCTACTTTAGCACCGTAGGCGGGGACTCGGACGGAAAATCGGCGACCAGAAAGAGCCGCGGCTCGGACATCATCGACAAACTGCTCAAGGAAAAGATGTACCCCACTGTATCAAAGGAGACAAAGGAGGCAAACTCCAACCTGACCTCAGGGCTTAACAGCCTGCAGTCTTCCGTCTCCGCATTACAGAAGGACAGCACCTACGAGGACACGGAGAATGGCGCAACCGCAGTGGATAAGGTTGTATCGGCAGTGAAATCCTATGTGACCAGTTACAATGACACAGTAACAGCGTCCAAGAGCTCCACGCTCACAAACAAGACTGCATATGTGGCAAACATGATGAGCACGACTTCCAAGTATTCAAAAGAGCTTGCAGAGATCGGCGTCTCCCTCAAACAGGACGGAACACTCCAGCTTGACGAGACGAAGTTAAAATCCGCCGATATCTCAAAAGTACAGAAGCTGTTTTCATCGGACAATATCCAGAGCTATGGCTCCACAATCGCTTCCCGTGTGAAGTTCGCAGGTGGCGGTTCGAGCGCCTCCACGAACAAGACAGACAACAAGACGGATACAAGCACCGACACAAAGAAACCAGCTGCCACTGGCGCTGCCGGACTCAAGACAGACGGCGAAGCCCTCGCATCGAGCGATCTGTACGCGACAAGCAAGGATAAGGACGGTAATGTAACTTACAACGTTGACAAGATCCTTTCCACGGCCAAGAGTTTCGTGAGCAATTACAACAAGATGTTTGACAATGCTGAGTCCAGTTCCAATTCCGGCGTGATTTCGAACCTGTCATACATCAGGGAGCGCACAAAGAACAACACGAAGACGCTTGAAGAGTTTGGATTCAGCGTAGACAAGAAAGGCAGAATGAAGCTTGACGAGGACACCTTCAAGAAAGCTGACATGAGCAAGGTACAGAACTTCTTTAAGGACTATGGCTCCTATGTTGCGAGCAATGCGTCGCGCGTGAACTACTACATGAACACAAACGCAAGCGCAGCAAACGGATACACGTCCAGAGCGGCCTACAACATACCGCCTGTATCTGATTACAATGCATCTATATAGTTTTTTATGGCTGTGGTGATTGGCACCACAGCCTTTTCATTTTCTTACTATTTTACTATTCTTCCCAGCCTGCTCCCCATGCGGCTGAACAACTCGTTTGTGATGCTTCCTGCATCGTCCGCGACAACCGGCGCGGCGATCTCCTTCCCGCCGTCATACCCGATCAGCGTCGCGGTCATACCTGCCTCGACATCTGCAATATCCGTGACATCGACTGCAAGCTGATCCATGCAGATTCTCCCGACAATCGGTGCACAGCCGCCATTGATAAGCACATAGCCGGCCCTATTGGACAAGCTGCGCGGAAAACCGTCCGCATAGCCAATAGACAGTATGGCGATGACACTGTCCCTGTCTGCGACGAAAGTCCTGCCATAACCGACAGACTCTCCTTGTGGTACGAATCTGATCAAAACCACCTTCGTCTTTAACGAGAGCACCGGACGCAGGTCAAGCTGCAGTTTCGTCTGTGCATCAGGAGTACTCAGCACACCATACAAGGCGATGCCCGCCCTGACATAACTGCATTTCAGTTCGGGATAATTCAGCAGTCCATAACTGCTCTGTATATGAATCTTTGGAATGCGAATCCCCTCTTTTTTCAACCGTTTTAAAACACCGTAAAAGTCCGCAATCTGCTGCCTTGTAAAAAGGACATCTTCTTCCTCCAGACTGTCCGCAACACACAGATGGGTATAAATACCTTTCACGTCAAAATGCTCCATCGCAAATACGTCCAGTATCTCTTTGATATGAGTATTAGAATGATGGCCCGCGTCAAATCCAAGACGGTGCATACCCGTGTCAACCTTCACATGCACTTTGACGCGGCACCCCTGTTCATTTAGCCTGCACGCATAAGCATAATCGATCAACGTCTGCGCCAGATCATATTTGCGCAGTTCCCATGCCCGCTCCGGCACTGTGTAGCCAAGAATCAGGATCTCGCCCCGGATGCCGCACCTGCGCAGCCTGATGCCCTCGTCAATTGTCGCCACCGCGAATGCACGGACACCGATCTTATCCAGATGCACGGCAATTTCGCACATTCCATGCCCGTATGCCTCCGCTTTCACCACTGCCATCAGCTCACATCTGGACGGCATTGCCGCTTTTAAAACCGCAACATTGTGCGCTAAGTTTTCCAGATTGATTTCTATGTAAGCCCTGTCCATATCCGTATGCCGCTTTTTCCGCCTTCGTCCAAACCGTCCCCACAATGCCACTGCTGCCGCGCCAAACACAACGGATGCCACTGTGACTGCAAGAAAATGAACCACGCTGTTATCCACAAGCAATCCTTGCAAATGAAGCACTTTTGCAAACATTCGAATCACGACGATCATCATCGGGTGAATCAGGTACACGACAAGCGACAAATCCCGCAGCCACACATAGCGCTTTCCCCGAAATTGCAAAAGCACTAAAAAAAGGAAGTACACGCAAGGCAGCAGAAACACATACATACTGTCATGCCGCTGTACCTGAAAATGATGCAGCACAAGCCCTTCCACGAGCATTAGCGCCATTGATAAACCAAAACATTTTGACTCAGACTTTTTGCGAACAGATTGATCACATACGATTTCACTTTTATTTTCACCACGATCACTATAATCCGCGATGAAGCCACCCATTATGAAAAAGACAGGTGCAAAAAATATCCCGTTTCTGGTATAGTCCGACACCTGAAAAATGAGCGCATAGAAACCGCTGAAAATTGGCACATTTTTGATCACTCCATAATAGCTGTCCCCAAACAGCCCGACCAGATAAAGCACTGCCGCCACGGCAAATGCCTTCCTGTAATCCAATTTTTTCACAAGCCCCCACGCGATTACTCCTCCGATAACCGACGCCGGAAGATACCACAGATGATACAGCGTACCGTCAAACACGATATCCTTTATGAGATTGGGCAGCAGATACTCCATCTTAAAATAACCATTGTAAAGATTGACCGGGATATAGAGCACGATCGCAGCGCCGTAAATCAGCAATGTCTTTTTCACAAAAGCACACAGCTTTGCCGTCTGGTAATGATATCTGGAAATCAGAAAAAACCCCGAAGTCACAAAAAAGAACGGAACCGCGACGCGCGCGACAATGCGTGTCAGAATGAAATCCCCCGTCTCCGACAAACCTACAAGCGGCGACGTGTGGATCGTTATGATCAGCACAGCCGCCACCAGACGGAAGACATCGATTCCAGTATAGCTTTCAACTTTCTTTTCAACCCTCATTATGATCCCCCAATCCTCTTAGAAGCTGTATGGAAATTTCAACAACTTTTAATACACTCTGTCACGATAAACCCATTGCAATTGTTTCCCGAAATGCTGTATGGTTGCGCGTCGTTTATTTCCAGAACCGTTGTATCTCCCTCCGCCCTTGCAAACGATAACCGGTAATTCTGAAAAACAAATGGATTTCTTCCAAAGCGATATTCTTTTAGAAACGCAATGTACTCCTCGAGCGCCAGCCCTTTCTGTGCCATAATCTCTGCGTGCGGCACACCCACATACCGGAAATGCCACGGCTCATGCCCGATCTGCGTCACAGCCTGCTTTTCCTCCTGATACCGCTGTATAAAACCATACGTTGCTGCACGCTCACGGAAGATCTGGCAGATGCCCTCATACGGAAAATAGGGACGGATAAAATCAATCTCCTCCTGTCGCAGCCCAAGATCGATCGCAAGCCCTGTCTGATGCTCGCTATGCCCTGGGACAGCAACATAGCGCTCCGTAAACTCCCGTCCGCTGTCCAACAGGGACTGATCCCAGATCGCCTGCTGCTCCGACAGGGAACGCCATGCGCTCACAGGCACAATATACTCCCAGCCGCCGATCTCGTCCATCAATTGATTCAATGCATGGTTTGCTCTGCTCTGTAAGAGCATTTTCTCATGCAAAGCCATGTCTTTGTTCCATGCGCCTGCTTGCGGCGTGCGGCTGTCCTCTCCTTTCCTCACACCTGCTTGCAACATATGGCTGTCCTCTTCTTCCCTCACGCCTACACGTGACAAGTCCTGATACTGCTCATGATATCTGTAATCTCTGTTTACCAATATCAGATACCCCTTATAAATATCTTCTTTTCCTAAAAGTACTGTCTTCATACTCCGCCACTCTCTCCTGAAAATTCATGTCATACGAATCCCATCACTTGTTTTTCACAAACCATCTTCGAAACTGTAAAAAATAACTACATCTTAATTTGCCTGTATCACTTATTTTCCTGAAATGCCTGCCCGATAATCCGATCCAATATTTCAGAAAAACTGTACCCCGCCGCCCGCATCATGCCCGGATAGCGGCTGTGCTCCGTAAATCCCGGTATCGTGTTGACCTCGTTAAACACAATCTCCCCCTCCGGTGTCAGAAACAAATCCACCCGCGCAAAGCCGGAACAATCCAGTGCACCGTAAATCCGCTTGGCAGCCTCCTTGATCTCCCGCGCCTTGTCCGACGGAATCCGCGCCGGAACATGAATCGCCGCAGTCTTGAGCGTGTATTTCTCCGTGTAATCAAAAAATCCCGTCTGAGCCAGCTCGATCTCGTCCACTTCCCCGACGATCAGCCTGTCGTTGCCGCAGACAGCACACCCCACCTCAAAACCGTCAATCGCCTCCTCCAAAATGACACGGTTGTCATATTTGAAGGCAAGCGACACCGCTTCCGGCAGCTGCTCCATGTCCTCCACCTTCGTCACGCCATAGGAAGAACCCGCTTTCACAGGCTTTACGAAAACCGGAAATCCGAGTTCCCCTGCAAAATCACACGCCTTGTTGACCGCGCTGTTATCCGCAAGCACCATCGCCCTTGGCACGCGAATCCCCGCGAGTCCCGCCAGCCTGTGCGCCCTGTCCTTGTCCATGCAGAGCGCCGACGCAAGCGTGCCGCAGCCGACAAGCGGAATCCCCGCAAGCTCCGCAATCCCCTGAACAGTGCCGTCCTCGCCATTTCGTCCATGCAGCACCGGAAAAACGGCATCAACCGGAATAGTTCTGACACCCTCTTTATGTAAGACAATCAGTTGATGCTCCATCCTGTCCGGCGAAATCACCGCGGGCACACAGTCTGTCTCATTGCACCACGTATCCTCCCTGATTTTCTCAATATCCCCCGCAAAATAGAACCAGCGACCCTCCCGCGAAATACCGACTGTCACCGGACTGTACTTTTTTCTGTCAATATTACTTATCACCGCGTATGCCGACTGCAGTGAAACCTCATACTCCGAGGAAGCGCCGCCAAATATAACAACTATGTTTTTCATCTTCTCCTCACTCACTTTCCTGTTTTAAATACATTTTTATTGCACATCATAGCACGCCGATCTCTAAATAACCTCTAATAAGGAACTGTAGAAAAATAAGTGACACATCTTGACTTGTCTATTTCTCCAATCTTGCAGGACAAAAAGCCTCGTCGTAGCCCGCTACGCCTACGTTTTTTGTCCTACAATCTTGAAGAAATATCCTGCGCAATCTGAGCACTTATTTTCCTACAGTTCCTAAGCTGTCACGAAACAAGTATACGAAATCATTTTTTAAGTTCCAATGATGCAAATTCTTAAAAATCTTAAAGATTTCATGATGCTCTCTTAAAAATTGCACGCGACTATATGCAAAACAAAACGCATTCTGATGCAATGATTGTATCAGAATGCGTTTCGCTTTGTTTGTATGTTTCCTATCGCCTTTATGAAGTTTTTCTCGCGGGAATCTTACGATTTTCTTACTAAGGATCTGTAAATAAATAACCTTACAATCTTGCCTGCCTATGTCAGAAGGACATACTCGCCGATACATGATTAATATTAGCAATTTGGTAGAAATATATGAAGTGATGAGTTTAGTATCGAATCCCTGCTTTTTTGTTCACTACATATTTATCTAAAGTTAAGCATATACCATCCATTGTCTGACCATATTTCTACTGTATAATATTTATTGTTTTCTAATTCCTTTAAGTTAATAGTAGTTCCAGCGTCAATTATTAAATCATTTAATACAATATTCCCTTTTTCATCTAATATCCTCATTTTTATGCTATCCGTACTGTTTGCATTATTAGTAACTGTTTTCTTATAGAATATTGAATCATAAATTAAATACTGGTTGCCCTCAAATGATATAGCCTTCCATTCTCCAAAGCCATCCTCCTCATTAATGACAGATATCTGATGGGGAAACAAAAAGTTATTTATGGCACCAACATTAATTACGACCATCATACCTATCATTGTCATTAGGAACTATCACAAAATTATTTGTATATTTTAACCATCTGTGTTATGCTATATGTCATATACAAATCAAGAGATT
>VSNM01000088.1 GCA_009774245.1 Lachnospiraceae bacterium | reverse complement strand
AAATATACTTCCGGCTCATTCAAGAACACATCTGTTATTCCTCTTTCTTCCAATTGCTGCAGATTTAATCTGCTGCCAGTCGGCTTATCAGGATATAAATGTCCATCAAACCATGCCCTCACGGTCATGCCGCGCAAATCCTGTACCGGCAGATCCATGCTTTTCCAATGTGGATGCAGGGAATCCGCACCGCATCCGCCTTTGAGCTTATACAAACAATCCGATACATTGATGTCTAAAACACCTGTTTCAGCTTGAGAATCCAGCTTTTTTATCTTTTCCAATGACCGCGCATAAAAAGAAGAATACACAACACTATCCTGGATCCCTCTCTTATGAACCATATCTATGATTTTTTCTTCCATCCCCACATACGGATACACACTGTTTTTTAATTCGATATTTAACCGAAGTCCCTGCCGCAAAGAATCCTCGATCAGGTCAAAGACTTCCTCCATGGTTGGAATCCGTTCTATCCGGCCATCTCCTGCGTCTATCTGCAAGCGCTTCAACTCCCGCAAAGAAAAAGATTTTATAGCCCCAATACCGTCAGTCGTCCGATTCACTTTCTCGTCATGACAGACCACAATCTCGTCATCTTTCGTAAGTTGTATATCCAACTCAATTCCTGTAAGACCGTCTAAACTGATTGCCTTTTCAAAAGCCGTCAGCGTATTCTCCGGATAGCGCTGACTGCATCCCCTGTGCGCCCATATCTTCATGATGATTTCCTCATTTACATTCTCTGTTCTTCCATTAGGAACTTTTCCATAATTTCCGCCATTGCCTCAGATTCTTTTCTCGTCAGTTTAAAATCTCTTTTCCTGTCTCCATTAATCATCGAAAGCAGATCGCAAATCTCATACCGCAGTCCGTCACCGAGAAACCGTTCTGAAAACCGTTCTACCTCATTGGGATCTTCATGGTGAACCTCAAAATAACTTGTCTTCCACCATGGCGCCTCCGCGATAATATAGCCTTCCGTGCCGGATATCATAAGCTTTCCCTCTGACTTTACCCCTAATCCGCAGGTTGCGGCTGCCAATCCATTTGGATAACGAATATATGCCTTGGTATACAAGTCCAGACCTGACTCATTGTTCAGGGCCTCAAAGCTTATTCTTTCATACTCACTTCCAAATATCTTCAATATTGGAAGCAGACAATAACTGCCCAATTCCGTAAAGCTTCCGCCATATTCTGTGTCCCTTAGTTCCCTTGTATTATAATCAGTTAATTTCGTGAAGCAGGCCTCCACGCCCCTGATATTTCCGATAGCGCCACCGCACGCAATTCCCAGCAGCTTACTGAATCCCGGACAATATGCCGTCTTTATTCCTTCAAACAATATGCAATTCTTCTGTCTGGCATACTCAAACAACTCTTCCGCCTGCTGTTTTTTTAGACACATAGGTTTCTCACACAGGACATGTTTACCATGATCTAACGCCTGGCTTATGTAGTCATAATGCGTCTCATGCGGAGAAGCAATATAAATAATATCCGATGCTGCATAAAACGCCTCAATATCTTTACACGCATCAATCCCCCATTTGTGTGCAAATTTCTCTGCACTTTCAAAATGAGGGTTATAGACACACTGCGTATTCACACCGCTTACAAGAGCTGCCTCCGGAATAAAACGGTTGGCAATGCGCCCTGTACCAATAATGCCTACTCTCTGTATCGGTGTCTGTTTTGTCCGAAGCATGGTGCTGGAAATATTTTTACTTCTTTCCAAATAAACCACTTTGCAATAATCACTTAAATAATCAAACTTTCCAATCCAATCCGATCCAACTGTAAAAATGTCTATATTATATTTTTTAATGTCCCTGAATTTCTGTCCCTGGGACTCCTCCACAATAATTTCATCCGCAAAGCCTGTCTGCTTTACATTCTCAATCCTTGTAATCAGCGAATCCACTACATTGAGTTTTCCCCTTGTCTGGTCATACTCTTCTGTCGTGACTCCTACAATCAGATAATCCCCCAGCTGCTTCGCCCGCTGCAATAGTTTATAATGCCCTTCATGAAACAAATCAAATGTACCATAGGTAATCACTTTCACCATGTTATCCCCATCTCTCAATTTGTTCTTTTAAGTATCTGTATGTTTTCCTGCCACAGCTCCCATCAATATTCGCTATCATTTCACTGTATATGGAAAGCTGCCTGTCCCTGTCAAAAGAATTTCGCACGATCGCACCTCCAAGAATTCTGTCAAGAGAGTTAAAATCATTCTCAAAGCATGCATACCTTGCTATTCCCAGATGTTCACAGAAGCCTACGGCATGTTCTTTAATTTCCTCTTCATCAAATCTTATTTCGATTTCTTTCCATGCATCTGTCTCCATGTTAATGCTGTATAACTTTTTGCATTCGCCAAAATACAGCATCAGACAGTCCCCCTCCGGCTCCCATCGCAGGAAAAAAATATTTTTGTTCTTGTTTTCCAGTTCTTCCGCAAAAGGGATTTTCCACTGTGTAAACTGACCTGTGCGGATATCAAGACACAAAAACATATTCCCATATAGCGGAGCAAGATATGCGTAATCACCGTAAAATGCCATATTAGAAAACGGCTGAGCCCAGCATATTTCACCATCCACAGGATTCACGCAATGAAATTCTTCCGGATAATCCGCATACTCCCTTACTTCTCCCGTCTGTGGGTTCCAACGAACAAGTGTTTTTCCGGTATAGGGCAGTATCCAAATCTCGTCCCTGTATAGGGCAAAGTCATAGCAGCCGCATCTGCTCTGCACTGGAAGCTCAATAACATGCATATTCCCACTTTCTATATCAAACCTGCAGACTTTACTGCCTGTACGATATGCTATGTAAAGACTGCCCTGATAGATAACGGAACTACCTGTAGCTTTTCCATCCTCTGTCTCCTTAATATACACATCCATATGTTCCCTGATATACAGGCACTCTTCCGTCACTGTGTCAAAACGAACCAAAGCAGGATAGTTCAACGGCACCAGAATTAAGTATCTGTCATACTTCCATCCATATATAAATGTCTGTCCCTCTACCGTTTCTTTCTTCAACTCTATCTTTTTTTCGACGCCATTCTTTCCAATTCTCAAAATATTCTGTGTTATAAAGGGGCAGGCATATTTTTTATCATTAATCTGCAATATCTGGCTATATTCTCTACATCTGCCATCAGACAAATCACAAAAATACTGATAATTATATGCATCAGGTGCAGATACATACAATTTATCACGTTGTATAATGACAAACTGATCCCGTTCCTGAAAATCAAATCCGATACCTATTTTTTTACGACAACAGTCTTTACTGGGTTTCTCGTGAATTTCGTTATTAAGGATAAACACCGGCTTCCCCGCCACACCAAAAAGCGCTGTAACACTCGTTCCGGCATCTCCTATATAAGCGTCACTCAAGGCAATGGAATCCTCGATATCAGCAGTCGTATCCAGTATCCCGATCTCTTTTTCCACAAAATATTTCTTTAATTTTTTATACTCATCCTCATATTCCGGACGCATCGAATGGAACGTTGCTTCCAATAACGGGTGCGGACGCCACAAAATGCATACGTTTTCATGTTCTTCGAAACATTGAAATACATACTGCATTTTCTTTAGGAAGTTCTCTGTGGCAGCGAGCATTCCGCTGATACTTGTATTATAGAAATACACCTTTTTGCCCGTCATACTTTTTAATTGGGCATCGCTCAGTCCCCATTCTTTGGGCAGTGCAGGCGGATTCTGACATTTCCTGATCACCCTGTCCGCTTTTGGCGAGCCCAGCGGCAGGAACTTTTCGTCAGGTATGCGCGCATCAAAATATTCGCGAAACATTGGCGACTGTATGACAATGTAATCCGCATTCATATATGAAGGCAGAAAACTCTGTCCCTCACTCATTCCGCCTGACGTCATATAATATGGAATATATACAAGCCGGTCTGTATATTGTTTCAGGTTGCTGGAATAATATCTCGGGTGGACGCTTGTAACTAAATTGTAATTATCATAAATATTGTGGATAAAGATCACATCCGGCCGTCTCTCCTCAAAGTTATATTCCTGCCAGTCTGTTATCTCGATCTCCTTCGGATACTCTATAGGCGTCCCGTCAGGGCGCACATTGCCTTCATAGTGCATCTTCCCAAAGCTGCGATCCGGATTCAGGTCATAATATGGTATCGGAACGCAATATGCATCGCAGTCCGGATCTTCTTTTGCCGCCAGATAGACGCTTTCCAGACTGTCCCACATAGACACCTTGTACGGGAAAAATGCGATCTCGAACCGAACCCGGACATCATTTTTTAAGCTGTTCGAAATCCTGATCAGTTTCTGCCGCAAAAGCTTATATATTTTATTTGTGTTGATCTCTTTCTTTTCAGACAGTTGTTCGTGAACCTGATAAGACAGTTCGCAGTATTCCTCCAACAGCGATACGGTCGGATGCCCTTCTCCTTCTGTGCCCTCGATCAAAGTGCCCAGTGTGATTCCGCCGTTCTGGCATTCCTCCAGAAGCTCCATCGCAGACAGAATACTGCCCTGCTCTATGTACTTTTTCAACTGGCCATGTGCTTCTTCCATCTGCCTGACCAGTTCTTCTGCCTGCTGCTTCTGCGCTTTCCTCATTGTTTCCCCTGATTCATTCTTTCTAAATATATTCATCACACGAAGAACAGCATGCTGTTCTTCTAAACGAAATATAGCATTTCTTAGTCTGCGTCTTTTGCAGACTTAGAAATCCTTTTCGTTTTATTGTCATACGCATTATCGGGACATCTTATGTCTGTCAATTTTGTGCACACGCACAAAATTTAACTTCGCTCCGCATAAGCCGCGGTCCTGGCATACCCGAAAACGAACTATCGATTCCGACAGTTACGTTTAGCTAATGCCGACTTTTTGCTTCTGGAACTGTGAAGAAACAGCACGGTTCTGTCTCTTTGCATATGCTGTTTCTTCACAGCTCCAATCCGGTGTATCTGGAATTTCCATTCCTGCGGATTTCTCCTCAGCTCTGAATGTTCCATAATGCCGGATTTTCTATGTTAATGCATGCCCCTGCAATCCGTTTTACGGTAAAATCATCTCTCGATCATTTATTTTCAGAGTCATACAGATTAACCAATGTAATAATCAAATCCTAAATTTGTAAATCTCTCGCAAAAAATAGCACAAATTATTTTGCGAAATTTTATAAAAAATGTAAATTAATAACCTTGCCAGATTGCACAATACCTATCTTCAGGTACACAGACCAAAGCAATAACGTGCAATACCTGACGTCAAGATTATCCGATACCGCAAATGGACATTTAGCCATGTCAGCATCTGACAAGTCAAATTAATAAGTTATTTATTGACAGTTCCTAAATATTTCTGCTGTATATTTCTCGCCGAATTTAGCGCGATTGTCGTCTCCAATCCGCAGTCTTCACACAAAAAATCCCTGCCCTGTCTCTTCCCTTCCGTTCCACATGAGGAGCAAATACTTCCTGTATCTTTGGAGCTGATCTCCACAAGCTCTATGGAATGAACCCTGCACTTGTAAGCCAGCCGTTCCCTGATATAACTGTGAAAGCTCCGCGCCAGTTTCCTGTTCGCTGACCTGGAGTAGATCTTTGTCTTGTTTTTCGTGACTGGTCTTGTGATCACGATTCTGGCAGGTTTTTCCTCCCGAACCATTCTGTTGATCTCCGTGTTAATAAAGACTGTGGTTCTTGTCCTTTCCTTCTCTTTGAGCCTGTCATATTTGAGTTTTCCTAAATTGTTAGCCTCGATGCTGGCTGCTTTTCTGGCGTCGCCGTCCTCTGCACTCTGATGATAGGCAATGTACATTTTATGGCGCTCTTTATTTTTCTTCGTAAGGCGCTCGGTCTCCGGGTTGGTCCATTCCTCCAGCAGCCTTCCATAAATGTGTCCATTTGACAGTGTGAACATATCCTGACTGCCAATATGGATATAGACGGTATTCTCGTAATCCTGGTGCCTCTTAACCTTTGCGTCGATGGGCACTGCAAGCGCGACATCGTTCTGCCTGATGTGTATTTGTATCTGTCTGTCAAACGTGTGGTTGTCCCGCAATGGTATGGAAATCCGCTTTCGCGGAATCCTGCAGACAATGCGTATCGCACCATTTTTATAAGAATAACCGTTTGGTGACACACGAAACTTATCAGTGCCTTCTGTCCTGGGCTGTGTCAGGTATCTTCTGGTAAGCCTGCACAGCAGGTTGTTCAGACGTTTTATATCGAGACTTAATTCCGCTGCATTTCTGGGCATCTCATATTCCTGACGGTTTAGGATCGCTGCGTACACACTGTTCATCTTCAGCACGGTCAGGAGATAAATCTTATCATCTTCGCTCAGGTTTTCATTCGCGGTGATGCACTCACCAACCTTATTTTTCACCGTAGCCCAATTGCATTTGATGTTTGTGACCGCCTCTGCGATCGCAAGCTCATAGTATACGACAGGGAGATTGAGCTGTTCCCGCAGTCCACAGTGGCGCATCTCGTTCAGGATGTTGTAAACAGGTGTCAGGTTATTCAGATTTTTGATACCTGCGTATTTCCCATAGACAACATTTTTGACTTTGCAGCAGTCGGCAGCAATACCCCTCAAGAACTCCATTGTCTCTTCCGGCAACGGCATACTGTACTGCCAGACGATCTTTGTCACAGCGCTGTCTGCGGACACTGTTCCCATCTCTTTGTCCCTCTTCGTGATTTTGTCTGTATAATTCCTACTTATCTGATATAGATAGTTGTATTTGGCCATTTTTTTCGCAGAACTGTATGATCTGCGAAACGCCTTGGAAGGGTTGATTTATAAGGGCGTCTACTCGGGGTGACCACAAATCTGACCACAAAAATACAGCTTATTCTGCAAATGTGTGACACTTTGACCACTTATCCGCAGCTTCTGACCACAAATCTGACCATAAAAATTTTAAGATGGATATAAATATCAATTTTTCTAGTAAAATAGCGGTTTTCACGGGTTCTTTCCAACAATTTCCGATATGATTTTGAAAAAAAGAATTGTCATTTGGGTTAAAACATGATAGACTAATACCGATATAAATACTGTAAATACGGCAAAAAATTCCCAAATTTCGCAGATCATACAGTTCTGCGAAATTTGGGAATTTATTGATTGCACAAAAAAACTGGTGTTCAGCACATGATAACGCAATATCTATACATACTGCGATCACATACATCACGCCAGTTTTCAAAGAATCGTTTTGTATATTCATCTGCGGCCTGATTGCATTTTGCAGTCCGACTGTAAAAGCTTATATCTGTCTGCAGGCATATTAGTCTTTCCTCCTATATAGCTCCCTGCCATTTGTAAGTATATCATCATAAAGCATTACCCTGTGTCGATTTTTTTGCAATTCTTTCATTCCATGTACGCATAACATTAGTTGCAAATTTATGTGTGACGCAAAATATAAGATTGTCAGAATATAACTTAACTATTCCTGCCACCCCGCGCCCTGTGCATCAAGAAACCACCAGCTCCCCACGGATTTCCCCGTAGGTACGTGCCTTCACCGGCTTTTCGGACGCAAACGCCGCAAACTGTCCCATGATGGCTGGCAGGTCATCCATGTCATCAAAGATCAAATCTAAACAATTACGTATTTTCTTTGCGTCGGGATGAATCAAATAAGCCGGAGTAACCCGTCCCATAAATGTATCCTTCGGGTACTTTTTCCCCTCCACGTCCATGTAAGCTGCCGTATCCGCCACGTAATATTCCGCCTGCTGTACGTCATCGCGCAGGCAGACCATCATATAGCGCTGATCCTCCTGCAGCAATACAATATGAAACGGATACCATGTCTGTCCCTCTCTTTGCGGATTCCAGGTCAGCCGCAGCCGCCGGAGCTTGTTCTGCATAAATTCCACCAGCGCCAGCTTCACCTCGTCCGTATTGCCACTGCCGATCTCGATGACGCTGCTGTTTCCATCATTTGTTTCCTTCTCGACCTGCTCCGGATAGCGGAAAATGACAAACTTTGCCAAAATGTAATTCTGCGCCTGCTCTGCCGGAAATCCGCCCAGCTTTTGCTTTGCCGCCCGATACCGCTGCTGTTCAAGCCCCCAGCCGTTGCCGACTGCCCAGAGACGCTGATAGTCCGCCCCCATCGCCATAGACTGCCCGCTCCCGATCTGCCGGAATACATCATCCAGACGGCTGATAATGGACGCCGTACCCCGGTGGATACCATAATCAGGCAGTTTTCCCAGGCCAAATGGAACGTACTTTATTTCGCCATTCTCCACTGCATAGTACACCTCCGGCATGGATAGCAGCATATAATATTTTTTCCATGGTTCATCAAAGTAGAGACAGGCAAAATTGTTCTCACTGCGGAGAAATACCAGAGAACCCGCATACCAATGCAGCTGCAGCCGTCTGAGACTGCCCTGCGCGTATCGTTCGATCAGCGTCTTTAATATCTCCTCGCTAATTTCCCCTCCTTCTAACAGCTCTGCCGGAGCCGCCTGCGGCTGCACGAAAACCCTGTCGGGCAGCTTCCGGAGCAGCGACAGGTCAAAGCCGGCAGGCGCCACCAAATCCTGCAGCAGCCTGTGCGCCATGGAAACAGCCGCGTTTTCCTCATAAATTCCCTCATAATAGCTCCTTGGCAGGTCGCGTCTCCCCGCCGTCGTTTGCTCAAAGAAGATCAACACGCCCCTCTGCGGATACCAGCTGCAGCCATACAGATGCTTTTCATTTTCCGCGAACAGCTCCATCGGAAGGACTGCAAGAACCTCCTGCTGCGCGACCACAAGCTCCCCTGCCGTCCGCAGACGTTCCGACACTGGCAGGCAGCACACAAAACCGGCGAGAAAACCCGCTATCATACGCCGCTCCTGCGCGGGCGCTGCCGTCGTTTCCAGCCTGCAAAACAGCTCGCTCCTGACAGCCTCATACTGGTCAAATGCCGCAACCGTGATCGGCAACAGGAGAAACAGGCTGCGGTCGTCCCCACGCAAAGCCTCCAGCAAAACTGTCCAATGTAAAAGCGGATAATATACTGGCTCTGCGTCCACCTGATATTCGATATACCGCTGATGAAAGCAGATCGCGATCGTGTGCCCGCCAAGCGTGATTGTCTCCCTCTTTTCCGTCTTTGCAAACCGCATGCTCCATTCGGGCAGGTATGGTAAGCAATAGTTTAGATAAGTTATGAGCGACTGTCCGCTCTCCGGATTCTCCGCAAGATAAAATCCGGTGTTCAGCCAGTGCCGGAAAAAAGGGCGGCTGGCAAATGCCACACACTCCTCTGAAACAGGGGCGGACCGGTCCTCCTCCATCTGTCTTGTGATCTCTTTTTGCTGTAACAGACGCTCTGCGACCGCAACTACGCTTGCGGCACAGGGAGCGTCGGCATTCTCGCTGTAAAAGGTCCTGATCTTCTCCAGAAACGGGACACATCTGCTCTCCTGCATCCAGACCGTCAGAAGGTACTCCTCCACAAAACGGCGGCTGCGAAGCGCCTTCTGCACATCTTCCCGCGCGAAAAAGGTCTCTGTTCTCTCGACCTCGTTTCCGGGATCGTTCGCGCATTCCCTAAAATACACCACGTCGTCCTGAAACAACTGGTTGAAATTCTCCTCTTCCTCCTCCTCGATTCCCGGAACCCGCTCTAAGACAATCTCACGCAGTCTGCCATAAAAAAGCTTTGTGCGTCCCATCGTGGCCGTTTTGAGCGACAGACAGTCCCACAGCGTCCGGTAAAGCTCTTCGGGAAGCGCCTGCCGTCCGAAGAAATCCTCGAGCAGCCGCAGACCTGCGGGGTTGCGCTCCTTCTCATTTCCGCCCTGTATACACTTTTCTTTCAGGTATGACAGGTCATAATTTTTCAGGATCTGCCGTACTGCCGTGATGGCCTGATCGTTCCAGCTTCCCTCCCTTGCAAGGCGCATAAGGGTATTGTACTCCGAAAAGCTGATGGACAATGCGCGCTCATTTCCGCGAATCTGTCTGGGAACCGGCCCTTGCACGGCAATCTGAAAAATGGATTCAATTCCTTCAAAACGGATTCCCTGCAGACTGAACTGTCGTTCACCTCGTCCGGGCATGGAAGGATTTCCTATCTCATGAGAAATAAACTGATATGCGATCTGCAGCCAAGTCAAAATTTCCCTGCCCGGAGGGTTGTCTGGCTGCTGCTGTTCCACGTCCTCCAGCAGCAGCGCCGTAAATGCCGGTTCCCTGTGCACTTCCAGAAAGGCCGGGGAAGTGAAATACGCCATCCAGAACTTCGAGTTGTTGCACTGTTTCCCGGTATACAGGGTTAAAAACTGCTTGTGGGCGTCGTGATCTATATATGGATTATCCTCTGGCTCCTGCTCCTCTGCAATGATCTGCCAACCGGTATTCGCAGACAGATGCGCCTGCTTTTCCTGCGTATCTGCTCCGCTCTCCCCCTCATGGATACTGTCGTTTTCCATAAGCTGTTTTTCCGGCGCACGCTCCGTTTCAGGAAAACCTTCATGAAAATTCCCCTGAAAATTTTTCGGAATACTGTTACTTTCCATAATTTGTTTCCCGAATACCTGCTGCTGAGAGCTGTCACAGTAAGCCAGCGCTGCCTCATAAGCTTTCCGCAGGCGCAAAAACAGTTCCGGATTTTCTTCCGGATGGTATTTGCGCGTCTGCTGCGCATAAGCTTTTTTGATGACAGCCGTGTCCTGACTTGGCTCAATTCCCAGGATTTCCCATATATTTTCCATCATTTTTCTCCCTTTTTATTCCTCTTCTTCCCCGTTGTCATCATCCGCCCAGAAATCCAGATCGAGCGGATCGGTATACAGATAGATTTCTATCGCTGCCAGCTGCTTTCTCATCTCACGGCGGGCTTTTTCCATCTGAATCAGGTCCCCGCTTTCTCTATGACGTTCAAAAAACTGAATCAGGTCCGCCACCCGTTCCCGCTCATTTCCGGTCATCTGGGCATACAGGCGCATCGCCGTCTCCAATAATAGCTGATCCTCCTGATTGCCCCCGGCTGCCAGCTGAATCTGCGAAATTCGTTCATACGCCTGTTCAAGCGCCTTGTCTCCTGCCTGAAAACGTGAGTTGAGGATCATGCGCTCCCTGTGATCCCCGCCGCTGCCGTGGGCGCTGACATGGAGAATCCCGTCAATGTCATATGTAAAAGTGACCGTGGCATACTGCTGTCCTGCCGGCCCTGGCGGAATCCTGACTTCAAGCTCCCCGAGCTTTAAGTTGTCCGAGACAAAATACTCCTCTCCCTGATAAATCTCAAACCGCAGCTTCTGCTGATTGTCGAAAAGTGTATAAAAATTACCCTGATGACTTGCGGGAAGCATGCTGCTGCGCTGAATCAAAAAAGCCATATGGGGATTGTTGTCCCGCGCATCATTGTAGGTGGCCACACCCATTGAAAACGGGCACACGTCCGTCATCACAAGCTCCTGAAGCTCCTGCGCGCGCTCCTTGATTCCCGCGCAGAGTCCTACACCCAGCGCCACCGTCTCGTCCGTATTTGCACATACAACAGGACGGCGTCCAAACAATTCTTCCAGATAATCACAAAAGACAGTAAGCTGCGCGGAGCCACCCACCAGAACGACATCATTGATTCTGCATGCGCTCCCCTTATCCTTCATGGCGCGGGAAATGACCGCTTTCACTTTTCGGAAAATCGGTTCACAAAGCTGCCGCAGCAATGAATTTGTCAGTGTCAGGCCATATAGGACTTCCCCCTGTCTGATCGCCATAGAAGCCTCTGTTTCAGCCCCATTCGTGATCGCCCTAAAAGTCTCTGTTTTGTCCCCATTCCGGGACAGGGCAATCTTGGCTTCCTCCGCCTGACGGTATAGCGAGGACAGCGCAGGCGAATCCAGCTGATTCTCTGACAGACCATTCTGTTCACAGAAATACGCCACAATCGCACTGTCGATATCATTACCGCCCAGGTGGTTGTCTCCGGCGATGGCCGTGATCTCTATGATGTTTTCAAAGCATTCCACAATGCTCACGTCCAGGGTTCCGCCGCCAAAATCGATAATCATCATCTGGCTGTCGTCCTGCGTCTGGCTGCTATAGCGATGGTACAGGGCGGCTGCAGAGGGCTCATTGATGAGACGCTTCACCGTAAGCCCGGCAAGCTGTGCGGCGAATTTGGTCGCGCAGCGCTGACTGTCATTAAAATAAGCTGGCACGCTGATCACGGCCTCCTCCACCGGCTCGCCAAGATACCTCTCCGCGTCCTGCAGAAGCTGCTTTAACACAAAAGCCGACAGCTCTTCCGGCTTAAAATTCCTTTTTCCCAGACTGATCTGGCGCTCGGTTCCCATCCAGACCTTAAAGGACGCCGCGGTGCTCTCCGGATGGGTGATCAGCCGCTCCTTCGCGGCTGCGCCCACCAGCACAGAACCGTCCTCCATCATGCTTACCACGCTGTTTGTCTTATATTTTCCCAGTTCATTGGGAATCAGCTCTGCCCTGCCATCACGGTAGATACAGGCCAGGCTGTTTGTCGTTCCAAGGTCTATTCCGATGATAGCCATGTCAATCCTCCCTTATATTTTTGTATTTTTGGCAGCTTCCTACCGATACCGTGTCCCTGCAGCCCGGTTCTTCTTATCTGATATCAACGCAACTGCATATTCACCTATTTCATGTCCCAGCAATTGCATGATCCGGAGCTCGTCCTCCGCGTCCCGGACAGCATTATGTGTCTCGTTGTATTTCGTATCCTGACTAAGCATCTTCAGCACTTCCTCGACACCATAGCCCCGTTTTAGCCTTCCAGTCTTAAAGCACTCCGCCGAATCAGGTATCGCCCGATTATATTGGCGATACGCCGCCAAGCGCATGATATCATACCATTGATATAATGCATATTCAGGCAGATGATTCCTGTCAAAAGATGCATTGTATGCAAAAAGCTTCTGCACATGATTCTTCTCCAACCACTGCCTGATCTCCTTTAAAGCCTGCTTTCTCTCTGTAATGCGAACGTCCTCCTGATCAAACCTTAATTCATTTGAGAACATTCCTCCCACTCTGTATTCCGGCGTGATTATGTAATATAGGGAGTCGATTTTCTTCTTTGTTTCAGAATCAGCAATCACAACGCCAATCGACATCACCTCGTCATTCCAATTTGTTTCTGTATCGATAACTGCAAATTTTTCCATCATTTGTCCTCTCATTTTTTTCAAAATGTCCGATTTGTAATAATATTCTGCCATTCCATGACAATACATTTCTGCCTTCAGTCTTTCCCTTGTTAAAAAGGACACTCTTCCTCATTCTTTTCTGACCAAAAATCATCTATGCTGATCTGAGGCAAAGATCTTACATCCAGTCCATGGTAATTTGACAATGAACTCAGTTGCTCGCGAATAATATTGTATTCCTGAACAATTTGTTTAGCATCCCCTGTACGAAGACATTCTACAATCTGTTGAAACTGCCGCTCAAAATGCCTGTTTATCTGAATTGCATTTTCCAATAACCACACAATAAACGGGTGATCTACTGTAACTCCCCTACGCCAATAAGAATCAGCATGACAAATATATTTTCTGCTTTTCTCACTGGCAGCCTTGCAAAACATCATTGGCGGAAAAATATCATACACCTCCTCACTCTCAGCATTCTTTTTTTCAGCAAATGTAATAATCTGCCCCTTCTCATAATTTATTGTCATAAGATAATTATCCTGCAAGCAGGCCATAACATACATATACAAAATATGTTTTTCACCGTAAGAATCAATAGCGTCCACATGTTCCAAACCACATCCTCGCAATTCCCATCTCATCTGATAACTTTGCATTATCTCTTTAGTAAAGTCACCTTGATTCTGAATCATCCATTGTCCTACTGAAGAATTTTGAACTTCTCGCCATTGCTGTAAAGAGACAGTATTCCAATTTTTCAACCTATAAATGTCATATAATTCACTTATTAATCCATATTTGTTTAAAATGCTACAAATTGCAACTAACAGCGTTAATGGCAAATCTACTATTTTAGAACGACTAACCTCTACCACAGGCTTCCATTCTCCATCTAGTACAGCATTGCGCAAATAACAGTGAATACAGCACCTGCTATTTGCACCAGTACTGCGTTGTCGTCAGTCAACAATGCCACCGCATTGCCTCCTTCCTCCGCCTTGCCCTGTCACAAATATCAGGCACTGTTTTTCACTGTTATTTAGGCAATGCTGTACTAGTATAAACATTACACAATGCACAAATTGAAATGGACCAATTACCAGCTTTTCATCTGCTATGACACCTTGATACACACATATATATCTTGAATTTTGAGCATTATTAAATATAGAGCTTAAACATGGGCAACCACACTCATCAATCGTAAAATGCAAGGATTGATTGCAGCAACTATTTACATACATAATCCACACATTTGTCAAATCTTCATGTCCCAGAAAAGGAGCCCATACTTCTCCCAACTCATCTTCTGCCTGAGGACAAGAGGAAAATGTATCAAAAACCTTCGCTAACGCCCCTGTTTCAGAAACCCCATAGTTTCTTGCTAAATCCGTCCAATTGCCTTGTGCATATGCAGATCCACCCCTACTATGTCTTATGATCACTTCTCCTCTTGCATTCTGAACAATAAATCCTACTTGTAAATGCTTTTCATGGAATCTAAAATGTGTAGATATTATATAATCTTGATCCTTCACCTTCCATTGTAGCTCTTTGTCAAAACGCATCTCATATTTTACAATCACCCCCGACAAATCCGGCAAAATTCGATTTTCATCGCTATCCAACGGTATCACTGTCATAATTAACTTAGGATAATTTCCCCGTACAGCAGGAAAGCACTCATCAAATTTCTTTTTCAACGCCGGAGTCAATTCATAAGCTTTCTCCCCCGCCAATTCGTGAGCTGTCTTCATTGCTTCGTTATAAGTTCGTCCTACCCGCTTATTGTTATAATAAACCGGCACTTTGGCCCCGCAGAGATACTTCTCTACTGTTTCACGCAAATTCAAAGCCCCAAGTTTCCCCGGATTCAAGCGAATCACTATGGATGTTCCTGGTTTTGCCCTGTATCCATTACGCTCCAATCCACTATGACTACTTCCATTACACGAATTGGACATCGGCAACGGGTTCTCTGCCAAATGTTTCTCAGCCTGACTTTTAAGTATGTAGAACCCTGTTAATCCCGTTACTTGAAGTCTTAATCCATAATTTACCGTTTGTGAAGATCTCAATACTGCTTCCTCTCGACGGTTTTTCTGAGGATCAAAATACAGTGTTGACACTTCCACCCAATCACCGCAAAGAAAGCATGATAAAAAGCCGATTCCAAAACGGCTGATTCCCCGAAATTCTTTTGTCTGACCATGGTCGCGCAGATCCCTATTTATCTCCAGAGAGGTATAATAAGAATTGCCTACCTTCAAAAAATAACGCTGCAACATTCCCAAAGTCATACCCGTTCCCTGGTCATCAATACGAAACCATAAATTACCCTCGCTGTCACCCCATTCCCAAAAATCAATGCGTGAATCCTCCGGCACAAATGCATCATCCATCTGACCGCGCAGCAATGTTGCATCAATCGCATTCTGTAACAATTCCCTCACAAAAACATCCCGATCATCATAGAGATTTTCTCCCATCAACAGCTTCAAAACCTGATTCTGATCCATTGTAAGACAGAAATCCCCACTCATATATCCGTCCGATTCAATTTCACTGCGCAGCACTGCCCTTGGAAAAGGAAATTCCTGACGCCATCCTCCCCTGCAATACCGTTGCATCCTGGCACAATTATCCAGCTCATCATCCACCCAATCCAAAAAATTTCTAACCGCATGCTCAATAATGGGATTTTTGCTCCGGGCTTTATAGGGCAGTTCCTTTGTGGAGGGGGTGTTCGGATACCGAAAACCTGATGATGCCTGGTGCTTGTCCCATTCCGCACGACTCTTTTCGTTGTTTGCCACATAACCATACAAGACCTTAGGCGCACGCGTATCATCAAAGTCCAGCAAATCCGCCAGCCGGAGCAAAAGTGCACAAAACAGCGGATCTGCGTCGCTTGCATCCAAATACTCCAAGTCCCGGTTATCCCGAAGTTCCCTCAACTCTTCCCCATGAGCCTGGCAGACAGCCAAAACACACCGCCGTGGAACAATTTCATCAGGATAACATCCAAACAACGCCTTCCATTCATTGTTCTGCAGCACATCGGAAACCCGAAAAGGATGCAGTGTGCGAAGATACCATTGCTGAATATCCTCTGACCATTCATCTGGTGTACAGCCAATCAATTCCGGACAATGTACCCTTAAAAAATCCTTATATTTTATTTCATCCTCAAAGCAAAGTTCTTTCTCCTCTTCTGTATAAACCATTCCCAGATCATGCAGCGAAGCCGCCAAAACCAGCAGTTCTACTTCCCCGACTGTCAGCCTTCCTATCCAGTCTCCTAACAAGCCTCCCATGGAATCCAACACATTTAATACATGCGTTTCATCATGCAATGTATAGTTTCTAAATTCCTGGCTTACCCCTTTCAGATTTGCTGCTGCCATTTCATAAACATTCTTTATCCAGACAGTTCTCTCATCAGCCTCCGGTAGTTTTTCCAAATAAACCTGCCATAGCTTTGTATCTTCTAATGTTTTAGATCGTTTCATCATAAACTTTCTCCTGAAATCACATATATCTTATCAGAAAGCATTTTCGACAGACTGGCACCATTTATTAAGATTCCATTCACATAAGAGATATATGAACTGCAAAACTGATTCTGTCTGACACTTAAATCAACACTTGCAACCTTCTCGCCATCTTTACTCACAATCATAAAGCCGGCGGACTTTCTTTCGCCAAAGATTCTGTTCGCATAAATATCCAATGAGGAATCAACCTTTTTTACTGCACTTCGCAATGCATTTTCCATCTCATCCATTGTTGGCAGTTCCCCGACCCAGTCACCATCTATATCTCTGGTCATCCGCTCTACTTTCGACGGATTATTTTCCCTAAGTGCAAGGTTAAGAACCATTGCTCCCTTAAAAACAATTGGTATACCAGCATTTGACAATTCTTCCATGACTCTATATAAAAATTCCATTAACTCCATAACTGTTACCTACTCTTCGTAATACGCAACTGCCCACTCTTTATACTTTTCAAATCTCGGCAGCAAATATTCTGGAATCCTGAGTCCCTCAAAACTCTCATCATGATCCTCATAATAGTTGGCCAGACTCTCTGTAATAATCTGTTCATCACCATTTTGCTCTAAAAGGTCAATAATCGTTTGATTAACAGTTGTACACAGCAGTCCGTTATGTTCTTCATACTCAAGCGTTTCCAATGACGGCACTATTATTTGTTCTGTACCACTAATATCCTGCTTTTTACTGACAAATATCTGTGCCATGGGTCTATAGCCGCCATTTGTCAGCCCTAAAAAATCTGCTGCTGTATCAAAAGCCAATACACAGTCTATATTAGATAATAGATTTCTTAACTGATCGTTATAAGTAATCACCGACATTCATACCAACTCCTTTCAACTTACAGCCTGTTATCGCATCTTCTTTCTGAAATGCTGCTTTTATTTGTATATTATTCTAAGATAATATATAAATAAAAGCAATAACCTAAAATGCAACTTATGCTTTATTCGGCTACAACATATGCATATCTCTTAGCGTATGTGTAATTTAGTTTTCGAAAGAGAGAACCTGTCAACAGAAAAAGGAATGCCCCTTCCATACAAGACATTCCTTCCTCTCTGCTCCCCTCTTCCAATCCCAGCCAGAACTCAACCCCCCACGTCGAGTCGTCCATATCCCGAGTGTGTCAAGTTGTTGTCACAGACTTTTTTACTTTTCTAAGTGAAAATCGCTGAAACCCGCATAAATTCGTGAGGCGTGTGATAAATTACTGCTAAGTCGGGGCAAAATTGGAGATAAATTAATGTCAAGTTGAAATGTCCGAAACAGTCTCCATTATCTCCTCTGCAGTTTTCACCATACTCCTGCTCAGCACATATCGTTCTATTCCCAAACACTTTAACTGCCTGCCCCAACCTGCCGCGTCCGGCACTGACCGGGATAATTTAGCCAAATTAAAGACAAATATCTTATCCTAGATGTATATTTTTACTGGCAGCATTTCTTTAATCTTCTACAACAATATCACTGTCATCCGTTAATGATAGTTGAACATATTTCTCAAGAATGCTCCGTTTTTCCAGAATATCTTTAAGCTCATCTGGCCAAGGTATATTTCTCAATTCGGATACATTGTGAGATACCAATGCCATTAAACGCTCCTTCTGTTCATCGTTTAATTTGTGATATAAGTCTGCCATTTTGCAGTTGTACCGTTTTCTTCAAAATATGAACGAAACATGATCAATTCTCGGGGCATTGCTAATAGTTCAAGATACTCTTCCAAACTGTTACCAAATGCTTTATAAAAAAACTGGATCCTGCTGCCACAACGCCCCTTGTTACCTGCAAAATAGCAGATATTGCCCGGACTGATTTCTTGCACCAATTAACGCCAATATAAGTGCGATCTGTTTCGCTGATCGGCGAATATTTCATCGGAAATGAGAAAATTTGAATCCCCAATTCCTTATTCAATTCAATGTTGATATGTAGACGTTCATACAAATCTTCCGGCTTATCCTTGTAATTGAACAGAATGTAATTGGAAATTTCTGTGATGCCATGACGATGTGCAGTGCGTACCGCCTGACAATATACATCCTTTAAATGAATATCATCAAACGCAATACGCAAAGAACGAACTGCAAGCCGAGCAAGCTGCTCCATAGTTTCGTCATTGATCTTTCTTGCATCGACACCCTGATTAAAGTCCACGTAACGTGCTTTTTTTGCTTTGTTACGATACTTCTCAATGATCGGAGACAATTCTTTATCATGATCCAGCATATATTGTGCATAGTCAATAGCATCCTCTGCCCCAATAACAATTTGAAGGAATGTTTCTAACATTTCTGCGGATTTTAATACGTTTTTTAAAACCCTCTAAATATGTAGCCATCTTCTTATTGAGAAAATCTGCTCGGTCTCCATTACGATAACGCATTATGACAATATTGTATACACCAGGATCTACATACTTTGCTCCCCGACCAAATCCCGCTTTACACAAATCATCAACAAGAGACTTCAAATCCGCAGTATTCAGAATATTATTATCCAGAAGTAGAAGGTGCTGCTTAGGACCGTATTTTTCGTCAATAATCCTAATCTGATCAACAATGTTGTTTGTCACATGAAAATGTGGCTCCAAAATAGGTACTGCACAAAAAGAACAATGGTTCGGGCATCCTCTGGTCGTATAAGCAAAATAATTATCACCTGCAGGGTACTTATAATCGACCTGCTCCAGAATATCATAATCTAGCGCCAATTCGTCCACATTGATATCGTTGATATCGTTGTTATCACCAACCACTGCAGTTTCAGTGAACAACCCAGTCAGAATATGGGAATGGTCAATTCCAGTTGCTTCTACGATCTTCTCCGGCATAAGCGATACCATAATACCACCAACATAAAGATCATCAATGTTGTTTACCAGCAGTATATAATGATTGATGGTTTTTACATCCACATCAAAATCAAAGGTAAACAGAGTGGTAATATAAATTCTATCCCAAACTTTTTTATCCACACTATGATCGAAGCCTTTGACGAAGTGCACCTCGTCTCCCAGCATCTTATGGTATGTACTTATTTTCATTAATCCCATTGGCGGATATTTGTTTTTATAATTTGGTTCAACTAATAAAACTCTCATTTCTTTTTCACGCTCAGTTCAGATTTTATAGCTTTACGCAGTTTTTCTGCTGTCTCAGGCTCTTCGATGAAGAATGTATCAATTACAGTAATAATACGCTGATACAACTTCCACTCGTCTCGGCTATACGATGTAGGTAAATCACGCTTTGTTGCATAATCAGCATTAATGATTTTCTTATTCAGCGAAATAACCTTTTTCGCTGCTATCTCCGTTTGGGACAACACTTTCTCAACCGTTTCTTTGCGTTCAGCATCAAATGCGCCACGCACTTGCGCATTTCGGACAGTTTTTTCTTCAGACTCACGCTTCTTGGCGATTTGTTTGAGCTTATCAGCAATCTGTTCTCGTTTTTCATCAGAGGAAATTGCACCGGAATCAATTTTTTCTTCCAGTTCCTTCTGCTCTGCATTCAACTGATTTAAGCGTCTAAGTGCAGATGTTGCTTCAGACATGCCACGACGATACTTCTTATTAATTTCTCCTGCCCACTTGCTCAGAGCCTGCCGCATTTCACTGTAAACTCCATTAGGCTCAAAGTCATCTCTCTGAGAGTTCGGAACCAACTCATTATGCAAAGCATGAATTTCTCCAGCAAACATACGATTTGCATTATGACCTTCAGAGGGGAAATATTTCACAAATGTGGTGTTATTACCAACTAAAATATTTCCCTTGCGAAAACGTATACCCTGTACCGCTTCATCCGAGATGATACCGGAAAAATCCGTAAGTGCAAGCCATCCAGCATATAAAGGTTTCCCATCGGATGCTTCAGCATACACAAATTCCACATCGCGGACAGAATCCGTAGTCTTTGTTTTGACTTGTTTTCCAGTAGACAATGTACGGGAATAAGGCTTATAGATCGGAAGCTTTCTTGCTCCACGAAGTATTCTATAGCAGGTTATCGGACAACAATGCTCGCTAAAATAATTTCGAATTTTTTGTGCCTGCGAAAACTGTTGGCTATTAAAGTCAACAGGAGCAGTTTCGGAGGGGGTAGTGTCAAGTAATCTATGAAAAACTGAACCAAAAAACTAGGCTCAATTGAACCTTGAAAATTGCAGATACTG
>VSNM01000087.1 GCA_009774245.1 Lachnospiraceae bacterium | reverse complement strand
TGTGCCACTGCCCCAACATATTTTAAGTCCATTTGGCAACTCAAATTTGCCATCAGTGTTTTGAGTTAAATTGCTATTTGCCTGGGCAATCTGGTGTGCCAGCGTGCCTGCTATAGATGCATTCTTTTCCACTGCATCTAGCGCCATCTGTCCTGTCTGTGTTACAGCCGAGGAGCTGGAAATAGTCGGGACCAATATATTTGCGGTTACGTCTGAGCCCTGATTAGCAGTAAAGGTCTGTACTGCGGTACCATTTCTTTGTATCGTTAATTTACCATTTTTAGCCACCGCCGGAATTGTCGGTGTACCAGCCAGATCATTATATTCTCCACTTGTCGCCACTTTTGCCAAAACTGGTACATCTGTCAGATCAGCGTAGCTTCCCGTGGTCGCTACTGATTTTAAATCTGGCGTATTGATTAAATCATTGTAATCAATAGCTCCTTTCAGACCGGCCGCAAAAATCTGCCAGTATTCGCTGTTTTTTTCCGGAGTATTGCCGACCGTTATTTTTTTTGCCACGTAAGAGCTCCCATCGTAAAAAACTACATCGGGATAATCGTATGTAACTTCACTGTCATAGTCTCCACACATTTTATACCCTGCCTGCTCGATTTTTTTACAATATTCCTGCGCTAATTCCGCATAATGCTGCGACTGCAAGCAATGATAACGTGAATTGTCAGTCTCATCACCCTCACGTACTTCACCGTCTGTCCCCCCTGCCCACGATTGCGCCAATGCAGCGCTGTTTTCCGCGGCTGTCCTGCTCTCCTGCGCTGCATTGGCGGCGGCTGATGCTGCTGATGCGCTGCTTCCTGCGGCTGTCCTGCTCTCCTGTGCTGCATTGGCGGCGGCTGATGCTGCTGATGCGCTGCTTCCTGCGGCTGTCCTGCTCTCCTGTGCTGCATTGGCGGCGGCTGATGCTGCTGATGCGCTGCTTCCTGCAGCTGTCTCGCTCTTCTGCGCATTCAGGGCGCTGGCCGATGCTGCAGCCGCATTCTTTTCCGCAGCCGCCGCAGAACCCTCAGCGCTGCTGTTTACGGCATCTATTGCATCATGTATTGACCGCCTCACATCCCGTCCAAACCTTGCGGCCATAATCTGCTCGAGCCATTTTGCTATATTTGCCATACGTTCCCTCCTACGATATCCCGGGTTTTCCCAACTCCTGAATCTGACTGCTCAACTGATTTATCCATGTGTTCTGTTTTTTTACACCTTCATTAATGTTTCGCACGTGCACAGCCAGATCATCGGCCGTCTGCTGCGCCTTAGCCGCAGCACTGGCCGCATTATTCGCAGCCGTCTGTGCTGCGCTTATTGCCTGTTTGGCAACGCGCATCGCCTCGGAGTCATCTACACTCCTCGAAAATTGATTTACTGCATCTCCCCGGATTCCGAATGCCGTTATATAATTGCCATAGACGTTCCCCTGCATATCCACATAAAAAGCTTTATTATTTACATCAATACCATTATTATCAATGGTTATTATTGGCTGGCCATTTGCGTTTTTTATTGTTATACTGCCGTCCTGATTGTTATAGCCGCCTACTTCCAGCACTGTGCCCCTGATGCTGCCTTTTCTTATGTCCACACCATTAATATCAATCAGCGCTATCAGGTTATCACTGCTATCCCTAACCGCTATCTGACCGTCACGCCCGCTTCCAGTACCACCAAGCAGTAGCGTTCCGCCTCTGATACGGTCTGCAAACATTGTTCCTGTTGTAATAAAATCTGCCACAAGGTTTCCGTCAATCGTCCATGCATTCCGGTATGGCCCGCTATATCCAGTCGTAGAAAAGCCTATACCGTTTTTATTGATCCTGATCACGCTTTGTGCAGTATGCTTGTCAGGACTGTCCATGATCAAAATCTGTGACGGTATGCTCTTTGCATCATTTCCACAGTCCAGGATCACATATCCGCCCTTTGCACCTGTAATAAGCTGTGTGGCATTATCTACTGCGTACTGTATTCTGGGACTTATGCTGTTGGCAATCCGTCTCACCCGTTTGTCTATCTCTGCATTTGCACGGGAAGCGCTTGTCGTTACGCTCTTTGACGCTGCTCCGAGACTAAATGTATTTTTTTCAGGCTGCGTAAGATAAATATCCATCTTACTGACAATCATCCGCACATGGTCCAGATTATTGTACGCAGATTCCACGTAGCAATAGCCCAGACCGATTGCTTCTGTTTCCGCACTGGTCATATTCAGATCAACCGCCTTGATCTCAACAGCATTTGTTTCTGCCACTATCCCATCCAGATAAGCCTGCGTTTTCCTGGTAAGCTGCGGTATTGTTGTCACATCTTCAAATTCGACGGTTCCGACAATCCGGCCATATCTTGCTATTGCCGCATCATTCTCCACAATGACTGTCGGGCTGTTTCCCTCCTTGTCCTCCGCGCCGATTCCAATTATTACAGTCCTTATTTCCGATGCGCTCTTTGACTGTTTCAGGCTGATAATATTTTCGCCCAGCCGGATATCCTGAGTATTGTAGTGCAATATACTCTGGTTACAGTCTATATATAGTCTCCCGTCAATTTCCTCCGCCGCAATATATGCATCAAGCAGCTTGATGACCTTATTTTTCAGCTCCTGCATCGTTGTCGGATAGTTTTTATTAGCCCGGACAATATTATCGTTTGTATCAACATCCGCCAGATCAAGCGTCCTGATAATAAACCGTTTTTCCGGTCCAACCTGCGAATTATGGGACGCCACCAATTGCCTGACATAATCCACAGGCGTCCCCTCATACTCGTAGGGCAGCACAATGCTGTCCATCAGATACGCCAGTACACCCTCACATTTTACTTTTCCGGTGTTGTAGATATCACGTACATCACTTATCACGCGCCCTGTAAACATCCATTTTTTATATGTCTTATGGTCCGTCTTATAAACCCTGATAAGCGCTACAAGAGGCACAATACTGGATATCTCCGGATGCGTCGGATGTACGTCAAATGTAAACACGCCCGGATTATTAATCTGCAGTGTCAGTTTGGGATTTTCCAGTATATAATCTTCATCGCGAAGATCCATGAGGACATGCTCCACTCCGCCAAGCACAGATACAACTTGATACATTACAGACTGCCTCCCTTGTTCTCGATCGTAACAGTGCCATATCCCTCAAAGGTCAGGAGATTGACGCCCTCCTCAAACTTGATATCAAAAACCTTATTATTTCCAGGGACAAGGCTGTGCTTTCCGCCCTTAAAGCTTACTGTCATTGCCGATGTTGCTGTTATAACTGGGACGTATTTTTTCCTCTGACCGATATATGTAACTTCCAGCGCTCCATTTACCTCGAGATTGGACGTCTCATTCGCAATGCCTGTCTCAAAATCAAACGGGTCCCATAACCAATCATCGCCCCAGTCATACTTGTATGGATCAACGACACACTGTACTGTTATCACACCCTTTAAAGGCTCATTGCTCAGTGCGGTTGCACTGACGCGTCCAACATAATGATAGTTCCCGTCATCGTCAAATACGATCTCCGCAAACTCTTTCCCATGGATTGCGTTCATTACCTCACTGTATTTACTGTGTATGCGGCGTTCATCCCCCAGCATTGCAAACTCAATTGTTATGGTCCGCCGCTCGTATTTGACATCTCCGCCAGTCAGCGCCTCCGTGATATCAATATCACCATCAGCCGCCGCCACACTTATCCTGTACGCCTTTGGCTTTGGTGGCGTTATCTTTATACTGCTTATCACAAGTCCCAGATCATCGTAACTATGCACATTTCCAAACCGCACACCTGTCACTCATAGAGCCCCCTGTCTTTATCATATTGCATTTCCCCAAGCCCGTTATCCAGCCGGGGGAGCAGTTCGCCCACTAAGGCGCCCGTATCTGTTACTACCTGCATCCTGGTCATTTCCGGCATATACTGTGCCATCATATTATACATACGCTCACACATCTCATAAATCTGCGTTGATGCTGCGCCTGTCATACCGGCATTTCCCCCATCTGGGACATCTGCAGTTTGTATGTCCGGCAGAGATTCGCGAATTACATCGTTGATATTTGCCATGGTATCCTCCCAACCGGTTATATATCCCTCTCCGGACATCTGTCCAAGCCATGCAAACGCCTTTGATGGAGAGTGGATATCAAGCGTGGACCTGGCAGCCTCAACCGCAGATGTGCACATGGACTGTATCGTCGCTATCACACCGCTCTTTCCGGATTCAATTCCTCGCTGTAGCCCCTCGGCTACGCGTCGCCCCATCTCTGTAAACTCTTCCGGAGGAAGTCCAGTTCTCGTGATGCTGACCATATCCGTAGTCAACTGCCTTATTACAGACAGGACATTTTCCCTATTACGGTCGATTCCAAATTTTAATCCCTCATCATAGTTTTTACCAATATCCTCAGTCTCCTTGGACGGCGAATGCTCATCCAGCCCCTGCTTTAATGTATCAACCGCCGTATCTGCCAGTTTTTGGGCTGCTTCAAGCACTACTCCCATAGCTCCCGTTGCACCATCCGCGAATCCCTGCGAGGCATCTTCACCCGCCTCAAAATAAGATGCTGTAATATCCCCCGCCGCAGAATAACTTAGCGTCAGCGACTCTTCAAACATCTTGCCGGCCTCTTTTAGCTGGTCGTCCGTCATTGTAATAAAGGCTTCCACATATCCGGCGCCCTGCGGTCCTAGGTTGGCAAGATGCTGCAAAAGCCCTTGGTCAATCCCTCTGCGTGCCAATTCGTCCATATTCTCAGCCCACTGTGACACTCCGTCAATCTGAGACTGCATATTAGCTAGTATTTCTTCTTTGGATATTTTTACCTCGCTGGTAAATTTCGAAAACAGGTCTATCTGGTTCCAGACGGTTTTCTGGAGGCTGTCAAACATATCGTTATACTGTTCTATAACCTCATCTGACATTGTGGCTATATCGCTGCCTGCATCAAGCGCGGCGTCTCCCAGCGCCGACATTTCCCCTGACGCCTTTGCCAGCGACTCATTTTCCGCGATATAGGACATGGTCTGTTTATATTCTGCGTCCAAATCCGCGATGGTGCTCATGGTTTCACCAATCTGCTGTGTCAGGGCATTACAGCTATTTGCCTCCGTCCGCCACGCTTCCTCGCATTCACGGCTTACCCCCTTAAAATCTTCCCGCTCCTGGTTCATTTTTGCTTCTGCTTCTGCCAGCCGGTTTGTAGCCTCCTCCTGCTCCACCCTAAGCTCTGCAAGCTTTTTCTCAGATTCCCACTGCTGCTCCGCAATTTCTTTCAGATCATCCCGCGCCGCTTCCGCCTTCATGAGCGCCATCTGTGCATCAATATTTTCAAGCAGCGCCTCCGTCGACATATTGGTCAGTCCGGTCTGCTCATCGATACTCAGATTCAATTCCGGCATTGCAGTATTTAACTCATCGACAATTGCAGCCTGACGCGCCTGCTCTGATGCTGTCAGGCTTGTCTTGCCCTGCAGCTCGTCCAGTTCCTCTGCCAGTTTGATACACGCATCCCTCTGACTTTCCAATCCAGCTCTCGTTTCAGCACGTTTCTGTGATGCCGCAGAAGTCTCCTCATTTAGTTTTTTTGATGCATCTGTCAGTTTTTTTGTAGTCTCCGTGAGTTGCACTGTCTCTTTATCTGCTGTCTTGGAGTACAGGGTTATTGCGCCGACCACCCCCGCGATCGCCGTCGCAAGGAATATGTACGGGTTGGCATTCGCCGTCACGTTAAAAAGCTTCTGCGCGACGGTTGCCGCCTCTGTCGCCACAGTATAGGCAATTTTTGCCGATGTCACACCGCCTATCAGTCCGGCTACGATTTCCCCGTTTTCCAGTAGCCATGTCAGGCCGTCTATCAGCTTTGGCAGTGCCTTTTCGGCTGCACCGATCGCATTTTCCGCCACTTCACTGAGCGCTTTTGACATATCGCGCAGAGACACGCCAAGATCACCATTGTCGATCTCTTCCTGCAGCCTGCCGACCGCTTCTGTCGCGGAGTCAACGGCGGATTTCATCTCATCATCAAAGAGATCATACGCAGTAATACCAAGACCTTCAAGGGCGCTCTGTAAAATTGTCACCCTGCCCTTTAAATTGTCATTGAGCGTGTCTGCCATCGCCTGCGCCGCCCCAGAGCAGTCCTTGATCTGCGCGTTCAGGTCGCTGTACTCGCCGTTTGTGCTTTTCAGCAGTGCGTTCACCGCGGCTATGTCAGTCTTATTAAATATTGTCTTGATCAGGTTGGTCTTTTTTTCGCCCGTCATATCCGACATCAGACGGTCCATGTCAGTTATTACGGCATTCAGATCACGCATGTTTCCCTTGGAGTCATACACCTGCAGTCCCAGGGACTCGATTGCGTCTGCCGCTTTATCGGTCGGCGCGGACAGAGACAACAGTATGTTCCTCAGATGCGTGCCACCCTCAGCGCCTTTCAAACCATTATTAGCTAGTACGCCAAGAGCAGTATTCATCGTCTCGAGACTCTGCCCTGTAAGCGCCACGCTACCAGCGCACACAAGTGTCGCCTCCCCAAGTTGTGCGACGCTCGTATTTGACTTCTGGGACGTTTTTGCCATCTCATCGATATAATTATCAAGCTCGCTTGTTTCAAGTCCCAGAGCGGCCATAGAGTCTGTCACGAGATCGCTGGCATACGCAAGGTCAAGTCCTCCTGCCGCTGCCAGATTCAGCACCTTGGGAAGTGTGGCGGCGGCCTTCTCCGCATCATATCCTGCAAGCGCAAGATAATTCAATGCCTCCGCGGACTGCGATGCGGAAAACATTGTCGCTTTCCCGCAGTCCTGCGCCGCCTTGCTCAACAGTTCATACTCCGCGCTTCCACTGGCAATCTCCTGCGTGGTCATGCCCATAGTAGCTGCTACCTGCGACATGGACGATTCAAAAGCCATTCCTGTCTGCGTGGCTGCCGTGGCAATCGTCTTGATGCCTTCCACAAGCGCCCTGATGCCTTCCTTAATGGCACTGGAAAGCAGTTCCGCTTTCAGCACATCGGCAAACACGGATGTCTTATCGGCCGACTCCTGCACCTCATTGCCGTACTCATCGATTGACGATGCGCACCCGTCCATGGAGTTCTCCGCCTCCGCCAGATACCTCCCGTTCCGTTCGACTTCACCGTTGAGTTCCTCCAGCTCCGCCTCCGCCCCGTTAAGGTCGCTCTTATATCTGTTTACCCTGTCACTTGTTTTCTGGACAATCCTTTCCTGCGCTTCATATTGCCCATTAACATCTGTAAGCTCGTCCGTCAGTTTTCTGACTTCTTCGCTGTTTTCCCCATATTCTGCTTTTGCTTTTTCCAGCGCAGTGTTTAGTTCATTCCGGTTCTGTTCAAGTTCTGCGAGTGCCTTCTGCTCCTCGTTAAGTTTTTTGACCGCCTTATCCTGCATCTCTGCGAGCAGCTGCACCTTGTTGCGCTGCTCCTGCTGCAGATTGATATATACCTGCTGCTTGTCGCGCAGCGCGGCAAGAGAGTTCGCGTTGTCCTTATAAACTGTATTGACGAGCTTTAATTCGCTCTGAAATCTGGACAGCGCTGTTTTCGCACTGTTCAGATTCGCCCGAAACTCGGATTCCCCGTCTATCACAATCCTTGCGCCAATTTTCTTTTCCGCCATAACCGTACCCTTCTACAAATCCCGCATACTGACGGGCCTGTCCAGTCTGTCAGGAATCTTATACAGCATTTTTCCGACCGTCGCGTTATGAATCTCCTTATACGCGTCAAATAAATCCAGATATTCGCCTATATACAGATGCTCTGTCTCCGCCCGCGTAAGTCCCATATGCATACCCTGCGCCATAATCCGCCAGAAGTCCATCTTGTCACTTGCATTTTCATCCACCCTCTGACGGACTACACGTTTTTTCTTTCAAAGCATTTGTCCAGCTCCTTGTGCATCTGCAGCGCTGTTCCATACAAGTCAAATCTCGCATTCGCCACGGCGTCAAGCGCTTCGCTGAGATCACCGCCGCCGCACGCCTCCCTGAGCATACAGGGCAGGATTGCCGCGATCGCCCTGACGGATGGATCACATCGGTCAAACAGGATCTTATTATCATGATCCAGCAGCGCATTGCCGTCTTTATCCTTCCTGATCTTTACGCCCGTCAGAAGCATCTCAAAATTAGGTATCGTATCAAACTGATCCTGAATCTCTGCCAGCACATTAATATCACATCTGATCGGATATTCCTTTCCGGCAAGCACTACTTTTTCCGCATGTTCAAACATTCCTCACCTCCTGCCGTCATTCTGTCAGTCCCGGCGTATCCTTCTGTCCGTCATCACCCGTAGTCTCTGGCGCATCCTTCTGTCCGTCGCCACCCGTAACCTCCGGCGTACCCCCCTGATCTCCGCCGTCAGGCGTCTCTGGCTGCGTCACAGACGGCTCCTTATACCCCAGTGTATCCCTCAGCCACTTATCCGCATCAGCCGCATCGTCAAAAGTCTTTGTAATTTTCCACTTCTTGGATTTAAGGCCCGCAATGGTTCCCTCGATCGTCGGGGTTTTAAATTCGAGGGACTCGCCTTTGGTTGTATAATCATTCGCGGACTCACTAAACTTTACCTTGTAAATGATCGTTGCCTCATACTGTGTCCGTCCAGCAATCCGCTCATCCACATAAAACCCTACGCCAACAAATTCCCCTTCATCATCAGTTCTGTATGTAACCGTCTTTCCAGACTCGTCCACTTCATGGCCAAAACAGACCTTACGCGCGCATATTGGCAGATGATCTGTTCCAAGGGAGATATTCCCGTCCTTAAATTCTTTCGCCATATCTGACAGCCGGTTGTTAGAGTAAAGCTTTGCCTCATTGTAATTCGGGGTAACGCTCACCGCGATGGCTTCGCCACAAGCAAAACAACCCGAATACTTCTGCTGCTCCTCGTCTATCAGTCTTGCGATATACGGGTTCGCTAATCCTACAAATGCCATAATCTTATTCCTCCTATTCTCTGTATCCTGCATATCTGCAGTCAAATGTTGTCCTGCGTATCCTGCCCCCGGAAAGGTCCGCTTCCAGTCCGGAGCTGATCGAGCTTACTACAAATTCATTTGCTTCGAGATAATCCCGCATCTGCTTTTTTACCCCGAAATAATCAAATTGCGGCGGCGTATACAGACTGACATAGATGTCGCACTGGTCGGCAAGCACTCTGTTGCTGCCGCACAGCGCAGGTCTTTCATCCTGATACACAATGGTAATATACTTTTCCGCGTACTCATCGGTACAGATATCCTGATACACCGATATGCCTGTTACGTCTGCCAGCCGCATGAGTATATCTGTCAGATCCATTTACCCGCCTCCTGCTTTCTCATCAAATTTCCGCTGTATGATATCCAGCACCTCATTCTGCGCGTCGTTTGTTGCCTTTGCCAGAAACGGATGCGCAGGCTGCCGCCCTGCAACTCCATACTCTTTCCAGATGGCTTTCAGCGCATTGCTGACAGGGTAAGTACGCCCGCCTTTTTTGCCGTGGTACACTTTCACTTTCGAGTAGCCTTTTGGCGTCACATTTACTATCCACGCACCGTTTCTGGACTTTTTAGGCTTATTCGCTTTTATTGACCGGACAAGTTCAGAATCTCCGGAATGCTCAACCGCTGCCTGCACTGCTGCTTTCATGCTCCTTTCGAGGACAGGTACCGCTTCTTTTAGCGCTTCTTCTGCCAGCTCGTCAAAATCTACATTAAACAGGTTATCCAGATCGATATTATCATCGTACACGTCAAACCTCGCCATATTACACCCCTTTGCATACAATTTCTGTCTTTTTGTACGCTCCCTTCCTGCGGACGTCATGTATCCTGTATGTAACGCCATCATGCTCTATCATGTCAGGACGCCTGCCGTCAACCAGCTTCGCCCGGTAAGAATCCGTATCGACTTTAAATATTGCCGATATGTCGACTCCTGCCCGTTGCGCCTCGTATTTTTCAATCACGCCCGCAGAACGCACCTCAGCAAATATTTCCTGTCTGACGGTTCTTTCTGTCTCTTCAAAACCGCGGTCGTTACGCGTCCTGACTGTCGTCACTAATGTTATCAGTTCGTTGCACATTATAATCACCACTCAGAGCCATGGCGTCCCTCAGTTTTTCAAACGACGCCATGTATACACTGCCCTTCTCCTCGAAATCCTCCATGCCCTTGGCGTAGAGTTCAATTGCTTTTCTGACCAGCGGCCTTTCGCTTATATTTCCCTCCCCGTCAAAAGGCTCCACCCCGGCACGCATCAGCTCGTCGGCGCCCGCGTCAATGTCAGTCCGGAGGATATCATCAAGCAGATCGTGCGTTATCCTCTGCGATTTCTTTATCTGGTCAAGCATCTCCATAAGATATCCCCCGTCATATCAGGCTGTTTTTTTCTTTTTGGTCATTGTCACGAGACTGTTCTTGTCAATCACCTTTCCGTCAACAAGCATGACTGCCTTTGTCATCTTGTCGTCCGTGTCGTGATCCTCATAGTGGGATATGGTGACGTTCATGTTGGTGTTGAGCATGTAGTCCTCAAAACGGAATATGAAAGCGAATACGGTATCCGCCGTCACATCATCCGTATAATCGCTCATATAGTCAGAGGAGATAAAGTTGACCGGACGCCCAAGGATATTATAGGAGGGCTTCCCGTCAATCCCCACATTTACCCTTGCGATCGGCTGCCCGTTGCTGTCTGTCATGCTCTGGATCGCGCTGAAATACGTTTTCTTGGTCATGCCCCATTCCGCACTTTCATAAGCACTGGGCAGGGCAGCCTCCATGGAACAGAGGTCTGCATAGGTAACCCCCGCTCCGGATGCAATGTCGACATTCTGTTTTGCCAGTGCTGTCTCTTTCAGGATGCCTTTCGGCTGGCCTGTCCCCGTACCGGATACAATGGCATTTTCAAGCGCCTTTACCATCGCATCGGCGACATTGTTTGCCAGGGTGCGCTCAAACACATCAAGCGTAACTGTATCCACTGTGAGCGTAACCGCCACTACGCACTTTAACTTATAGTAGCTAAATGTAATGCTGTCAGTGCCTTTTTTCTGCTTGTCAACCTTTCCCCTCTCTGTCGTCCATGTCGCCACCGGCTTCGCCGCGGATGTCGGAACGCTCACACCGCCCTTGTAAAATGTCCGCGTCACCTTGGACAGCAGCTTCCCGTGATCCTCGATCTTCTCAATGATACGGTTCAGGATCGTGTTCGGGATTACTGCAGTGACATCCGATGATGTTGTATAAGCATCCTCATTTCTAAGCTCCTGCGGGATTGTCTCCCCGTTCAGCACAAAGTTCATGAATGCCATCCGGTATGTCTTATCATTATCCTGCATGTTGATCTGGGCAATGATACCGTCCTTTGCATCGTCAGAAAGCACATTGTGCAGCGATACCGCGCCTTTCAGCGCCTCAATGTTCGCCTTTTCCTCCGTGTATTTAGCGTACTCCTCATCAAACACTTTCACGTCATCCATCTTAGCCTGATATTCTTCTGTTTTTCCCTCGTCAAGCAGGGATGACGCCTCATCCAGCAGCTGGTTGCGAAAAGCTATCATATCGTTTCTGCATCCAAATTTTTTGATCACGTTCATAAATTTCATAACATCATACCTCTCATTCTTTCGATTTTTATTTTATTTCTCATTACTGTGATGTCGCCGCCGTCCGCACTGCCCCCGTGTTCCCTGAGCTGGTCCCGCAGTCTGCGCTTTGTGTCCTCGCTGATAATGTTTGCAAAGCACGCACTGTTATAGAGGGCTGTTTTCTGCTGTCCGAACGTACCGTTATCGCCGATCACCTCATCGACAAATCCGTACTCCAATGCTTTCTGCGCATCCATCCAGGTCTCTCTGTTCATCAGGTCAAGCAGTTCTTTTTCCGACATGCCTGTCTTCAACCGATAGGCATTTGAGATCGTCCTGTTGGCATTTTTTAATATCCCTGATGCCTTGTCCATCTCATTGTAATCACCCCGGGCGCTGCCGGACACATTATGAATCATATACTGCGCCCCTGCAGTCATCCTCACAAGATCTGCACCGCAGCATATGACAGTTGCTATGGATGCGGCTATTCCGACGATATCCGCCTGTGTGTGCCCTCCGTACTGCGATATCAGGTAGTTGATCTCGTTTCCGGCAAACACGTCCCCGCCGCCGGAATTGACCACCAACGTAACCTCATCGCCTGCAGCTTCCTCTAGGGCGGCCGATATTTCTCGGGGAGACACGCTCTCAAAATCCAGTAAATCATATATCCATTTATCATCATTGCTGACTACCGTTCCTTTTACCTCGATATTTTTCACTTATCCTCACCTCCTCCCGACAGCGTTCCAGTATCTTTCCTCAGCAATGCCTTATCCCCGCCGTCTATCGGTGCAAGGTTCAGGTAATATCTGACTTCGTTCGGCGTCATAATTCCCCTGTCAACGTACTGCACAAGATTCAGTTTCGTTTCCATACTCGCGTAAGTCAGGTTGCTGCTCTCAAATATAATCCTGTTTCCAAATCCTCTTTCCTTGCGTGTAAAAAGCTTTCTGGTAAACTCATTGGACAACTGCTCCGCCAGCGGTTCTATGACGGCCTCATAGTATGATATCCACTGATTTTCCGTGTAAGTCGAATTGACGATGGACGCATTTGTGTTAAAAAAATTATATACACGCTGCATCTGCCTGTCCGCCTGCGCCGCGTTGGGCACGTAATCATTCGGCTTGACCTGTATGGCCTCGCCCTTTGAATCGGATGCAGCTACGCCAAGGGAGCTGCTTGACAGAGACAGATAATTGTCCGCAAATTCTTTCGCCCTGTCCCGCAAATCTTCTGGTCTCATCGATGTCGTAAATTTCAGAAGCCATCTGATGACACCGCCATTTTTGATCGCATTGACAATTCCCTGGTCTATCACCCCCACCACATTCATAATCTGCGTCAGCGCTTCTGCCGGATTCTCGCCAAATATGTCATTGTCAAAATAATCGTCCCTTATATGGATAATCTCTGAATACGGAAACGTAAATATCTTTCCGTTTACCAGATAAAACTTTAAGCGCAATATACCTGATGCATCATATTTTGCCTCCACTGACATACATGGTATCGGGTACAGGCCGACAGGATGACCAAAGCTATCGCGAAGTATCAGTATAAAGGCGTTATTGTTTAATGATAACTGGTTCGCCACTTTTTCAAGCATCATCTGCCCGCTCATATATTCATTGGGCTCTTCCAGAAGAAATCGGATATACGGAACAGGGTTAATGTCTATCTTCCGTCCCTCATCCGTGACGGTCTCCCTGACATGTTTTGCTATCAGTTTGCCTACAGCCTTGGTTTTCGGTTTGATGCACGCCCTGACGATATCCGACTGGTACATCTTCCCATTCCACAGATAAAATCCGTTTCCTGTATCAGTCACCATTTTACAGATGATGCCGTCATCAGCATTTTTTTGTTTCCTGCCAAACAGTTTCATTTTTACCACCTCAAATCATCGACAGATATTCTTCCAGATTATTTTCCAAAACCACATATGCGTCCAGCAAGCCGGCAAGCCCGTCAATCCGTCTGGTTCCGACATTCCCCTTGCAGGGCTGGATATTATCATTCTTGTCGACATCAATAACTGTGTTTCCCATGCACCATTTCAGGATCGGATTGTTATTATACACAACCTTTTTCTCTTCCAGATCTGCTCCAAGGGATTTCATTGGTCCGGAAAGTGTCTTTTTGCCCTGGACCACGGGCTCCATCACCGCAGCACCAAATGTATTTGTCATGTCATCGACAAAATATACTGCAGACCACGAGTCGTAACCACATTTATACAGATAAATGTCGTAATCTATCTGGATCTCCTCAAACCACTCGCGAACATATTTGTAATGCACTCTGTTACCTGGACAGGTTCGCAACAGCCCCAGATCACGCCAGTAATCATACGGTATCTTATCCTCCATAACTCTTCGCTCTAAAAGGTCTTCCGGTATCCAGTACATCTGCAGCACATATATCCTGTTGTCCCCATGTATCATAAATAATACCGTCGCGTTGGTTAAATCCGTCGTACTGGACAGGTCAACCCCGCCTATCCCATAGCGCGGTTTTAGTTCTTTAACATCAAACAGCGTCCTGTTGTCCAGTTGATCAAATGTCAGCCATGCCTCTGACGATGTTTCCGGAATATTAAATTCCTTACAGACAAGGTCTTTTACCTCTACTGGATTATTGATCGCTTTTTTTACCTTGTTTTCCAGATACCCCCACTTTTTCGAAACCCCTAGATTAGGGTTTGCTTTCATCCATTTGCTTTTATCCCGCCACTCTTTGCGCTCGTCAAGCTCATAGATAAATGGGAAAAAATGTATGTCCTTGTATCCATTGTCATCAAACAACCCATTTATGACACGCTCTGCCTCACCATATTTTGTGTCGTAAATATCCTCTCTGATCGTACCAGCAGTCGATGTTATATAAATGAGCGGCTGATTCCGCGCGGATACACCGTCCGCGAGAATATCATAAAGCGGTTTTCCGTTCCTCCACTGATGAATCTCATCCATCAGCGCGCAGTGGATATTCAGTCCGTCAAGGGTGCCATAGTCACTCGACAGCGGTTTGAACTCGCCGTTATTAAACCGTTCACTTGATATATCCCCCACCCTGCATTTGATATGTCTGGAAAGCGCTTTCGACTTTCTGATCATGCGGGCGCTCTCCTGCCAAATAATCTTCGCTTGCTCGCGCTTGGTGGCTGCGCTGTACACCTCTGGTCCTCTCTCACCATCACCGATCAGCATGTATATTCCGACAATTGACGAGAGAAGCGATTTCCCATTTTTCTTACCAACGATTAAAAGCGATTCGCGGCATGTCCTGTATCCCTGCTGGTCCACAAATCCAAACACTGCGGCCAGATGTGCCTTTTCCCAGAGCTCCAGCACAACAGGCGAACCGTCTCCCTTCGACGGACAGCAAAAGGTTTCGGCAAATTCGATCACATGGTTTGCCCTTGACGGATTATAGGTCATTCTGCTGTCCGGATGCTGCACCCTGTCCGCAAGGTATTTGTACCACTGGTATGTTTTCCGGCATACCGGTATCTCGCCTCGTTCAATCTTCTGCCAGTACTCCATGATAGGATTGTAATTTTCGGCATATTTTGCTTTAGCCATTCCTGCCTCTTAAAAAAGCCGCAAGCTCGTCACCCTCCGCCGGCGGTCTGTCATTTTTGGGCATACAGTCAAGCAAAATCTTCATCGCCTGCGCCTGTTTCTGTGACATCGCAAGGTAGAGCTGGGCGTCGGGGCTCTGTTTGGTACCGTACTGGTTTTCTCCGTTCTTGTATTCCACTGTCGTCCCCTCCCTGATGATGCTTTCCCGCAAATCCTGCATTGTCACCGTCAAAAATGCCACGTCATCTATCAGAGCAATGACTAATTTTTTTTTATTTTCATCAATTTCCTTAAAGAGTTTTCTTAATCTGGACACTTCTTTCTTAATCTGCTTTTGTTTCTCCAGATAGCCGGAAATACTGTCGTATTCAGCCTCCCTGCGTACTTCCTCTTTTAAGTACTCGTCCTCCGTCACCATGGATACCACACCCCCCTTATGATAAGCTGTATGTTAGATCAATCTCTGCCCTCGGTCTGGCGGAACAAATTCAGGACCCGTCCGCACGGGGGGAGTTGTCGATCTCCCTCAGCGAGACTGGTTGTCCGTCCGCGTCAAATGCAAATAAAGGTTCGATCTTTTTACTTCCTACTCCGTGTCCCTCTATCTTGTCGTGGCAATCCTTGCAGACATATTGCAGTTTGTCATGACTTAACGATATATCGGGATCACTGATGTTGCTCTCTGTCAGCATCGTCTTATGATGCACGATGTATCCCTGGCTGATGCCACAGATCTCACACACACCGCCATCGTCTGCTATCCGCTGGCTGATGTAGCTGTCCCTGCACTGCTGCCAGCGCTTTGAGTTGTAAAATGCTTTTGCCCATTCCTTTGCCATTGCTACTCCTTTAACGCAAAAAGAACGCTGTCCAGCAGCGCTCTCCTTGTTATATTCCATATTCCTAACATGATAGTCTCTGCTTACTCCCATGTTAGCATGTTAAAAGTAGAAAAAATCGACACTTACATTTCTGCTCAAAAAATTTAAATTAGAAAACCCATTTATACTACCTGTGCTATGTTTTGATTCCTTAACCTGTTTAAAACTGGCATTGTTTCTGCCATGATAGCCTCATATACCTCATATGTTGCCCTGATGCTAAATTCAGGAATATCCGCATTTTCAAAGTTCAATTCGAACTGCACAAGGCGTTCACGAGTCTTACTATGCATGAAAGCGTGCGCTTCTGTATTGCCTGCCTTAAAATATTCCCAGATTTCATACAATGCACTATTCATACATTCGACAAGTGCCAGATGCTCTTTATTATGCTTATTCAATACGGTTTCATTTGTGATAATGTCGTTCATAATCAAACCTCCTAAAAAACTATAGCCTCTTAACGTATCACATAAATTTGACTTCCACCATGAAAGTTTAGGTTATAATAAATCACCCTCTGTCGAACATAGCAGATAGCGTAAACACGACTGTCCGAGTAACGAATTTCTTTTCTTATCATATTTACTCCTCTCTTGTCCATTGATCTATGAACACTTCATGCTGTTAATGGTATTCTGGCATAATGTGACTGCCATCTCATACAGCCTGTCGGAATCTGTAACAACTTTCCATGCGCTGGCGCAGACTTTGCCTGTTTCAGCCTGATACACTTTCTTATAATCGTCCATTGATATATCCAGCATTTTCTCCAATGTCTTATACAGACGGTGCAAAGCGAAATTCTTCTCCCACTTACATGCCGCCGCCATCTCTTCCACAAGACGGTCTAATTTTTCCCGACGTCCTTGAAGTTCGTCTTTTTCCCCGATACATGTGGAGAAACAATTTGAATCATTACTTATAGGCTTCCGAATACGTAACAGGTTTTCCAATTTTTCTATCATCATCTGGCTTAACTTTTCCTGTTGTTCATAAAACTGCTGCTGCCGCTCCATAAACTGTTGCTGACATTCTATTAAAGTTTGCACCCCTTGTATTCGTGTGGTTGAATTTCCTGCTTCTACGACTCCCTCAATTGCATTTTCCAACTCATGGAAACGATTAATATATCGCGCTGTAAATTCCGTGCCTTTCTTTCCCGTCAGCTTATGAGCGATAAACTCACAGCCTTTCTTTGTAATAGCATAACAAGGTCTAATTTGTCCTTTGCTATCTGTATAGGTGCTTTCAATCCAAAATTCAACGGGTGAAATTTCTGCACCCGTCATATCTGTGCTGTAATTTCTGATATCACGCATAAGATATTTGTGCTCTTTCCCCACCATATGTGCTACTTCCATAGAAGTAAGCTTCTGTTCAATCTTTGACATAAAAAAATCTCCTTTCAATGCTTTACAACCACACCCAAAAGAGATACAATAATTGTACATACTCCTTTTGGTGTGTGTGGTATTTAAGGCAGTCAGTGCTTTGGTCGGTGCGGACTGCCTTATTTTTTGTCCAGTTCTGATTTTACCATTTTAATTCCCTTGTTGATTACTTCTGTTTTGCTCGTTTCGAGTTTTTTTGAACACTCGCTTAACATCTCATCCATTTCATCATCAAGCCTTAATTCAAAACGGTGATGTTTAGACTTATCTGATTTTGGTCTTGGTGACACTTTTTACCCTCCTTTCTTGTCCGTACAAGTATATTATAACAGTACGTACAATATTGTCAATACCCAAAATAAAAGAGAGTGCCAAAACACTCTCTTATCTCTTATTTTACTATATTCAGTTGTCAATTTATTTTTTCTTTTCACCAATCAAAGCAGCTATTTCATTTCTATATTTCAATACATCTGCATCGGTACTCATTAATTTCATGTACTCAATTGCATGATATATGTCATATGTCTTATCCCCATATTCGACATCATCATTGCTATAATGATACATTTGAGTCTTAAACTCTCTTTTATCCAGATTTCCATCAAGATACTGATCCGCTGTAAAAACAGCTCCCTTTGCATCTTCTACCGCATCAACTCCATACTTTCTTTCAGCAGAATTATTGTTTATAATAAACCAAACGGCGAAAACTGCCAATATACACGCCGTTATGCCTATTATAACCTTAATGTTCAAATTTTTCATACGAAAACCTCCTTTGTAGATATTCGCATTATACCACAATACAAAGTGTTTGTCATATTTTTCCTTATGGTATTTTAATATGTTTTAGCGCCGACATTTCCCCTCCAAGAGTATAGATCAGGAATGTTTACTTAGGTATCTCGTAATTGCCTTTTCAGGGTAAGATCTGTCATAATGCATGATATTTGCTATTTTTCGCCATGTATATCCGTCCACATATTTATACTGCATAATCCTCCTTATCCGGCTATCCCCAACAGAGTTGATATATGCAGTAATTTCTCTTTCCAGTTCTGCTGCCATATGTACTCTTTCTTCCAGCAGTTCCGCGTTGCCCAAAGGACACTTTGTATCATTACGATTGAGTCGCCGCTCGATCTCCTTAATCTCTTTTCTCAAGTCAATCAGTTGTTCCAGTTTTTCCTTTGTCAACGCTGTCTCTCCTTCCTATACCGCCTCAACAAAATTGTGAAATATTTGCTCCACATATCTGTCACCTTTATATGTATAGTGCTTTCCAGTTACATTTTTTGGAGCATGTCCAAGATACTCTCCGGCGGCATCCTCACTTCCTCCGCGCCTGCATATGTTAGTTGCAGTTGTTTTGCGAAATAAATGTGGATAAATTCGTCTATCCATACCAGCTCGCCTTGCGATATCTTTTATGCTTGAATACACTCCATCAACCTCTAACACCTTTGTTTTATCTCCACGAAGATGTGTAAACAATGGTTCTTTGCTATTTTCCGATACACCTCTATGTCTCAAGTATTCCTGGATATAATAGACTGCCACATTATCCAGAAAAACAGTTCTATATTTCTGTGTTTTCTCACCGAAAATCACAAGCTTTCCACTCCTAAAATCTATATCACAGATTTTAACAAATGGTACTTCTCCCCGACGCATCGCCGTAGAACGCATAAACTCTATTAATGCCCTGTCTCTCGGATGCGAGCATCCTTTCTTTAGCATTTCCATGTCCGTGGCTTCCATATGATCAATTGGTTTTTCCACTACTGTATACGGTTCTATCGCGTCACATGGATTCTCGCTTATTATTTTTTCTTTTCGCAACCATGTAAAAAATGCTGATAAGTTCCGGCGCAAATTATTCAACGACGTATTTGTATTACCATTTCTTTTTATTTGAAGATAATACGCAACATCTGATTCTGTGATCTTATTTAGGGGCTTGTTGATTAATGACACAAACTCATTAAGTGTAGCTTTATAAAACTCTACTGTCTTAGGACTAAGCCTCGGAGCTTTCTTTGCATCAAATAGTTGCATTATGTATTGATTTGTATCGTCTGCCGTCGCTGGAAGTGTTTCAAGCTCTTTAATATCAAGATTTTGTATCGCCTTTATAATTACAGTCTCCAATATCGCTTGTGCATTGTTATCCAGATGCATATGCATCCCTACAATAATGTCATTTTTCAATTTTTCTTTCGCACTCATATAAGCCTCCTGTTGCCTTTATTTTCTGCTTGCCTAAAGATTTATATAGTGCTATAATTTCTTTAGGCTTAGGGATAAGTGGCAGATACTTTGGTCGGTGAATGCCACTTATTTTTTATTTCATATTCAGTTTTATGCTGCGACGTCGCAACCCTGCTGCCAATCATAAATCAGAAAATTCTTTTTGCAATTTTTTAAGCTCTTCTTCAGTTTTTTCGATGTCCTTGCATATTGCAGCATACGCAGCACCTGCAGACAAAGTTATAGTCTCACTACGTCCTCCTTCTTTTTTTGATGCGTCTAAGTCAAATCTATGCGTTTTCGATTTTGCAATATCCATATTCTCTGAACATAGCGCTTTCATGCTTTTAAGTTTTTCTCTTCTTTTCCACAGACTATCCATAGTACCTTTCAATTCAACTCCACGTTCCAAAGCCTTTTCCGTCATAATCCAATCTCCTTTAAATCTCAGTTTAGATTGTTAATAATAAATAATAATTCTCCATTGCATTTATCCATCCTTACTTATATACTATACTCACAGGTGTTCTGGCACCGAGTACTTAGAAGGAGGAGGAATGCTATATGTCCATTAATGAACTTAATAAAAAGCTCGATGATACCATAGCTCAATACAATGAGCAATCTGGCGCAGCTTGCGTCTACTGTAATGATGACGACTGCGCCACAAGTAGCGCTTTAAATGCAAGTCACCAGGCCACTTCCAAAGCTCTTGCCTCATTCAAGGCTGAAATACTCACCTATTTATCACAATTACAACCTTGAATAATTGGGCAGTCTATTTCACCATTAGGCTGCCCTTCCAACCATGCAATAATTGCTTGTATATTCTTCAACCTCGTTTCGTAATCAGCTATTCTATTTTGGGAATCAACCAACTTTTGCTCAAATAATTCTGCCTCTTTCCTCAGCCACTCAATTTCGCATATATGCGTTTCTTTATCTAGCTGCTCTTCCAGACATACAATAAGTTCCTGCATTGCGCCCAGTTCTGCCGCATCCGTAGATATATTTTCCTTGGAACTATTCAAAATACTCTTCCATATCTTCTCTTTTTTCTTTAACCAATCCATATCTTTTTCAACCTCCACTAAATCCTTATTTTTTGGCTGAAACATATTCTCTTTTTCTTTCCTGCGCAGTTATCTGACAACCACAAGCAGGACAATCAAATGTATCGAATAATACGCCTTCCGGCTTGCTTTCCAAAGCTGCCGCTATTCCAATTTTCCCATTGTCACGGGTAATATAGTGTGTTTCTTTAACAGCATTAAATTCGCATCC
>VSNM01000086.1 GCA_009774245.1 Lachnospiraceae bacterium | reverse complement strand
TTTGAACTGTGTGATTACCAGTTTAATTATGCTGGAAATTCTAAGCATAATCAAAGTTTGAATTAACCCCTACATTTTAACAATATCCGATTAAACCCCTTTTTAATATGAAAAAATCCCATAAAGGGATTTTTTCATATTCTTTAACACTTCTCTGTTAAATACCACTATATGTACCACCATCAACATTTATGGAAATTCCTGTGATAAACTCTGCCTTATCTGAAATCAAAAATAATGCAAGATTTGCTATATCTTTAGCTTCCGCTATTCTATGCAACGGGGACAGATCCGCAATATTTTGATTTATCTGTTCTGGAGATAATTCTGAATCAACAGCAAGATATTTCAAAGTTTCTTTCCACAGTTCAGTATTAGTCGCTCCCGGATTGATTGCATTTACTCTTATCCCATATCTTGCTACATCATCTGCAACAGCCTTTGTGAAAGCCATTAGCGCCGCATTTGTAACACTGCCAACAACAAAGTCCTTACTTGGCTGCTTTCCAAATACCCCAATTATGTTGATAATATTTCCTTTACCAGAATTAATCAATAATGGTAGTGCTTCTCTGGTAAACCTAATATAGCCTAACTGCTTAGTAGTAATATTCTGCATCCATTCTTCATCGGTAATTTTCTGTATTCCACCAACCGGTCCACCGCCAGCACAATTAACCAATATATCCAGTTTACCATACTTTGATCGGATCTCTTGAATAGCCTCTAATATATCCTGAATTCTACAGACATCTCCTACGATATAGTCCGCTTTTCCACTCTGCCCATTTAATTCTTCAACAGCTTTTTTTAGTTTATCCTCATTTCGTGCAAGTAAAATAACCCGAATATTTTCTTTGGTCAATCCTAAAGCTATTTCCCGTCCTATTCCGCCACTTCCACCACTTATTAAAGCTACACGTTCAGACATATCATTCACCCCCAATCTTTTTTTCTTTGAATACTTCTTTTGCAACACTCAATGCATTCAATGCTTTTGGGAAACCGATATATGGAACACAATGAATAATTGTTTCTATAATTTCCTCCTGCCCAAGTCCAACATTTAGTGCTGCATTAATATGTATCTGTAATTGTTTTTCACATCCTCCAAGTGCTGATAACGCAGCAATTGTTACAGCTTGCCGCATAGCAAGATTTATACCGTTTCGATTATAAATATCCCCAAAAGCAAATTCTACAATATATTTACCCATATCAGGTGCAATATCATTTAAGGACTCTATAACCGATACACCTTCTGCCCCATCTACTTCTTGAAGCTTTTTAAGCCCCATCTCATACCTTTTATTTTCCATAGATGCATCCTCAGTCCATATCTTTCCTGCGGCTTAAATTTTCAAAGTCTGAATCCTCTGGCGATACCCCTGCTCTCCCCCATGCATTTTTTTCGTGTTCATTCAAAATAACAAGAATTTTTTCAGCAGGAATATTCAGTAAATCGTGCGTTGTCTTTGTCAAGTCATGAATTAGTCTTTTTTTCTGTTCAGCGGAACAGGTATTTGCTATGTCTACGTTTAAAATTGGCATATATAAATTCCTCCTATAATTTGGGAGTGATAACGATCTTTCATCACCCCCCTCCTGCAATTTATCGCTGTACTGATTTTTCTAACCAGTCCTTATCATCGCCAGTTACTCCAGCTTGTCCCCATCCATTATTTTCGATTTCGTTTATGTAAACAACAATTTCATCTAATGGTTCCTGCAATACTTCTTTCATCACTTTTGTACATCCGCTTATCCATTTTTTCTTGTTTTCCGGCTTAATTCCTTTCCAACCAACAATAGACACTATTGACATGATACCGACCTCACTTTCTGTCTACTAAAACATATTCAAAAGTGTTCAATCCACCTTTGATGTGATCATGACCAGCCTCTTTGATAATCTGCTTATACTCATCCGTTAAAAAGCTGTTTCTATATTCATCCGGATCGCCCTCAAATTCCGTAACGAATAATACACCCGGTTCCGTTGAAAATACACTATGGAATGATAAAAATGATTTCACCTTATCATTTTTCTCCACATACTTGTAAATCCGTCTTTTCCTCCAATCCAAATATGGATCAATACCACTAAGCGGCACCTCGATACTCCTAAGCTGCATATACTTAGTTGCAGGAATAAAAGTTTTCCGATCCTTGACCGAGTCTACCAAGCCATATAGTCCCTGATGCATATCACTAGCAACATATGCCGATAAGTCATCCAAAAGCTTCAAATAGTCATCACTTTCCAACAATTGCTGCACCTTACTGAAATCAGCAGTCTCATACATAAGTACATATGTATTTTTTACTATTCCTTTATAAAGGACATAATCACCTAATAAATTCTTAAAAGATGATCTCTCCCATACTGCCTTAATATCCTGCTCCTTTCCTGCTTCAACTTCCCACTCAGACACAACCAAATACTTTTCTGTTTTAATTTTCAAATTCATATTTGCTCTCCTTTATTTTCTATAAATTTTTTCTGCTTTTTTCCAAAAACAGTGAATCATCGCCCGGAATACCATTTTGTATCCATGATTTCGGTTTCATCTCCCGAATAAGTATTAGAACATCATCTCCCGGAATCATATATTTTTGTCTAAAGAAATCAGTTATCTCTTTAAATAATGTGTTCTTACCTTCCTCGTTATTGTTCTCCCAGATGTCCAATTCAATGATAACCAATTCCTCATTACCAACCTTACCTGAATAGTATGATTTTAATGATTCCGTTTCCATAATCCGACTTTTACTACTAAAATCAGGACTTGCTAACGATACTCCCGCCCTTCCCATACAGTCACTTTCTTTCAAATGGATAGTCACCTGAATTTTATCCCAAAAAATCCCAAGCAACTCATTTGTTTTCTTTGTTATAAAGCTGATAATTTCTTGTTTCTGACTGCTATTTAAGTCAAGCGATGTACTAACAGTAAAATATGGCATGTAAACTCCCTCCTTTCAACCTGCTGCCATTTTTTCAAGAATTACTGCAACACCATCTTCATCATTTGATAATGTTATGTAATCAGCCACCTCTTTAAGTGATTCGCACGCATTACCCATAACTATCCCAATACCAGATTCTTTTATCATCTCCATGTCATTATAACTATCTCCAAAGCTCATCACTTGACTACTATCCATTCCCAATTGATTTGCTAATTCTATTACCGCTTTACCCTTAGCTGCACCATAGGGCAAAAACTGTAGCATCCAATAATCATCAAACCACGGAATAAATACATTATTCATGCCTTCCAATTTTAGTTCTCTTATATGTACCAATGCATTACCTAAATCATCTTTTTTTCCAAGCATTAATATAGAAGTCGGCAATTGCAGTGAATTGGATAAATCATTAACATGTACCAAGCTAATTCCTAATTCGTTAGCATACTTTGTGCTTAATGGTCTTTCTTTTTCTACCATTACTTGATCACCTAAATTGTAGTGCAAAATAATCTCTTTATCTTTTGCATATGCATATACGGCATTTACAATTTCCTCAAGAACTCTATCATCCTTGTACACTAAGTTATTTTTTAAATCAACTGAAAGCGCACCATTATGTGCAACTACCAATCCATCCATATCAGCTTCCTGCAGATGCCTCGTTACCGCATTCAACATTCTGCCTGTAGCAAAAATTACTTTTATTCCCTTGCTATAAACAGCTTTAACTGCTGCAATTGTTCTTGGACTCAAGACGTGATTACTATTTAATGCTGTACCATCCATATCCATAGCAACCAACTTTATTTTTGAAAAATCCAATACATCCATCATTCTCATGCCCCTCTATTCTGCTTGCGCTTATTCAAATAAAGTTCACGATTTCTAAATGTATACGCACCAAAGTATCCCGATGCATTAACCAAATTGTCCTGAATTATTGCGAAAGCACAATACATTGCTCCTCCATCTGGTTTACATGCCGGAATAGCCTGAATATAATATGGCTTGTCCAATTCTACAAATTTCTTATAATCAACAAATGATGCTGTTAATGCCATAACTCCCTCAAAAGTTACTCCCATTACATGAAAAGATGCCAAAGTTGCTTGACGTGCAGCCTCAAATAACTTTATTCCGTCTAAATGATCTGCATTATGATCACTTTTAATTTCATCTATGCAGTTGAATCCTTTAAAATAAACGACATTTTCCATGCGCTCTGCATCTGAAATCAGGACATTTCCCTGATTCACCTTATGAACATATTTTTGTGGTATAGTTTCTGTTTTTGCAGATAATATACTCTGAATGTCCGCAGGCATTTGAATTTTTTCAATAACGCTGTATGCCTCTTCTGGTTTTCTGTAATCCCAGTCCAAAGACTTCAAATCTGCTTCTGCACTAATCCGAAAAGTCGTATTCTTCTTTGAATCTTTAGCCATGAATTTAACTTTATCCCCAAGACAGAGTCTTAATATTTCCAGATCTCTTCTGGTGTTAATAATAATATCCACAGGTTCTAACCCTTCGGGTTCTTCCCCTTTAACATAGATATTGTATTTCCATTCTTCCATTATCTTCTACCTCCTAAGTCAAATTACTCCCCTACTGATTGATTATGCTTAGAATTTCCGGCATAATTAAACTGGTAATCACACAGTTCAAAAGTAAAGGTTTCTCTGTTTACCAAACCTACTGGAAGGGAACTGTCATATAGCTGCATAAGGAAATCCACAGTCTGACCACAGGTGTGATATGTCCCAAAAGCTTTGTCGTAATCATAGTCAGTAATGTTATTTGCAACATTTCCAAAGTTTGTTTTGGTAGCAGCCGGAGCCAGTACTTTTGCCCGCATCTTTGCACCTGTTTCAATCAGCTCATGGCTCAATCCCTCGGTAAATGCACTGACAAAAAACTTTGTTGAGCAATACATGACCGCCGTAGGAACAATCGTGTATCCACCAACAGATGAAATGTTGATAATCTGCGTATTCTCCTTGTCCCTGTAGTCATGCGTATACAGGGTCGAAAGTATAGCTACTGCTTCAATATTGAGACTGAGCATATTTTCCATTTTGGTCAAATCCTGATTGTGTACGCTGCGGTAGTCACCGAAACCTGCATTGTTGATCCATGTTTCAATATCCAGACCTTTTAATGACTCATACAGGGCATATACATTTTCCTTTTGGGATAAATCTGTTGGTTTTGCAATAACCTCCAGCGAACTGTCAATGCCTTTGATTTCATTTTTTAATCGGTCTAGATTGTCAGCACTTCTTGCAATGATAATTAGATTTTTACCTCGTTGTGCAAATCTCTTAGCGGTTTCATAACCGATACCAGAACTTGCACCTGTTATAGCTACATATTTGCTCATTTGATTTACCTCCATATTTATGATATAATACTTTACAACATGGAGTATACTCCATGTCAAGCAAAATAAAAAGTTTTTTTGAACTTATTGGAAGGATATGATGAGGAGGTAGATTATGGAATATACGTCGGGACAATTTGCAAATCTAATGGGAGTAAGTTTAGATACATTACGTTATTATGAAAAAGAAGGACTTATAAAACCAAATCGGAAAGAAAATAATCATAGGATATATACTGATAATGATATAAACTGGATGCAATTTATTAAGAGATTAAAAGATACGGGAATGCCAATAAAAGAAATAAAGAAATATTCGCAACTACGCTCAGAAGGTTCAGCAACTATGAGTGAAAGAATGAATATGCTGATTAGCCATCGTTATTCGTTAGCTAAAAAAATCAAGCAATTAGAAGAACATTGCGGAAAACTAGATGAAAAAATAGAATACTATAAAAGTCAGCTTGAACAATAAAATACACCAGAAAATAACTTGTTAATTTTTGGAAATAGAAAACACAGTCTGAAACAATATTTGAATTCAGACTGTGTTTCTTATTTTTCATCAGGTGGGATATACTCCAATAGATCAGCAATAGAGCAATTCAGTGTGCGACAAATCCGCACCAGCACTTCCGTATCCAGTCGGGTAATGGTATTATTCATATATCCGTTTAATTGAGAGCGTTGTATTTCCGCTTTCTGACAAAATTTGTTTTTACTCAGACCAGACTCTTTAAGTAGCTGACCTAAGTTGATTTTAATTCTTCCGTTTTGGTTCAATTTAGCACCTCCTTGTCGAGTAATGTCATAATATGTAGACACAAAATGTTTGACTAATTAAGTATACATTAGTTAAAATTAACATATCAGTTATAGAAACTTATGGATAAGAAGTTATAGTACCTGAAAGGAGAAAGCGAATGAAAGAGAGAGCTGCCAAAGATGCAATTAAGAAGATTGCCCAAAGAGAGGGAAAAAGTGAAAGTGAAATAAGAGAGGAAATGGAGAAAGCTATTTTGGTTGGGTTCTTGAACAAGGAAACAAGATATAAGTGGGATAGTCTATTCGGAATAGGGCGGTTGCCAAGCCCGGAGGAATTTATTACAGTTTTATCAATGCAGGTTGCGAGGAGATAGGCAGGATAATAATAGCATAGCAAATAAAAGAGAGCAGCTTTACCTTGTGAATGTGGTAAAGCTGTTTTGTGTCCGTTTTCTGCTCAAGTGGTTCATTTTCTGTAAAGGGTATTGATTCTGTTTTGTAAGATGCTATATTGAGGAATGTGAACATTTCAAAAATCTAAAATTAATAGTAAAAATTGTTGGGAAATATTAAAGAAAGATTTTTGGAAATGTGTTTTGAGAAAAGAGTGTACGGATAATACGAAAGGAGAGAATGCTGTTATGATTACTTGTTCAAAGAAAAACGAGTATTTAAAGAGACTTACGGATTTGGAGATACCAGAGATTTATCAGGCATTTCCTAAAGATTTTTATGTTGATGTAAATGGATGGTCATTTGTCGATTATGAAGAAACAAAGTACATAAATGTGCAATTGACAGATGATGAGGTGGCGGAGCTGAAAGAATATGGTTTACTGGATAAAGTCTGCCATATTTCCGGTAATGTATACAAGATAAAGCGTTTAAGGACGTTAGATATTGAGTTGGCATCAGATAATGCGATTGATGCAATGAATACATTGAAAAAACGCTTTGAGCAAGGTGAGTTTAGAGGGAAGAATGATGTAATTGACATGGATGCACTCAAAAGAGAGTTTGCAGGAATGTATCGGACTACCTGTACGCAGCGTTGTCCTCATTGTTTTAATCAGGAGGATGATTTTTATGTAAGAAAAATTCTTGATGGACACAAGCTGTTAAAATGGTCTGATATGAAACAGGTCTTGCTGGACGCTAAGAAAATAGGATTGGAGTCTGTTAAGTTTCTTGGGATTGGTGAGATTTTTAAAATTCCTGATCTGTTCAATATTTTAGATGATTTGCGGCAAATGGAGATCAAGATAGGTATTTTCACAAAAGGCACCGCATTAGGAGATGATAAAATTGCCAAAGATTGCGGATATGAGGGCATTGAAACGGCAGAAGAATTAGTTCGTAAGTTATCTGAATACGAAAATGTAAGTATATTATTGGGTGGAAATTCCTTTGTACCAGAAATTCAGGATCGTATGGTGGGTTGTGGAAAAGATGGAGGAGTTACAAGCTATACGGAGAAAAGGGATTATGCATTGAAACTTCTTGTAAAATACGGTTTCAATGATCCTGCAAAGGGAAAAAGATTAGCCCTCGTTGCTGCTCCGGTGACGCCAGAGGTTAGCGATGAAACAGTGGTAATGTATGAATGGGCTATGCACAGAAATATAACCGTGATTACTATTCCTACTATGGTTAGTGGAAAAGGAACAGATGAATTAGAATGGCTTTTGGGACAATTTGAAACGAACAAAGAACTGATTTCCCGGTATGATGAAAATAATATCTTGACACGGGAGGAAAGATATGTTAAATGGCTGGCAGATTTCTATTCAGATATTTATGTATCTGCTATCAACATGGGAATAACTGATTTAGATATACTAAAAAAAGAAGGAATTTCTGGCTATGCAGGGGCGGCAAAATGCCAGCAGATGCATAATGGTATGTATATAAGACTGCCGGGGACGGTTCAGGAGTGTCCGGGGCGCTGTGTCGGTGCTGAAATTGCGGATGATATTAGAGATAAGTGCCTGTTAGCTACATGGATTGGCAGCAAAAATTATGACAGGAAAGATGATTGCAGGGCGTTATGTGCTGTTAAGATGAAAAATCTTACAGGTACGGACGTAAAGGTTTGCGATTGCTGTACCGTGTATGACAATGTTGGATCAATGCCTTTGGAATTAGAAAGAGATACCCTCATAGCTGTAGCGCAGAAAATATCAAGAGGAGCAGAAGAAAATGTATGAATTGATAAAGGTAGGAGAGCAAAGCTATTATATTGAGTCTCCGGCAAAAATAGGTGTCTATGTGGAAAATGGAACAGAGGCATATCTGATTGATAGTGGCAACGACAAGGACGCTGGAAAGAAAATCAGACAGATTTTGGAAACGAATGGTTGGACGTTAAAAGCCATTATTAACACACACTCCAATGCAGATCATATTGGTGGAAATCAGTATTTGCAAAAGCAGACAGCATGTAAAGTGTTTAGCCGGGGCATCGAGGCTGCTTTTACGCAATATCCTGTTTTGGAACCTGCTTTTTTGTTTGGGGGATTTCCTCTCAAAGAATTGCAACACAAGTTTCTTATGGCGAAACCGAGTGAGGTTACGAAAATTTCCGATGCTGATTTTCCCAAAAGTTTGTCTGTGATTGATTTGCCGGGACATTTTTTTGATATGATCGGGATTAGAACACCAGACGGAGTAGCTTTTATAGCAGATTGTTTAAACAGCAAAGAAACATTGGATAAGTATAAATTTACATTTATATATGATGTAGAGGCATATCTTCACACACTGGAACAGGTAGGAAAAATGCAGGCAAAGATGTTTATTCCGGCTCATGCAAAGCCGACAGAGGATATACAAGAGCTAGTGCAATATAATATATCTAAGGTTAATGAAAATGCGGAGTTTCTTATTGCATTATGCGAAAAGCCAATGAACTTTGAAACAATTTTGCAGCAGGTTTTCACTCAATACAATCTTGTAATGAATTATGAGCAGTATGCACTGTTAGGAAGTACAATAAAGTCATACCTTTCATGGCTTAAACATTCTGGTAAGGTGGTAACGGAGATTGCGGATAATATGTTGTTATGGAAAAAGGCATGAGTGGATATAACTACTAAGTGGGGAATACTTGCATATTTAGATCGGAAAGGCTGAGTATATTTAAAGACTGAACTTGAGATTGATTCTTTTGTTTGGTCTTTTGTTTTAAAATAGAGAAAAAATTAGATGTACAGAGCAAGACTAAAATCGCACTATGCGTTGAATTAAGTATTATGATGGAAAAAGCAGATTGATTATAAAGAGAGCTTTTCAGCGAGGCTAATCTAGTCTGAAAAGATTTATTGTGCCGTTTTCTGCAAAAACAGTTCACTTTCTGCAATGCATCTTGTTATATGCAATATTTGAACGATAATATTGGTAAAAGATAACTTGATAGTTTTCTGAAAAGTATAGGAGGTATTAACATGAAAACAAAGTTTACTAAGTGGATCAAGAAATGTGTAGGAGTATCTTTGGCTTTTGCAGTAGCATTAAGTACAGGGATGTATTTTAGTGGGCAGACAGTGTATGCTTCAACAGCATATACTGATGCAGAACCGAATGACTCTTATGAACAGGCACAACTTATTTCAAGAAATGCACAGACAGCAGCGCAGTATGTCTCCAATCAGTCATCGGTATATCGTTATGTGACAGGAACATTGTCTAATGATGATGAGGATTGGTATAAGGTTTATTTGTATTCAGATGATGAAACATATCTTGATTTGAATGTTGGAACAGGTACAATAATCGTGGAACTGTATGATTCCTCAAATTTATTCGTACCATTGGATATTTTTCAATTTCAGAAGTATGGAGATACAAATGTTTACGAAGTTCCTGTTCCAGAAAGTGGATTATACTATTTAAGAGTGTATCATACTACAACGAGTATTTCTTCAACTTACTACTTTACTATCGGCAATCCGCAGTATTCGTTAGGGACTTATACATATAAGTTTAATTCGATTACGTTAGCGGCTAAAGCTACTTGGCAGGATACCGTGGATTTAACATTAATTGCAGATATTCCAGATCGTGCAATAGGATATGAAGTAAGCGTTGGAGGATGTACAACATCTGTAAGCTCAAAGAGATATTTTTATAATGAATTTTATGATTCGTGGGTGGCAACAAAAACGACTTATTCATATAGTTTGCCAGTTACGAACTCATCATTACTGGATCAGGTATGGGGAGCGAAAATAATATCCACCAGTTCTTCCAGTAAAACATTTACGCCGACTATGACGATAAGGTATGTTGCACCTGATTTACCATAAGATAACTTATATCCTAAATTCCGCAAAAAATTATAACGAGGCTAATGATTTTAGGCTTAACCTCCCATAAACACTAAATTTTTTACTTTGTATCCATTGATTTTTTGCTTCTATATCGTTATAATAATTATAACGAGGTGATGAATCAATGAGTTTTCGAGGTGAACAGGTTATTAAAGGGACGACATATGTCTTTGAAGCCATTGCACAATGGGATGCCGAAAAGCAACAGTCCCGTCAGAAACGTATTTATATTGGAAAAAAAGATCCTGTGACTGGAGCTTTTCTGCCAAATAAAAAATACTATGAACTTTATGGGGAAGATGCAGATACCACAAATTTTCAGACCAGTTCCGTTATGAAGTCTGTGGATTTCGGAAATATCTATCTTATGGATCATGCTTCTTCCGCCTGTGGCCTGAAGCAGGTGCTGGTGGAAACTTTCCCGGACTGCTGGGAAGATATCCTTGTCTGTGCGATGCACTCCTGTTCTGAAAATGAAGCCCTTTATTTATGTGAAGACTGGGCGCACAATTCCCGGGTTCCGTCAGCCCCTTCCTCCCAGGACATCAGCAGGCTGCTGAAAGAACTGGATGAAGACAGACGGATGCTGTTTTATAAAAAATGGGCACAGCTGCGTGGCGAGAAAGAATATCTGGCACTTGACATTTCTTCTGTCTCTTCATGGTCCGAACTGATCAATTATGTCGAATACGGATATAACCGTGACCATGAAGATCTCCCGCAGGTCAATCTGGCAATGCTTTTTGGGGAGGATTCGCGGCTTCCTGTATTTGCCCGTGTTTATCCAGGGAGTATAAAAGATGTGAGCACCCTTGCAGGCATGGTTGCCTTTCTGGATCAGCTGCAGCTTAAGCAGATGCATTTCGTAATGGATAAGGGCTTTTACTCTGCAAAAGGGGTAGGCGTCCTTCTTGAAAAATATATCAAGTTTGCCATAGGACTCCCGTTTTCCACAGGAATGGCTAAAGAAGCTGTCAGGGAAAATACCGAAGCAATAGCCAGCCCGGCAAATGCCATCGAGGTGGACGGACATATTTATTATGCTGCGGTAAAGAAACTGACAATAAACAGGAGACGGACATATCTTCATATATACTATGACAGGGAAAGAGCGGCAAAGGAACATGACCGGCTGATGCATAAGGTAATAAGGATTGAAAACGGGCTGGTTGACGGAACTGTCAGAATGGACTCGACAGAAGCACAAAAATATTTTTCTTTCCAGAAAAACAGGGAAGGAACGTATAACATACACCGGAAAGAGGATTTCATCAGGGAACAGCTGGAACTGGCAGGATACTTTGTTATCCTGACCAATGACAGTAAAGATCCTGAATATATTTTGAATATATACCGGACAAAAGACGTGGTAGAAAAGTCTTTCGACAACATCAAAAATGAACTTGATCTGGAAAGACTGCGGATCCATTCGGACAAAGCAATGGAAGGCAGGATATTTATAGGTTTTATCTCACTCATAATCACTTCGTATATAAGGAAGATAATGGAAGACAAAAACCTGTATTCATCATATTCGCTAAGTAAACTATACAGCGAATTAAAGAAACTTCGTCTGATCCAGTTTAAAAACGGGAAACAGGTGCTGACAGAATTAACCAGTAATCATAAGGCGATTTTCAAAGCGTTTAATATGAAAGTCCCGGTCCCCTCCTCGTTATAATTCAATGCGGAATTTAGGTTATATGTAAATGATCCTTAGTGTACTAAAAAGATGATTTAATATTGGTACACTAAGGATAGATTGTAATCACGAATTAAAGTATAGCTTTGGAGAGGATGAGGTGAATATTGAAGGCATATTTAACAGACATAAATAGAACGAAACAGACATTGCTTTATGCCAAAGGAGTTGATAGGGTAGTAAAACAACAAAAGGCACTTCAAATATTATCAAAAAATGGAAACAAAAGGCTGGATAATTTAAGTATTTCTGATACTGCAAGAAGCTTTTCAAAAGAGAGCATAGCAGCAATGATAGACGGTAGTGTGAATATATCTAAAAATCAATTATCCTATTATTTAGATAATTATAATAATATGAGCGCTATTTTAGATGCAATAAATTTTGGCGAAAATGTTTCTTGTGGATATAATCCTGATTTTAAAGAGCATGGTGTTATTTCTTTTGATTATAATGGTAGCAGACAGATTGTACCTAATTATGCTGTGCCGAAAATTAATGCAAGTTCCTTATCACAGGTTTGTGCTGTAAATAATTCTTTGGTTCTAAATAACAAAAGTTATTACTCATGGGCAACATCAAATGGTAGCCGATATACATGGACAGTTAATAACGGAAAAATTGGATGGGCATCATCAGAGTCATTATTAGCCGAGAATACAAATCAAAAGGGTACAAATTATAAATGGGAAATGCGAAAAGCAAGTAATATTTTGTCTGCATTGGCACAGGGGAAAAATTTGTATGGATTTGCAAGAGAAGATGTACTGTCAGTTTGTGACAGTGTTGGATTTAAGACAGGATTCTTTTCAATAGACGCAGGAAGTGGAGTACATAATTATATATTGCAAGAATCTGGAAGGGTAATAAATGTAGATAAAAAAATTGAACAGTTGAACAACATGAACTGGAAAGAGGCTGGCTTTAAAGAAGGTGATACAGTTTCAGTCTATGGCAATGAGTATATTGTGGATAGTAACGGATATATTAACGTTTCTGCGGATGATACATTTACGTCAACAGAAATTATTTATCCGAGCCATTGATATGATGAATTTTATATATGGCATCATAATGAAATTTGAAAGTGGAATTAGGCGTATAGGAGTGTGTGATATGCGCCTTTTTGTACTTATTAAAAACTATGGGCTTCTATAATGTATAGATTGTAAATTGATAAAAATTATTAAGATACACAATATTTTGATAAAAAAATAAGGAAAAATAGAAATGCTTATATATAAAGAGATCAGACAACAGATTATAATCTGGAGTCTGATCTTTTTTCTTTTTATCTGATAGTCAAGGTTGCGTATATCAGCTATAAATAGCGGATACTGGCACTCTGAAAACCACTCCTTTTCAGTTATGATAGTTGCAGGCTTGAGAAAGCCAAGACAATTCAATAGGACACGCATACACCTGATTTTATTTTCGCCTTTTTATCCGTCTACGCTTGCGTAGCGATAAAGGGGTGGCAGAATCCCATTTCGTGCGAAGATGTACCTGCAATGGATAACATTGTTGCCTGTGAAGGTAAAAAACGCAAGTTTTTAAGAGCAGAGGATTGTGCCTACTGGCATGGCAGTCAGAGATAATGAGATAGAACAGCGCCGGAATTTCAGCGAAAAGCATTTTCCGGGAGTGGCTCCCTGTGGATTCCGTCTGGTTGGGCATGATGGAGGCGCAGTGTGGGATGAAGCCGTCCCAGTGTATGTTACCCGTTTCGGGGATCAGCGAGAGCATAATCTGATATTTTCAGATTGGACAGAGGGGTAATGTGGCGGAAACGCCACGTTATCCTCTGATACAGGCAAGCCTTGCAGTTATCAGATAACAGCAGACAAGGCTTTCCTGTATGAGAGGATAATGCCGGCAAAAACTTCTCTTTTGTTTCAGTCAATGAGAATAGAAGAAAGAACAGGTGATTATCATGTGCAGTAATGTGAAAAGTTTTGAGGTCGGCTTGCTTGTGCATCCGGCAATCATGTTTATGAACTCCAACAAGTCAGAGAGCAATATCCGCAGAATCATTCAGGAGAACCGACAGAAGTGCAGCATGGCAGGGATAGCGTTGATGAATGAAACTATCGTCAACAAGGGACCGAACAGGGATATTGACCGTGAAGCGGTGAATATGCTGATTACCCGGTTGATTACCGGGCAGTATGATACGGTTGTTGTGGAGAATATGGCTGACATAACAGCGGATGAGTCCGATCTGGAAGAATTTATGTATGATGCCGCCAACATCGGCGTCGGTTTCTTCGAGCTTTCCACCATGCAGTACCATATATACGATACAACAACGTGTCCTGCTGATAAGGAAAGACCGATATGGGGCGGGGGAAAAGGCTGCTGATGAAGATAAGGAGAGGCGACATACTGTATGCGGATTTGGGCGTACAGTATCAGGGAAGTATGCAGGGCGGTATGCGCCCGGTGGTGGTAGTCAGTAACAACAGGGCAAACAAGCACAGCACAGTCATTACAGTAGTTCCGCTGTCAACTAAGATATACAAGAAACGGAGCCTGCCAACCCATGTATTCATATCGTCATATAAGACGGAGGGGCTGGACCAGCACAGTGTCGCATTATGCGAACAGGTAACAGCACTGAACTTTGACCGTATCATAGAACACATGGGAAAGGTTGATGAAGAAACGCTCGACAGGATTACAGAGGGCGTACAGGTGCAGGTCGGTGTGTTTGACAGATACAATTAAGGAAAGGACATAACATCATATCTTTTGGAGCCGGGCGGGTGTCCGGCTTTTTACATAGCTACGTGTCTCGTACAGGCAGCATTTTCTATGTATATTAAGGATAAAGGAGTATGTAAGGATGGGCTTTACAAAATTGGAACTGATTCAGTTCTTTGACGGACTGACGGAATTGGTCAGTGAGGAAAACAAGGGAAAAGCCAGTGTTCAGATACGGAAATTTCTGCTCAACTTTGAAAAAAGCTATCAATATGAAGATGCGGTAACGCATAGTGGTGTGCCATATCAGCCGCCCTATTATATATCGGCAATGCCGCAAGCCATACAGGAAGAGATCAGAGAAAGGCTGACTGCGAAGCTGACAGAACAGGGGGAGTACACTCCTGAAAAGGTGGAACACTTCATGCGTTCCAGAATCTATGACTTGGACGGACTGATTGACATCAAGGATTATGCAAAATGGGCAGACAAAGAGATATACAGGAATTTTCAAAAGAGGCTTGAAGCGAGCAAATGGTAGGAGAGCAGGAAAACCTTTCTAAGCCGGATCTGCAATCCGGCATACATAGCTGTCAAAATATCCGGCAGCGTTTTTTATTGGGAGGTAACAGAATGACGGCAGAAGAATACAGAAAAATGCTTGATACCGATTTTGCGGATGTGAAGCTAGAGGAGCTGACGGATATAAGCGGGATTCAGATTAACCGGGAGCTGCCGTTGGAGGAAAGAAAGAAGCAGTACCTTAAAAAAGTCGGCAATCCCTATCTGGTGCGTGTCGGCAGCATGAAAGTCAAGGTACGGTTTACAGGCGGTATATCTTTTAATGAAGCATTTGAAAATATGCTCTTATCCGTTTAAAAATTTTTCAGAATCTGGTGGAAATAATCCGCAGGGTGTGCTAGAATAGCGTTAGGACTAAATTTCATTATTTCTAACTTGGGACTAAACAGGCACTCCCTTTCGGGTTTTCTGACTTAGAAAATCAAAAGGAGTGGTAAACATGAGTAACAAGATTAAGAAAATCTACCACGCAGCCATCTACGTTAGATTATCTAAGGAAGATGGTGATGTTTCCAATGCTGCGAAAGCAGAGAGCAACAGCATTTCAAATCAGAAAAATCTTATCCGTGATTTCCTGAAGGACAAAGAAGATATTGAGGTAGTGTCGGAACGGGTTGACGACGGTTATACAGGCTCTAATTTTGAGCGTCCTGCTTTTAAGCTGATGCTTGAGGACATTAAAAAGGGTATTGTGGATTGTGTCATCGTAAAAGACCTTTCACGTTTCGGGCGTGAGTACATTGATTCCGGCAGGTACATTGAGCGGCTGTTCCCCGCACTGGGGGTTCGCTTTATCGCTATCAATGACAACTATGACAGTCTGGACGGGAAAGATCAGGCGGATGAAATCATTATCCCTTTTAAAAACCTAATCAACGATGCGTACTGCCGGGATATTTCCGTGAAAATACGGAGCCATTTGGAGGTAAAAAGGAAAAACGGGGAATTTATCGGTTCCTTTGCCCCTTATGGGTATCAGAAAGATGAAAATGACAGAAACAGCTTGGTGATTGATCCGATTGCGGCGGGGATTGTCAGGGACATTTTCAGAATGAAGCTGCACGGACTCAGTCAGGATGCCATTGCAAACAGGCTGAATGACATGGGTGTGCTTTCCCCTATGGAATATAAAAGCGCAATGGGCAGCAATTACCAGACCAGCTTTAAGACCAATGACAAGGCAGTATGGAGTTCTGTAACAGTCAGAAGAATTTTGGAAAATGAGCTTTATATCGGTACTCTGGTTCAGGGCAGGCAGACAACACCGAACCATAAGGTAAAAAAGACAGTGTTGAAGCCGGAGAAGGACTGGATAAGGATAGAAAAGAACCATGAAGCCATTATTTCAGACAGGGATTTTTCCATTGTGCAGCGGCTTCTTGGCATGGATACAAGGATTTCCCCGAAGCAGTCAGAAGTATATCCGCTGGCAGGGCTGATTGTCTGTGCCGACTGTGGTGCGGCTATGGTAAGGAAGAATGCCTATGCCGGAGGGAAGAAGTATCAGTATTATGTGTGTTCCCGCAACAAGGAGACTAAGGAGTGCAGCAACCACCGTATCCCGGTGGATAAACTGGAAGAAGCGGTTTTGCAGTTCCTACAGGTCCAGATCAGCAACATTCTTGACTTGAAACAGGTCATGGAAAAGGTATCTACAATCCCTTTTCAGGAACTGGATATTAAGGAACTGGAAAAGCGTATCGGACAGAAAGAAACAGAGATTGAGCGCTGCAAGGAACTCCGCAATATGCTCTATGAGGATATGAAAGACGGTATCGTGTCAAAAGAGGATTACATGGAGCTGCATGAGGCATACACACAGAAACGTGACAGTGCGGAAGATGCGGTAAGGAAGATGAAGCAGGAAATCAAGGATATACTTGCTTCAAATACGGATAAATACAAATGGCTTGATTATTTTGCAGAGCATCAGAACATCGACAGGCTGACAAGGAATGTGGCTGTGGAGCTGATTGACAGGGTACGGGTTATAGACAAGAACAGCATTGAAGTAGTTTTCAGTTTTGGCGACTGTTATAAGGAAATACTTGATAATCTGCAGCACGCAGGCTGTGAGGTTGTCTGTGATGAACATGGCAGGGTTCGGTTTGAGAGGAAGGAGGCGGTGTAGCATGGCTAGGAAGTCAAAGAAGATTGATTTTGTAAATGTCAATGATTTAGGACAGCAGACCATGACAGTTTCTGCCCCGGTAAAATCAGCCTGCTACAAAGTCGGCTTATATGCAAGGCTTTCTGAGGAAACAGAAGCCAACAGAGAACGGGCAACGATTGAGACACAGATGGAACTATTGCGGAAGTTTGTGGCAGAGAATGACGATATGGTTGTTTTTAAAGAGTATGCTGACATTTCCTATTCCGGCACGAATTTTGAAAGACCGGGTTTTGAGGAAATGATAAAGGATATGCGGAGCGGCTTGCTCAACTGCATTGTCGTAAAAGATTTATCAAGGCTCGGCAGGAATTATGTTGAGACAGGCAACTACATTGAAAGGGTATTCCCGTTCTTTGATGTGAGGTTCATAGCGGTCACTGACGGTTACGACTCCAACAAGTCCGGCGAAGAGCTGCTGATGCCGCTGAAAAACATGGTAAATGAAATGTATGTGAAAGATTTATCCAAAAAGATGAAATCCGCTCACAGGGCATACTGGAAAAATGGGGAGTATTCTTCAGGGAAAGTTCCTTATGGATATGTCAATATAGACAGACATCTCTATCCGGATGACAAAGTTAAGGAAAACGTGCTTGAAATATACAGGCTGTTTTTAGAGGGAAATTCCTTAAAGGAGATTACAAGGCAGCTAAACAGTAAAAAAATCCTTAATCCTAAATCATACAAGCTCATTCAGTTTGGACATGACATTCCAGAAGGAATGAATACAGAATGGAACAGTGTGACAGTAAGGGCTATCCTTACAAATCATGCCTATGTTGGTGAAAGCGTCCACAATAAAATGAGCAGGGTAAATGGGAAAACGGTCAGAGTACCCAAAGAAAACTGGATTATTGTTGAGGACACTCATGCGCCACTGGTAAGCAGGGAGGATTTTGACACGATACAGGAGATGCTTGAGGAAAATGTAAAGCATTTTCACTCGACACACGGGAAAAACGGATTTGACCATGCCCGGTTTAATCTTATCGGTAAGAAGATTGTCTGTGCGGACTGTGGAAAAATCATGGCATTCCGCACAGAAGGGACAAGGCATGTCAACAAGTCTTACAGGTGCAAGACCTATCTGAACACGGTAAAGAAAGGCTGCACCAATCATCTGGTATCAGCAGAGGCGGTCAATGCGGCAGTGTTTAGTGAGATTCAAGAGCATATGCATGTCTGCATTGATAAAGAGGAAACAGTAAAGCGGCTGAATGCAAAGACGGAAAACCTTAAAAAGTATGATTTATATGGAAAAGAGGCAGACAAGATAAGAAAGGAGCTGCAAAAGACAACAGAAGTCAAGGCAGGCATTTTTGAGGATTACCGGGATAAGCTGATTGATGAAGAACAGTATGTGCAGATCAGTGAGAAATACGCTGCCAAAATTAAGGAACTGTCTGCAAGGCTTGATGAAATGCTAAAGGCACAGGCAGAATATTCCAGAGAGTACCATATTAACGAGGACTGGAAAGCGGTGGTGCAGAAATACCTCACGAAACGCAAGCTCACAAAGGAAATGGTAGATGCATTTGTGGACAGGGTAGAGGTACATGAAGATGCAAACATTGTCGTACACCTGATTTATGATGATGTACTGGAAAGCCTGAAAAGCCTGAGTGCAGAAAGAGAGGGCGGTTCCAATGGATAAAACAGCAGTGGCGATATACCTCCGCCTCTCAAATGAGGACAGCGACAAGGGAAAACTTGAAGAAAGCAACAGCATTTCAGCGCAACGGGTACTCCTTACAAAGCATGTAGAGGAACTTATGCAGGGACAGGAATACAGCATCACAGAGTTTAGTGATGACGGGTATTCCGGCACCGATTTCAACAGACCGGGCGTTCAGGCATTGATTGAAGCGGCAAAAAACGGCGATATCGGCATGATTGTTGTCAAAGACTTTTCACGGTTTGGGCGGGATTATCTTGAAGTCGGAAGGTATCTTGAATATATCTTTCCAATCCTGCAGGTAAGGTTCGTGTCTGTCAATGACAATTACGACAGCAGTGATAAGTTCGGGACAACAGGGGGAATGAGCGTTGCACTCAAAAACCTTGTTTATGGGATGTACAGTGCTGATCTGTCTAAAAAAGTACGGAGTGCAAGGGACACAAGGGTTAGGAACGGTGAGTTTGTCGGTCAGTTTGCCCCATATGGGTACATGAAGAACCCGGAAGATAAGCATGAACTGCTGATTGATGAAAATGTGGCGTGGGTAGTGCGCAGAATTTTCCGGCAGGCTGCTGACGGAGTAAGCCATACGGAGATTGCAAGGCAGCTCAATGAGGAAGGAATACCGACAAGGTATCTGTACCACCAGTTAAAAGGCGATAATTTCCCGGATAAACAGCCACATGTTAAGATAAAAATGTGGAGTAACAGTTCAATCAGGAACATAATTACTGACGAGACATATTTGGGAACAATGTTCTGGAACCGGGCAAGGTGCGGTATGGACACCAATAAGAAACGGGTAGAGCAGCCGAGGGAGAAATGGATCATCGTAGAAAACCAGCATGAAGCCCTTGTATCAAAAGAACTTTTTCAGAAAGCAAATGATAACATTGTCGGACTTGATATGAGCGGAAGAACAACAGGCAGGCAAAATCTCTTTTTTATCTGTGGTTACTGTGGCAAAAGCCTTCAACTCAGAAACAGAAAAAACGATAAATATCATTGTAGAAGTCGTGTACAGCAGATAGAGAATGACTGCCAAAAGATTAACATTGTAAAGGAAGAACTAGAAAATGCGGTGTTGTGTCAGGTAAGAGGAATGGCAAATATGCTCATTGAAGCAAGAGCTGTTCGCAAACAGGCACACAAGCATGACAGGAAATCAATACTTGAAACAACGGTTGCTGACAGTATGAAGGAAACGGCTCGTTGGAAAGACACAAAGCTGCACTTATATGAGCAATACAAGGCAGGAACGATTACCAGAGACGATTATGTTGCACGGATTGAAAAAGGTAAGATAAGAATGGAAGAACTGGAACAGATCAAGAGTGCGGCACTGGAAGAACTGGACAGCTTACAGGCAGTATCAGAGCCGGAGGAAATATCGGACGAAAAACTGACAGAGTTTTCCGTACTGGAGTCCTTTGACAAAGACAGGTTAAAGACGCTGATTGATAAAGTTATTGTCTACGGATCGGATGCCATAGAGATTGTGTGGAAAGTCGGAAATCCTTTCAATGCTGACAGCACTGTATGAAAATCTGTTCCAATTTGCGGAAAGTAATGGTAAAATAGGAGCCATAGGCAAATCTGCCTGTGGCTCGCTAAAAAAATGAAATTTTTTTTATTCCTTACTTGACACAAGCAGATTTCATCTTCTATCCCGAAACAGATCTGGCCGCGGACTGTATCATACTTGAATTAAAGATTGACAGTACCCCGAA
>VSNM01000085.1 GCA_009774245.1 Lachnospiraceae bacterium | reverse complement strand
GCTGCTGCAAGAGTCGCAGCAAGAACTTTTTTGAGTTTCATAGTTAATTCCTCCTTCTCTGAGTCTATATATGACCACTGCAATTATAATATACCTTTGTACTTTTTTCAACCTTATTAACCATTTTTGTCCTCTACACATCATTTCTTTGTGACAATCCTCCAATCTTTTCGCTAAATATCTGTAGATTTTTGATCCAAAACAAAAAAAGCGCACCACCCATCAAAAATGAATGATGCACTATGCAGATTATCTGATTGGTAAAATCACTGTTATCTGGACAGTTTCAACAGCGGGGACAGATGCGGCGATCCTGCCCTTGTGCGCCTCCACGATCGATTTGGCGATGGACAGTCCCAATCCATACCCTCCGGTCTCTGAATTTCTCGACTGTTCTGTCCTGTAAAACCGCTCAAAGAAACGTCTGAGCTGTTCATCGCTTATCGGCTCTGCGCTGTTTTGCACGCTCAGGTAAAGATTATGACTCCTCCTCTCAAGCTTTAACAATATGTCATCGCAGCTGCCATCCGCCTTCTCTCTGGCATATTTAATGGCGTTATCCAGAAGTATCCCCACGAGCTGCCGGATACTGTCCTCGTCCCCACGGCAGGAGATCATCGGCATAATCTGTGCTCTGATGTGCCGATTTCTGCTATGCGCCAGCGCCTGAAATGACCAGACGGTCTCCCCCACGACATCCGATATCGGAAAATCAAGCATGGTAAACTGCTGTCTGTTCTCATCCATGCGCGACAATGTCAGCAGATCATTCGTGAGCGCTGCCATCCTTTTGGTCTGCTTACAGATATCCCGGAGCCACTCGTTCTCCTCCCCGATCTCCATGGACAGGATGTCTACATCCGCGTCAATGATCGTGATCGGCGTCTTGATCTCATGCCCCGCCACTGAGATAAACCGCTTCTGTTTCTCGTAGCTTTCCGACACCGGTTCCACCAGCTTCTTCGAGAGAACTACGATCACAATGAAAATAGCCAGCAGTCCCAAAAAGGATATCAGAGAATTGATAAACAGCGCATTCCAAAATGTAGCGAGATTCCTGCCACAATCCAGAAATATGACGCGCATGTCATTTTCTGCGTCATTGATACCAATAAGCTTTACATATCGAAAATCACCGATAAATCCTCTGTTATTTTTTTTCCTATACGCAGCACTGGCATATTCCGCGGCCTCCTCCTCGTCCACCATGGCAATGCGCTCTGTTCTCACAGACAGCGTTTCCCCCTCCGCCGACAGGTTTACCTCAAAAAAACGCGCCTCATACATCGTCTCCGGCGACAGAATCCTTCGCCCGATCCCCCCTGGATGCCTGTCCGGTGCGGCATCCTCCGGCACATTCATCCCTTCCGGCGGCAGAGGCGGTACGGGATGTCCGCCGCTGTCGACAATCATGTCAAGCACCCTGTCCGCGTTGGACACCAGTTCCCTGTAGGTCAGCAGATTGCTGGATATCACTATAATACCCAGCAGCAGCAGCAGTGATATCATGGACAGAATGACAAACTTTATCCGCAGCTTCCTGATCATTTCCAACCTCCATGTCACGCTCTGATTCTTTTCGTCTTAATTCTTCCCGCGCTCCTCAAGTGCGTATCCCGCATTTCGCCTTGCCCTGATCTCCACATCCGCCTTGAGCGCCGCAAGTTTTTTTCTCAGATACGAGATATACGTCCACACTACATTGCTCTCGGCGTTTGCCTCAAAGCCCCAGATCTTATCCATGAACTGCTCTGCGGAGATAATCTGTCCGGGATTTCGCATCATCAGCTCAAGCATCTGAAATTCCTTGTTGGCAAGAACAAAGCTGTTGACTGTCGAATACAATGTAAAGGTCGCACAGTCAAGGGTGATATTTCCCATACGAAGCTTCGAGTCCGCCTGCACTGCCGCCGCACTGCTCCGCGTCATGGCGCGTATGCGTGCCAGCAACTCCCGGGAAGCAAACGGCTTTGTGAGATAGTCATTTGCCCCGCTGTCCAGTCCCAGCACTTTGTCGTCCACCTCCGCCTTTGCAGTCAATATGAGCACCGGAACATTGCTGCCCGTTTTTCTGAGCCTCTGCAGGACACTGATTCCATCCATGCGCGGCATCATCACATCCAGTATCACGCCGTCATATTCGTTTGCCTCGAGATATTCCAAAGCCTCAACGCCATCGTATGCCGCATCCACTGTGTAATTGTTCTTCCTTAGGATCGTCACGACCGCCTTGGAAAGCGACGCTTCATCCTCCGCAAGCAATAGTCTCATACTCCCCTCCTGATACATTCCCACTACCAACTCTCTGATTTTGCCTGAACCTTGCAGCTCCAATTGTTACTCATGTGCATCATCGCTCAAATCTGGCGGCTGCGGCATTCCCTCAGGACGCTCTCCGTTCCCAAAGTCCGGCCGCCCGCCCTGAAACTCAGATCTTCCTCCGCCAAATCCAAATCCAAAACCTTCACCGTAAACCAGCCCATCCATTACGACCTCCGTCGTTACCTCGCCGGTCTGCACGGTATAGGAGCTGCCCTCCTCGATTTCCGGACAGCTTACCACTACAGAATTATAATCCTTTTCCATCGTCCATGCAACAAGTCTGCGCCCTGTGCTGTCAAATAGCATGATCTCGCTCCCAGCCGCATTCTGCTGCTGTGTGTTGACGAGTATCGTGCCCTGTGTGGACTCCGGGCCAAAGTTCTGCGCCATGCCGCTCTGTCCCGCCGCCACCACGACACCGCCGCTGATCACAGCGTCGATTCCATAATCAAGCGCGCCGTTTCCGCCGTTTGACGGGCCTGTCACATAGAGCTCCCCGCCGCTCACCGTGAGATAACCGTTTGAGTCAACGCCGTCGCCCTCCGCGCTGATGCGGACAACACCGCCCGAAATATTGATGTTCGCGTCAGCCTGTGTGTCTCCCATGCCACCGCCAAAATCGCCGCGTCCACCCTGAAAATCCTTTCTTCTGCCTTCCCCGTCATCGCCCGCGCTCTGTTCCATATCAGCCGACGCACTCGCCCGCTTGTCCGTCGCGTTCAGACCGTCGTCGCTTGAAGTGATATCAATCTCGCCCCCGGAAATATTGATAATCCGCGCCTCCAATCCCTCATACGATTCCTGCACCTTAACTGTCCCGTCCGCAATCGAAATTTCATTGACAGCGCTAACCCCGTCACTCCCTGCGCTCAGCACAAATTCGCCGTCCGCTATATACACAAACCCAAGCGTATCATCGTCCTCATTTTTTGACTGTATGGCATCCTTTCCGGCCGTGATCTGAAAACTGCCGCCTGCAATGGCCACATTATCCTTTCCTGTCATTCCATGTGCGGCCGCCGAGATCTGATAAGCGCCGTTTGTGATCACAAGCTCATTTTTAGACACGATGCCGTGAGCCGCAGGCGAGTCAATGATGAGCGATCCTGTTCCATTGAATGTGAGATCATCCTTTGAAAAAATAACTGCATCAATATGGTTGTCGTCGATCTCCTCAAATGCCCCGCCATTTTTCAGCGTATTTTCCATGCCGTCAGACAACGTTATGAATACCTTGTCAGCCTTTTTCACATAGATGGCCGCGGAAGTTTTCGAGGTGATATCCACGCCGTCCAATACTAACTGGACTTTCTCGGATTTATCCACATCGACGATGATCATTCCGTCGCTCAACGTACCACTGACAATATAGTCGCCCTCGCCCGTGATCGTGATGATGCTCCCGTCAACCGCAACATTTTTGGAGTCCGCCGTACATCCCGCATCGGAGAGTGTAATGCGACTGCACTCCGATGCGTCATACGCCCCGCTCAGATCGCGGTCTGAAAACAAATCTTCGGTGTCTATCGTCGTTCCTGTGTACGCAGCGCCTGATATGACATTTGTGTCATTTTTTTCGTTTTGTGCAGCTGTGGTATCCGCGTGCCTGGCATCAGACGCCGCCGCATTTCCATCTGTATTGTTCCCTCCCTGCTTTCCACACGCAGTTACAAGAATACCACATACCAAAACCGCCGCCATCATCTGAATCTGCCTTTTCTTCCTTATTTTCTTCATAAAAACAATACTCCTCTCCTAGCTACCCCCACAGCACTGTACTATCACTACATCATCTCCGTCATGCCGCTCTCCCTGTTGGAAAGCGCAACCTCCAGATTGCCATTTCTGCAGCGCACATCGTCGATAAACGCCTTCTCTCTGCCAGCCTCCCGAAATGTAATGTGGTACGTCAGCTTGAACAGACTTCCCATATTCGTCGTCTTGACATTGACCAGCTCGCACTTGCCCGCATACTGGTCAAACAGATCGTCAAACACACCCACATAATCCAGATCCTCCGGAATCGTGATGTGCAGTGTCCGCTCCCGATCGGCCCTCTTCCTCGCGCCAAAATCAAGCTGCGCATAGAGCATATCGACAGCCCCCATGACGATCACAAACAAAAACGCATACGCAATATACCCCATTCCAGTAATGATGCCTGCCCCCATCGCCATGAACAGCACACCGATCTCCTTCGCCGTTCCCGGCGCCGAGCGGAAACGCACCAGGCTAAACGCGCCCGCCACCGCAACGCCGGCCCCCACATTCCCATTTACCATCATGATCACCACACACACGATCGCCGGTATCGTGGCGATTGTCGCGATAAAACTTTTGGAGTATGTATTCTTGTACATATGCATCACTGCCAATATCAATCCTATAACAAGTGCGCTGACAATACAAGCCATAAAATCCGACACAGCGATCACACTCGCCGTCTCCGCGTCAAACAATCCTCTGAATATCGTCTCTGACATACTAAAACCCTCTTTTCTATTAAGGATCCTTAAAGAAATAACCTGACATTTTGCTTGCCTTTTCCTCCGATAGCATCAAGCAAAAATTAGTTACATAGCCCGCTATGCGCCTAATTTTTGCTTAGCGCTCTCGAAGAAAAATTCTGCGCAATCTTGTCATGTTATTTCTTTAAGGCTCCTAATTTGCGCCTAAAACAGCTGCAGGTAAACCAATTTCTCCTGCCATTACGCGATCGATATCCTTCCTGCCTTCTCCGTCTGATGTCCGCAGATCATTTTCTCATACGCCGTTCCATACTTCGAAAACGAGGTCTTATAAATTTTCTCACGCGCCAGCACATGTGTCATCCAGAGCGGTATGCCGCCCGAAGTCTTAATCTCCATCAACACCTTGTCCTCATCGATCAGAGGCTCACCCCACACTTCCTTCGAGAGCGAGAGCTCCTCCTGTCTTGCCAGGATATTCTCATCAAACGTCACCCTGAAATCACTGCTGCCCGTCAGCCCCGGCTGACATATTTCCCCTGGACGCACGTGTACATTCGAGCCGAGAAGGCTTTCACTGCTCGCGCGCCGGGCGTCCGTCAGCCCCGGCTGACATATTTCCCCTGGACGCACGTGTGCATTCGAGCCGAGAAGGCTTTCACTGCTCGCGCGCTGGACGTCCGTCAGCCCCGGATGACATATTTCCCCTGGACGCACGTGTGCATAGAAGGCTTCCCGCTCATACGACAGGAACACCTTCGGCTTCAAAGTCTGATACAGCCGGAAAAAGTAGTCGATCTCATTTCCGATCTGTGTCGCTTTCGGAAACGGAGTCCCGCTCACAAGCCATTCCAAAGTCTCCAGCTGTGAAAGCGACTCGCGGCGCTTATAGACAACATCGTCATACTTTTTCTTGAGCTCAATAAACACTTTATCCTGCGCCCCTGCCTGTTTATAGCTTCTGATGCGAAGCTTTTCTTTATAGACCGGCTTCTCGATGGAATGCCGCACCAGTATGTAGTTATCTGTATCAAAATAGACATTCCTGATCGTGGTGTGCCCAAATTCGTCCAGCTTCATATAAGGAAGCATCGCCTCCAGCACAGCCTTTTTCTGTCTCCTTGTCATCATATACTTCATCTCATAACGCTTAAATACTGCCTGATATGCCATAATCCTTGTTTCCCTCATAACCTTTCCTATGCTTCTCGTATTGCTATGTGACGAGTATAGAATGCGAAACTTAAACGAAGCTTAAATTACCTGTGACTATTTTGTGAAATCAGAAAACTTAAATTGAAAGAAGCCCCTTGAATTCGCCGTATATTTGGAGTATATTAAATGAAAAGGCACACATGGATTTAGGAACTGCTTAGAAATTGCAGAAAAATGCAGGTAGTAAAAATGATTAGTAAGTCGAAATCACCAAAAAAACGAATCATCCGGTTAAGTCTGCTGGTTATCATCTGTATAGGAACCATCCTGTTGGGCGGCGTCTACTATATCTCATCTCTGCGGACAAGTCTGATGGATCAGGCGGTGCACAATGTCCTGGCTGTGACGATCCAGCAGCAGCAGGCATTCGACAATTTCCTCTCAGGAGACCTGGAACGCATCCGCAGCTTCGCAGAGTATTTTGCACAGGGCGATTCTGACGATGATATACGAATCCGTCACTGGCTGGAGGCATTTCATTACGTCGATGCAGAGTATCTGGTTTTCAATCTGGACACAGGAACATTTTACAGCAATAAGGCATATGAAGCCAGCCAGCTGGAAAACGAGGCACTGGAATTATACCGAAGCCTTTCCGGCGGCGGTGTCCGGGAACCGTTTGCCGATGACACGAAAATAGGTTATTACGAATGCTTTACCTTTGCCGACGGCGCCAGCGGACTGATTCAGAAAAGTTATGAATGCACCAGGATATCAGAGGATTTCTCCCTTTCCTTTTATAATAATCAGGGCTTTGCCTACATAGTAAATAAGGAAGGGACTATCCTGATACGTTCTTTGGGTATGCTGGGAGACCATCTCTATTCCAATATCCTCGAAATACTGGCGGGACACAATGACGAACAGGAAAAGATCGACAATTTTATAGAGGCGCTGGGGAACGGGGAGACGGGCAGCATCCTGTTTACTGGGAGCGGAGAAGAATATGTCTATACTTATGTTCCTGTGAAAAATACACAAGGATGGTATCTTGTTTCTGTTGTGCGCAAAAGCGCGATCACCGCGGAGACCGATGTGATCTTGCAGGATTCCCAGCTGGCAGTCGGGTTTCTTTTTCTCGTATTGATTGTCTGCGCGGTATTTATCCTTATGATATGGCGCACCAACAGGGATATCGAACAAAAAAATCTGGAGATTGCCTATCAGGAGCAGCTTTTTGATATATTTGCAACCTATCTTGCGAACAATACAGACGATATATACATGATGATTGATGCCGAACAGAGACAGGTAGAGTACGCAAGCCCCAATGCAGAGAGGATCATGGGCATATCTGCACAAAGCAGTATCGGCCATGAGTTCTTTGCCGGGGCGGTATATGCGTCCGGAAAGGCATTTGACTATGATGAGCTTTACAGACTGGAGCCGGGCATGTCGCTGGAAACGATATTGGAAGAGTGGCGCAATCCACATACAGACGAACACAAATATTTCCAGATCAGTACCTATTGCACACTGGTTCAGGAAGCGCGGAAGATTATTCTCTATATTTCTGACCGGACAAAGGAGCGTGAAGTCCAGGATACCCTGGCCGAGGCGCTGCGGATCGCCCAGGTAGCCAACGAGGCGAAAAGCGCTTTCTTGAGCAATGTCAGCCATGATATCCGCACGCCCATGAATGCCATCACCGGTTTCGTCACACTGCTGCGGGAGGAAGCTGACAATCCTGACCATGTGCGGGAATATGTGCAGCAGATCGATTCCGCCAGCCAGCATCTGCTGGGATTGATCAATGATGTGCTGGATATGAACAAGATTGAGAGCGGGAGTGCGACGCTGAATCTCACCGAGGTGAATCTTGCCGACATCATCGATGAGATCAACTCCATCATCCGTCCGCAGATCAAGGCGAAGAACCAGACCTTTGAAATATTTTCTTCCTCCGTCGTCCATGAGTACCTGCAGGCAGACAAACTGCGTATCAACCAGATCCTGATCAACCTCCTGTCCAACGCGGTGAAATATACGCCGGAAGGCGGCAATATCCAGATGCTCTTAGATGAATTGCCGCAGGTGGACGCCCATTACAGCCGTATCCGGTTTACGATCCGCGATAACGGCATGGGAATGAGTGAGGAGTATCTAAAGGTGATTTTTGATCCCTTTACCCGGGAGAATACAGAGATCATTCACCAGATTCAGGGAACAGGACTGGGAATGGCGATCACCAAAAGCCTGGTAGATCTGATGGGCGGGACGATCCAGGTGCAGAGCAAAAGCGGCGAGGGCAGCATATTTACCGTGGAGCTGGAATTGTACATCTGCGAAAAAGAAGATGACGCCAAATTCTGGACACAGCATAACATTGGTAAAATGATTGTGGCGGACGATGATGAAATGATCTGCCTCAACGTTGTCAAAGCCCTGAAAGATACAGGCGTTGTCGTAGATTATGCAACGGACGGCGAGAGAGCCGTTCAGATGATGCGCACCGCACGCGAACAGGGAGCCCCCTACGATCTGATTCTTCTGGACTGGAAGATGCCAACGCTCGACGGACTGGGAACTGCACAACTGATTCGCAAAAACTATTCGAAGCATATTCCGATCCTGCTCTTTACAGCCTATGACTGGGATGAGATTGAGCAGGAGGCCGAGGATCTGGGCGTGGTTCATTTTATGCCCAAACCATTTTTTACCACCACCTTCAAGGAAGTGATACGACGGGCTGTCGGCAGTCAGAAGAATGCCAAAACGGATATCGACAGCACTGTGGTAAAGGGGAAACATATCCTTGTGGTGGACGATATCGCGGCAAACAGGCTCATTTTGGTCAAGATTCTGAGCACCATGGGAGCAGAGTGTGATGCGGCGTGCGATGGTCAGGAGGCGCTGGACAAATTTATGGATGCCCCACCTGACACATATGACCTGATTTTTATGGATGTACAGATGCCCGTCCTGGATGGTTATGCCGCTACAAGGGCGATCCGCAGAAGTAACCACCCTTCGGCAAAGACGGTGCCGATCGTCGCCATGACTGCCAACGCGTTTGTCGATGACATACGGGAGGCCATTGAGTCGGGAATGGATGCACATATCGCCAAGCCAATCCAGCTGGATAAGCTAAAGGACACTTTGCAGCAGGTATTTGACAGGCGAAAACAACAAGAAACAGGTAAGGGGGCGAATAACGCGTGAATTATTTTGAAGAATTGAGGGAACTCGGAGTGGATGTGGATGCAGGACTGGAACGTGTGATGGGCGATGAATCCTTTTATGAAATGACGCTTGACATGTTTCTTGACTCCGTAGACGAGAACCCGATTGAACTGACAGATTTTGACGCGGATGATCTTGAGACGCTTATCGGCCGGGTACATATCCTGAAAGGCCTCACCGGCAATCTGGAAATGACACCGCTTTTTGCGGGATATATGCAGGCGCTTGATTTGCTGCGCTTAAATCAGCCCGGGAAGGCACGCAAAGAATATGAACAGCTCCTGCCCGTCCAGGAGGCGATCATAAAACCTTTTCCAGGAAACAGGTCTTGGACATGATCAGTACCGGGCAGTGCGGACTTTTTAACCCACGCCTGCTGGACGGCTTTTTCTCTGTTGAGGACAGAATACATGAGCTGTATCAGGAACTTCCGGAGCCGCAATATTGGCAAGATTAATATATGGAGGATCACTATGAAATATCTGAGACAATTTTGCATCATTTTATTCGTGTCTTTTCTGGGGGAGCTGCTCCATTTCCTGATACCACTCCCGATTCCGGCAAGCGTCTACGGTCTGGTTCTGATGCTTGCGGCGCTCTGCACGAAAATCCTGAAACTCGACCAAGTCAAGGAGACCGCCGACTTTCTGATCGAAATCATGCCTGTCATGTTCATTCCGGCAGCTGTCGGACTGCTGGACTCGTGGTCTGCCCTGCAGCCTATCTGGTTTCCCGTCGTCGTCATCACAATACTGACCACGGTCATCGTCATGGCGGCAACCGGCCGTGTCACGCAGCACATGATTCGCAGGAATCATCATCATAAAACGAAAGGGGCAGACAAACAATGAAATCATTTTTATTTGACTCTGTTTTTTTTGGTGCCGCAATCAGTCTGGGCGCATATGAGGCAGGACTTCTGATCAAGAGGAAATTCAAGCTGGCGATCCTGAATCCGCTGCTCATCGCCACCATCTGCGTCATGGCAGTTCTGACTCTTTTAAAAGTAGATTACACACACTACAATGAAGGCGCCAGATACATCAGCTATCTGCTGACGCCTGCCACCGTCTGTCTGGCGGTTCCACTGTACCAGCAGCTCGAACTGCTCCGCAAAAACCTAAAGGCCGTAGCCGGCGGCATCACCGCGGGCGTGCTGGCAAGCCTTGCAAGTGTCTTTGTGCTGGCAAAACTATTTTCCCTGACGCATGAACAGTACGTGACACTGCTCCCCAAATCCATCACCACCGCGATCGGAATGGGCGTCTCTGAAGAACTGGGCGGCATAACGACAATCACCGTCGCCGTCATTATCATCACAGGGATTCTCGGAAATGTCATCGCGGAGTTTGTGTGCAGGCTCTTTCGAATCGAGGAACCGATCGCAAAAGGTCTGGCGCTCGGCACTGCCTCCCATGCGATCGGCACCGCCAAAGCGATGGAACTGGGCGAGGTCGAAGGCGCCATGAGCAGCCTTGCGATCGCTGTCGCAGGTCTCATGACTGCCGTGGGCGCCTCCCTCTTTGCCAATCTGATGTAATTTTTTAAATCAATGACTCATATAACTTCGTGATATCTTCCACACTTGTCTCCCGCGGATTGCCCGGCCTGCACGCATCGTCGTAGGCGGACTGCGCCAGAAACGGGATGTCCTCCTTCTTGACGATCTCTTTTAAATCTGCCGGTATCCCGACATCCTGTGACAACTTCTTCACAGCGTCGACTGCAGCCTTGCGGTACTCCTCCTGCGACATGCCGTCTACGCCCTGTACGCCCATCGCCCTCGCGACCTCGCGGTATTTCTCGCCTGTAGCTTCTGCATTGTACTCCATGACGGTCGGAAGAATAATCGCATTTGCCACGCCGTGCGGTGTATCATAGAGCGCACCGAGCGGGTGTGCCATGGAGTGCACGATCCCGAGTCCTACATTGGAGAAGCCCATACCGGCAACATACTGTCCGAGCGCCATGTCCGTCCTGCCCTCCGGCGTGTTGTCCACCGCACCTCTCAGGGAGCGCGAGATAATCTCGATCGCCTTCAGATGGAACATATCCGACAATTCCCACGCACCGGCTGTGATGTAGCCCTCGATGGCATGTGTGAGTGCGTCCATACCGGTTGCCGCAGTGAGCCCCTTCGGCATGGTCGACATCATATCGGGATCGACAAACGCAACGACAGGAATGTCTTTCGGGTCCACACAGACCATCTTGCGGTTCTTTGACACGTCTGTGATGACATAGTTGATCGTCACCTCCGCCGCTGTTCCTGCTGTCGTCGGCACCGCGAAGATCGGCACGGACTTGTTCTTCGTAGGCGCTACGCCCTCAAGGCTCACAACATCCTCAAACTCCGGATTGTTGATGATGATTCCGATCGCCTTCGCCGTGTCCATGGAAGAGCCGCCGCCAATCGCGATCAGGTAATCCGCACCGGATTTCTTAAATGCAGTCACGCCGGTCTGCACGTTTTCGACTGTCGGGTTCGGCTTGATCTCGGAGTACAGCTCATACGCCATTTTCTCCCCGTCAAGGACATCGAGCACTCTCTTTGTCACACCGAATTTCACCAGATCGGGATCAGAGCACACAAATGCCTTCTGAAATCCCCTTCCTTTTGCCTCGGGCACGATATCCCTGATCGCACCTGCCCCATGATAAGATGTCTCGTTCAATACAAATCTGTTCGCCATAATTTTTCTCCTTCTCTATTTTTTACGCACTGCAATTTTCACTATAGATACTTCTCATACAGAAATTTCTCAGGAAGCGTGACTTTGAAGTCCTTTGCAAGATTCCTGAAATCGTCCGGTGTGATCGTCTGACGCTTATTCGGCTGCATGGACAGCATTTTCACCAGAATCTCCGCCGATTTTTCCACCGTATGCATCAGGCCGAAAGTCAGGTCAAAGTCCTCGCCTGCCGCAAACATGCCGTGATGCGCCCAGATTGCCACATCGTAGAGCTTCATGAGCTTGCTCGTCTCCACCGCGATCTCGCGTCCGCCCGGAACCATCCACGGCACGACGCCGATTCCATCAGGAAATACAACAGGACACTCGGTCGCCATCTCCCACAGCTCCCTCGTAAACACTTCATCGCTCAGTGGCAGCACGAATGTCAGTGCGATCACATTAGTAGTGTGCGCATGGTAAATGACACGATACTTTCCATCTGTCACTTCCTTCTTCACTTCATGGTTCATCAGATGGGACGGCAGCTCGGAAGTTGGCCTGCCACCGTTCACAAGCCCCCAAACAATGCGATAGTTCTCACCCTTGTCATCCAGCTCGATCATGCAGATGGAATCCTCCGGCTTGATAATCACGTTTCGAAAATATTTTCCGCTCCCTGTCACCAGGAAATGCTCCCCTGCAAGCTTTGGAACTGTTGTCCCGATCGGCTGCCAGTCCTTCGCCGCAAAATTCTCCTTCACGGACTCCACTTCCTCCGGCTTTACGCGATACGACAGGTTTCCGCCGTTTCTCTCATGCCAGCCCTGCTGCCAGCCGTCGTCCGCCATGCGGATAAATCCCTGTACAAACTCAGCGTCTAAAAAATTCATAAAACATAACCTCCATTCTTTCAACAATCGAAACCCTTCGGAAGAACGCTGCCCCTGCGTTCTTCCCGCATGAAGCTTTAGAATATCTTAGTCCGCGTCCTTTGCGGACCCAGATGTTCTCTTCATGCTCTCTTCGACAATACTTCCTCTTCATATTTCCTGACCGCATCGAACCAGCTGTTGTCCGCGATCACGCCGCACTGTCTGCAGTACTCCTCCCAGACATCGCCAAACGGAAAGGTCTTGATATCCTCCTGCATCACCATCAGCTCCGTCATGCGGTTCTCATTCTGCAGCTTCCGAAACTCCGCGTTCGGTGTACACAGCGCGCTCAGCAGCGCTTTCTGCCAGCTGCGGAATCCCACTGTCCACGCCGATATCCTGTTGATGCTCGCATCAAAATAATCCAGAGCCATGTATACGCGCCCAAGTGCGTCATTGCGGACGATCTCCTTTGCCATCTCCTTCGTCTCATCATCAAACAACACCACATGGTCGCTGTCCCAGCGGATTGGCCGGGTGATGTGCAGCGCGATTTCCGGGAAAAAGCACAGCAGCGCCGGAATCTTGTCCGATACCACCTCTGTCGGGTGATAGTGGCCATTGTCCATCAGAGGCAGACAGCCCTCATGCGTCGCCGCAAAGGTCAGCGTAAACTCCGCGCTTCCGGCCGTGAACGCCTCGACTCCGATGCCAAACACCTTTGACTCCACGCAGGGCTTCACAAGCTTCCTGTCATACGGCTCCGCCAAAATCTGCTCGATAGAATCCTTGTAGCGGAGCCGCGGTCCCATGCGGTCAGCGGGAATATCTTTATAACCGTCGCCGGTCCATATGTTCATCACACAGGGCACACCCGTCTCCTCAGCAAAATACTGCGAGATGCGGACGCACGCCTTTCCGTGCGCAATCCAGAATTTTCTCGTCTCCTCGTCCGGACTTGACAGCGTAAGGCCGTCCTTAACCCTGTCATGGGAGAAAAATGTCGGATTGAAGTCAATTCCCATATTTCTCTCCTTCGCAAATTCCACCCACTTCGCAAAATGCTTTGGCTCGATCTGATCACGGTCCACAAACCCATCCTTTTCAAAAATAGCATAGCTTGCGTGCAGGTTCAGCTTCTTTTTGCCGGGCATCAGTTTCAATGCCTGATCCATGTCCTGCATCAGCTCTTCCGGCGTCCTCGCCTTTCCGGGATAGTCGCCTGTCGTCTGGATGCCGCCTGTCAGCGGACCGTCATGGTCAAATCCTGTGACGTCATCCCCCTGCCAGCAGTGCAGTGATACCGGAATTTCTTTCAATTTTGTGATCGCTGCGTCGGTGTCCACGCCGACTGTGGCATATTTCCTCTTTGCTTCCTCGTACCTTTCGTTCTGATTCATTGTTCCTCCATTTCCGCGTGAGCTGTCTGCACGCTCTGTCATTATTATTATTAAAATATTTTAATAGGAAAAGACTCCAAAATACATTTTCTCGCATCTGCCAGGCTGGCAAACGCCCCGTCCGCAATCATCTGCACGGCAAGATTTCCAACCGCCGTCGCCTCCACTGGTCCTGCCAGAACCCTTTTTCCTGTCGCCTTTGCCGTCAGGCGGTTTAAGTAATCCGCGTTCGCGCCGCCTCCGATGATATGAATGCTGTCATAGCTCCTGCCTGTCATAGTCTCGATTTCCGTTTTGGCATCTGCATAGCATTTTGCGAGACTGTTATAGATGACCGCCGCTGTCTCTGCGATTCCCTCCGGCTCCCGCTGCCCGGATTCTCTGCACGCTGCCCGCACTTCCTCCGTCATATTGTCCGGCGCGAGAAAACGATCGTCATTGCAGTCCACGATCGACGCGATATCACATTGCGACGCTGCCTCGCAGATCTCTCCAAACCCAAGCGCACCGCCGATCTCCTTTTTGACGGACTGAATCATCCAGAGTCCCATGATATTCTTCAGATAGCGGAATCGGTAATGATAGCCGCCCTCGTTTGTGAGATTATGCTGCCTGCTCTCCTCGCTGCAGTCCGCCTCAGAAAGCTCCGTTCCCATCAGCGACCAGGTCCCCGAACTAATGTAGAGCACATCCTCCTCCCCCGCAACGGGAACCGCCGCCACAGCAGAACCCGTATCGTGCGTCGCCGGCAAAATGACTTTACATGTATAGCCGACCTCGCTGGCGATCTCCTCTTTCAGGCTGCCGAGCTCTGCCCCCGGCATTGCGATCTGTTGGAAGATCGAGACCGGATAACCCAGCCGCCGTATCAGCTCTTCGTCCCAGTTCTTTGTACGGGCATTTACAAGCTGCGTTGTCGTCGCGTTTGTGTACTCTGTCACAGCCCTCCCCGTCAATCGGAAATTGAAATAATCCGGAATCAACAGCAGCTTCGATGCTGCCGCAAGCGCCTCCGGGCTTCCTGTTTTCAGCGCCATCAGCTGATAAATGGTGTTAAAGATCTGTTTCTGAATTCCGGTCCTGCCATACAGCTCCTTCTCCGCGATCAGCTCATAGACCTTTTGGTCCATATCCTTCGTGCGCTCATCACGGTAAGCGACCGCGCTGCCAATCCGCTCATCATTCTGATCTAACAGCACGAAGTCGACGCCCCATGTATCAATCCCCATCGATGTCGGTATCTTTCCGAGCTCCCTGCATTTTTGCATTCCTGTCTTGATTTCCTCAAATAGCACATCGACATTCCAGCTCTTCTGCCCCTGATGCTCCTCCATGCCGTTTGGAAAACGATAGATTTCCTCCAGCACCATTTTTCCATTTTCCATATGTGACAATATGTGACGCCCGCTCGACGCACCGATATCAACTGCGAGATAGTACTTCTCCATAACGCTCCAACCTTTCTGAACCTTTTCTAAAAACCTGTACATGATTTTATCATAACTGATTTCCCGCAAATAAAAAAGGACACCTTTTGTCCAAAAAAGTGTCCTAGTTTGCCATATAGCGAATTGAAGTCTGAAAACCCTTGATTTTAGGCGATTTTTGTTTATTTTACTAAGATTATACACGGTCTTTTTGTGCACATTCACTCGCTAATTTGGTATAACTTTGCATAACTTGGAATAACTTCTCTTGCAATTGGTGTAAAATCTGGTGTAAAAATGGTGTAAAACTTTTCACTGATTACATTAGTGCACGTTCAGCTTTTAAGGACTCCATTTTCTGATATTCCTTTTTCATTCGGTTCAGATCAGCATGGTTATATATGTTCATTGTCATGTCAACTTTTTTGTGCCCCATAACAGTTTGTAACACCTTGATATCCACTCCTAACTCTGCTATCCTTGTACACGCTGTATGTCTCAAAACGTGTGGTGTAATCATCGGAAGCAGGTCTGGTTCCCGTCCTTCCTTCTGTGCAAGTGCTTCTTCCTTCTTATTGTATTTTACACAGGCCGCTGTCAGTGCGTCACCAAACTGCCTTGGAATAATCACATTATTCTTTTGGCTGTTTAGAAATACAAAATTCTTATAACCATCAATTTCAATTCCAGAACCCACACTATTGAAATACTCTTTCTCTTGTATACTTTTTAGGATCGCAATTGCTTTCAGACTTAATGGTATACACCTATTCGACAGTTCAGTTTTCGGACTCCCGACTTTGATTTGATACTTTCCATTTATGCTGTGATAGTACAATTGATGGTCTACTGTCAAAATCCCTTTATTCAGATCTACATTGTCCCATGTTAACCCTAAAATTTCACCCCTTCTGAGTGCCGTCTCCAACGTCAGTAATACAATGGGTAAATACTTTGCATATACCTTATCCCCGTTTAAAAACTCAATAAAGTTTTCCTGTTCCCGACAGATAAGGATTCCCTTTTATTCATTGGATCATAAGGATATTCTTTAATACAATCTTTTGCTGGATTTTTTCTCAACCAATCATTATCAACTGCCAACTGAAATGTCGGAAACAAAATATTGTTATGTATGATATGAATACTTCCATTACTTATCAATCATTGCCCTCGTCTTGGTCTCCACTACCTTGATTACCAATTTCTTTTGTACTTCTTTCGGAAGTTCCTTATGCAGTCCCTGAAAATAACATCTCTCTGTGGCTTCCGTATCTGTAACGACCAGATAATACCCAAGTTCCGGAATCTTAACAGGAGGACGTTGCTCTCTGGATTTACGATTCCCAGTCCTGTCTTTTCTTGCCATACCCGTCACTCTCCCTTAAAGATATCAATACTTTTTAACGTAGGAATCGCACCATACTTGCCTATCAGATAATTTTTTTCATAGCTCTCATCTTTCCTGATTCTGGCTCCGGACTCATCTACAAAATCTGCCAGGGAATACAGTTTTGAGATCCCCTGTTCGTCCTTTTCGGTAAACCATACCTCGTCCCGGCGTAAAAGCTGGTTAGACAACTGCCATGTGTCATGTGTCGTAAAAATCAACTGTGCATGTCTTGTATTGATTTCCGGATTCAGGAAAGTAAGCAAAAAGTTCCGGACCAATAACGGATGCAGGCGGGCATTCAGCTCATCAATAAAAAACACACTTCCCTTTTCCAAGACATCCTGCAGTTCCGGATACAACGCAAACATTTTCAGCGTTCCTGCCGACTCCATGCTCAAGGGAATCGCTGCGAATGTATCCGAGTCAATTTTTTTATGCAATGAACTGATCTTATAAGTTTCTTCTTTGCTATCTGCATCATGCGGAAGCTTTTCTATCTCAAAATCCTTAATGTGTTCATCAAAGGAGGCAAAATATTCTATTACTTTCTTTTGTACCCTGTTATCATCAACAAATCCCTTTGGCAGACGGCGTGACAAAAAGAAATTAGTAAACGGGTCCCCAAAGTCAGCAAATTCATTTGCCATAAACCAGTCACGGATATCTTTACACTTATTTACCTTTAATTTGGCACCAAGAGATACGATCAAAACCTGTTTTTCCAAAGCCACCTGGATATTATCCCTGCTGCTCTTTGGAAGTCCGGATAAATCCAATGTATCTTCCTCGGTAGAACGGTAAAAAACAGAGGCATATTTGCGTGCAGTCTTTGCCTTAACATTTAACCATTCCTCTGTTACCCCATGTCGGTCTACACAAAAACCATAATTATATGTTTTTTCAGCCTTATCTCCCGGAATAGTGAAATATACTTCAAAACTAGATTCCGCATCATTTGAAACACTGTCAAACAAAAACGGAGTAGGTCTGTATTCCTCGAACTTTTCTTCCTCGTCTCCATATTTAAAAGATTCAATCACATAATCCGCCATATATCCAAAGGCATTATATATATTGGATTTCCCACTCGCATTCGCCCCATATATAGCCGCCATAGGCAAAATCTTATCATTTCCTTCTGAAACTACTCTGTCAGAAAACTCCGTCATCTTTGCGGCAGATAAATCTAATGTTGCCTCATCCCTGAAAGATTTATAATTTTTAAAATTAAATTGTATAAGCATATTTGCACCTCATTTCTTCTCTTATATAGATTATATCGTATCTTCTCTTTTTTCAATACCTAAATTAGTTTTTTTCTCACTTATATGTATTTTATGCGCAATTTTACTGACATAGGATGCAATCAATAAAAAACATAGATACGGATTTGCTGAGAAATATTTCTTTTCATCTCATGGCACAACATTGGCACAGAACTTTCCCAAACTGGCACAGCTTTGCGATTTACACGGTAAATCCCCTATGTTAAAATGAGTATCGTGAAAAATCATACACAGGCAGCCGCTCCGTATCCCATACGCAGCCCTGCCGCAGAGAAACGCAGGCAAGAAGTCCCACCCCGGCCGGCTTCCCGTCTGCGTTTTCTATTATCCGGGAGGTGAACTATTGAAAAAGAAACTGAAACGGCTGCTGCTGTCCGAAAGAGGCGATTCCTCTTATATCAGCAGCTTTGTTTACATTCTGGTTGCAACCTCGATTATCCTCAAAAGGCAAACTTCCGTATCCTCTCCCCATTTTTCCCAAAAATGAATCGGAGCTATATTTAACAGGATTTTCTGCCTCTTAAGTCATACTGTATTTGCACCTGAATTCCTTTTATTTTCAAGGCTTTTCTCTCTCCATCACTCGAACTTAAAACGACCTCATAGAAAGGATTTTTCCTCTCTACAAGGTCGTTCTATTGCTTCTTATTCTCTTTTTGGGACTACCCCAGATTGCCTTCGCAGGATATTCGGGTGTGCCTCTGAATAATTTCATCACTCGAACTCTTTTGTTTTCTCAATTAATCCGTCAACAAAGCCCTCTACTTGTTCTCCCATCATATGTCATATTCTCCTTTTTTTATTATATTTAATACCTCTGTTATTGCACTTATTAAATCTGTAGTGTACAATACATCATTTCCATTTTGTTGTTTTAACCCAATCAGATCTTTCAATTTTTGTTTTTGTAAGCCAACATTTTCTATATCTTGTTGGGACAGTATCGTTTTATATCCTTCCACATCCCCTATAGTTGCTATGATGTCTTTGCAATCATTAAAAGAAAATACGTTATTTTTACTTATTATATTACGTTTCTTTTCAAAAAAAGATATATATTGTTGTTTATTTTCAACAAACCGTTTCTTGTCAATTGCCACTATCTTAGCCTCTTTCAAATCCTCTTCCATTTTTTCCGCTGTTTTCATAGTCTTTTTTGAAATATAAACTCCATAAATTCCAACTATCAAAGAAATCGTTCCTATAATATTTCCATATATTGCAGATCCTAAAATAGCAATTATCCCTCCAACTATCCCCAAAATTGATGCAATAAATCTTAATTTTATATTTCTATTTTAAGTCCTTTTATCAATATTCATTAACTATCTTTTTAATCTCTATTGCATAATATTCTACTCAAGCAAATCTAACTGCTCTTTTGCATTTGCTATCGCCTGCAATAATTTTTTCTCTAACACTTCTTTAGGCGGCATCTTAGTCAAATACTGTGCTACATGTATGCTTCCGTTATCAAGTTCCAGAAGTTCTATCGTTTCCTGCGATTTTTCTGCACATAATATCAAAGCTATTGGTTTCTCCTCGCCTTCTGCCCTCTCATATTTTTCAAGCCAGCGAAGGTACAATTCAACTTGTCCTTTATCTTGAGGCTCAAATTCCCCTAATTTCAATTCTATCAACACCAAACGCCGCAATGTCCGATGAAAGAAAAGTAAATCCATAAAATAGTCTTTACCATCAAGGACAAAATGCTTTTGACGTGCTAAAAATGCAAAGTCCGAACCCATTTCTAGAATAAATTTTTCCAATTGGGCAAGAATAGCGTTTTCCAAGTCTTTTTCACTATAAGTGTCTTTCAATCCAAGAAAATCTAACATATATGGATCACGATAAAACATATCCACCGACATTTTCTTTTCTTCGTTCAATTCCGCAATCTCATTTTTTATCGTTTCATCAGGCTTCTTTGAAATTGCTGTGCGCTCATAAAGCATGGATTTTTTACGTTCACGCAATGTACGGACTGACCAGTTTTCATTTTTACACATTGCAGCATAAAAATCTCTTTGCAATTCATCTTTAATGGGCAATAATACAAGAAAGTGCGACCATGTTAATTGTTGTGACAGTGTCACAACTTTCTCATAATCAGGAAATTCCTGGTAAAAATTTATCATCCGCGAAATAGCTGGCTTATCAAATCCTGATCCATAATCAACAGATAGCCTTTTGCTGATCTCAAGAACCACTCGCTTCCCATATTCCGGCTTGTTGACACCCGTTATTTCTTCAGCTAATCTTTTCCCAATTCCCCAATATAGGGAAACCATAGCATCATTAACTACCCGTTTAACATCTTCTTTTTTCTGTTTTATTAAAGTATCTATTTCCTGATAGACATCATCAAAAGTATCCGATAATATCATTTCGTTTTTCATTAATACCACCTTCCAAAAAGTTGTGACAATGTCACAATTTTTTACAAAATTAATATATTTCCTAATTCAAAAATACGTTCAGTTAATATATATCCAATTTCAGTTTCCATTTTCTATTGCAAAATCATTTATTAAATATAATCCAATAATACTGATTGTCCTCTCCTACGATTTTCACTCCCAATCTCTTTTAATAGCTTTTTCAACACCTCTGAATAATCTAAATCTTTATCCATCTCTGCAATTTGTGCTGTGAATATATATCTTTCTCCACTTAACAATTGAACTATTTCAATAAGCATAGAACTCTTCATATTCGTCAATAGTTTATTGATCAAAGAAACTTCTTTTAAATTACAAAATTTAATCCACAAACTTGGATAGTACCTCACAAGCATACTAAATGTATAGTAGCATATATATAAATTGCTTATTTTTGACGGTTTTATAATGCCACCGCCATATCTAATACCATTAGTACAATATTTATTTCCATGAGAATCATAATAAATAACATTATTTTCTTTTCCCCAACTATCTTGTGTCAAAGATAAATCCCCATATATACCATCGTAATCATTTTGGATATAAAGATGATATCCATTCCTACTCAACAAAGAAGTATCTCTACAAGATATTTCTTTGCCATTATTCGTCTGAAAAAATACTTTATATGTACTTTCGCATTCTTTTTTCCCTTGCATTAAGTATACATTCGCTTCTTCCGAATATATTAAAGCATAAATATTACAAAGCTCTGGAATTACAGAAAATAAATCTTTCAGCAATACTGTACTCGCTAAATCAGTCGAGTAGACAGGCACCTCACGATGCCAGCCCCTCACAGATCCGTGCGTGCGGCTTTCCCGCACACGGCTC
>VSNM01000084.1 GCA_009774245.1 Lachnospiraceae bacterium | reverse complement strand
TCAAGTGCCTGTCTGATTGTTATGTCCGGATTGTCATATACGCCCCCGTCCAGTTCCCGGTAGTTCATATCATAAATGGTGTAATCATATCCCTCAGTGGCTTCCTGAATACTGATATAACGGTCTGCCAGACGGAAGGCAAGCTCTGTTTCTTCTCTGCCCATTGTCTGGCTTTTGGTGTCTATGTACGGATTTTCCCACTCCGTAAACGGTACATCTTCCACGATGTGCTTCTGGCTGGCTGTTGGCATGAGATGTTCCATTTTCCCCTGTTCATAGAGGGCATCAAACCTGTCCATATAAAGGGAAATATCGTCAAGACCGCTGCTCTTTAGCTGGTACTCAAACCGCTGTTTCACAAAATCCTTGATTTCCTCCGGTGACATTTCCCGGTGAACCCGTACCTTGTCAAAGCCGACCTCGTGATTTAAAGTCTGCAAATCCTCCATGAAGCGGCTGCTTTCCACCGCTGCCTTGCTGTGCGTAAAATCCAGTGACAGACAGTTTTCATGGTTTCTGACGTGAATCAGGTCAAATTCGCTGCCATTGACGCTAAATCCCAAAGTTGCCCTCGCCATATCCGGCTTGTCCTCTGTTTCCTTTCCCCGGTACTCTGTGAATTTCGCCATTGCTTCCGGAAGGCTCTCAAAACGCTCCAGCCTGCTTTTTTCCGGGCTGTTCTCCGCCCAAGTGGATAAATCCTCAATGACATAATAGGAAACTTTGTCATTGTCCGGCTCTGCCATTGTATTTTCTGCCGCTGTATGTTCTGCCGCTGCTTCTGCCGGGATTTCCGCTGTTTCCTCCCTGACCGCATCTTTTTCTGTACTGATTTCCGCCGATACCGAAAGCTCCTTTGTAAACTCCGGTATCTCCCTGTAACCAACGGAATCCACATAATGGCTTGTGTTTTCCCCGTCCTGATGCAGCACCACCACATCGCTTACGGAAAGGGAATGCCCGGTAAAATCTGCCGGGTGGTCTATGTTGAACTTGGTATAAATATCCTCAAGGCTCATGCCCTCCGTAAGCTCCCCGGTATAGACAAGGGTGTAATTCTCTCTGGAAACCGGGATACCTTCTTTTTCAAGGTAATCCATATCCATAAAGCGAATATTCCTTGTTTCCGCTGAATCTTTAAGCTGATAGATGCCATACCTTCCCTCATTGCCATATAAAAGCTGTGCTTCCCGGTTAGGCTCGCTGTCCTCCAATTCCTGCTTCATGGACTGGTATTCCTTATAAGCGTTCCAGTCCCCTTTTTCCACGCCGAACAGCCCGTCATGCTCCTGCAATGCCGCCCTGTCCTCTACAAGTGTTTCTGAACCGTCTGCGTGGAGCTGGTACACCGACACATCCTCCCTGAACAACTCCGTTGCCCTGTCCTTTGTCAGAGGGAGCATTTCATCCCAAGAATACCCGTATTCGTGCATCTGCGACAATCCCACCATACCGTCCGGGAGAGCGTCAATTTCTTCCTCTGCTACCCTGATTGTTTCCCAAAGCAGAGGTAAATCGTCTTTCTGCTCCGCAAGGGAATGTGCAAGGGAAGTGGTCTTATACATATCATCCAGCTTATACGCATGGTTCATAATCAGATTGCGCTCATCGCTGTCATATACCGACCTGTGAAATTCCATGCGGTTAATGAGCTGCTCCGCCTGTACCGTTGCCGGAAGCTCCGAAGCGGTATGCACTTCCCATTCGCTCATATCCACATCAAAATCATAAAACTGCGGATACCCGTCATTCAAACCGCCGCTTCTCATAATCGGCACAAATTCCAAACCTCTCTCCTGCAGATAATCCAGCACATTTCCATTCCACTCATTTTCTTCCAAAAATGGTATGGCATATAAAACATTTGCCACTTCTGACTGCATATCTACAATTTTTATGGTTTCATATTCCCCGCTGTCCGGTGTGGAGATTCTCACAATCACATCGCCATATTCAATCGGAACATTCGCCCTTTCCCGTTCTTCCTGCAACGCCTTAAAATCCGTTATCTCATGGGTATCCGTATCATAGGCATAGTCTAAATGGTATTCCCCTACTTCCTCGCTCCGTTCATTGGCAAGCAGCGTTACCCATGCCCCGGCTCTTTCAAGGTAGGCTTCCACATTCTGCCTGTCATCGTCTTTCATGGCAGACAGCAGATTAAATATTTCCGTCCTCTCCATGCCTTTAATATTCAAAAGGTCATATTCGGAACGGTCTGTATTCGACACAAGCAGGATAATGTCCTCCTGTGACTGTTCTGCGGCACGTTCCTTTTCAATCTCCAGAAGCTGCGTTTCAATCCCTTTTATCAGTTCCGAGGAAGTCCGGCGTATGGTGTCGAGGGAAGATTTCAGCTCCGGCATCTCTTTTCCACTGCTCCACCCGGCGATATACCCGAAAGAATAATCGGACGTGTCAATCCCGAAATGCTGGCATACGGTATAGGCGATACTCTCGGCTTCCACCTCTTTCGTTTCCCGGTCTTTATAGACTGCTTTCTCCGTATCCTGCTCCGCTTCCCTTGCATGGAGCTTTGCGTGCGCCACTTCATGGACTCCGGTCTTTGCGGTCTGCGCTTCGCTCATGCCCTCTTTAATGGCGATAGGGCGGCTTAAATCAATAAAATATCCTTTCCTGTCACCCTCCATTTCCTCATATCGGATTGGGACAGGGGAAACCCTCTCTAACGCTTCCATAAAATCCCGGTAACGCTCCACATCCCCATGCAGTTCATTCACGCCAAGTCCGGGAAGTTCTTTCCCGTCCGTCTGGGAATAATCGAACACTGTCACGACACGAAAGGCGGGAATCTTTATCTCCACTTCCTCCATGACGGGCATCCCGTCCCGGTCAAGCACAGGCTCATTTGTGACCGGATCAATCTTCTCCTGTTCCTCTTTGATTTTGTAAGGTGCGGGCGCAAGAATACGGATACCCCTCTCACCCTTGTTTACATGGCGTTCAAAATTCCTCTGCCATGCCCTGTAGCCGGCAACGTATGTCGCATCCGGGCATTGCATCTCTATAAGCTGGATATTGTTTGCGCTGTAATTGTGGAATTTTGACATGGTGTTCAGGTAGCTTTTATATTTCTCCCCCTCAAACAGCTCCTTCAAGCCTTCCTCCAGCCTGTCCGTTATCTCCTTTACTTTCTGTTTTTCAGTTCTTGCATCTGCCATATGGTTATCTCTCCTTTTCCTCCATAAAAACAGGGGACAGATAAGTTTCCCTGTCTGCCCCCGCTTTGGATATTTTTATTTGCTGATATTTTTATAAACATTCCTCTTTGCTTTTTGCCTTATCCGGCTCCGGCGCTTTTTTCTGCTGTCCCGCCTTTTCCTTCATCTGCGACAGCTTATCCTTTACGGACACCCGCCCTCCTTTCTCCGCTTCCTTCCCGGCATCCAGACGGGCAGAGAGCCGATCCAGCTTTTCAAACGCCTGATCCGCCCCGTTAATCTTCTTCCGCAGGTTCTCCACTGCCTTTTTTACAGGCGTGTTGACCGCCCTCGTCAGACCGACACCCGGCTTTTCGTCCGATGCCTCTTTCGTTCCTTTCCCGGCTAACAGCCTGCCCACGTTGGAAACGCTGTTCCCAATCTGTTTCAATTCATCCCCGATGCTGTCAATCTGGTTGGCTGTCTTTTCACAGTCCGTCATCACGTCAACCAGACGTTCCCTGTAGCCGGAAAGCATGGACTTCACGCCGGAGATTCCTTTCTGGAGAACCTTGCACATCTCCGCCCTGCCTTTTTCCTTAAAAGTGCTGACCGCCTGCGCTGCTGTTTCCACCAGACGGTTTCTTACCGCTGTCAGACGTTCCGACAGGCTTGTGACTTTCTCCTGAAGGCGGGATATTTTCTCCATAAGGTTCTCCGTAACGGACTTCGGCTGTTTCTCCTGCATCTGCGAAAGCTGCTCCCGGACACCCTGTAATTCATCCACCATTGCGGCAAGCTGCACCTGCATACCCGCCACATACCAGAAAACCCCCATAAAATCCTGTGACTGCTCTTTCATGTTCTGCTGGTTCAGCAGCTCCATAAGCTGCTTTAATGCGTCATTTTCCTCCATGACCTGTTTTGTGTTCTGTCCTGCTGTTTCCATTTTGCCCTCCTTATAAACTTTCCTCTTTTCCTTTACCTTTTGAAATATCCGGCTTTTCCGGCTGTTTCTGCCCATATGCCCTCTCACGCATCTCGGCAAGTTTCTCTTTTACGGAAATGCGCCCTCTCGGACTGTCGGCTAACATCCTCTCCTTCCCATGCTCCGCCACCTTCTCCGATACTGCCCGGTTCACCTGCGGTCTGAAAGGCGCATCCGCCACCGCTTCCGCATCACGCCCCATTTCCTCTGTATCAAGTTCCTCCTGTTCCCCGTCATTCTCCGGCTCATCGTCCATATCAATCCCATCGCCGCCCTTTTCGTCCATGTTTAACAGGGCATTTAGCTCTGTCAGGCGTTCCAGTTTCTCCGCAAGCTCCGTTTCCTGTGCGAATGGCTTTGTGACCTCCACCTTTGCGGTTTCAAGCTGATGCTCCACGTTCTCCAGCTTCTGCGCCACCGTTTCCATTTTCCCGGTCATGCCCTCTAAGGCGTTGCTTAACCTCTGCAAATTTCCCAACGGATCAGTGCCGATTTCCACCTCATGGCTGATGCTGCCTTTTAAATTCACCGTAAACTTGGAAAAGAACGAATCGAAGGAAACGCTCATCTTGAACCCCTGATACTCCCCGATTGTGACCGCCATATTCGGCTGTTTTGCGCTCCGGCACATATCAATCAGCGCTGCCCCGGCTTCCTTCTTGTCCGTATATACCCGGTTCCCGATTTTTATGGAGAAAGTGTCTTTATCCGGGAATTTATTCTGTGCGTAGGTCTGAATGTCGGCACGATACCCCGCAAGGCGTTCTTTCATGGAAGCAATCTGCACCGGGTAGTGCTTCACGATGTTGTCCTCTAAGCGGTACTTCTGACTGGTGTGGTTCGCCTTTAACAGCTTTAGCTTGGATACCTGAATATCTAAATCCATCTTTTCTTTAATATAGGGATTGCCTGTTGCCAGAGCCTTCACCTCGGCATAAGTGAGAGCCGCTTCGTCTATGTCCTCACAGCTTCTGACTGGGGATTTGCTCGTCATAATCTGCCCGATGAATTTTTGCTTATTCTCGATAAGCTGCCAACTGTACGAATCGAACGTACCTTCTGTTACATACCGGAATATTTTCACCTTGTCATTCATGTTGCCCTGCCTTAAAATCCGCCCTTCCTGCTGTTCAATGTCGGACGGACGCCAGGGCACATCGAGGTGGTGTAACGCAATCAACCTGTCCTGCACGTTGGTTCCGGCTCCCATTTTTGCGGTTGAGCCTAACAAAAAACGAACCTGCCCGCTTCTTACTTTTGCGAACAGCTCCGCTTTCCTTGTTTCCGTATTGGCGTTATGGATAAAAGCTATCTCCTGCTCCGGCACTCCCTTCGCCATGAGCTTATCCCTGATGTCCTCATATACGTTAAATGTCCCATCTCCCTTCGGTGTGGATAAATCGCAGAAGATAAGCTGCGCCGATTTCTGATCTTTTGTATGCTCCCAAATCTCAAACGCCTTATCCACACAGGTTGTGGCTTTGGAGTTTTCTTCATCGGGAAGCATATCATTGATGAGCCGCTGGTCTAACGCTAACTTTCTTCCATCGTTGGTTATCTTTAACATATTGTCGATGTTCGGCTGCACTTTCCTGTCCCTGACCGCTTCTGCCCTGTCCGCAAGTGACTGAACCATGTCCTGCTGGTACTCGCTCGGCTTTAACACGATATTTTCATAATCCGCTTCCGGCACAGGAAGTTTCAGCATATCCGGTGTCTGAATGTCCGCACTCTCCTTAAATAGTGCAATCAATTCTGGAAGATTGAAAAACTTGGCGAACCTTGTTTTTGCCCGGTATCCAGTCCCCTCTGGCGCAAGCTCAATCGCTGTCTGTGTTTCCCCAAACGATGCCGCCCAACTGTCAAAATGACCTAACCCCAAACGCTGTAAGGTATTGTACTGGAGATAGCGCATATTTGTATAAAGTTCCGTCATGCTGTTACTGATCGGTGTACCCGTTGCGAATGTGATGCCCTTCCCTCCGGTCAGTTCGTCCATGTACTGGCACTTGGCAAACATATCCGAGGATTTCTGCGCTTCCGTCTGTGCGATGCCCGCCACATTCCGCATTTTTGTGTATAAAAAGAGGTTCTTATAATTATGGCTCTCATCCACAAACAGCCGATCCACGCCCAACTGCTCAAAGGTCACAACATTGTCCTTCCGGCTGGAATCATTTAAGCGGTTCAACCTTGCAGACAGGGATTTTTTCGTCTTTTCCATCTGCTTAATGGAATAACGCTCGCCATTCTCCGCTTTTAAGGATTCGATAGCCATTTCAATTTCTGCTATCTGCCTTTCAATCATCGCCATCTGCCTTTCGGTGGAAAGCGGGATTTTTTCAAACTGGCTGTGACCGATAATCACAGCGTCATAATCACCTGTTGCGATTCTGGAACAGAACTTTTTCCGGTTGGCGGGTTCAAAATCCTTCTTGGTTGCCGCTAAGATATTCGCCCCCGGATACAGGCGCAGGAAGTCGCTCGCCCACTGCTCCGTCAGGTGGTTCGGAACAACGAATAAACTCTTTTGGCACAATCCTAATCTTTTATTTTCCATTGCTGCCGCAATCATTTCAAAAGTTTTTCCTGCACCCACGCAATGGGCAAGCAAGGTATTATCTCCGTATAACTGATGCGCCACAGCGTTAAGCTGATGCGGTCTGAGTACGATGTCCGGCGTCATGCCGGGGAATTTCAAGTGTGAACCGTCATATTCCCTCGGTCTGGTGGAATTGAAAAGCTCATTATATTTTGCACATAAATCCTGCCTGCGTTCCGGATCACGAAATACCCAATCTTTAAAGGCTTCCCGGATTGCTTCCTGTTTCTGGCTTGCCAGCGTGGTTTCTTTTTTGTTGAGGACTCTTTTTTCCTTCCCGTCCTCCGTCACAATGTCAAAAATACGGGTGTCACGCAGGTTTAAGGAATCCTCCAGAATCTTATAGGCGTTTGCCCGCCCTGTCCCGTAGGTCATGTTGACAAGGGCATTTCCCCGGTCTGCGTTTTTCCCCTTCACGTTCCACTGCCCGGTGACATTGGAATACAGTACACCCATTGTGTTCCGGTCAAAGAGGTACTCCGGCGTTTCAAAGGTTTCACGCATGAAGTCCTCGATATATTTTGGTGAAATCCATGTTGCGCCCACACGCACCTCAATCTCCGATGCGTCCAGCTCCTTCGGCTGTACGCTTTCCAGTGAAGATACGTTAATGGCGTATTCCGGGTGGTTTTCCGCAAAGGTTCTCGCCACTGACAGCTTCTCCCGCACGTTCCCGCTTAAATACTCGTCTGCGGTTTCCCATTCCTCTGTGACCGGGTTCTGGAAGATTACCCCGGCAAGCTCCTTTGTGATTTCCTCCACGCTCTTATCCGCAAGCTCCGACATATAGGCTAAGTCCACGCCCGCTTTCTCACTTAAAGATACCGCCAGTGCTTCACTTGCTGTATCCACGCTCGTCACAACTTCCTGCTTTTTAATGGTACGTTTGGAGAACATATCCGCCTTGCCGATGAAATTCCCCTCATCGTCCAGATTTTCAAGGGAGCATAACAGGCAGTAGCTGGAATCCTGATTGAACGCCCTCCGGTTGGTCTGGGAGTTCAGCAGACCGAATTTCTTGGAGAAAACATCGTATAACTGGTTTAATTCCGCCTGCTTGTTTAAAATCATTTCCTCCGGGTACTCGTCCAACTGGAAGTTTATCAACTCCTGCGTACAGTCCCGGATCGCCACCATGCCCTTCATGCGCTGCTCCGCCTTCTCTGACACGTCCACAGGCTTCATTATGGAGTTTTCCCGGTAGTACACTTTATCGTCCACAACGGTGTAGCTGTAATTCTTCACGTCCGGATCGGCGGGTATGTTCTCCCTTGCCAGCTCGTCATCAATCTCATTGAAATCCGCCTGTTCGATGCTGCCCTCCACATAAGAGAGCGCATTTTTAAGCTGCGCCGACAGGGGAAGGGAAGTATCCGGCAGGCAGGCGGATTCCATGCCATGCGCCCCGGAAACCATCTCCATTTTTCCGAGTACCATTTCCGGGTGGTCTGCGAAATACTGGTTCATCACGATACCGTCTTTTTCCGTCAGATGCACCCAGTCCGGTTCAATATCTAATACCCGGTCACGCTTCTTTAAAAATAAAATATCCGAAGTGACCTCCGTACCCGCATTTTCCTTAAACGCTGTGTTCGGGAGCCTGACCGCCCCCAATAGTTCCGCCCGCTGTGCAAGGTATTTCCGCACTTCCGGGTTTTTCTTATCCATAGTACCCTTTGAAGTGACAAAGGCAACGATGCCGCCCGGACGTACTTTATCTAAAGTCTTTGCGAAAAAATAATCATGTATCAAAAAATTGTGCTTGTCATACTGCCTGTCAGACACTTTATACTGTCCGAAAGGTACATTTCCCACCACCACGTCAAAAAAGTCATTGGGATAACTGGTATTCTCAAAGCCTGTGATTTTAATGTCCGCATGAGGGTAAAGCTGTTTTGCGATGCGCCCGGTAATCCCGTCAAGCTCCGCCCCGTAGAGCCTGCTCCCCGCCATTTCCTCCGGCAGACAGCCATAGAAATTCCCAATGCCTGCGGCGGGATCTAACACGTTCCCTCTGGTAAATCCCATTTTCCCCACTGCGTCATAGATTGCCTGAATGATGACCGGGCTTGTATAGTGGGCATTTAACGTGCTTTCCCTTGCGGAAGCGTATTCCTCCGGGGATAACAGGTTCTTTAATTCCTGATATTCATTCGCCCAGTTCGCTTTGGAAGAATCAAAGGCATCGGCAAGACCGCCCCACCCCACATATTTTGCTAAGACTTCCTGTTCTTCCGGTGTGGCAGTGCGGCGTTCCCCTTCAATCTTTTCAAGGGTTCGTATGGCTTCCACGTTCTGCCGGAATTTCTCTTTCGGCGCAAATCCTTTCCCGGTATTCTCCGCTTCATTGAAAGAGATACGGTAATTAACTGCGCCTGTTTTATCAATCTCCGGCTCCTTTTGCGGTACTTTTTCCGGCTCTGGCGGATTGCCCCCGGTCAGCGTTTCCACATCGCCCATGACCTGCTGGATAAACGGATCGTTTTCTAAGGCGGTTTCATCTACAAGCTGCCCGTCCACAATCCCGGCTTTTTCCAGACCTTCCCGGACAGCCTGTGTGTCAATGTCGGGGAAATCGTCTTTTTCAGCAGAATCTTTTGTTTCTTTCTGTCCTGTTTCCTGTAAATTCTCTGTCTGTAAACTTTCATTGAGCTTATGGCAGAAAATATCCGCTTGCCCCGGTGTTGCAAATGTCGGCACTGTGCCATCGCCTGTTACATAATAATCCTGTGCTTCGCTGTCCCACACCGCATAAGGCTCTGTAAAGGCATCCGAAGTTTCCGTAACCGTAAAGCGTACTGTTTCTTCCTGTTCCGGTTCTTCTGTCCGTTTTTCCGGCTCTGTATCCGGGTGATTTTCCTCCCGGCGTTCTCCTGTTGGCTCTGCTTCAGATACTTCCGCAGCGTGTCCTTCCCTCTGCTGTTCTGGCTCATTCTCATAACGTGCCGCATACTTCTGTGCTTCCTTCAGCAGAGCATCCATCTCCACCGCTTTTTCCGCATTGCCGCTTAATGACTGCATCAGTACATAATCGGCGGCTTCCAGAAACAGAGTATCATAAACTGCCTTGCCCTCTAACCTCCTGTCAGTGTCCTCTATGGCAACCGCCCCGGTATCCTCGTTCCAGCCGACCACATCTTTCATGGACAGCGCACCGCAGATTTTTACCACTGCGGACATTTCCGCAAGCCTTTCAATCAGTGCTTTTTCATTTTCACTGGCTTTACTTTCCGGTTCGGGACTTTGAATATTTTCCCCGGAAATTTCCACTTCCTGCTCCGGTATAGCCATTTTTTCCGGCTCTCTGTCACGCTCTATAAACCGTCTTGCCTGATTGGTGAAACCGTCCAAAACAGCCGGGTGGGACGTGACGATATAATCCCTTGTCTGCCAGTCAGCGGAAGGCACAAGGTTCTTTGCCCATTCCTTATTATCGGGAGAAAATCGCCCATCATGGGATAAGTGCGTGATTGTATTGGCAAGGACAATCTCTACACGTTCCTTCCCGTACTGCCGGATAACGCCCTCTGTGGCATTCCCCGGAAGGGTGTAACCGTCAAATTTCTCCGCAATCGCTTTTTCTATGGCATCTTTGCACTCCACCCGGACACCATGCTCCAGCTTTTCCTGCTCCCGGCGCATGGCTTCTTCCGCCTGCTCTTTTTTGTACTGTGCGAAGGCTTCCTTCCCCTTCGGCGTAAGGTATTTATCCGCATTGACAAGCTCCCTGATGCGCTTCTCCACCACGTTCCATTTCAAAAGCACCTTTGCGTATGGATCGCCTATCCTGCCTTTCCCCAATTTAATTCCTTTGGAATCATGCCATTCATCGCTCCGGTCTGAACCAATTAGGGCGGGAGAGCCGCCGCCCGTCCCGTACTCATTTTTGAGGAAGGCAATGTTTTCTTTCTTGTCATGCCCTTCCATAAAATACTCATAAATACGGAACTGCCCATGATGATAGTTGCTGCCGCCTGTCAGACGCTCATCTATCTCATCCTGCGTGATAAAATCCTCATGCAGCACCTCCACGCTGTCCTGTACCGGGTATTCCGTTTTCTCTGTGCTTAAATCCGCAATCTCTGAAAGCAGATGCTCCGGCTTTTTTACATACCGCCATCTTATCTGCTTTTCCCCGGCTTCAATCTGCTCTTTTGCGTGGGAAAGTTCCCCGGCGATGACATCTCTCCCCTCCTGCGTGGATAAAAGCTCGCAGAGGTTTGTCATGCTCTCCGGGTGGTTGTAAGTCTTAATCGGTATGTTCTCCGGGATTTCCCCGATACCGTCCCGGAAGAAATTGAACAGGTCATTTGACACCCTCTGACGTTCCACCGCATCCACAAGGAACACTTCATTTGCGCCCATGTAAGAGCCATTCTCCACCATAGAACGGACAACGCCCTCTATTTCCTGCCAGCCCATCACCGCAACCGGGTTTTCCTTTGCGGACATCCCGTAGCCGATGCTCATGCCGGATTCATTGAACCAGACGGAAATGGGATTGCTGCCGAAATCAAAGCCTTTCCCCGTAGTACGGTACTCATTTTTCAGAAACTCCGCCATTTCCTCCGGCGTTTTGCCCTGCTGGTACTTGGCATAAATGCGGCTCCTGCTGTTATCCCGTCCGCCCCCTGTGCGTAAAATGGCTTCAAGCTGCTCCTTTGGCAGAGAAAAAGCGGCGGGCATGATATATTTCTCTCCTGCCTGCGCCGCTTCTATCGTGCCAATCTGTTCCTCTATCGTGGGGAATAAACTAAGCTGCTGGTAAACTTCCGTTTCTTTCGGTTCTTCCCACTGCGGTATCTGCCCCTCTTTCAGATATTCGCCCTTTTCCATGTAAAAGGCGATACTGTCCCTCACAGCTTCCCATGTAATAACTGCTTCTGCTTTCCGATGTGCATATGTTCCGTTCCAAAGCGTCATACCGCTTTCGTCCGCCCTGTATCCGGCTCTTTCTTTCCCCACATAAAACTCTGTGTTTTCCCCATGACGGTAACTGTTTTTGATGTATTCCGTCTGTTTATCCTTATCCGGCTCGAAAAGCATTACCCCGGCAATATCCGGGCATTTATGCACCATAAATTCATCAAACTGCAAAATCCCCTTTTCAATCTCTGCCCAATGCCTGTTAATGATTTCCTCACCAGACAAAGAAAAACCGGATAATGTGCTTTCTCCATTACCCGGTTCTGTCAGTTCCTTATTTTCAGTTTTTTCAGATATTTCTTCCTCATTTACAGGCTGTATACCAGCTCTTTCAGTACGATTTCCTCCGCCGAGTGCCTGATGCTGTTCATCTTCTGAACCCAGAGCATCTGATTCTCCGCCTTGAGTTTTTCCGTCACTCCCTCCTGCTTCATCATCTGCCCGGTCAGCAGTTCCATTCTCTGCTCCGCTTGCTCCTGAATGGTCAGAAGATGCTCTTTCAGCTTCCCTTTCAGCAGAAGCCCGGTGTAAATCCCCTTCTTGTGTTCCTGTAAGTAATTCTTCCTCATCAGCCCGTATTTCGTGAGCGTCCCCTCCGGCTGCTCGTCTACCTGTAACATCGGTATCATGTAATCCCCGTTCTTCTCGTAAGTCAGATTCATCATTATTTCCCCTTTCCCCAGCATTTCCGGTCTGTGTGGTATGTTGTACGTCCTCCGTTTCGCTTTCACGCTTTAAAGCATTATAGCGTGTGTCAGAGGTATTTGCAAGTCCTTTTTCGACAAAATTTCTTGATGCTTCCTTTCCGGCGATTTCCCTGTCATATGCCCCGATTGCTTTGCCAATCTCCATCAGCACAGGCTTGGATAAATCGGATATGCTGTCACCGATATGTGACAGGGTTTCTATTGTATTAAACTCATGGATATAGGGGAATTGGATTTCCTCTGCCAGCTCCGCATCTTCCATGCCGCACCGCTTTAAGACGGTGTAGGCGATGCTGTCCGCCAGTGTTTCCCGGACACGAACAGCAATATTCAGTTCGTCCAGTTCCTCCAGAAAACTTCCCTCTTTCAGATATTCCATATCCGAAGCAAGCTCCCCATAACAGTCCTGTGCAATCCGGGAAGCAATCTCCCTGATCCTGTCTGTAAATCCTGCTTCCTTGTTAGTATCCCCGTAAATCCCTTCCAGACGGTTCAGAACCGCTTCCTGATGTTCCTCCCGCATCTCCCAAAGCTGAGGGAAACGCCCGATGCGCCTTGCCTTATGCACGTCCGATATGTCAAAAACGTACCTCAGTCCGGTGTAGGGACTCCCTTCTTCGTCAAGAAGTGCAATCCCCTTTGCGCCCTTGTTTACCCAACAGTGCATTTTTTCATTCCATATCTCTATGGAAGCGCAGGCTGTGGCGTCCGGTCTTTGGGCATAGATAAGGAGCTGGTCTTTGAACGGGTATTTGTAGAGCCTTGATGCTGTGTTCAAATATTTCTTCCAGCTTTCTTCATTTCTCGTCACCCTCCTTGAAGTTTCTTCGGAGAGTATGGAAATTAAGTCATATTTTCTCATGGCAATCCTCCATTAAAAAATGGCTGCAAAATACAAAAAACGTATCTTGCAGCCTGTTTCCTGTTACTTTCAGGGGAAAGGCTCTAACAAACCTTTTCCCCTTCATTACTCATAGAAACCATGTTCCTCAATACCCTTTTCCAGAATGGTATGTATCAGTTCCTCCAGCTCCACTCCGTTAATCTCGCTGACTACAATCAGCTTTGCAAGGGTATCTTTCTGTACGGATATGGCATACTGTTCCTCATCGGCACGAAGTTCATGGACGCAGATGCCAAGTCCGTCCGCAATCCTGCATACCACGCCAAGCTCCGGCTCCCTGATGCCCGCCAGAATATCCATGATTGTCCTCTCCGGCACTCCCGACATTCTGGAAAGCTCCATAATACTGATTTCTTCCTCTTTCATCACGTTTAATAACTTATCCCCGGTTGTAAACATCTTTCTTCCTCCCTTATTTTTTCTTCCCGCCAGAAGATTTCTTTTTCGGAAACTCCATGACAAACTTAAACTGTACCCCGCTTTTTTCTGCCCCGTCTTTGGTGTAATGGTATTCTTCCGTCCCACTCGGAATGATATAGGCATCATAGGGCTTGCCCGCCTTGCTCTTTAACCCTTTTAACAGGATTTTCTTCCCGGCAAGCATATCCTTCACCTGTGCATCGGTAAGGGCAGCACCCATTACCCGGCTCACGTTCATACCGCATTTTTTCACGCAGTAAGCGCCGAATTTCCCTTTTACCACCTGACCGCCGCAGTTCGGGCATACCCCAAGAGCCGCCTGCTCCTGTGCGAACATCTTTTTCTGCTCGTCACTGACCTCATGGTAGGTATGTATCAGCTCCGACACCATGTTTTCAATGTCCGCCATAAAGTCCTCCATAGGAAGCTCCCCTTTTGCTACCAGTGTCAGGGCATTTTCCCAATCGGCGGTAAGTTTCGGGGACTTCACCACATCCGGCAGCACCGTAATCAGCTTCAATCCGTCCTCTGTGGGTATGATCTGCTTTTTCTCACGCTTTACAAACCCGTCCTTGACTAACTTCTCGATAATGTCCGCCCTTGTCGCAGGCGTACCCAAGCCTTTCCTCTCCACGTCATCGCCCATATCTTCCGCCCCGGCTCGTTCCATTGCCGATAATAATAAATCTTCCGTAAAGCGCTTCGGCGGGGAAGTGAAATGCTCGCTGATTTTCGTCTGCACACCGTCAAATGTCTGTCCTTCCGACAGTTCCGGCAGTTTCTTTTCCTCTTTTTCTTCCTCCTGATTCCCGGAGATTTTAAAAGAACGCTTAAAGGCATCCTCAAAAGATTTCCACCCGTTATGCGTGACGGACTTGCCGGAAACCGAAAAAGTATATCCATTGCATGAAAACTCCGCTTTGACTGTTTCATACAGATGCTTCTCCCCGGTGGCGCATAACAGGCGGTTCGCAATCAGGGATAAAATTTTCCGCTCCGTTTCCGGCAATGCCGCAAGGTCAGCTTTCCCTATCTCCATTGTGGGGATAATGGCGTGGTGGTCTGTCACTTTTTTGCTGTTCAGAATCCTTTTTATATCCGGGCTGGACGCTTTGTTTTCCTCAAACATGAGGGAGCTGAACACCGCTTCAATCACTCCTTTTGCGGTCTGCCCCATATCATCGGATAAGAACTGGCTGTCCGTCCTCGGATATGTGGCTAACTTTTTCTCATAAAGGCTCTGCGTGTACTCTAAGGTCTGCTTTGCGGTGAAACCAAATAAACGGTTCGCATCCCTCTGGAGCGTGGTGAGGTCATAGAGCTTCGGCGGCATGACCGCTTTTTCCACTTTCACAACGGACGTGGTGAGAGCCTGCCCGTCCCGGCAAGCCCCCGCAATCTCATCCGCTTTATTCTTATCATCCATGCGCCCGGTGGCGGCATCCATCCCATCCATCAGGATATGCGCCATGTAATATTTTTCCTTCTGGAAATTCATAATCTTTGCTTCCCGGTCTACCAACATCGCAAGGGTGGGTGTCTGCACCCGCCCCACCTTTAAAACCTTTCCACCATATAAAACCGTAAACAGCCTTGTACCGTTGATGCCCACAAGCCAGTCCGCTTCCTGCCTGCACAGTGCGGAATGGTACAGGTTATCGTAATCGCTCCCCGGCTGTAAATTCTCAAACCCTTCACGAATGGCGCTTTCCTCCATTGAGGAAATCCACAGGCGTTTGATCGGCTTGTCACAGCCTGCCATTTCATACACAAGGCGGAAGATAAGCTCTCCCTCCCGTCCGGCGTCAGTGGCGCAGATTGTAGCCGACACATCTTTCCTGTGCATCAATTTAAAAAGAACGTCATACTGCGCTTTCGTGTCCGGCTTCACCTCATACTGCCATGTTTCTGGCTTGACGGGCAGGCTCTCATACGTCCATTTCTTCCACTGCTCCCCGTAGCTTTCCGGCTGTGCTAGCTCCACCAGATGCCCCACGCACCAGCTCACAACATAACCGTTCCCTTCCATATACCCGTCACTGATTTCCGTTGCGCCGATTACCTCCGCAATGCTCCTTGCTACACTCGGTTTTTCCGCTATGACTAACTGCATTTATTCGTCCTCCCCTTCCTTATCCTCAAAAAAATCATCCTCTGTGTCCTCGTTTTCCTCGTCATCATCGTATTCTTCTTCCTCATCCTCCTCATCATCGTCCTCGTCAAGAAATTCCTCTTTCTTTTTCTTTACTACCTTGAAATAATAGCCGCCGCCAATCGCTGCAACTGCCACAATCCCAAGAATGATATAGGTTGCCGCCGGGTTTTCCCCTGTTTTCTCCGGCTCCGGCTCCGGTTCGGGTTCTTCGGTGTTTTCCTCCCCATCCTCTGCCGCTTCTTCCGCAGGTTCTTCTTCCGTTTCCTGTTCCCCGTTATTGTTGGGAAGTGCGCCCTCCGTCACAGGGATTGCGGATTCCAGTGCGGCGGAATTTTGCGGCAAGGTATCGCTGTTGTCCGCCGTCACGTTCAGCAGGTCATTTTCCGTAACTTCCGTCAGGAAATAAACCACTTCTTCCTCCCCGTCCCGGTCAATGATAAGGTAAAACACTTTTTCCGATGCGGTCTGGATTGTATAAAATTCCTTCCCTGTTTCGCTTTTCTCCTTTTCCCCGGATTCCTCTTTTTTCTCCGATTCTGCCGCTTCCGCCATTGCCTGCTTCTTCTGCTGTGCAAGGGTGTTCTCGGAAACAGTGTTCCCGTCACTGTCCGTTTTGGTATGTTCTGTCACCTGTGCGGTAGCAGAGGAAGGCTTGGTTGCCTGTGCGTTTACCGGGAGCTGCTCTGCCGGGTTCTTCTCATTCCCGTCCGTTTTTTCCGGATCGGTGTAATAAGGATTGGCGGTTTTATAAACCTCTGACATATTCCCGGCATTGTCCATTGCGGAAATGGTGAAATACTGGTAGCCTGCGTCAAACTGCTGTAAGCGGATATTCAACACACCGTTTGTAAGCTCCGTAAATTCATACCCGTTCACATACACCGCCTTGATGCCGGAATCCGTATCATGCGCCTGTATAGAAAGCAGACCGTCACTGACCGCAGCATTTAAGGTAGGCTTCGTAAAATCAAAACACTTGATATAGCGGTTTTTCTCATAGGTCTTGCCCCTCTGGTCTGTCACAAGCACATAGACGGTGGTATTCTCTGAAATCTCCACATACATATCCTCTGTGATGTCCGTCCAGCTCCCATTCTGCGCCACTTTCGCCTGCACCGTCTTTATGGAGAAGTTGCCGGAATGTGCCACATCTTCAACGGAGATATGTACCTTCGTGGTGTCATTGTGCCAGCCGGACGGAGTGGAGATTGTGATTTTTACATTCGGGTTCACATATTCGCATAAGCTGTAATCCCCCTTGCAAACCTCACAATCTTTATCAGCGGAATACTGTGTGCATTTTTCCTTACAGGTACATTCCGGCTCCGGCACTTCATTCCCGGATACCGTTCCGTTTTCCGTTTCTACTTCATTCTCACCGGATTCGGATTCTGTTTCTCCGGTTTCTTCTTTTCCATCCTCTGAATTTTCCTCTGTATCAGTGCTTCCCTCTGTTTCCTTTTCGGTACTGCCTTCCTCTGACGCTCCGCTTTCCTCCGCATAGGCATCTACCGTATTCCCGCTATTCGCCATAAACGCCCCTACGGGCATACAGAACAATAATGCCGAGAAAAGCAGCGACACCGCCGCCCTAGCTGATAATTTTTTCTTCATTTCCTGCCATCTCCTTTGCGTTTTCTTTTTCTTCCAATAACTTCAAAATCTCGTCCTCGCTGAATTTAATGAGTAATTGCAGCTTCTCGGACGAGATTTTATGCTTTTCGATAATATCCATTTTTTCGGCTCTTTCCGCCATGCGTTTCTGTTCTTCCAAATCCTTCTTTTTCGCCTGTAAGGATTCAAGCTGCGCATCCACTTTGGAAAGCTCCTTTTCAATGCGTTCCTTTGTCATAAATGCCTCCTTAATTTAACCTTCCGAAACTGTAAAAATGGCTCTGCCAGTAGGACGAGTTGATGCTTGCGTAACTGATCGGATCGCCGCAGTGGATCATTGTCCCGTTGCCGCAGTAAATCCCCACATGGCTCACCGCCCCGGCAGAATTGTAAGTCCCGGTAAAAAAGATAATGTCCCCCGCCTTTGCGTCTGATGCGGAAACCGGAGTACACTGGTCATAAATCCCCTGTGCGGTTGTTCGTGGAAGGTTATGCACCCCGCTGTTGGTAAATACCCAGCAGACAAAGCCGGAACAGTCAAAACTTGTGGAAGGGCTTGAGCCGCCCCATACATACGGGAATCCCAAATATTTAGCGGCTTCCTCCATAAGAGCCTGCACCGATGCGTCATCATAGGCATCCGGCGGTATGGCGTTCCCCGGAAGTCCGCCCGGCGTTTCCCCGTACAGCGTGCCTTCGCCCACGTCAAAATAAAATAACGGGTTATAATACTCCCCGTCATACAAACATTCGATATGCAAATGGCTTCCTGTGCTGCTCCCGGTATTGCCCGTTGTACCGATAATTGTACCTTTTTCCACTGTCTGCCCCGCACCCACGCTGATACTGTCCATATGGGCATACTTGGTTGTGTAACCGTCAATCTCAATCACCACATAATTCCCGTAATGGCTGTCATATGCCGCCGCTGTCACCGTACCGTCATGGGCAGCATATACGGTTGTGCCTGTGGGGACTGCTATATCCACGCCCCGGTGAAATTCCTCATTCCCTGTGCTTGGATTTTTCCGGTATCCGTAATAGCTTGACACATAATAATACCAGTAAAGGTCTAGCGGCGAAGCGAACTCCTGAAGCAGACCGTTTGTTTCCCGGTACATAGCAAAAATCTCCGCCTGTTCCGTATCCATTTTCCCGGAAACAAGGTTCTCTAACGGTATGACCGTAAGCGTCACTCTGAGGATACTGACCTCATATTCTTCTTCCTCCTCATACTCATATTCTTCCTCTGTTTCTTCCCCTGTGACCGGATCAGTGACCGTCCTTGTGCCTGTCTTTGTGACCGTCCTCGTCCTCGTTTCCGTATCTGGCGTGAGCGTCAGCGTATACATCTCATCAAAAAGAGCCTGTATTTCACTTTCCACCCCGCTTGCGGTAAATTCCGTATGGACTGCGGATAAGTAGCTGATAAGGGTAAACGGGTTATGCCCGATTGCCCCAAGATTATAGGAATATTCATCATACCCCGGATAGTCTGTTTCCACCCGGTCAATCTCATTCTGCAAATCAAGTTCCAGACGGGTAAGCTGTAAATCGGCGGCGTCAATCTCCTCCGGCTTGCTTAAATAACTTGCCGCTAAAATCGTGGACTGCGTATCCGCAAACATCGCCCCGCAGGACGATACGGAAACCATAATCATCATCAGGAGCAGAGCCATGATGCCCACCGTCACAAGCAGTCCTGCGTTTCTCCTTGCAAACTCCTGTAATTTCCTCGCCACAGTGACCGCACCGTTTTTCGTTTTTTCAAACGCCTGCTCCGCTGTTTTTCCTGCCGCCGTTTTCTTCCTCGCCTTGATGTACTCCCGTTTGATGCGCTGTTTCTGTAACCGTTTCCGCAGCGCCTTTTTCTGCATCTGCGGGTTTTCCTCCAAGAACTTCTGGTACTGGAAATTGACTTCCTTTTTAAACTGCTTCTTTTCCAGCTTTGCCACCTTTGCCCGCTGTTTCTGCTCCTTCCCTTTTACCTGCCTTTTGACGAAAGAATAAACCGCTTCCACTTTCTGCTCCGATTTATGTGCGCCCTCCACCGCTGAATTTTCTTTCTCCGTTTCAGCGATTTTCCCATGCACAAAATTTTTACTCTCGTTCTGCATCCGGCGCATGGTGGTTTTGGGTATGCCCTCCTGCTTGAAAGGCTTCTCCTTATCCAGCGGGACAGCTACATATTTTCCCTTCCCGGTTTTCTCGTCAAACACTCTCTGCAAGGTGTATTCCCTTGTCTTTGGCAGCTTCGCCCTTGCTTTCTGTACTTTCCTCCCAGCTTTCTGCGCCTGCCGCTGCTTCTTTTTCAGCTTTTTGCTTCCGGTAAATTCAGAACCTCCTTCCCCCTGAAACAGATTCCCGGTATTCTCCGTAAAAGATTCCTCCGTAAAGGTTTTATTTTCCGCTTTTTCCTTCGTGCCGCCTTTGTTCCGGTGTTCCCTCTGCACCCGCTTTTTATGGTATTTCCCCTTTTTCTGCGACTGCCTGTAAGTGTCCCTCCGGTGGTAATCTTCCGCATCCGTCTGTTTCTTCCCTGTTTCCTCCGGCTGGCTGAAATTCTCCTGCCCTGTAAAAGTGTTGTTTTCCTTTACAAAATCCGGCTTTTCTTCCTGCCCCGGCTTTGCATCGGACTTTTGGACTTTTTGTCCAGAAGTGTTCCGGTACATCTGCTTTCTTGCCTGAACCTTTGAAGCATGGTTCTGTTTACGCTGTCCGGCATCGCTGCTCCCAGAATCCATGCTTTTATTCTCTGTAAACGTACTGTTTTTTCCCGGCTGGCTCTCTTTGGACTTCTGGACTTTTTGTCCAAAAGTTTCCTGCTGTGCCTGCATACTCTTTTCCGCCTGCCATTTGCCGCCCGAACCACGCCCCGGCTTCCCTGTGCCGGAATCCCTCGGCTGATATGAAGCATTGCCGCCACCCGTAAAAGCATTGTCAGCTCCCTTATGGAACTCTGTATTTGCTTCTTTACGGTAGACGGTATTCTGTTTTTTCTTTCCTTTCTTTTCTGCCATTAACTGTCCTCATCTTCCTTTTTCACTGATTCCTCCGGTTTTGTATTCATAATCGCATAGGTCTTTGTATCTGCCGGGTACTTATCCACGAACGGGATAACCACGTTGTCAAACAGTATCAGACCGCTTCCCGGCTCGGAATTGGTGACGTGCATGAGCTGTTTCTCCGACAATCCCAACTTATCCGCCAAGATATGCTGGTCTTTGGCATTCTGGTTTAACAGGTACACAAAATCGCTGTTCCCCAAGATGCCCTCGATTTCCTCTGATTTCAGAAAATCGCCCACATTCTGCGTCAGCCCGGTAGGGATTCCGCCCCATTTTCGGAACCTTTTCCAAATCTCTACGGAATATATGGCAGTCTGTTTTTCTTTTAAAAGCAAATGGAACTCGTCACAGTAGTACCTTGTGGCAACTTTCCGTTCCCGGTTCTGCGAAACCCTGTTCCATACCGCATCCTGCACGATCAACATTCCAATCTCTTTGAGCTGATTACCCAAGTCACGAATGTCAAAGCACATTATACGGTTCTGTGCGTCCACATTGGTACGGTGGTTAAAATAATTTTGTGAGCCATGCACATACAATACAAGGCTGTTGGCAATCCGTACCGCCTTCTGCTTCGCTTCCCTCTGCATCTCCGGCGCAACGTCCCTCGGCTCATACTTTAACAGCGCATTATACAAATCTTCCAGTATGGGCATATTCTCCGGCTTCGGGTGCTTGAAATACCCGTCATAGATATGCTTAATGCAGGTGTCAATGATGCCCTTCTCGTCATTCTCCAGACCGTCCTTTCCCCCGGCAATCAAATCGCACAGGGTAATCAGGAAATCGCTCTTTAATTTGAACGCTTCCTTGTTCCCCTTATGGGAGAGCTGAATGTCCATCGGGTTTAAGTAATCCTTTGAATTGGTGGCAAGCCTTACCACCTGCCCATGAAGTGCCTGCACTAACGGAAAATACTCGCCCTCCGGATCGCAGACGATTATATCGTCCTTTGTGATAAGGAAACAGGATAAAATCTCCCGCTTTGCGGAAAAAGATTTGCCGCTTCCCGGCGTTCCCAAAATCACCCCATTCGGTGTACGCAGCCTTTTCCGGTCTGCCATAATCATGTTATTGCTAAGTGCGTTCAGACCGTAATAAATGGCGGGCGCAGGCATGAAAAGCTCCTGTGTGCAGAAAGGCACAAGGACAGCGG
>VSNM01000083.1 GCA_009774245.1 Lachnospiraceae bacterium | reverse complement strand
CAAATTTATAGCGCACCTTACAGGATGCGCTATATAGAATATCGTTTGGTTATCAAAATCGGCTGTGAATAGTAACGGGAATCTGGGAAAGGAGGGCTGAGTGGATGTTGACGATTGAAGGATTGATTTCAGTGCTTGGCTTATGCCTGACCTGCTTCGGTCTCGGATACGCCATCGGAAGCAAGGATAATAATAAACCACAAAAATAGCCGCCCCAGTCTGGAAAACTTAGCGGCTATTTTTGCTAATGTGAAAACGGACTAGCCGTCTATCGGCAGTACCTTTATGTAAATATATCTTAGCAGATTTATGCGGAATTGTCAAACGCTGCGGAGCGTTCCGCTGAAATCATTTTATACTGGATTTCGCAAAAAAGCAAAGGTTTTTTGTCGAATCCCGTTATCCTTTTTCTGTAAACAGGAGGAAGCGGAATACACGGTCGCCGAGCTTGATGAGGAAAATGTGATCACGGAGGAAAACGGAGGGATGCGGGCTTATCCGTTGTTTCCCTTTGACCCGATGCGGAACGTGGAGGTGTTCTATATTGAGTTTGACGCAGGGGTGCAGCACGAATCGCTTCCCCATGTGGCGGGCGTGGAGGAATATGTTTTTATGGTGCATGGGACACTGAAAATGGTAATAGGCGGGAAGGAAGTGGTGCTGCAGGAAAAACAGTCCATACGGTTTGGGGCTGATATTTTCCACGCATATAACAATGTCTCAGATAAAGCCTGCGCCGCCTATAACGTGATATTTTATCCGAACAATGTATGAATTGGTATAGGTCAGCGAGAAATGCTATGGCAGAAAGTATAGGAGGATGAGGAAAAATGGCAATAGAAAAGGTAAAGGCATATTTCAAAAAATATGGGACGGAAGAAAAAATTCTGGAATTTGACGTGTCCAGCGCAACGGTGGAGCTTGCCGCCACAGCCCTGCACTGTGAGCCGCAGAGGATAGCGAAGACGCTCTCCTTTATGGTGGATAGCCATGCGGTGTTGGTAGTGGCTGCGGGGGATGCGAAGATTGACAATCCAAAATATAAGGCACAGTTTGGCACAAAGGCAAAAATGCTCTCACCGGAAGAGGTAGAAACGATTGTAGGCCATGCCGTGGGCGGTGTATGTCCTTTTGCAGTCAATGAAGGAGTAGATGTATATCTGGATATATCGTTGAAACGCTTTGAGACGGTATTCCCTGCCTGCGGGAGTTCCAACAGTGCGATAAAACTCACGATTGCCGAATTGGAGGAATATTCTGGCTATATAGGATGGGTAGATGTATGTAAAGGATATTAAAGATTAGAGCATTTTTCAAACACGCTCTAAGGTCATCTTAAAAACGAAATAAGAGAAAGGAAGGTTTTCCACCTCCATCGTGACACTGAATCCCGGAGAGGAGAAGGAAGTACGCTTTTTACTGTCGCCCAGTCAGACGGCGTTTCTGGATGAGGATATGCGCTGGCTGATCGAGAAGGGGGAATTTCAGGTGCAGATCGGCGCTTCCTCGGAAGATATCCGTCTCACGGATTCGTACACCGTGATAAAGAGCGCCTATGTGAAAGGAAAGGACAGACGCTTTTATGCAAGGGCGAATGTGATATCTGCCGACGGTAAAACGGCGGATCGTGAAATATGAGCAATACTCACGGCGGATTTGATTCGTCGTGAGTATAATTTTGGAACTGTAGGAAAATAAGTGATGCAGATTGCGAAGAAATAGCCGAGTCAAGATGCGTCAGTTATTTTTCTACAGTTCCTTATGTAGAAATAAATAATTATTTCATGTATAATAAAAGAAAAATGAAAAGGAGCTGCAGTGTTGATATGAAGATTTATGATATGAAAGTAAACCATCTGACCAATCCCCTGGGATTCCGGCTGACGAGAACTGTGTTTTCGTGGAAAGTAAAGGACGCTGCGGGAAAGAGGCAGACGCAGGCGAGAATCCACATAGCGGCGGACAGTGCCATGACAGATGTTCTGGCAGACACCGGCTGGGACGCGGAGGCGGACAGCCTCGGGTATCCGGTGGAGTTCTCGCTTCGACCGGTTACGAGGTACTACTGCAGATACAGTATACAGACGGAACGGCAGAGACCATCGGAACAGATGAAAACTGGAAGGTAAGAAGGAGTAATATTATATTTTCAAATCTGTACGACGGCGAGGTGCAGGACGATACATTGCCGGAAATGCCCATAGAGACTGCGCGTCTTACAGAGGCGCCAAAAGGGGAATTAACAGAGCGCATGAGTCTTCCGATCACGATTCATGAGATCTTTGATGCGGTGGAGCTGATTCATACACCGGCGGGCGAGACAGTATTTGACTTAGGGCAGGAGTTTGCCGGACTGTTTTCCCTGCGCGTGCATGAGCCGAGAGGGACACGCATCAGGGTGCAGACAGGCGAGATTCTGCAGCAGGGCAATTTCTATAATGAAAACCTGCGGAGCGCGAAGTCAGAGTATGTCTATATCTCGGACGGGGAGGAGCATCTGCTGGTTCCGCATTTTACATATTATGGATACCGCTATGCGAAGGTTGAGGGCGTGTCAGACCTGAAAAAAGAGGATTTCAGGGGACTTTCCCTCTACAGTGACATACAGCCTGTCGGAACGCTCGAGACAGGTCATGCGTTGGTGAACCGCCTGATCCAGAATGTGCAGTGGGGATTAAAGAGCAATTTTATCGATGTGCCGACAGACTGTCCGCAGCGGGATGAGCGCATGGGATGGACGGGCGACGCACAGGTATTTTCACCCACCGCGACGTATCTTGAGGACACCTATGCATTTTATGCGAAATATCTGTATGACATGGCAAAGGAACAGTCCGTCCGCGATGGCAAGGTGCCCGATGTGATCCCGTCTGCGGGTGTGGACAGCACCGCCTGCGTGTGGGGCGATGCCGCCTGCATTATTCCGTGGAATCTGTATCTGTTTTATGGGGACAAGAGCATTCTCGAAGATCAGTTCGAAAGTATGAAAAGCTGGGTGGACTATGTACGCCGTGTTGACGGGGACAATCATGGGTGGCGCTATGTGTTTCATTATGGGGACTGGCTGGCGCTGGATAATCCCGTGCAGGGCGCCGAGCAGGTCATGGGCGGAACGGACGAGGAGTTTATAGCAAACCTGTACTATGCGGTCAGCGCTTCCCTGGTGGCAAAGGCGGCGGCAGTGCTCGGAAGGGAAGCGGAGCGTGAGGAATACCAGAAATTATCCAGTGAGCAGTTTGACATTGTAAAAAAGGAATACTATAGTGTCACAGGACGTTGCTGCATCAGGACACAGACGGCCCTGCTGCTGACATTAAAATATCATCTGTCAGACAATGAGGAGCTGACAAAGGCGCAGCTGCGGAAGCTGTTTGACGAAAATGACGGAAAACTGAAAACCGGCTTTGTGGGGACACCGCTGATGTGCAATATCCTGAACGAGAATGGCATGGACGATATCGCATACGGGCTGCTGCTGAATGAGGAATATCCGGGCTGGCTCTCCGAGGTGAAGCTGGGGGCAACCACAGTCTGGGAGCGGTGGAACAGCCTGCTCGGGGACGGCACGATTTCAGGCATCGGCATGAACAGCATGAACCACTACGCTTACGGCTCCATACTGGAGTGGATGTTCCGCCACGCGGCAGGCATCAATACGACAGACGCGGCTCCGGGACTGCGCAGGGTCGTGTTTGAGCCGGTTCTGAACTGGGAACTGCGCTGTGTGAGTGCCTCTTATGATTCTCCCTGCGGCCTTTACAGATGTGCATGGCATCTGACGGATCCTGCGCACGTGGAGCTGGAAGTGGAGGTTCCATTTGGCGGCAGTGCGCAATTGTGGTTGCCCCTGGCACCGGCGCCGGTGATGAATGACAGGACAAATCCCATGTTTTCCAATATTCAGGACGGAAGCTGTCTCTTATCTGCCGGAACCTACAAAGTATGCTATGAACTGACCAAACCGCTGGGAAAAAAGTACAGCCTGGATGGCAGCACTGTCCGTGAACTCTTGGGGAACAGCCAGATTGCGGAATTTATGGAGAAGGAGCTTGCACTGGACATTCCGGTACAGTACATGAATAACACGATGAAAGAAACCGCGGCGCTATTCCCTCCGGCCGTGGCGGACTGGCAGATGGAAAGGCTGGGGGAATATTTGCAACAGTTATAATTGGCATAGAAAGGGCGCATCAATCAGTATCAGACCGATGGAAGAGAAGGATTTTCCATTGATGCTCAAGTGGCTGACAGACGAGCGTGTGCTCCGGTATTATGGCGGGAGAGACTTAAAATATACTTTGGACCCCACGCCGTATGTAGATGTGAGACTGGAGCAGGATTATAAGAACGGTCGTGGTCTGGACTGCGATCTGATGTTCTGGGCGGTACAGTTTGAAAACCTGGTTGAGGCAGTAAGGTACAATCAGATGTAATTGGAGGAGACAATAAAATGGACAATACGTATCTGTCAAAAGAGTATCACATTTCAGAGATACACAATCAGGAGGAAAAGTCAGCCTTTGCAAGAGCGGTTCTGGAGAGTCTGCCGGACTGGTTTGGCAATCGGGCGTCTCTGGAAGAGTATGTGAAAGGTGTCCGTGACCTTCCTTTCTGGGCAGCCGTGGACGGGAACGGAAACTGTCTGGGATTTTTCTCCGCGAGGATACACTATGGGCACACGGGGGATATCTATGTCTGCGGCGTGCGCCCAGAGTGCCACCGCATGGGTATTGGCAGGGCACTGTATGACCGAACCGAACACTTTCTTCTGGAAAAGGGCGCAAGTATGCCATGGTGGAGACACTGAGCGATAAGGCAGACTATGCGCCCTATGAAAAAACACGGCTTTTTTATAAGAGTGTGGGTTTTGAGCCGCTGATCACGCTGACCGAGATGTGGGATGCGGACAATCCCAGCCTGATCATGGTAAAATCATTGTCCATGCAGCCTTTTGTATAATATTTTCCTGATTTTATCTATACTGGCGGTCGAAAAGACTGACCGCTCAGGATAATATGATGCACACAGCCGCATAAGGAAATATGCCACTTCGTGGCTGCGGCTGGCGGCCAAATATGGTTGAGGAGTTAACGGAACTGGCGGAGCTGTATCGTAGTTCTGAAAAGGACAACGGGAGGTGACTGCTGTATTATTCCCTGTTATTTTCACCCCAGATACACAGCTGGTCTAAAACATTCATCAGGGACTTTCCCCTGTCGCTCAGACTGTATTCTACCTTGGGCGGGATCTGTGGATATTCTTTTCTGACGATGAGCCGGTCTGCCTCCAGTTCTTTCAGATTCGAGCTGAGCGTTTTGTCTGACACTTTTTTCAGATACCGTTTTAATTCATTGAATCTTACAATGCCAAACTCCATCAGGCAATAAAGAATGACCATTTTGTGTCTGCCTGATATCAGGGACAGCGTATAGCTGAATCCTGTATCCTCAAAATTTGCCTTGTCAATATAGTTCTTTATCATATTACACTTTCCTCTAAGATAGTACTTGTACTTTTTAAATTACCTGTTACAATTATATATAAGGATTTAGGTTCTGTCAATTCCGCATAAAAATTTAGAAAAGAGGTAGTTACAATGAGAAGGAAACTCAGTATAACAGAAGGCATCTTCCCAATGCCGGTTTTGATGGTGGCAACTTACAATGAGGATGGCAGCGTAAATGTCATGAATGCTGCATGGGGAACCATGCAGGAGCGGGATACCGTAGCCCTCAACTTGACGGAAACACACAAAACAGTGAAGAACATCAAGGCAAGAGGCGCCTTTACGGTAAGCATTGCCGATGCCGCCCATGTGGTCGAAGCTGATTACTTTGGCGTTGAGTCCGGCAACAAGGTACCAGACAAATTTAAAAACAGTGGACTTACGGCCACGAAATCTGAGATTGTGGACGCTCCCGTTATCAATGAATTTCCGCTCTGCCTGGAGTGTGAATTCATAGAATATCAGGACGGAAAATACGGGTGCGGCGTCATCGGAAAAGTTGTGAATGTCACGGCGGACGAAAAAGTTATGGATGGGGACAAGGTTGATCTGTCCCTGGTTAATGCGATTGCCTTTGACCCTTATACACATGGATATTATAAGGTGGCTGAAAGGGTAGGGGAAGCATTCAAGGATGGGATGCAGCTTAAAAGGTAGTACGGGTACAGGCGCTATGCGTGTGGAAAAAAGGGCGTCGTGATGTCTTTTCGCAGAGACCGGCGATATTCTGTCGGCGTACAGCCCATCGTTTTCTTAAATACTTTATTAAAATAACTGATATTATTAAAACCGACAGCGCCGGCTATCTCGGAGATGGATTCATTTGTCTTGCGGAGCATGTGCCTGACTGATTCCGTGATGCGGTATTTCATGAGGTATTCGATCGGGCTGAGGCCGGTAGCGCGCTTGAAACATCGGCAGCACTCACTCTTGCTGACAAGGATGGAGTCGGCAATGTCGTCGAGTGTGACGGGCTCCATAAAGTGTTCCTGGATGTAGAGTATCGCCTGTTTCGCGCGCTGGGCGTCCTGGTTGGCAGTGCGCGCAGAGATACTGAAGCCTGCGGCTGTCTCAGACGGGAGCTGGTCGTACAGGAGTTTCCACAGCTGCAGAATGCACGCTTTGGACAGGAGCTCATAACCGACAGGACGGTCCTGGTTGAGTGCGATCAACTGCGTTAAGTGAGTCATGAACTGCCGGTGCAGGTGATGCTGGGGCGCGATATGCAGATGGTTGAAGGACTTGTTGGCGATAATGGGATTGATATATTTGCGTTCCAGTTCAAGCTGACCTAGCCCCAGTATGAAGGAGGGATTCACGACGACAGAGCTATATATGATACCATCAGCTCCCGCTGGTGTGATAAAATGCCGTACCGCCTGATTGATGAATATGATGTCGCCTTCGGAGACGGTGATATTGTCCTCGTCACAGGTAATGTAGGCCTGTCCTTTACGGATGTATTGAAATTCAACCTCGTCATGCCAGTGCCAGTATATAACGGGAGCGTCGGGCGTGGTGCAGTCGACGGTCGTGAGCTCTACGGGATAGCCGCTGAGCAGGAGTCTCTGAGTGCGTTTTGCGTAGAAGTCAGGTTCCATATCTGTATCCTTTCTCAATTATAATTTATAATTGTCAAAATAAATTATCATTAATATTTTCCGGTTCAATCCAGTATAGTGAATTTATACATAAAGTCTAAAATGAGTATAACACATTTTTATATTTTTTTCATGGAAATTAGTCTGTATTTGCGGTATAATGTTGCTATTAATTTTTTGATGAGGAATAATAGTTACAGAAGCAGTAGAGGGATAAATATGCATACAGTTTTTCAGTCAGAAGCAACAGGCGATGGAAACAAAAGATTAATAGAACTTGAAAAGATGAAAAAGAACCTGGAGCATCAGCTGCAGGAGATGGCAAAGACTGTTGAGAGGCAGCAGGAAATGATCGCCATGGCAAAACGCGATCCCCTCACGGGGCTCAGAAATCGCCAGGGAATTCCTGAGCTGGTCAATGCCAGGCTGCGCGAGGCCTGTGAGGGAATTTTTTTCATCATGGATATGGATAATTTTAAGAATATTAATGATACATATGGACATATGGAGGGAGATCGGGTACTCACAAAATTTGCCAGGGGATTAAAAGACGCTGTGGACCCGATGGATATAGCCGCGAGGCTTGGCGGGGACGAATTTGCAATATTTTCCCCAGGGTGCTATGACAAATGCGAGGTGAGGGCAAAGGCACAGCGAATCATTCGGCAGATCGAGCGCGGGCTGGTCACGCCGGGAAAGCTGATGCGGGTGACGGTTTCCATGGGAATTGCCTGTGCACCACATGACGGCGCGACTTATGAGGCGTTGTATGGAAATGCGGATAAGGCTCTTTACGGTGTGAAGAACGAAGGGAAGAACGGGTACCGTTTTTACGCCGATCTGGATGCGGCGGAGAGTACGAATGGAGTATGTGACAGACCGCACAGTTCGCTTGAGGAGATAACAAGTAAGCTTAGGGAGAGAAAAATGGAAGGTTCGTTCGAGGTAGAGTACAATAATTTTGAGAAGATCTATCGTTTCATGGAGAGAAATCTGATACGTGACCAGAGGGAGGTGCAGTGTGTTCTCTTCACGCTGGAGGATTACATAGACGCTGACGAGCTCATGATACAGCAGCAGCTGGAGCATCTGCAGTACGCGATCGTGTCCTCTCTGCGAAAAGGCGATGTGACGACGAAGTACAGTTCGACACAGATGTTGGCGCTTCTGATGGATGTGAATAAGGAAAATGCAGACATGGTTGTGAAGAGAATCCTCAACAGATACCATGCGGAGGCCGGCAAGGAAGTGATGAACGTTCTGTACGATATCCAGCAGCTTATGGCAAGTGAGTAGCCTGAATGACGGCGCTATTCAAAATACAGGCGTTTGGGTTTCTCGACATACTCAATTTCGTCGAGGTCTGCGAAGGCATCCACAAAGTCCTCCCGCACGGTTGCGATGGCGTAGCCGTTGATGAGAGGTTCTATGTGGATGACTTCTGACTCAAGGCGCTCGAGCGCCCCATGATATTTTGCGATCAATTCCCAGGTTCGTGTGGCAGGGGTAAAACCAGTGCTGAGAACCTGGGATTTTTGCAGTTCGGCTTCAGTGGCGGTGAGGGCGAGATTGAGGAGGTTTTCAAGCTTTGCGTTTGGCATGGGAGACTTCCTTTTGACAAGGGATTATGACTTTAATATAATATATTCCATAAGGAGCGGAGTGTGCATTTTGAAGTGGTATTTCCCTTAAAATTGTGATAAAATGAATAAAGAAATGTGGCTGGAGGAGACGAATATGGACAATCAAAAGAAATTCAAGGAGCGCTATCTGGCGGGTGAGATTGCATTTGAAGCGATCGATGATTACAGCTATGAGTGGGGTATGAGTGATGCGGAGTGCACGCTTGCGCAGTATCTGGGGCTGAATGCGGAGGAGGAGGATGCGTGGGTGAGTGAGAGTGAGGAGGCGCTGCTGGCACTTTTGGACGCTCAGAAAGGGAAGCAGGGGTAAAGGAAAATGAATATCGGGGAGAAACAAAACTGCACGGTTCTTTGGTATGACAGACCTGCATCAGACTGGAATGAAGCGCTTCCGGTTGGAAATGGCAGAATCGGAGGCATGGTGTACGGAACCATTGGCTGTGAGCAGATTCAGGTCAATGAGGATACCGTATGGTACGGCGGGCCCATGGACAGAAACAATCCCAGCGCGAAGGAGAAGCTTCCGTTGATACGGGAGCTGATCATGGCAGGAAAAATCCATGAAGCGGAGCGGCTCTGCAAGCAGGCGATCGGCGGTACGCCGTTTGGGATGCGCATTTACCAGACGCTCGGTGATATTTCGATCGACTATGACTTTGGGAGAGCTCTCTCCGCGGAGGATGTCAGCGCGTATGAGCGGGGACTCAACGTGGCGGACGCTCTAAGCTACACGCATTTTTTGCTGGATGACACCGCGTATGGCAGGGAGCTCTTTATGTCCGCGCCCGATGATGTGTGTGTGATGCGCCTGACTGCAAGGGGAAAAAACAGGATGAATCTGGAAATCATGCAGTCGAGGCATCATATCTATGAGTATTCGAGGAAGGCGTCGGCGGACAGCATCGTGCTCGGCGGGAATCTGGGGCGCGACGGACTGGATTATGCCATGATGTGCAAGGCGTCGAGTCCTGACGGAACGATTGAGGTGATCGGCGAGAGCATTACTGTCTATGACGCCACGGAGGTGTATCTGTACTGGAGCGCGGCGACGACATACCGAGTGAAGGTGCGGGAGGGGAAGGACGCGGCCGGGGCGCTTATTGCGGCGCTTGCGGAAAAGCTTGAAAAGGCTGCCGTAAAGAGTTACGAGAAACTGAGAGCGAGTCATATTGCCGACTACAGATCGTACTTTGACAGGATGTCCCTGACGTTTGATCTGGGCGGGGAGGCTGTCAGTGTTGCGCAGAAACCCACCAGTCAATGCCTGGATGCGGTCGCAGACGGCAAAACGGATTTGAGCCTGGAACAGCTCTATTTTAATTTCGGCAGATACCTGCTCATAAGCTGCAGCCGCCCCGGGACACTTCCCGCGACGTTGCAGGGACTCTGGAATAAGGATATGGAAGCGCCGTGGGACGCGAAGTTTACGATCAATATCAACACAGAGATGAACTACTGGCCGGCAGAGGTCTGCGATCTGGGAGATTGTCATCTGCCGCTGTTTGATCTGCTGAAAAAAATGCTTCCCAATGGCAGGAGGACGGCCGAGGTGATGTACGGATGCCGGGGATTTGTGGCGCACCACAATACAGACATCTGGGGGGATACGGCGCCGCAGGATCTATGGATTCCGGGCAGTTTCTGGGTGATGGGTGGCGCGTGGCTCTGCACGCATATCTGGATGCACTATGAGTACACAGGAGATGAGAAATTTCTGCGAGAGATGTTTCCGGTTATGCGGGAGGCGGCACAATTTTTCCTGGATTTCTGTATTGAGTTTGAGATCGGGGGAAAAACGTATCTGTGCACCTGTCCGAGCGTGTCACCGGAGAATACGTTTATTCTGCCAAACGGGGAGCAGGGGGCCAACTCGGTCGGCGTGACGATGGACAACCAGATTCTGCGCGACCTGTTTCGTCAGTGCCATCAGGCGGCGGAGGTTCTCGGGGTGTCCGATGAGCTGGACAGGCAGATTGTCAAAGCCTGTGAGCGGCTGATTCCCACACGCATCGGGAGCGACGGCAGAATCCTTGAGTGGTGTGAGGAGTATGAGGAGAAGGAGCCCGGTCACAGGCACATCTCACATCTGTACGGACTGCATCCATCCGATCAGATCACGAAGGACGGCACGCCGGAGCTTGCCAGGGCGGCAGAGCTGACCTTGCGGAAGCGTCTGGAGGGAGGAGGAGGGCATACGGGCTGGAGCCGCGCATGGATCATGAATCATTACGCGAAGCTCTGGGACGGCGAGCAGGCGCATGAGAACCTGAGACAGCTTTTGATCAGGTCGACTCTGCCCAATCTGTTTGACAATCATCCTCCCTTTCAGATTGATGGAAATTTTGGCTCGATTGCGGCGATGGTGGAAATGCTGGTACAGAGCAATGCCGATCGCATTGTCCTGCTGCCGGCGCTGCCCAAGGCGTGGCAAAATGGAAAGATAACAGGCGTCAGGATTCGCGGAAATGCGCGCATGAATATCACGTGGAGGAGCGGAGCGCTGCAGAGTGCCCAGATCCGCAGCGGCCGTGATGCACACAGGTGCTTTGTCTATGGAGACAGGCGCGTGGATCTGACGCTGCCAGCGGGCGTCTGGACAGAAGTAATATTCTCATAAAAATCAGAAAGCGGGATATGGGGGAAGATACGTATGAAATTTAGTTTGAAAGAGGATGCAAAGCGCATTGTCGTCATCTGCATCGCATCGGTAATCATGGCGCTGAACATTAAGACTTTTGTGCGGACAGGCGGTCTGTATCCGGGCGGCGCGACGGGGCTGACACTGCTGATTCAGCGGATTGTGGAGAGGTTTTTCGGATTTGAGCTTCCGTATACACTGATCAATCTGGTGCTGAATCTGATTCCGATCTATATCGGATTCCGGTTCATTGGCAAGAAGTTTACACTGTACTCCTGTCTGTGTATCGTGCTGACCAACATCCTGACGGACGTGCTGCCATCGCAGGCAATTGTGTATGACACTCTGCTGATCAGCGTGTTTGGCGGAATGATCAACGGATTTGCGATCAGTCTGTGTCTGATGATGAACGCCACGACGGGCGGGACGGACTTTATCAGCATCTTTTTGTCCGAAAAGACAGGCATGGATTCCTTTAATCTGATTCTTGGGTTTAATGCGATTCTGCTGGTGATCGCAGGACTGATGTTTGGATGGGAGAAGGCGCTGTACTCGATCATTTTCCAGTACGCCTCCACGCAGGTATTGCGCACGCTCTTCAAGCAGTACCGTCAGCACACGCTTCTGGTGGTGACGAACCATGCCAGACGCGTGTATGAGGTGATCGCAAAGGACAGCAACCATGGCGCCACGATTATTGAGGCGGAGGGCTCCTACGAGCATCAGGAGCGCAAGATCGTGTACTCTGTCGTGTCGAGGGCGGAGTGTAAAAGTATCATCAAGGGAATCAAGGAGGTTGATCCGAAGGCGTTTGTCAATGTCATCAACACACAGCAGATCTCAGGGCGCTTTTACCAGAGACCTTACGAATAAAAAATAAAGGAGTTTAAGAAGATGGAAGATTTCAAGTTTTCAACACTGGAGTATTCGCGGCCGGACTGCGAGGGATTTGCGGCGTTTGCGGCAGAGACTAGGGAACGTATCGAGAAAGCTGGCAGCTATGCGGAGGCAAAGGAAGCCATGCTGGCATATGATGAGAGAGGAAAAGATTTTTCCACAGCCTGTACGATCGTACATGTGCGCCATACACTGGATACGACGGATGAATTTTACGAGAAGGAGAACGAGTATATAGAAAATGCATATCCTACTCTCATGCCTTCCTTTCTGGCGGTGAACGAGGCGCTGATGAACAGTCCGTTCCGCGCGGATTTTGAAGAAGAATACGGAAAGCAGTTCTTTGTCAGGATGGATCTCTCAAAAAAGAAATTCTGTGAGGCGAACATTCCACTGATGCAGCAGGAGGCAAAGCTCTGCAATGAGTACCAGAAGATTATGGCGACGGCGAAGATACCGTTTGACGGCAAGGAGTTGAATCTCTACGGCGTGCAGAAGTACTTTGAACATGAGGACAGGGAAGTGCGCAGGGGAGCCGTCCGCGCCTATTCGGAATTTTATCACAAGAACGAGCCGCGCCTGGAGGAGATCTGGGATGAGCTGATCCGGATTCGGAACGAGATGGGGCGTAACCTCGGCTATGAAAATTATATTCCGGTGGGCTATCTGGAGCAGGGGCGCACAGATTACGGCCAGAAGGAAGTGGAATCCTTCCGGGAGCAGGTGCATACGGTGCTCGTGCCGCTCTGTCAGAAGCTGTATGAGGCGCAGGCAAAGCGTCTTGGTGTGGAGGATTTTGCGTTTTATGATGAGAAGCGCGTCTTCCCGGACGGCAACGCGGTTCCGGCGGGCGATGATGATTTCATGGTGAATGAGGCCGCAAAGATGTACCATGAGATGAGTCCCGAGACAGGGGAATTTATCGATTTTATGATCAGGCATGAGCTGATGGACTTGAAAAATAAGCCGGGCAAGGCGTCGACAGGGTATATGACAGATCTGCAAAGCTACAAGGCGCCGTACGTGTTTTCCTGCTTTAACCAGACGATCTTTGACATGCAGGTGCTGACGCATGAGCTCGGCCATGCCTTTGCCGGATATATGGCGATGCGCAGCCAGCCGATCTCGGATTATTACTCGGAGTCGACTGATATCGCGGAGATTCACTCGATGTCGATGGAGCAGTTTGCCTATCCGTATGCGGAGCGCTTCTTCGGGGAGCAGGCAGATAAGTTCCGTTTCGCCCATCTGCAGGAGGCGGTTACATTTGTGCCTTTTGGCGTGGCAGTCGATGAGTTCCAGCATATCTGCTATGCAAATCCTGACCTGACGCCAAAGGAGCGGACGCTGGAGTGGAAAAAGCTCGAGGAGAAATATATGCCTTGGCGTGTATACGAGCCGGACGATTTCTTTGACAGGGGCGGCTACTGGTATCACAAGCTGCACATTTACCTCTATCCGATGTACTATATCAACTACACCCTCACGACCATGGGCGCGATGGAGTTCAAGAAGAAGGAGCGGGAAGACCACGACAGCGCGTGGGCAGATTACCTCAATCTCTGCAGGTGTGGCGGCAGCATGAGTTATCTCGAGACGCTCAGATACGCCAATATTTCCAATCCGTTTGAGCCGGGCAGCGTGGAGCGCGCGATCAAAGTGGCGCGTGATGAGCTGCTGGGCAGCCGGTTTATGGCGTGACGGGAAAAATAGCATCACATGATGGGAGGTGTCGCTATGGGAATCTATCTAAACCCGGACAATAAAGGTTTTTTGAAGGCTGTGTCTTCCAAAATCTATGTGGATAAGACGGGATTAATAAAATACACAAACGAGTGCATTAATACCGAGCAGCAGAATATCTGTGTCAGCAGGCCGAGGCGCTTTGGCAAATCGATGGCTCTCAAAATGCTTGCTGCGTATTACAGCTGTGGCTGTGATTCAAGGGATTTATTCAAGGGGCGGAAAATAGAGAGTGAGGAGACCTTTCAGAAACATTTGAACAAATATGATGTGATCTATCTCAATATGCAGCAGTTTTTGATTCGCGCAAAGAAGCAGGACGTGACAGAATATCTGGAGCGTGTTGTTATTGCAGACATCCGCAAAGTCTATGGTGAGTTGTTTCCGGAGGAGGAAACAATCCTTGCCGCTGTGTTGGAACAGATTTATAGCGAGACAGGCAGAGAGTTTGTCTTTTTAATTGATGAGTGGGACTGTGTGATGCGCGAGCGGCAGGAGTCTGAGGATATGCAGAAGCAATATCTTGATTTCCTGCGCGATCTCTTAAAAGACCAGCCCTATGTCGCACTTGCTTATATGACAGGGATTCTTCCAATAAAAAAGTATGGTGAGCATTCCGCATTGAATATGTTTTGGGAATATTCTATGACGGACCAGAAGGCGTTGGAAGAATATACTGGTTTCACGGAAAAGGAAGTCAAAGCGTTATGTGAGCGGTATGACATGGATTTTGCAGAGACGAGCAGCTGGTATGATGGATATATGTTTACCAATTTTAAGCACATCTACAATCCGAGGTCTGTCGTGGAGGCGATGAGCTGTCACAGATTTTCCAATTATTGGACTTCCACGGAGGTTTACGATGCGCTGAAAACTTATATAGATATGGATTTTGATGGATTGCGCGAGAATATTGTGCACATGCTTGGCGGTGAACAGATCAGGGTAAGCACATTGAGTTTTAAGAATGATATGCGCAATTTCAAGGTGAAGGATGATGTCCTGACGCTGCTAATTCATCTGGGATATCTCGCGTATGACTCGGTGGCGGAGGAGACTTTTATTCCTAATAGGGAGATAGTCAAGGAGTTTGAGAACGCCATGAGCGTCGGCGGCTGGCCAGAGGTTATGCGTGTGTTGAAAGCATCTGAGAAGCTTCTCGAGGATACGCTTGACGGCAATGCGGAAAGTGTTGCCGAGGCGCTTGACAGGGCGCATACGGAGGTGGCCTCCATACTGACCTACAATGACGAAAATTCACTCGGGTGCGCGATTGGGCTTGCGTATTATAGTGCGCGAAAAGACTATAAGATCATACGCGAGTTTCCGACAGGAAAGGGCTTTGCGGATATCGTATTCCTGCCACTGCCGCACACGAGCAAGCCTGCACTTGTCGTCGAACTAAAATACGATAAGACAGTGGAAACCGCCCTGCAGCAGATCAAGGACAGACATTATACGCAGGCATTGGAAGGCTACAGTGGCGAAATCCTGCTTGTCGGAATCAGCTACAGCAAAGAGAATAAAGATAAGCCACATAGCTGTCTGATCGAAAGAACGGTGAAATGAGAGATATAGAATGGAATAAGAGAGCAGCCAGATCCAAAAGGATAGAGCTGCTCTCTTATTTTGCACACGGACGCGGAAAGGAAATATGCAGCTAAGGCTGCCCGCGTCCGGCGCGCGAGTAGGGGAAGATGGCTCTTCCTTACTCGATTGCATGATTTATGATAGGATCATTTAGAATGTGATCTCGACCACGTTTGCCCCCTGGTCAGGTGTGACAATGGAGTCAATTCCCTCGATGGTCAGAAATCCGTTTACAGCATTTGCCGCGCGCATATTCACCATGCGGATGGTGTATGGCTTGCTGCCGTCAGCTGTGACGAGAATACTGTGCCCCTGTCTCTTTACAGAGACGGAGAGTTCTACAGTATTGTTCATGCCGTAAACCTCGGTGTCAATTTTCACTCCGTCATGTACGGCATAGACGCGCAGTTCACAGCCATCAGCGTAATCATAGTCCGGTCTGTCATCGTGCGCGCCGACCGCCACGACAGAATTTTCACGCACCAGCAGAGGAATGCTCAGGTAGCCGTGCTGCTCCTCAACCCATGTGCCGCCTCTGTACTCCTTACCGGTAAAGAAGTTTGTCCAGATTCCTTGTGGCAGGTAATACTCTGCCCGGCTCTCGTCGTTAAAGATCGGCGCCACGAGCAGGCTGTCGCCGAGCATGTACTGCTTGTCAAGATAGTGGCAGGTCTTGTCCTTCGTGAACTCGAGCACCATACTTCTCATGCTGGGGATTCCCTGCGTGGCAGCAATGATGGCAGTTCTGTAGATATAGGGCATCAGCTTTGCTTTCAGGCGTGTGAAGTAGCGCACGACATCGACGGCCTCCTCGTCATATACCCATGGCACGCGGTAGGACTGGCTGCCGTGGAGTCTGCTGTGTGAGGAGAGCAGACCGAATGCCACCCAGCGCTTGTAGACATCCGCCGTGGAGGTGTGCTCAAAGCCTCCGATATCGTGTGCCCAGAAGCCAAAGCCCGACATACACAGTGACAGACCGCCACGCAGGCTCTCCTCCATCGACTCGTAGTCTGACCAGCAGTCGCCGCCCCAGTGTACCGGGAATTTCTGGCCGCCGACCGTTGCCGAGCGGGCAAAGAGGACTGCCTGTCCCTTTCCGCGCTTTCTCTCGAGCAGTTCATAGACGCATTTGTTGTATAAATAGGTGTAATAATTGTGCATTTTCTTCGGAACAGAGCCGTCATAGAAAATGGCGTCCGTCGGGATTCTCTCGCCGAAGTCTGTCTTGAAGCAGTCGACACCCATGTCGAGCAGGAGCTCAAGCTTGTCCTGGAACCATTTCCATGCTGCAGGGTTTGTGAAATCCACGATCGCCATGCCGGGCTGCCACATATCCCACTGCCACACCTGGCCGTTGGGGCGTCTGATAAAGTAACCCTTCTCCATGCCTTCCCGGAAGAGAACAGACTCCTGTCCGATATAGGAATTGATCCACACACAGATATTAAGCCCTTTGTCCTTGATACGCTTTAACATTCCGGCTGGATCGGGGAATACCCTGCTGTCCCACAGAAAATCGCTCCAGTGGAACTCTTTCATCCAGAAGCAGTCAAAATGGAAGGTTCTAAGCGGAATCCCTCTGTCGAGCATACCGTCGACAAAGCTCATCACCGTCTCCTCGTCATAGTTGGTCGTGAACGAGGTGGACAGCCACAGGCCAAAGGTCCACGGTGCGGGGAGCCCCGGCTTTCCGGTGATATCGGTATATCTTCTCAGCACATCCTTCATCTCAGGACCGTTGATCAGGAAGTAGTCGAGGTAAGTGCCCTCCACGGAGAACTCCGCTTTTGTGACCATTTCTGTGCCGATCTCAAACTCGACATTTTCCGGATGGTTAACAAAGACGCCGTACCCCTTGTTTGATATATAAAATGGTATGTTCTTGTAGCACTGCTCTGTGCTGGTGCCGCCGTCCGCGTTCCAGATCTTCACGCTCTGGCCGTTTTTGACAAATGGGGTGAAGCGCTCACCGAGCCCATATATTTTCTCGTCGACGCCGAGACCGAGCTGCTGGCGTATGTACGTGTCGCGGTTGTCCCCTCTGTCGTAGGGCATTCCGCGCCAGTCTGTCTTCATCAGGGCCAGATCTTTTGCCCTGGACTGTGTGATCAGTCTGCCATTTCGCGTGTAGAGCATATACCAGGTTTTCTTGCCGATCTCCAGGGCGAGGGAACCGCTGTATATGATGATGCGCTCCTCGTTTTCGTCCACTTTGACTGGTCTGGGAGCAGCGTTAAGCTCAAACGCTGGACTGGTGTTGACTGCGCCAAGGTGATGGTAAGTCTGCACGCGGATAACTTCGTCCATCGGGGTGGTGATGACCAGCGTCAGATTGATGCCGCCAAGTGTGTCGCCTCTTTCCTTGATGCGGATTGTGGGGGCGCAGATCGTTACCTTGTCAGCCTCCACTTTTGTAAAGTATGCCTGCTGTGGTGCGAAGCATTCACAGCCTTCCTGCTGAAGCCAGCAGCCGTTACTGAATTTCATCATTACCTCTTTTCTGCGCCGGCCTTAATTATAGAAGTGAGTCTTTGCACCCGGCACTGTGCAGATATATCAATATCATATCATATATTACTGAAAAGGAAATGAAATAATTAGATTTTTTTAGCAGTATTTTTTAAATAAGTTGGTCAAAATGGTTGTTATGTGGTAAAATAATAGTAAATACAATTCGGGAAATCATAAAAAAGGAGGAATTTGTATGAAGCTTACTTTTGTAGGTGCAGACCATCAGGTGACGGGGAGTTGCCATTTCCTGCAGGCGTGTGGCAAAAATATGCTTGTGGACTGCGGTATGCAGCAGGGTTCCAATCCGTTTGAGTGTTGCGAGATGCCTGTTGACGAGGCGCAGATCGACTATGTGTTTCTGACGCACGCGCATGTGGACCATTCGGGCAATCTGCCGCTGCTCTACGCGAGGGGATTCCGCGGACAGGTGTTCACGACGGAGGCGTCCGCCGATCTGTGCTCGATCATGCTCCGTGACTGTGCGCATATCCAGATGCAGGAGGCGGAGTGGAAGAACAGAAAGGCGAAGCGACACTCGGGACTTTCGGTGGTGGAGCCGGCGTACACCATGGAGGATGCGGACGGGATCATCAGAAATATTGTTCCGTGCGCATATGATAAGGATGTCGAGATCAGCGACGGCATTCGGATTCGTTTCACCGATGTGGGACATCTGCTCGGCTCCGCCAGCATCGAGATCTGGCTGACCGAGGGCAGTGTGACGAAGAAGATCGTGTTTTCCGGTGATATCGGCAACAAAAATCAGCCATTGATCAAAGATCCGATCTACACGAAAGAGGCCGACTACGTGGTCATGGAGGCGACCTACGGCGACCGATATCACGCGAAGCAGAAAGAGGGTTATGTGTCAGATCTTGCCGAAGTGATCAACAAGACTTTTGCGAAGGGCGGTAATGTCGTGATTCCCTCCTTTGCAGTGGGCAGGACACAGGAGATCTTATATTTTCTTAGAAAAATAAAGGCTGATAACATGATCCCGAATTTCCCGGGATTTGAGGTGTATGTCGACAGTCCGCTCGCAGTGGAGGCGACGGGGGTATTTCAGAAAAATATCTACACATGCTTTGATGAGGAAGCCATGGAGCTGGTGAACAAGGGCATCAATCCGCTGAATTTCCCGGGGTTAAAGCTTGCCATCACAAGCGAGGAGTCCAAGGAGATCAACTTCGATGAGACGCCCAAGGTCATCATCTCCGCAAGCGGCATGTGCGAGGCCGGACGAATCAGGCATCACTTGAAGCACAATCTGTGGAGGCCGGAGTGTACGATACTCTTCGTGGGATATCAGGCAGCAGGGACGCTTGGACGTATTTTAATAGAGGGCGCTGACGAGGTAAAGCTGTTCGGCGAGGCTGTCGAGGTGCGCGCAAAGATCACACAGCTGCCGGGACTCAGCGGTCATGCGGACAAGGGCGGACTGCTTGAGTGGGTGAACGCTTTTGAGACAAAGCCGGATAAAGTGTTCATCACACATGGGGAAGATACCGCGTGTACCCTGTTTGCGGAGTGCCTGCGGACAGAGCACGGACAAGATGCATACGCGCCGTATTCCGGCACGAGGGTTAATCTGATAACGGGTGATATTGAATTTGAGGCGTCGCCTGTCGCTGTCAAGAAACGTCTGCGCAGTGTATCTGATGTATTTGCGAGACTGCTCGCGGCCGGACAGAGGCTCATCGCAGTCATTTACAAAAACGAGGGCAGGGCGAACAAGGATTTGGCGAGATTTGCAGACCAGATCAATTCGCTTGCGGACAAATATGACCAATAAGGAAATGAGGTGGTCAGTCTTTTGGAGGGATATAGGATATGAATATGATAGCGGCTGTGGACAATAATTGGGCGATCGGTCTGCGGGGCGGTCTGCTGGTGCGGATTCCGAGGGACCAGCAGATGTTTCGGGAGATGACAGAGGGAAAAGTGATCGTCATAGGCAGGAAGACTCTGGAGACATTTCCGCAGAAGCAGCCGCTGAAAAACCGCGTGAATATTATTTTGTCAAAGGATAAAAGCTATGTTGTCAAAGATGCCATTGTAGTTCACTCCATAGGAGCGCTTGCGGAGGAACTCAAAAAGTATGATACGAACGATGTCTACGTGGCGGGAGGAGCGAGCGTGTACGAACAGCTCCTGCCGTACTGCGACACGGCGTATATCACGAAGGTGGATTATACATATCAGGCGGATGCGTATTTTCCGTGCCTTGACAGGATGGAGGACTGGGAGCTGACCGCGGAGAGCGAGGAGCAGACCTATTTTGACCTGGAGTACTATTTTCAGAAATATGGTAACAGTTCAGCCCAGGACTTTGCACTACGCTGCAAAGTCTGTGAGAAAGCGTAGTGGTCGAAATGCATCAAGCCACCACGAAGTGGTTTTGCATGGCTTGATGCCTGTAACAGGAAGCCGAAGGCTGAACTGTTACGAAATATGAGCGAAAAAAACGGGCGGAAATGTTGACTTTTGGATTTCATAGTATGATAATAGATAAGAAATGAAAGAGTGCTGTCAGGGCACTCAACCAAAAGAGGAGGAAAACTTGAAATGGAAAAAAAAGATTTGGATTGGTCCGGTCTGGGCTTTGGCTACAGACAGACCGAGAAACGGTATGTCACGAACTATAAGAATGGCGCGTGGGACGACGGCGTGCTCACAGAGGATGCCAATATCGTGTTAAATGAGTGCGCGGGCGTTTTGCAATACGCACAGACCTGTTTTGAGGGCTTGAAGGCGTACACGACGCAGGATGGAAAGACTGTCGTGTTCCGACCGGACTTAAATGAGCAGCGTATGCACGACAGCTGTGTGCGCCTCGAGATGCCGACGCTTCCTGAGGGGCGTTTTGTGGAGGCTGTGAAGCAGGTGGTCAAGGCGAATGAAGCGTATGTGCCGCCCTATGGTTCCGGCGCAACCCTTTACGTGAGGCCGTATATGTTCGGAAGCAATCCGGTGATCGGTGTCAAGCCGGCGGACGAGTACCAGTTCAGAATCTTTACTACACCGGTAGGACCGTATTTCAAGGGCGGTGCCAAACCGCTCACGATCAAGGTCAGTGATTTTGACCGCGCGGCGCCGCACGGGACAGGCCATATCAAGGCGGGGCTCAACTACGCCATGAGCTTACATGCGATCGTCACAGCCCACAAGGAAGGGTTTGATGAAAATATGTACCTCGATCCGGCGACGCGCACCAAGGTAGAGGAGACCGGCGGCGCCAACTTCCTGTTCGTGACAAAGGACAAGAAGATTGTCACGCCAAAGTCAAGCAGCATTCTTCCGTCCATCACGCGCCGTTCCCTGATGATCGTGGCAAAGGATTATCTCGGACTGGAAGTGGAGGAGCGCGAGGTGCTCTTTGATGAAGTGAAGGACTTTGCGGAGTGCGGACTGTGCGGTACTGCCGCTGTCATATCGCCTGTTGGAAAGATTGTCAACAAGGGTGAGGAGATCTGCCTGCCTTCGGGAATGGATGAGATGGGACCTGTCACCAAGTCGCTCTACGACACGCTGACTGGGATTCAGATGGGACGCATCGAGGCTCCAAAGGGCTGGATCGTAGAGATTTAACCGTAATTCCCGTAAGTTAATTCCAACCACATTTGCCTTAATATACTTCAACCAGTCGTAAACTGAGGTATACTTGT
>VSNM01000082.1 GCA_009774245.1 Lachnospiraceae bacterium | reverse complement strand
CCAAAAAAGCGGGCAAACAATCACTGTCCACCCGCTTTTTTTTGACGTGCCAAAAAATCGGCTGTGAATAGTAACAACGGCTGATGTACATGCGGCAAAAAACATCTTGACAACTCGTCTAATTTCCTGATATCGCAGTTCATATATATACAGCCCCCTGCGTCCGTCACTTGATAAACTGCCTGAGCACTGATATGAAGATATCCATATTCAGCGGCTTTGAGATATGGGCGTTCATGCCGTTTTTCAGCGCCGCCTCCTTATCCTCCTCCAGTGCGTTGGCCGTCATGGCAATGATCGGCAGATCCTTGACATCTTTTCTCGGCATGTTCCGGATCGTTCTGGTCGCCTCGTACCCATTCATGATCGGCATCTGCACATCCATAAGCACTATATCATAGTAGTATTCCTCGGATTTCTCCACCATCGAGACAGCGTCCGTTCCATCCGGCGCCGACTCGACAACGAATCCAGCCTCCTCCAGGATCACCTCCGCGATCTCGCGGTTCAGCTCGATATCCTCCACGAGCAGGACGCGCTTTCCACCAAAATCCTCCAGCGTCCATGAGGCAGCTCTGTCCTCACTCTCTGACAGATTGTTTGCAGCCAGCAGCGCGGACTTTAAGTCGGACATGAAGAGCGGCTTTGCGCAGAATGCCGTGACTCCTGCCTCCCTGGCCTCCTCCTCGATATCAGACCAGTCATAGGCTGTCAGAATAATGATTGGCGCATCGCTGCCGACAACGCTGCGAATCTTTCTGGCGGTCTCCACACCACTGATCTCCGGCATCTGCCAGTCAATAATATAGGTGTGGTAAGCGTCCCCTTCCTCATATGCCATCTGGGCGCGGTACGCAGCCTCCCTCCCCGAAGTCGTCCACTCAGACCGCAGCCCGATCTTCTTGAGCATCTTGCTCACACTGTCGCACACATGGAAATCGTCGTCCACGACAAGCGCGCGGAGTCCGTTCAGCTCCTTGATCTGTTCCGCATTCTTCTCGATATCCTGCAGCTTTAATCCCAGCTCCACCGTGAAGGTGCTTCCCTTGCCGATCTCACTGTCCACCGTGATCGTACCGTTCATCATCTCGACAATATTTCTCGTGATCGCCATGCCAAGTCCTGTACCCTGAATGCCGGACTGCGTGACGGTTGACTCCCGCTCGAACGGCTCAAAGATATGCTCCACGAACTCTCTTGACATACCGATGCCATTGTCCTTAATGATAAAAATGTAATCGCCATACCCGTGACGGAACGTCGTTTTCTGCATGATGCGGAAGGTGATGGTTCCCCCGGCCGGCGTGTACTTCACGGCATTGCTCAGCAGGTTGATGAACACCTGGTTGAGCTTGAGCGAATCCGCGATGACATCCTCGTTGACGATCTCAAAGGTATCGATAAAGAGTTCGAGCTGTTTTGCCTTCACCTGCGGCTGGATAATGTTGACGAGATTATGCATCAGTTCGGAGATATTGCATTCCTGCTCCTTGATCTGCACTTTCCCGCTCTCGATCCGGCTCATATCAAGAATGTCGTTGATCAGGCTGAGCAGATGGTTGCTCGATGACAACACCTTCTGCAGACAGTCTTTCACCTGGTCTTTGTTATCAATATGGCTGGCTGCAATCGTTGCAAACCCGATAATCGCGTTCATCGGCGTGCGGATATCATGCGACATGTTAGACAGGAAGGTCGTCTTCGCCCTGTTTGCGTGCTGCGCCTGCATCAGCGCATCCTGCAGCGCCTGTGTCTGCTCCTTCTGCTTCCGGACGCTCTCCGTGATCTCCTTCATCACGACCATCACCAGGATGTCCTGCGTCTCATCGTCCCTGGTCATGAGAAACGACTGGCGGACACAAATCTCCTGCCCGCGGCAGTCTGTGCACCAGTACTCCGCGCTGACCTCCGCCTCGCCCTGCTCATAACGCCCGACGAGATACTCTGTATTCACAATTGTCCTGTAATCTTCCAGCGAGTCATGCATGACAAACTTTTCCCACCGCTGAAACCACTCGGATATCCTGCATGGGGCGTTCAGATCCACCCTGCCAAGCAGCGATACCTGCCCTTCATCCGTCTCGCGCAGGATATCTCTCTCGATGCGGTCCTGCGTCAGATTGAACTCAAATGTACAGATGGCATTGGATGTGATCGCAAGCTGGTACTGACGCTCCTTGCGGTTGGCAACAGCCATCTTCGCCTGTATGTGCAGTTCCTTCTCCTTCACTTCCGTGATGTTTTGTCTGATCAGCAGCAGCTTCTCCGCTTTTCCCTCTTTTCGCTCCAGACAGATAATGTTGATGTGCTCCCACTCCGAATGACCGTTCTGTATCACATGGCACTCAAAACGCACATCATTGGAGTCTGTCAGCGACTGTATCAGGACTTCCTGCTCCAGATATTCCTTCAGCTCCATGCGCTCCGTCTCATCGATCAGCTCCGAGCACACATGACACACCAGTTCCTGATAGGTGCCTTTCACTGTAATGTCATCTCCCGCCGGCGATGTCCCTGCCAGATACTGATAGGTGCCCGCTCCAAAGTCAACCATGACAAATCTCGTAAACAGAGTGGTGACACCGTTGATAATGTACCCCATCTCCCGGTTTTCATCTTCCAGCAGCTTTCTCTCCCTTCCCGCACGGATCACGAGAGTGATGATATAGATGACAAACAACCCGATCAGCATGATTTCCAGCCGGATTCCCACGAGATTCTCGTCCCTTATCATGCGCTGCGTGACATTCTTGGGAAATGTCTGCACGAGCACGAAATTATTTTCCGGGAGGGACATGATGCAGATATTGTCTGTCCTGCTGCCGGAGCTGCATATAAAGACGCCTTCCCCGCCGCGTTCAAAAATCCCTTTTGCCTCCTTCGCCGTATTCTCATCAATCACATGATTTTTCACCAGCGTGTCGATCAGATCTTCCTCATAAATATTTCCGTTTGAGCTCGCGATCGCCCTCCCGTTCGGCATACAGAGATACACCTCCGCGGCCTCGCCGAAATACGTGGTCGACAACATATCCTTGAGATACTCCTCCGCAAGATATGAGCCCCTGAGCACACCGATGACCTCCCCCCTATAGCGCAGCGGCGCATAGAAGCTTACCATCGTCTCATTAAAAAAATAGGAATCCAGTATCACGGCGATGCCGCTCTCACCACGCATTCCGTTCTTGTAGTAATCTCGATCAGAAGCATCGGAAACACGCCCGTCAGAAGTATGGTTCGTACCTGCGGCATCTGTGAACAGCACCGCGTCGAACAGGGCATTGTGCTCGATTTCCTGCAGCAGCTGTTCGTTGATGACAGGCTCCTTGAGCCCTTCGCTGACAAAGTACGCATATGTGTTGATCAGCTCGAGCGCATTGTTCATTTTCTCATTGATCCGCGTCATTGTCTGGCGCGCCGAATCCGCCGCGTAATTTTTGTTGCGCTCCTCCATACGCACACTGTTCTGTGTCGTATACCACCGAAACAGAACGATCATGGCCGCCAGAAGAACAACCACCCAGATCACTTCCTGCACTGTTTTTTTCCTATTTTTCATCAAAATTTCCCCTCCGTACCTGCGAAATTTTCCCCAATCGCGAAACAATCTGTCGTCCGGATTGCTTCACATATCCATTTTATATTATACTACCAGTATTTTCGCGCGTCAATAACAGCCAAAACCTTCTTCCCTGTGCAATCAAGTAGGGGAAGGGGAATGTCCGTGTGCATAAAAAGAAAACGCATGGAATGATGAAACAGCGCCATTCCATACGTCTCCCCAACGCGATATTTTCTATCTACTCACAAAGTCTGGCAACAACCTGATTGATCACGCCTCCGTCCGCCTTACCTTTCAGTTCTGGCATCACAGCTTTCATGATCATACCTTTATTCTTCTGGGCAATCACATCGGCAAACTTCTCCGTGATGAATGCCTCTACCTCCTCCGCCGACATCATCCGCGGCGCGTACTCCTGAAAGATATCATACCTTGCCTGGTACTCCTGTCTCAGGTCCTCTCTTGAGTCAGGACAGGTGTCAAGCTGTTCCTTCACGGACTTGATCTCCTTTAAGATCACCCTGTCGACGATCTCCTCGCTGATATTGTCCCGGCACCCCTCGTCGATGGCTACCTTTTTTGCTGCGGATACCAGCACGGAAAGCGCATCCTTGCGCACCTTATCCCTCGCCTTCATCGCAGCCATCATGTCCTTCTGCAACTGTTCAAACTGCATACTGCTCTTCCTCCCTATTTCATCCGCAAAACCAGATGCTGCGGCAGACCATTGACCATAAACGGCTGATAATCGCCCTGAATCAGCGGTTCAATATAGTTGATAAACTCATCCGTCACATAGTTGCCCTCCTTGTTCACCCAGTTCCTCGGAACGACCTTCTCATTGTTTGCGATGCGGTGCACATCATAAATTCCCGCAGCACTCATGTACGGATCATCCGACACACGGTCAATGACAACCATCTTGCCGGTATCGCCCTCGTCCGCCGCCTTGACCGCGGCGCCTCCTACCATAAACGCCTCGTTCACATCGACACGGGAGGCCATGTGGGACGCGCTCCGCTGCAGTGTGGAGAACTCGATGCTGCGCGTCTTGCACCCGATCTCCGCTCCAAGAAAGCCCGCCAGATACGCCGCTGTCCCCTGGAGCTGCTTATGACCGAACGCGTCTACATAGTCCGCGCCGCCTGACAGCTCGCAGACATACCGTCCGTCCGCCAGCCTGATTCCCTCGGAAACCGCGATAACAATGGACTCCTTCTTCTTGAGCAGCTCCTGCACCTTTTTCAGAAATTTATCAATATCAAAAGGAATCTCCGGCAGATAAATCAAATCCGGTCCGTCACATTCTTCTGTCTTGGCCAGCGCTGTCGCTCCTGTGAGCCACCCCGCATTGCGCCCCATCACCTCTATGACAGTGATCATATCCTTGTGATACGTGAGTCCCAATGCATCACGGATCACTTCCTTTGTGGAAGCCGCAATGTACTTGGCTGCACTTCCAAACCCGGGCGTGTGGTCCGTCAGTGCAAGGTCGTTGTCAATCGTCTTTGGCACACCGAGAAACTTCTGCTCATGTCCTTTTATGATCGCATAATCGGACAGCTTCTTGATCGTGTCCATGGAATCATTACCGCCAATATAGATAAAAGTCTCAATATCCAGTTTATCCAATATGTGAAAGATCTTTTCATATATTTCCAGATTTTCATGGATTTCCGGCAGCTTATAGCGGCAGGAGCCCAAAAATGCCGACGGGGTACGCTTCAACAGCTCGATATCCATATCAGAGTGAATCTGTGTGGACAGGTCCACGTACTGCTCATCCAGAAATCCCTGTATCCCGTGCAGCATCCCATACACCTTATGAAATCCTCTTTCCTTGGCCGTCTTGTACACGCCGGCAAGGCTGGAATTGATCACCGATGTCGGGCCTCCTGACTGTCCTACTATAATGTTGCGTTTCTTCTCCATTTCTCTCTACCTCCTGCTTTTTGTAAAATATTTTTAATATACTCACGACAGATTTTGTCTGTCGTGAGTTCTGCGCCAGCCGCAGCCGCGAAGCGGCATATTTCCTTATGCGACTGTGTGCATAATTAACAAGTTGCCCCGCCTACAACGGTCTTCTTCAAAACCTGCTCGCGGTCAATCCTGCTGTTGAGCAGCTTATCCTGCACATAGTCAAAACCAAGCCTGTCAATCGTGTCCGCAAAACGCTCTCCGGACAATCCCTCGTCCCGGAAGAACAGGATCGCGCGCTCCGCCATGTCGACCACCTCATCCTCTGACGTGAAGATCTTATCCAGCATATGTCCCTGCGCTACCTTCTTGCCCCAGCGTCCTCCAATATAAATCCGATAGCCTGACACGGACTCGTTTACTGCGCCGAACGGGCATTTTCCAATGCACCTTCCACAGTGGTTGCACATATCCGGATCAATGTGAATCCTGCCGTCCTCCATCTGCGCCACGTGAATCGGGCACCCCTTCTCCACCTGGCAGACCTTACAGCCGCGGCATTTTGACAAATCGATCTCCGGCACGCGCTGTCCGACGATTCCCAGATCATTCAGATCGGGCTTCACACAATTGTTCGGGCAGCCGCCGACGGCAATCTTGAACTTGTGCGGCAGCGCCACATCCTTGTAACCCTTGAAATACAGATCGTGCATTCTCTGTGAAAGTCCGAACGTGTCAATTAAACCATACTGGCACGTAGTTCCCTTGCAGGACACGACTGGACGGACTTTGGAACCCGTACCACCAGTCTCCAGTCCCGCCTCGGACAGAAACTCACGCACATCCTCGATGCTGTCATACGGCACACCCTGAATCTCCAGCGTCAGGCGCGTGGTCATCGTCACCTCACCTGTGCCGTACTTCTCTGCCGCCTCGGCGATCTTCTTCTGCTCCTCCGCCGTGATCTTGCCATTTCGCGTAATCACGCGCACATTAAAGATATCGTCATAGCGCTTATCCTGCAGACATCCAAGCGCTTTCACGCGCTTGATCTCCTCCGCGGAAAGTTTCTTACCATTGCGCGGTACCCGCACTTCGTTGAAGGTGACACCGCCCTCAAGGACGAGCGTGTTTGTATAACCCAGTGCCTTTAAGCGGTTCTGTAAAAAGTATCCTCTCTTGCCCTTTGCACACACAAGCAGCAGCTTCGCATCTTTGTCCAGTCCTTCAATTGGTTCCACCACTTTTGACAAATCAATCCAGCGCGCATTCGGTATCGCCGGAGCAGGCTGCGCATCGAGGACAGTATACTCCTTTGCTGCGCCGGAAGCGTACTCTGACGGGCTCATGCTATTGATCACGCCATCAAGCTTATTCTCCAGTATGTAGCATGCTGTGACAAATGGGTGGATTGCCGTGGAAAACGGCGGAGCGTAAGCAAAATCCATCGTATCAAACTCATCCAGCTTCATTCCTTTATAAATACCTGTCACGGCAATGTCTACCATCTTGTCGACAGCCCCCGCGCCAAGCACCTGAATCCCGAGAATCCGGCGGCTTGCAGTCTCCGCGGTCAGCTTGATGATAAATGACGACGCGCCCGGATAATAGTGCGCCTTGTCATCGAGAATACAGACAACCGATGTCGCATCGATGCCGGCTGTTTTTGCCTGCTCCTGCGTAAGCCCTGTCCGTCCGCCGTTTAATGTCGGAAGCAGGCGTACCACACCCGTCCCAAGGCATCCGCCGTATCCTGCACCCTGGTCATACAGTTTCTTTGCCATCGCGCGGGCGGCCAGATTTGCCGTCGAGCCCATCGCAGACCACTGTGGCTTGTCTGTAATCGCGTTTTTCACCATCGCGCAGTCGCCGACTGCGTAGATATCCGGAATGTTTGTCTGCATATTTTCGTCCACGATCACAGTGCCCTTGAACATCTCGATTCCCGAATCCTTTAAAAATGCTGTCGCCGGACGCACACCGATCGCGAGAATCACGATGTCCGCCTGCAGGATGCCGCTGTCCGTGTCGACGCTCTCAACGTGGTCTTTTCCGTTGATTCCTTTCAGACTCACTGATGTGAGCACACGCATACCGCTCGCCTTGAGCTGACGCTTTGCGTAACCCGCCATGTCCTCGTCGAATGCATTGGGCATAATCTGTGCCGCCGCGTCAATCACAGTCACCTCCATGTTCATCGCGGCGAGGTTCTCTGCCACCTCAAGTCCGATGAAACCGGCCCCGCAGACTACTGCTTTGCGGCACCTATTGATCTCTGCATACTCGCGGATTGCCACGGCGTCATCCGGTGTGCGCACACAGAAGGCTCCCGCAAGTCCCACGCCCTCCACTGGGGGAACAAAGGGCGCCGCCCCGGTCGCAATGATCAGTTTGTCATAAGTCTCCACAAACACGCTGCCATCTGTGCGCCGGATGGAAACTTCCTTTCTGCCGCTCTCAACACCGATCGCCTCACAGCCGATCTGCACCTTCGCGCCCGTAAGTCCCGCATATTTCTCCGGTGAATTCACGATCAGTTCTTCTCTGGAAGCGATATCGCCGCCGATGTAATACGGGAGTCCGCATCCGGCATAAGATATATCCGCACCCTTTGTAAAGATCAGCACCTCCGCCTGTCTGTCGAGACGTTTCAGTTTTGCCGCTGCTTTTGTTCCGGCCGCCACTCCGCCTAAAATCACATACTTCATCCTTTGTCCTCCTTTGGATATTATGTGCTGTTTTGATGTTGCATTTAAGTAATAGTATAGTGCAAATTGTTGCTGTTATCAATAAATTTTATGCAAATTTTGTGAAATTGATGAAAAAAATCCGGTTCGACTGATACCGGATTCTTTCTTCTATATTCTATATTCAATATTCTGTTTCAATATTCCTCTTCCACTTTTTCCTCAATATCGCTGACAGGCTTTTCCAGACCTTCGATCGTGATATTGTTTTTCTCCGCATAATCCCAAAGCGCCGCGTGTATCGCCTCCTCCGCGAGCAGGGAGCAGTGCACCTTCACAGGCGGCAGACCGTCAAGCGCCTCCATGACTGCCTTGTTGGTCACCTCGAGCGCCTGCTGAACAGTTTTTCCTTTCACAAGCTCTGTCGCCATGCTGCTGGTCGCCACCGCTGCGCCACACCCAAAGGTCTTGAACTTTGCCTCCTGTATGATACCGTTATCATCGATATCAAGATATATACGCATGATGTCGCCGCATTTCGCGTTTCCGACAGTGCCCACGCCGCTTGGATTCTCAATCTCCCCAACGTTGCGCGGATTATTAAAATGATCCATTACCTTCTCGCTGTACATAGCCTTCACGCCTCCTTTTTTCTACAGATCCTTATTCTGATTCTGTCTGATAAAGTCCTCATATAACGGTGACATCGAGCGGAGCCGCTCCACGATCTTTGCGATCGCATCTACCGTGAAATTAATGTCCTCCCTGGTCGTCTCCTCCGAGAGTGTCAGCCGCAGAGAGCCGTGCGCGATCTCATGGGGAAGCCCGATCGCCAATAATACATGAGACGGATCGAGCGAACCGGAGGTACACGCGGAACCGGAGGAGGCACAGATTCCCTGCTGGTCGAGCAGGATGAGCAGCGACTCGCCCTCTATAAACCGAAAGCAGAAATTCGCATTGTTTGGCAGCCTGTCCTCCTCATGACCATTCAGCCTGCTGTATGGTATCTCTGTAAGCACCCTCTTGATCAGAAAATCCCTCAGCGCGGTCTCCTTTGCCATGCGCTTCAAGAGACCGTCCGCCGCAAGTTTTGCCGCGGTTCCAATACCGACGATGCCCGGCGTATTGAGCGTCCCGGCGCGGCGTGAGCGCTCCTGTGCCCCGCCATGCATGAAAGAACCGATGCGCACTCCTTTTCGAATATATAGAAAACCGATTCCCTTGGGCCCGTGGAACTTATGTCCGCTGGCGCTGAGCATATCGACTCCCAACTCGTCCACATTTAGCGGAATATGACCGCATGCCTGCACCGCATCAGTATGAAACAGAATCCCGTTCTTTTTCGCGATCTCTCCGATCTCCCTGATCGGCTGTATCGTACCGATCTCATTGTTAGCGGCCATGACTGTGATCAGTATCGTGTCCGGTCTGATCGCCGCCTCCAGCTCGTCCAGCTTTATCACACCGTACTCATCCACGTTCACATACGTGACCTCATATCCCTGCTTTTCCAGATATTGGCAGGTGTGCAGCACTGCATGGTGCTCGATCGTGGAGGTGATGATGTGCTTTCCTTTCGTCCGGCAATATTCTGTCGCAGCCTTGAGCGCCCAGTTGTCCGACTCGCTTCCGCCAGCCGTAAAATAGATCTCCTCCGGCCGCGCGCCGATCAGGTCAGCGATGTTTTTCCTCGCCTCGTCCACCGCTTTCATGGACCGGCCCGCAAAGCTGTAGATCGCGGACGGATTTGCGTACTGCTCACAGAAATATGGTTTCATCGCCTCAAAGACCTCCTCTGAGACTTTGGTTGTCGCCGCATTGTCAAGATATATCATTTTTTTCCCTCATTTCTATTTTCATTTTATTTCCATTATATTTCCCATTTTTCCTATTTGTAAAATATGATATTTCAGCCTGTTATTTTCATTTCCTTTTTATATACAATATCAAATTATATCACATAGTTATCTGCAGACTTCTCATGTTCAATGTCGACCAGATCCTGCAGTGTCATCGCGTCTATGACATTGTTCACCGCCTCGTAGATGCGCCGGTACACCTCAACAGTAGCGCACTTTCCCGCACGCTCACACGGAAGCGCATACTCGGCAAGGCACTCAACCGGCGCGAGCGAGCCTTCTGTCAGCCGCAGAATCATGCCCACGGTGTAATCCCGCGGCGCCTTTACAAGCTGATAACCGCCCTGTGCGCCGCGGGTGCTCCGCACATATCCTGCCTTATTCAGCACTGCGATGATCTGCTCCATATACTTCTCGGAGATCTCCTGTCTGGACGCGATGTCCTTGAGCTTTACCGTCTCCCCGATATGACCGGCCAAATCCAGCATGATTCGCAAGGCATAGCGCCCCTTTGTCGATATGGTCATAACCAGCCTCCTAACTGTCAATTATTTTGCTTATATCATTTATAACACTTATATCCTACAAAGTCAATAGGTTTTATTCGGTTTGTGGCGCGGACAACATTTAAACAATTGACAAATTCACTTTTTCCATATAACATATATTGTATATTCTCTATGGATAAAGTGAAATATCACCATGAAAGGAAGTGTATCAAATGCCATTGCCACAGGAAAAATACTATACTGTCGAGGACTTTTACAATCTGCCTGATGATATCCATGCGGAACTGATTAATGGACAGATCGTCTATATGGCCTCGCCCAGCCGCCTACATCAGGACATATCACATGAACTGGATTTTGCTATCACGAGCTATATAAAATCAAAAGGCGGGAAATGCCGTGTCTATACCTCCCCATTCGGCGTACAGCTCCATGAGGGAGAAGACACAATACTTGAACCTGATATCTCCATTATATGTGATACCGACAAACTTACATCGCGGGGCTGTGTCGGCGCCCCTGACTGGATCATTGAGATCACGTCTCCCTCCAATCCGGGACATGACTATATCACCAAGCTGGGACTATATCACGATGCCGGTGTGCGCGAATACTGGATTGTCGACGCGCAACACAGACAGATCTATGTATATAATATGGATAATGACGATTTAACATTGAATGCGTACTCTTTTGATGACACCATCAAGGCAGGTATCTATGAGGATTTGAATATTGATTTTTCAAGCCTTGATCTTGATATTTGATATGCGCACGGGACTGTTCAATCGAGTAGGGGTATGCCCTTCTCTACTCGCCGCGCGCCCCATGCGCCGCCTTAGCGGCATACCTCCTCTGCATGGGGCTGCGCATAGAGTAGGGGAATAATCTTCTCCACTACTCGCCGCGCGCCCCATGCGCCGCCTTAGCGGCATACCTCCTCTGCATGGGGCTGCGCATAGAGACTGCTGCCAGTACATTGATCTGACAGCAGTTTTTATCACACAACGGCCGTCACTGTCCTGCGGCCGCCACGATCAGAAAAGCACACAGCACCCCCATCATCAGCGGCAGCAGCAAGGTCAGCGCCGATACGGCCAGCCTGTTTCTCTTATAAAAATTCCGCTCCCTGACATCCGTGATCACCTGCCAGATTCCCTGCAGCGCGCACAGCAGCACAGCGATGGCAGCGACTACATATACCGGATATACCGTCCTCTGCTCCTTGTCCACACCACTGCTGTCATCGCCCGCACTGACTGCGCCGGCATCCAGCCGCCTGATCTCAAAGCGAAATGTAGTTCCCTCCAAGAGCTCCCTGTCAAAGCAGTCCTCCGCGATCTGCCGCAGCTCTGCGGCGTCTGTTCCCAGCTCATTTATGATGCTGTTTTGCGAGACATATTGCTCAAACCATCCCAGTGACACCTGTCGAAAAATCCGCTCAAATAAAATCTCATTCACAACGGGAACCGCCACGGCATCCGCGTCCTGATAAACAAAGATTTCCCCGTCAGCGCGCATAGCTGTCATATCCTCCGCCAGTGTCTCAGGCAGTACATATCCGCACTCCGCATTTCCCCTGAGCACTGCGTCCCGGACCGCCTCATCGCTCTCATACCGCTCAAACAAAACCAGCCCGTCATACGCCTCCAGCATCTCCACATAGTCCCCTGACATATCCCAGACAGCCACCCTGATCTGTGTCTTCGAGTCCTGCTCCATCTCCAGAATGACCGCGGACAGCATCACGACAATCCCGAGACTAAGCCACATGCTTTTCCTGTACAGAAGGCGGCGGAGCAGTACCATAGCCAGCGACGGCACGCGAATTTTCGCCACTGCCTGCCCCGCTCTTTCCGCTGTCCTGCTCCGCTCACCGCTCCACATGGACAGCACCGTGACGCCGGACAGACACACTCCCCATGCGCAGAGTCCTGCCGCCACGTAGGCAAACGACTGTGTATCACCCGTGAACAGTATGGTAAATCCCCGCTTGATCATTGCCGCCGGAAGGACTCTCCCGACAGCCGCTGCAGCCTCTGGCAATAGCACTGACGGTATCAGACAGCCTGACAAATACGCCTGCAGCACTGCCAAAATTCCTGTGACTACCAGCGCCGACTCGCGTTTCTCCACGATCTGATAAATCATCATAAAATACACGGTCATAAATCCTATGATCAGAAGCAGACTGACCATCCCCTGCCATGTTACCCTGATTGTCAGCACTCTGCCCACCTGTGGCGCCAGCCCCAGCAAAAGCAGCGCCAGCAACGGCAGCAGTACTGTCACGCACATCAGGACGCTGCCCGCAAGGCATCCGGCCGCAAACTGCGCTGCATACCCCACACCGACACGCCTGTCCGCCATCGTCTGCTGCAGGCTGCTCCGCTTACAGAACTTACCCAGAAACAAACCCGCAAACATCACATATATCGTGAAAAGCGCACTTCCGTAATAAATGACATATGTGTCATTTTCCGTCAATGAGAGCGTTTTTTTCCGAAATAATTTTTCCCTGCCGGCAGCAGTCTGCAGATTAAAACGGTTGATCTCATCATACATTGACTGCAGAAATCCGTCCTCAAATGCCTCCGTGCCATATCGCGCAGACATCTCCTGCAAAATAGTGTCGGAGGCATAAATCTCAGCCTGCGCAGTGCCGAGCATTCCAATTCCCGCCGATGCGAGCTCCTCAAAGAGCATACTGCCTACCGCACCCACCCCCCCGCCGGACACTGCGCCAGCGCGATGTCCGGGCAGATACAGCGTCGCGGGAGCATTGCTTCCCGACAAAATCTCATTGATGACATCATTGGGAAGAATGATCAGGGCAGACAGCTCCCCGTCCTGCAAAAGCCGTCTGCCCTCCTGCTCTGTGACCGCCTCAAGGCTGCAGAGACTCCGGAACGACTCCATGCTCTGCACATAGGCAGCCGCCAGCGCCGTGACCTGATTCTGTTCCGCCGTGTAACCAACCCTGAGTCTGGCCTCCCCATCATTATGCTCCCGCAAAATACCTGCGCCAAAAGCAATGATGCCAGCAGCCAGCAGACACACCGCCGCCAGCAGCAGTGCCCTCTTCAAAATTGAGGGCAGCATAACAGCCGCCCTCTTATATTCCATTTGTAGCCAGATTTTATATTTTTTCATATCCATTTTAATACGCTAAGCCATAGAGCAAATCTTCGATATCCGACTCGCTCATTTTAAGCACATCGATCGCGTTGTCAGGTACTTCAATCTCATTTTCCGCCGGTTCTATCCCGATGGAGCCGGTCAGCAGCAACAGGTCTTCGCCGTCTATCGTCAGTGCGCCGTGATTGAGTTGGAATGTATAGCTCTCACCCTTCACGATATCCGTATAACCGCCATCCGCTCTGATTTCCATACTTGACTCGGGAACCTCGATCGACATCTCCAGGTCAAATGTCTGGTCCTCATATCCCCACTTGTTTGAATATCGGAACGTGATATCGTCATCACTGTTATCATCCTGCATTACCAGCATCAGATTCTCGCTGTAATAGTCATCCGTGATATCAGCAGTCCGTGACATCCCTATATACAGAATCTCATCGCCGGACTGCATATAGAATCCTCCCTCGATGGAATCGAGGGTGCGCTCCGTCCCCAAGAAATCGATATCGACCGCAATCGAATCAACACCGATATCCTGACCGGATACCATAAGATCTTCCGGAGTCGAGATATTGACAATGCGCCCCTCCTGATCAAGATAAAAATCAAGAACGATATCCTGTTCAACCCGAATCCCAAAAATCTGCCCGATCATGTCATCCATACTATTCTTCAGCTCGTCAAAATCCGCCGCGTATGTCGTCCGATAGCCTTCCATAAAATTCTGATAGAAATCACTCGCGAGGATGTCATCCCGCATCGCTTCCATCGATTCATTGTACGCATCCCGATCAATCGTGACGCGCACGCCGCCGTATTCCACCATCGCGCCATCGACCGTGAACGCCTTCTTCTGGCTGATCGTCTCAAACTTCATGGAATCCGCCGTTATGCTGCTCTGTCTATCCAGAATATTTTGAAACTCGGTCTCTCCATTGTCCGTATCTTTATCACCAAACAGTGTCAGGGAATAGTCCTCCGGCATTGTCTGTTCCATCAGGGATGACCATGCGGAGTTATTAAAATTCTTTCCCAGATCGGTCAGTTCAAGGCTGTATATGCTTTCCTGAAAAACCATCGGTACACTGAGATAAACAGTATTATCAGCTGCGATAACACTCGCGATATCCAGGCTGAACCCATAAGCGCCGACACCCAGATCGTACTCCGCCATCTTTTTCCCGTAGTCGGTGACGCCATCCACTTTGATATCAACACTGTCGAGGCTTCCTGTCGCACTGGGATCTGTAATCTTGAAGGCAATCCTGGTATTCACAGGCTCCTTATCCTTTAATTGATTGATTGCATCCAGTCCGATATCCTCCGCGACGGAGCTCTGGTATGCCGCCATCTCCTGTGCCATATTCGCAATGCCCTTTGCGAGCTGCCTTTGAGGACCTCCGCCACCCAGAAGCGACCGGGACACAAGTACGCCAATCACAATGACAAGGACGACTGCCGCGGCGCAGAGAATGCCGACAACGAGACCTGCCATGTTCTTCTTTGGCTTCGCTGACGGGGCTCCCTGGACCGGCGGCGGAACCTGCATCGGACCATATCCCATCGGATTCTGGTATGGCTGACCATTCCCGGGCTGATAAAATTGTCCCTGCTGTGGCGGCACGGGCTGCTGTGACGCCTCCAACGGTGCTGTACTCTGCACCGGTTCTGTATTCTGTGACGGTTTAGTCAACTGCACCGGCTCTGTTGCACTCTGCTGTTCCGACGGTTTCGTCAGCTGCACTGGTTCTGTATTCTGCGGCTCTGACTGCTCTGATGGTTTCGTCAGCTGTACTGGTTCTGTATTCTGCGGCTCCGATAGCTGTAACGGCTCCGACGGTGCTGTATTCTGCGGCTGAAATTCGTCGCCATACACCGCGGAATGTCCGCTTCCCTCTGTCTGCGGCTCCGGCTCTGCACCGTAGAGCATACTCCCGCTGCCGGAACTGTCCGTGTTTGTCTCAAATTTGTTGTTTTCTTCCACTTTACTTTACTCCTTTATCTCATTCAGTAATTCTTCCCCCCGCAAAGCCCTGTCAATCTCTTTGCTCCTCCCCCTGTTCAGAGCGTAAACCCTGTCACATAGTTCCAGATCTATCTCATCATGTGTAGCAAGCAGAATCGTGCCTCCCATCTGCTTATACATCCCAAGATACCTCCTGATATCCGCCTTTCCAGGCAGATCAAGCGCCGCATCCGGCTCATCCAATATCAGCACCGGCGGATTTCCCGCCAGCGCGCAGCCAATGCTGACACGCTTCTTCATACCGCCGGAAAGCTTTCCCGCCCTCATGCGGCACATCCGGTCGACGCCAAGCACACGCAAAAATCCCTGCTCAAGCGACTGCTGCAGCATCCCCGCATCCTGATACCACAGACGCAGATTGTCCATCACACAAAGCTCCGGTATCAGATTGCTCTCCTGCGGCACATACCCCACAAAGCGGACAAAAGGCTGTCTGCCCTGCGCGCGGGTTCCATCGAAATAAATATCTCCTTCATCCGCCTTTCTCAATCCGGACAGTATATTCAGAAGTGTGGATTTCCCACATCCATTTGTCCCTACAATGCCGACACACTGCCCTGCATCAGCCGTGATACTCACATCGCAGAGCACCTTTTTTCTTCCATAAGAGCTTGCTATATTTACTGCCTGTAAGCGCTCCACCTTAACCTCCTAATTTGACAGGATCTGTTTCTCCAAATCTGCAAAATTCATCTGCGCGTATGCAGTGTCCAGATCCTTATTGTTCCATGCGGAACCTTTTTTCTCACCGCTGAGTCTTGTCGGCTCATTGTATCCGTTTTTCAAGATGGTGAGTGCATACCCGACCTTGTTTTCAACCTGTTTTTTGAGTGTATACGATAAGATCTCCACGAGCTGCTCATGCGTGCGGTCATTTGCCCTTGCGGTGCGCAGGATGTCTTTTGCCTCCTTGAGACTGCACGCAAAGAGATCGATCACCTCCTGCTCTTCCTCCGTGGCAATGACAGACTCGCCGTTCTGCTCAATGGTCTCATACTCGACGATCGTGCGGTTTCTCTTCACGCGCTGTACCTTGAAACGGACGGCGCTGATTCCCTGCTGGCCGCTCGGCATTTTCTCATGGATCAGTTCATACTCAAAAGAGATATCTGTATTGCCGTTAATCTCCTCGTAGGGCTTGTCAAGAATCTCCCGCTTGACATTTCCGTTCGCGTAGGAGTCCGGTATCTTCATCATCTTGCGGAGCTCGTCAAAGGCGACCACAAAGACGCCGCCGTTAAAGGTCTCCTTATCCTTCAGCAGGTAGTAAAGCCGCTTTGAATATTTCTTGGTGAGATTCAATGGATACTCGATTCGATAATACGCCCCCTGCTTCGCGGACATGATCATTTCCTTAACCTCCGGGTGGAGGTCGAGCACGATCTTGCTCCTGCCCTCATCCCCGCGCTTTTTCTGGTATTTGATCTTACTGAACCACGGATAGTAGATATCCGTGCCTTCGTCCTCTTTCAGACGGAAACCAAGCCCCTCAAATTTTTTGACCGCTTTCTGCAGATAATTATAGGCATTGGACTCATCCTGAAGATTGTAAAGGTGCTTCACGTCACCGATATTGATCTCGTAGCGCGTGTTCTCCTCTGTGTCATCCCCCTCACCGACAATTCCGAGCAGAATATCAAGGATATCATTCTGCCTTCTGTCAAGGTCATACCTTGCCTCAATGATGGTCTGGGGACGAAATGCCACCTCAGTCCCGCCTCTTTTTTTCTTACGATTCATTCCATAACCTCTTTCGCACTAAAACCCATGGTTCTCTCTGATTGTTTTATCGTATAAATGCTATATTAATCTAAATTCGGGTTTTGTGCAAGTCATTCATCGGATATTCTTAAATTTTCCTCCGTCTTTCCATAGCGCGCTTTCTCATACTCCCTGTGAAGCTGCTGCATCTGTTCGTCGTTCCCAAGTCCTGCGTACTCCTCGATCTCCGCCGGAGATTCATGCGGCGCCGGCCTCTCCTTCCTGTGCTTTCGTATCGTCCTGCGGTATTTTTGCCGAATCCGCTCCGCCTCACTCTTTGCGCCGCGTCGCCCCTTTTTGCCAAATATCATCTCTCTTTGCCGCGCGATCGGATCATCCTCAATCTCCTCAACAATGTCGCCGTTCTCGTCGCGGCTGTTACGGAAATCACGAAGCACCTGCCGGATCATCAGGATGACGCCATACGCAAAAGCCAGGAGGCATACAGCCCCGATTGCCCCCATTATAACGTTCACCACCTTCGACGGCTCCGGCGCTGGTTCACCATCGTTTAGAAGCTCCGTCCAGTCCGCTCCGCCCGCAGACGGCTCCTGAAACTCGGGCGCGCTCTCATATTCATATGGAACGAAGTGCACATTGGCAAACCACTCCCAAATATCCGTGTACGGCCGATGACCTGCCAAAAAGACTGCGGGCATCATGCCGATCAGCAGCAACGCCGAAAAAACAAGAAGCATCGAAAGTCCTACCCCGTACAGGCGCCGCCTCGGAATCCCCCTGGTACGCCTGTTCATCTCCAGATACGCCCTCGTCACGCCAAAATATTCGTAGAACAGCGCCAGAAATGTATACACGATGGCGCTGTAAAAGGCAATATCGCACAACAGCTTTGCGCGCAGACATAATCCGATCAGATAAAACACGACAAAGTACCACACGAGCGACAGCGTTGGATGTTCCAGGAAACTGATTCGTTTTGCCGCAAGCGGTTCCTCCCGCTCCCATTTAGCCGCCCGCACCCTGTCGGCAAAGCGCTTCACGATCACAAAAAATGTCTCCAAAAGCATCACAATACAATAACAGATCTCATAGCCCCCGAAACGTCCCCCTCCACCGGTCAGAAGGGCAATCAGTCCCGAGACACCACCCACTCCCGCCAGCAGCAGGACGCTGATTCCCATATAGAGAATGACGCTTCGCACCCGCTTTGCCGCCCGCTCTGTGACAATGATGGGAACCATGATCAACAGGCATTTGAGATAAAGCGCTCCCGTTCCCGCGGAATCTGACCATTCCACCGCAGCACAGATCAATGGCATCAGCATCGCAAAGAAAAGTGTCGCGTGCAGATACTCCATCGCCTTTAATCCCCGCTGTAATGTCATGTCCGCTCCACCTCCCTCGCCAGCACACGGATGTTGTCCTTACTTTGCAGGACTTTCTCCTCAAACAAACGTTTTTCTCCTCTGTAAACCGGCACGATCACCAAGGTCTGGCGCTCCCTGACAAACTCCCTGATGCGTTCCGCCAACGGTTTGTTCAGATTTTTGGTGACAAAGACAAGCAGCGTGTCCTCCGCGAGCGGATTTTTCGCAAATGTATCAGCAAACAGCGCACTCACGAGCTGTCCGAAATCCTCTGCGCCCTGCTCCTTATCGTACTCCGCGAGCAGGCGCTCCAGGACAATACGATTTCCCCTGTTGTTTGCCGGAGGAAACACTGCACTGCCCTTCCCGTTAAAGGCAAAGCCGACTTCTATATTCTGCCGCAGCAGTCTGCGCATCAAAGTCGCCGCCAGGGCGATACTCTCCTCCACCAGCTCCTCGTATTTGAGAATCCCTGTATCCTCCACATCCAGAAAGATCATCGCCTTCTGGGACTGTACCGAATCGAACGTGTTGACCATGAGGGAACCGGTCTTTGCACTTGCCTTCCAGTTGATCGTCTTCATGGGATCGTCCATGGTATAATCCCGAATGGTGCGGAATGCAAAGGGATCTTCATACAGCCTTTTCGCACATTGGAGCGTCCCCAGCATACGCTCGCACACCGTCACGATTTCTGACACGTCTGTCATTTTAGGATACACATAGATCTCTGCCTCTGTCCCAATCGCTTTGCTGTAACGCCGCCTATGTAATAATGTATGCGTGGTGATGTCCGCGTCGCTTGCCAGATACCTTCCCCGCTTCATACATTTTACCGGTATCTCTCTGGTGATCTTCTGCCTGCCAAGCACCGAGAAAACGTCCCTCTTGTACAGATAATCACTGACGCTCGTGTTCTCAACATCGGCAAAATCAAGCTCCCTTCTCGTATGAAAGCCCACCTCGAGAACCGGAACAGGCATACTCTTTCGATTTTCGATCACTTCATAGAGCTTCGTCTCCTGCCCCGCATACACTGCGTCCGTCTCAAACCACAGCTTCACCGCGACATCCCTTGCCCACTGATATTTGTAATAAAATTCCCACAGGGCGCTGACGAACAGCATACCCAACAATAACACAATGATCATCTCTTTTTATCTCTTTGCCTTCCAATCCTCTGTCGGCAGCTCGATACTGTTCAGGATTCCTGTGACAATCGATGATTTCTGTGCGTCCTCAAACTCACCGAGCAGGCGGTGGCACAGCACATCATGCGCCACTTCCTTGATATCCTCCGGCACCACGTAATCCCGGCCGCACACCAGCGCATAGCCCTGCGACGCGCGCAGAAGCGCAAGGGTTCCTCTCGGACTCACGCCGGCCTTGTTCTGTCTGGTCGCCTGCACCAGCGCCACTATATAGTCGCGCAGATCATCATGTACATACACCTGACGGCATGTCTCCTGCAGCTTTTTGATATCCTCCGCGCTGCACACAGCCCCGATCTCGGCAAGTGGTTCCGCGTTGATAAACTGGTCAATCATCTGACGCTCTTCCGGTGCGCTCAGGCTCCCCATGTGAATCTTCATGATAAACCGGTCAAGCTGTGCCTCCGGCAGCGGAAAACAGCCGATCGTCTCCACCGGATTCTGTGTTGCCATGACAAAAAACGGCGCCGACAGTACGCGCGTCTCCCCGTCCACTGTCACCTGCCCCTCCGCCATGCACTCAAGCAGACTTGACTGCGTTCTCGGCGTGGCACGGTTGATCTCGTCCGCCAGCAGAATATTGGTAAACACCGGCCCTTCCTTGAAGGTGAACGCACCCTTTTCCTGATTAAAAAATGACAGTCCTGTCACATCACTCGGAAGCAAGTCCGGTGTAAACTGCACCCTTTCGAACTGACATCCCATCGATTTTGCGAGTGCGCGCGCCAGCACCGTCTTGCCTGTCCCCGGCACATCCTCCAGCAGTACATGACCACCGGCGGCCAGGGACGCCAACAGGCGCCTGGTCACTTCCCGCTTTCCGATCATCACCTTTGATACATTTTCTTCAATCCCTGACAGAATACTGTTGATTTCCATATAACCCCCGCTTGTCTTTTTGCATTTCCTTACATCTTCCCTACTCGTCGCGCGCGCCATGCGCCGCCTTTGCGGCATACTTCCTCTGCATGGGGCTGCGCATAATGCATAACCGGCATGAAATCAATCAATGCCGGTTATACGTGTTCATTATTTATTGATTAGCGTCGGACATATCGATATTTTCAACGCATTTTGCGCGGCGTAACCAATATCAGTATAATACATTACGGTAAAAATGTATAGATGAAAAAGAAAAATTTCACTTAGCAAAAATTCACTTCCCAGTCACCCAGTAATCATAGTAAGCCCTGCCATGTTCGCCAACCAGCGGCTCCTCCGATTGTACAAAGCCCATTTTCTTTAGCGCCGCGATCCGGTCAACCGCATAGACTGCCGCCTTCGTGGCGATCTTCGGACATGCAAACCAGTCATAAAACGGCTCCGTGACCAGTGCCAGAACCTCACAGATAAACGCGGTCTCCTCATGACTTCTCGTCAGATCCAGCCGCAGGATTCCACAGTTATCCCTATTAAACATCTCAATTGTTCCCACTATTTTTCCCTGTTTCTTATCAATGACCGAAAAACGCACAAAACCCTTGTAATCATGATACTCAAGCAGCCAGTACTTGATCGTGTTTGCCATATCCTCCATGTTGCGGCAGTAAAAGTTGCTGCCATGACAGTTGTCGCTGTTAAAAAATGGCAGTGCGAATTTGTCTCCATAAACCTGCAGCAGATCTTCCGCGTCCTGATCCTCAATCAGTCTGACCAATAACTTTTCATTTTCTAATACAGGGCATTTTTCAAAAATATCCATCATTTTTCTCCTTCTTTTTCATAGTGTCTCTTCACCTCATCGCAGGTCGCCAGAATGCGGTCTATGACGCTCTGAGGTTCCAATACGGTTACATTGTTTCCAAAAGAGAGGAGCACACCGTACCAGTAGACCTCCCTTTCCGGGACGCAAAACTGAAATTCAAAATCGCCGTTTGGGTATTCCTTCGTGACTTCTCCATTCAGATACTCCCTGCACTTTGAGCGGATTGCTGCATTGCCGCGCAGCGTCACAGTGATTCCCTTTCGGTTGTCCTGCAGCACGATATCCCGTTCCTCATGGCTGACAGAGTGCCCTTTGTCCAGAACCGTGATTTCCTCCATGCGGACTAACTTAAACATACAGTAATCCTGATGCCCGGGGTGGAATGCCACCAGATACCAGTTGTACCACTTAAATTCCAACCGGACTGGCTCTACCTCCAACTGTTTTACCACATTCTCATTGTTTGTGTACCGAAATCGAACTGTCCGCCGCTGCCTGATCGCGCTTTCCAATATTTTGACAGCCGCATTGACCTCACGGTTTTCATTCGCCACGCTGAAATCCACCAAAACAGGAAAATCATCGGCACCACCCATGCGGCTTGTTTCCTCTGCCCCGACGTGCGGATAAAGGGGCAGCAGCTTGTCCATAGTCTGTTCCACACCCTTGTCCGCATAAGCGCTAAGCAATGCACTCAGCGCAGCCGCAATATGTTCATAATCATTGCGACTGACAGTTTTCCGGTCCATGACATACGCGTCCATGATGCTGTACCCGCCGTCCGCCCCGCATGTGGACTGAATCGGAATCCCCGCCTGCCCCAGTGTCTCCATATCCCTCACGATGGTTCGCACGGACACCTCAAATTCGTCGGACAATTTCTGCGCAGACGTCCTTCCGTGGCGCAGCAGATAATTCATTATAGCAACCAGACGGTCTATCTTCATGGTATGCTCCTCTCCAATGAACGATACAGTTTCTTAACCTTACGCTCATTTGCATTATAGCAGGAGAACTATGACACCATTATGTCATAGTTCTCCTGTTTCATCAATTCCTCACTCTTTTTACATCATTCCAATTATTTGTCTATCGTCAGATCAATTACCTTACCGCTCTTCCACCACCACATGAACCGTGTCCCCCGCGCCTTTACCCAGCTGGCTACGGATACTTTTTAGCATTCCGATAATATAGTTGACATTTCCCTCGGAATCCTTCACACCCATGTTGACAATGCTGCCGTCATATGGAATACTGTCAAATTCAGCGTGTACCTTGACACGTCCCTTTCCAAACACTTCCCTGATATTCCACGGAAAAACGATATAAGCGCCACCTTTTTCCGGAATCTCATGGATGACCGCATCAAATTCAAATCTCTTTTCCATTCCCTATCCCTAGCAACTCCTGCAATTCCTTCCAGTGCGAAACCTTGCACACGTCGTTGTCCTCTGGCAGTCTCATGTCCGCCGCCCCGATATACCAGACCGGAAAAAGGCCTGCATTGCGAGCTCCCACGATATCGCACTCGTACTGATCTCCAATATACCAGACCTCCGAAGCCGACAGCTCCGCCTTTTCCAGAGCCAGCTCAAAAATGCGCCTGTTTGGTTTCCGGTACAGGTACTCGCTCGAGGCAATGACAAACTCAAAATGATTTGTCGGAATCAACTCGTTAATGCGGTTTTCAACGACTTTTCCGGCTCCGCGCCTAGCGACAGCTCGATTCCAAGCGATTGATATAAATACGCTGTAAACATATGATTCGGAACCTCGATCTGGAACAGATGGCGTTTGTAGGGATCAGCACGCCCCAGCTCCCTGTTGATCGCCTCCGCCTCTGCCTGCACCTGGGCGGCAGTCATATGATATTTGTTCTTCACGGCATATCGCAGTACCGCCTCCGTTCCCCTGACGCCGTCAAATGCTGCCTCGCTCACCAGTGTCTGACCATAATCAAACAGTATCATTTTCGGTCTCTGCATAGTTCTCTCCTCATTCCAGAATCCAAAACAATCTCTTTCATTCAGTGTAGCATAACATTCCATATTCGTCAACAG
>VSNM01000081.1 GCA_009774245.1 Lachnospiraceae bacterium | reverse complement strand
AAATACAATAATTAATGCCCTAAAACAGTTGATTCAGCAACAAGGGTATCATTTATAAAGTTGTAAAGTCGTGTTATCATAATATAAACTCCTTTCTTTTTCTGTTGCCAATCTGGCTGAAATCAAACGTACTTTTTCTTTTCTCTCCGTATACACTACAAATAATACATCTTCCACCATTCCTATTGTATTGTAACGATCTTCCTCTAAACTATGCTATATATCGTATATTTCAATTCTATTCATATCATTAAACACCCGTTTGACAATATTGAAACTGATATGATGTTTCTGTATATTTATTTATTCTTTTTGTTCATCCCACTCAAACTCCAATTTTCCCACCTCTGATAATATTTTAGTAAGATGTGGTCGATTTGTCAACCCAATCCATCTCGTTAACCCTCTACAATTACTATCTGTTATGGTTATATGCCCTTTATCAAGTCCTTATCCCGCAGCAAGGATTAAGCAATGATTTAAATTAACAGAACTGCTGTAAAGGTCTTTTACAACAGTTCTTGAATATTTAATCTATCTATTTACTTTTACATTTGTAACGCGTTTATACTGAACTTGTCATTTCTTAACAACCTGATATTTTCAAACATCTGTACAAACAGGAGTAGGATTTCCATTCTTATCACAGATGGTAGAAAACTCTGAAGTCGCAGTATACTTTGTATTATAATATACATCTGCCAGCATTGTATATTTAGAACTAGAACTGCCATAATGAGTTGTTGTTGATCCCTTATTTATAAGATAATTTTTAGAAGGATCAGTTGAGTGAAATGTGTTAGAGTTAGAAAGGCAGACAGGTCTATTAACTCCATCATAGCTCCAAGAGGTAGTTTGGTCCAAATACCCCAAATAATTTCCTCCACACGTTAAACTAAAAGTAAATGTTTTTGAGATTACATTTGCTGAAAATGAAGCTACTTCCTGCCTTTCATAAATACTGCATTTAAGCCCATTTCCTAAATCAACGGTATCAAGCAAAACACTATTCCTTAGATTTTTTTCTACCTCTGACTCTTTTATTATTATAACAGGAATAGACCCCTGATCATGTGAACCTGTTGGATTGTCGCTTGCTAATGCAGACAGTTGCATCGTCATAACTAATACCAGACATAGCAGTGAAGCTATAATTGTTTTTACTTTCATAAAAAACCTCCTTATTCATAAATAGATAGATTAAATTCGTCCAATACATGATATATTTCGTTATCCTCATACCCGGAAAATGACAATTGAATTACACAATTATTCATATATGTACTCACATTTGTCTGTTTATCATTATCATACTGGCACTCTGTAATCCAGAAACTATAATGATACTTATTTGTATAGAGACGTTGATTTGTTATTGCAGCATTGTAATGAATGGCCAAATCCCAATTAAAATTTGTAAAAAAAGTATAACTAATTACAAGCTGTCTTTCAGGCATAACATAAGATGCTTCAATCAGTGCAAATGACTCTGCCTTCTGACCAGTGATTTTGAGTTCTGAATATTGCATATTCTCAGGATAAACAATGGGAACATCGAAAACCTTTAATGCCTCTTCCCATGTGTCAAAATAACAAATATCTATATTTTTCTCCAAAGCAAATGCATCTTGCCCGCACACAAACATTTCTTTATCAGACGCCAATGAATCTGTTCCATATTCATGTAATAATCTGTCACCTTGCGTATCGTTTAAATCCGAGACATCTATCTTAATTCCCTGTGTAGTGAATTTCATATTCTTATGTAATGTATAAGCAGCATATGCAGTTATAGATACCATAGCGCCGATTATAAATGCCAAAAGTAATATAGACATCAATCCTTGCTTCTTTTTCCCTTTTCTATATTTTTTGTGTTGTTCATGGTTTCTCAATTCTTCTATAGAATAATCTGGCACATCCAAACTATTGATACATTTTTTATAATCAGCGAAAAAATCTGTCATACTTCCTTCTCCTTCATCATTTTTTTCAACATCTTCCGTCCTCGGTCAAGCTGCGTTTGAATTGTAGATTTATTTTTTCCAGTAATTTTACTAATTTTCTCAATACTCATATCTTCATAATAAAAAAGATGTATGACTTCCCTATATTTCAGCGGAAGCTTTGCAACACATTTTACAACTTCAAAAGTTTGCTCGTTTTTTTCATAGTCAGCTTCAAGTGTAGTTGTTTCTAACTCGGGGAAGTCCTGTTTCATGGGAAGAATTCTCTTGTACCACCCCGAACGCCAAAAATTCTTACAGTGATTTGACGCCACTGTAAATAACCATGATTTTTCAATCTCTGCATTTGGAAAATCAATATTTCCAACAAGATATTTGTAAAAAACTTCCTGTGTAATATCTTGCGCATCCATTTTACTTTTCACCTGTATATAGACAAATTTGTAAATCATAGGATAGTATTCCTTAATTTTGATTTCACACTCTACGTCAAATTTTGTTCTATTATCCATAGATTCATCCTCCAGTTGTTTAGGAACTTTCCTGACAGTCCCTTATACAAATCAAATCATATGTAAAGAACTGCCTTAACAGTCTCTAAATTATGTATATTTATATATATAACACATGGACTGATAAAAAATCTCACTTATTTTTTTAAATCATTTTGAAGTTGTCAGATTTGCATTTTGACAATAGTCTTTTGTGGTGTTATAGTTATTATTTAGAGAAAGCAGTACTGCATCTGCATTCCCACTATATTATTTGTGAAAGGATGATAAGCATGGCACCTGAAGATCAGGAATTATTGGACCGCATCAACGAGTATGCCGATCAGGTATTGAAGGATTTTGATCCGCAAAAGACGCGCGTCTCCTTCCAGTTGGAGAAGCTCAAACCTATCATGGAGGAGATCGCACAGGAAAAAGGGGCGACTGTCGAAGAAATATTTATCAAATATATGGACCTGGCAAGCCAGGTCACCGTCAGCCGCGAGACAAAGTTTCAAAATACCATCGGAAACATGACCAAATACGGCGATGTGCACGATGCATTTTAACAAAAGAACTTTCTAAGCATCAAAAAAAGGATGTCGTGCATCCTTTTTTTGTATGTTCCTTTTACATATTTTCAACATGATTCTTTTATAAGACTTTCCCCATTTTCACGTACACATCACAGCGTTCAATGTCAAACTTCCCCCAATTTGTTTCCGAAAGTCTATCCCTTTTACACAAACGAAACTTCATTCAAATCCTTACGGAAAATCCGTATGGATTTATTAAAAAACCTTGTTCCTAAAATATGTAACGTTGTTTCTATGTTTAAATTATTGCATATTTATTACGCATTGTCAACCATTTTTTTGACTTTTTATTAATATATTGTTGCATAAAAAGTGCATTTTTCGCGGAAAACCATGCATTTTTCACAAAGAACACGGTTACTGCCCGCGCACACGGGACTGTGCTGACAATCTTATTTTACGACTCTCACGCGGAATACACCGTCGATGCTCTTTAACTGATCGATAATCTTGTCGTCAGCAGCCTTCTCAATATCCATCATTGTGTAGGCGTACTCACCTCTGGACTTGTTCGTCATGTCGCTGATATTGATGCCTGCCGCGCCGAAGGCCGCGGTAAACTGTGTGATCATGTTGGCGATATTTTTGTGAAGAATTGCGATTCTGCCCACATTGCCGCACACGCCCATGTCACAGGCCGGATAGTTCACACTGTTTCGGATATTGCCGTTCTCAAGATAATCCTTGAGCTCATCGACTGCCATCACAGCACAATTGTCCTCCGACTCCTCTGTGGAAGCTCCGAGATGCGGGATAACGATACAGTTCTTCTGACCGGCTGTCGTCGTGTTCGGGAAATCCGAAACATATCTTCTGACTTTTCCGGACTCCAGCGCAGCGATCATATCTTTCTCATTGACGAGAAGGTCTCTCGCAAAGTTGAGCACGATCACGCCCTGCTTCATCTTTGCGATGGCGGCAGCATTGATCATCCCTTTTGTGGCGTCCATCAGAGGCACATGAATCGTGACAAAATCACATTCCGCATAGATATCATCGACATTGATGACATGCTTTACCTCGCGGGAAAGCTTTAACGCAGCATCTACAGAGAGATAGGGATCATATCCATAAACATCCATCCCAAGCGCAACCGCTGCGTTGGCAACCCTGATGCCGATTGCTCCGAGACCGATAATACCGAGCTTTTTACCCTGTATTTCTGTGCCGGCAAAATTTTTCTTCTCCTTCTCGGCATCCTTGGCGATTGTCTCCACACCTGCGTTGGCTTTTACCCAGTCAATTCCTCCGATGACATCCCGCGATGCCAGAAGCATCCCCGCGATCACCAGCTCTTTGACGCCGTTCGCATTAGCGCCCGGAGTATTAAATACGACGATACCCTTGTCTGCGCACTTGTCAAGAGGGATATTGTTCACACCGGCGCCTGCCCTCGCTACTGCGAGAAGCGTCTCCGGCAGCTCCAGCTCATGCATCGATGCGCTTCTGACCAGCACACCCTCTGCCTTAGCGATATCATCTGTTGTCTGATAGTTCTCTGTAAATCTTGATAACCCTATATCTGAGATAGGATTAAGACATTTATACTGATACATTATAAGTTTGCCTCCTCAAATTTTTTCATAAACTCCACGAGCTTTTCCACGCCCTCGATCGGCATCGCGTTATAGATACTTGCGCGCATACCGCCCACGGTCCTGTGCCCTTTCAGATTCTCAAATCCCGCTTCCTTTGCCTCCTTGACAAATTTGGCATCCAGCTCCTCGCTGCCAGTCACAAAAGGTACATTCATCAGAGAGCGGTCCTCTTTTCTGACAGTTCCCTTGAAGAGCTTGCTCTCGTCGAGGAAATCATAGAGAATCTTCGCTTTCTTCTCATTGTATTCCTTCATCTTCTCAAGTCCGCCCATCTTCTTGAGCCACTTAAATACCTTGCCGCAGATATAGATTCCGTATGCAGGCGGTGTGTTGTATAGGGAATCATTGTCCGCATGTGTCTTGTACTTCAGCATCGTCGGCGTCCCCGGAAGTACATCGTCTGTGATCAGGTCTTCTCTGATGATCACAATGACAACACCGGCCGGTCCGATATTTTTCTGCACGCCGCCATAGATCACACCATACTTTGTGACATCCACCGGCTCTGACAGGAAGCATGAGGACACATCCGCCACAAGCGTTTTACCCTTTGTGTTGGGCAGTGTCTTGAACTTTGTGCCATAGATGGTATTGTTCTCACAGATATACACATAATCCGCGTCCTCAGAAATCGGCAGATCAGAGCAGTCCGGTATGTATGAGAACGTCTTATCCTCACTCGAGGCAATCTTGTTTGCCTTGCCAAAGAGACAGGCCTCCTGATATGCTTTCTTAGCCCACTGGCCTGTAACGATGTAATCTGCAACGCCGTTTTTCATCAGATTCATGGGAATCATGGCAAACTGCTGACTCGCACCGCCCTGCAGGAACAGAACCTTGTAATTGTCAGGAATATTCATGAGCTCTCTCAAATCCGCTTCCGCTTCCTTGATAATGGTGTCGTATGCTTTCGAGCGGTGGCTCATCTCCATGACCGACATACCGGTTCCTCTATAATCTAACATCTCATCTGCAGCTTCTTTAAGGACTTCTTCAGGTAAAACTGCGGGACCTGCTGAAAAGTTGTACACTCTCGACATTTTCTAACTCCTCCTACTACTGATTTTCTTTTTTATATAAACAACATGATCATAATAAAAATGTTGAATATGTCAGTAAAACATAATGACCGGTGTGCCAAGCTCCACCAGATCATACAACTCTGTCATGATCTCAAGAGGGGTATTGATACAGCCGTGGGAGCCGTTCGTCTTATATATTTCCCCTCCAAATTCCTTGCGCCATGTGGCGTCATGGATACCGATATGACCATCCACAGCCATCCAATACTTTACAGGCGTCGCATAGTTGGCGCCCCTGAGCACTCTATTTTTCTGTTTAAAGTACACATAACAGACCTTGGAGGGCGTATTCCACTTTCTCGAAGTATTGCCGGTGACGACCGGAGTATCGATCACGAGCTCACCGTCCACGTAATAATACATATGCTGATTGCCCATGTCCACTTCGATATAAGTGTCCCCGATGTCATCAGAGCCCTTTTCCCATGTTTCGGATGTATATTGCGGCGTCCGTGTGCCACTCTCCTTGTTCAGAAACGCATTTAACAGAAATTCGTATTCCGCCTTCTCGTCGAGCTCATTGCCATAGCCCCCTCCGGATACCGTCACAATATCGCCCCGGGTTGTTTTAAATCTGCGTTCTATTCCCACTGTATTATAAGATGACGCCAAATATGCTACATATTCTGCGATCATTGTCTCGTCGAGCATCGGGATATCGTTCTCATCAAATATAATATTCCCTTCCTCATCCAGCGCCATCCAGTCTGCTGTCACGTTTGCATCAACAACCTCCTCACAGTCGCCAAACTGGTACGTCATGCGAAAGTCCTGAAAATCACGGATACCCTTCCACTTCGCAAGTGTTTCTTTCATCTCGTCTGTGTAAGGAGCATTTTTATAACAGATTTCTTTGTCTGCTCCGGTTGGCAGATCGATGAAAAGACTCTGAAACGGGGCGCCGCTCATGTCCGACAAATGATTCAAAATCTTCCCGCAGATCAATTCTACTGCGGCTTCCCTGGAAAGTAAATTCCTCGTTTCATCGACCAGAATATAACCCGCCGCGGCGCTTCTCACGATGGAAACTGTATTGCCGTCGCGAGCCGGCTCACCGCCAAGCCACTCTGTATCCTCCAGTTTTGCGGCCATAACAGCAGTATCACAGTAATATGTGGGATATACTGTCTTTTCATTCAACGAAGCTCCCAGCCATTGAAAAGGACGGGCTTTGCACTGTTTCATACATTCGGTGACTGCGGGCTCGTAGGATATCGTGACACCGTATTCATCAAGCGGCAGCTCATGGTCGCTGCCGTCGAGCATACGCACTGTAATCCTGTCGCTGTGCAAATCATAGGAATCATTCAAAACCTTCGCAGCGTTTCCGACTGTCATCCCTGTACAGTATACCCCGTTAATCGTGACAAGCATCGGAAAAACACGTTGATAATACTGGTCCAGCGCGATGACAGTGCCGATACCAAGCACTGCTATCACACCGGCCACACGCAGCAATCTAATAAACAATTTTTTCATAAATCATTCCATATTATTGCCGCTGCTTCAAATCCTCCGCGTCAAAGGCCTCACTGATCGCGGCTCCTGCCGGAACCATAGGAAATACCTTGTCATCCTCCTCAATGATGCACTCGATCACAACCGGCTTCTGCAGCGAAATTGCCTTCTCAAGCGCAGGTCTCACTTCCTCGCGCTTCGTGACACGGATGGCCTCGCAGCCCAGTCCCTCGGATACTTTCACGAAATCAACCTTGTCGGTCAACACAGTCTGCGAATATCTCTTGTCGTAAAACAACGTCTGCCACTGTCTCACCATGCCAAGCACATGATTGTTAATCACGATCTGTATAATAGGAATATTGTATCGGCTTGCTGTTGCCAGCTCATTCATATTCATACGGAAACAACCGTCACCGGCAATGTTCACGCAGATTCTGTCAGGCATACCGACCTTCGCACCGATGCAGGCCCCGAGTCCATATCCCATCGTGCCGAGTCCTCCGGAAGAAAGGAACGTGCGCGGCTCTGTATACTGATAATACTGTGCAGCCCACATCTGATGCTGTCCGACATCAGTAGAGACAATCGCCTTGCCCTCTGTCACACGATCCAGCTCCTCGATGATATATGGACAAGTCAGCTTATCAGACTCATACTTCAACGGATACTTTTTCTTAAATTCCTGAATCTGGGCAATCCACTCATCATGCTCCTGCTGTTCGAGCTTACTGTTGAGTTCCTTCAGAACTGTCTTCAGATCTCCGATGATCGAGGCATCGGTCCTGATATTCTTGTTGATCTCCGCCGCATCGATATCAATGTGCAGGATTTTGGCATTCTCCGCAAATTTCTTGGGATTTCCCACAACCCTGTCAGAGAACCGTGCCCCAAGGGCAATCAATAGATCACACTGACTGACGCCATAATTCGATGTCTTGGTGCCATGCATTCCGATCATACCTGTATAAAGTGCACTCTTGCCGTCGAAAGCACCCTTTGCCATGAGCGTGTCGCACACCGGCGCCTGTATCTTGTCTGCAAATTCTTTGACTTCCCGCGAGGCACCGGAAATAATCGCACCGCCGCCAAGGTAAATATATGGTTTTTTTGCATTTTGTATCAATTCAAGCGCGACATTGATATCGTTTTCTGTATAAGGATTTTTCATTTCCGGTGGAGCAGGCTTCTCCGGCACAAACTCACATTTGTTTGCTGTGACATCTTTTGTGATATCAACCAACACAGGGCCCGGTCGCCCTGACCTTGCGATCTGAAACGCCCGTCTGAGCGTCCCTGCAAGCTTCTTGACATCCTTCACGATATATCCATGCTTTGTGATCGGCATCGTCACGCCTGCAATGTCAACCTCCTGAAACGTGTCCTTTCCAAGCAGGGGCAGATTGACATTCGCCGTAATGGCCACCAGCGGAACGGAGTCCATGTAGGCTGTCGCGATCCCTGTGACCAGATTCGTCGCTCCCGGGCCGCTCGTCGCGAGACATACACCGACCTTGCCCGTCGCGCGCGCATAGCCGTCAGCCGCGTGGGATGCACCCTGTTCATGGGAGGTGAGAATGTGTCGTATCTCATCACTGTGCTTATACAATTCATCATAGATATTTAAAATCGTGCCACCGGGATATCCAAACACGGTGTCAACGCCCTGTTCCTTCAGACATTCAATAACAATTTGTGAACCTGTTAACTGCATGATTGTTTCTCTCCTTCTGGTCGTTATTTTATTTCCTGGGAATCTCAAGAATCGCTCCTCTGTTGCCGCTGGTGACAAGTTCACGATATCTTGCAAGATAGCCTGTTGTGATCTTCGGCTCTCTCGGCTGCCAGTTCGCACGTCTCTTCGCCAACTCCTCGTCGGACACCTTGAGATCTAATGTACACTCTGTAATGTTGATGGAGATGATGTCACCCTCCTCAACAAGTGCAATCGGTCCGCCGACCGCTGCCTCCGGCGACACATGGCCGATCGACGCGCCGCGCGATGCGCCTGAGAACCGTCCGTCTGTGATCAATGCCACTGTAGAGCCAAGTCCCATGCCTGCGATCGCCGATGTAGGATTGAGCATCTCCCGCATACCCGGTCCGCCCTTAGGGCCTTCATAGCGAATTACCACAACATCTCCTGCTACGATCTTGCCGCCCTTAATCGCCTCGATCGCATCCTCCTCGCACTCAAACACACGTGCCGGTCCCTCATGGACAAGCATTTCCGGCGCCACAGCGGAGCGCTTCACGACACTTCCGTCAGGGGCGAGATTGCCCTTCAACACAGCGAGTCCGCCTGTCTTGCTGTATGGATTGTCAAGAGGCCGTATCACCTCGGGATTTTTATTAGGAACACCCTTGATGTTTTCGCCGATTGTCTTTCCTGTGACAGTCATGCAGTCCTCATTGAGCAGACCAAGCCCTGACAGCTCATTCATCACTGCGTATACGCCGCCAGCCTCATTCAAATCTTCCATATATGTAGGACCAGCCGGTGCCAGATGACAGAGGTTCGGCGTCTTTGCGCTGATCTCGTTCGCATAGGAAATATCGAAATCAAATCCGATCTCATGCGCGATCGCGGGCAGATGAAGCATGGAGTTCGTAGAGCATCCAAGCGCCATATCCACTGTGAGCGCGTTGATGATGGACTCCTTTGTCATGATATCGCGCGGACAGATATTTTTCCGGAGCATTTCCATTACCGCCATACCTGCATGTTTCGCAAGCTTGAGCCTCTCCGAATATACCGCAGGAATCGTGCCGTTTCCCTGTAATCCCATGCCGAGTGCCTCCGTGAGACAGTTCATGGAGTTTGCCGTATACATGCCAGAGCAGGAACCACATGTGGGACATGCCTTGTTCTCAAACTCGCACACATCCTCCTCGCTCATCGTGCCTGCCGCATAGGAGCCGACCGCCTCAAACATGGACGAGAGACTGCGCTTCTGTCCCTTGACATGTCCTGCAAGCATCGGTCCACCCGATACAAATACTGTCGGCACATTGATGCGCGCGGCAGCCATCAGTAGTCCCGGCACATTCTTGTCGCAGTTGGGCACCATGACCAGTGCGTCAAACTGATGCGCCAGCGCCATACATTCCGTGGAGTCCGCGATCAAATCCCTCGTGACAAGGGAATATTTCATGCCGATATGTCCCATCGCGATGCCATCGCAGACTGCGATCGCGGGAAATACCACAGGCACTCCGCCCGCCTCCGCCACACCGAGCTTTACCGCATTGACAATCTTATCCAGATTCATATGACCGGGCACAATCTCATTGTAGGAGCTCACGATCCCGACCATCGGCTTTTGCATCTCCTCCTCTGTAAACCCTAATGCGTTGAACAGGCTTCTATGCGGAGCCTGCTGCATTCCCTTTTTAACGTTATCACTTCTCATCATTATCTATCCTCCATATCATTCATCAAAATCTTTTAATCCAACCGATTCTAATCTAACCTAATCTAAAATCGAATCATCTAACCTCATATTCTGTCCGAGATCAGATCGCCCATCATCGCTGTGCCGACCTGGCTGACAAGCGCACGACTGCCTTCGTCCTGCGGCATAATGTCAATGGTTCGGAAGCCTTCGCTGAGCACTTTCCTGACAGAGGCCTCGATCGCGTCAGCTTCCCTGTCAAGATCAAAGGAATAACGGAGCATCATAGCGGCGCTCAGAATCGTGGCGATCGGGTTCGCGATGCCTTTTCCCGCGATGTCAGGCGCGGAGCCGCCGCTCGGCTCATAGAGGCCAAACTTCGTGTCGTTCAGGCTTGCCGAGGAAAGCATACCGATGGAACCGGTAACCATACTCGCCTCATCAGAGAGAATATCACCAAACATATTTTCTGTCAAAATCACATCAAACTGCTTCGGATCTTTGACAAGCTGCATCGCACAGTTGTCGACAAGCATATGCTCTAAAGTGACCTCCGGGTAATCCAGCGCAACCTCCTCAACGATCTTTCTCCAGAGTCGGGAAGAGTCGAGCACATTGGCCTTGTCAACGCTTGTCACCTTTTTCCTGCGCTTCATCGCGATATCAAAGCCCTTGACGGCAATACGCCTAATCTCATTCTCTGTATAAGTCAACGTGTCAATGGCGGTGAGAATGCCGTTCATCTGCCTGGTACTGCGCTCCCCAAAGTAAAGACCACCTGTGAGCTCGCGCATGATCATCATGTCAAAACCGCTGCCGATGATATCATCTCTCAGCGGGCAGGCCGCCTTTAATTCTTCGTATAAATAAGCCGGTCGCAGATTGGCGAACAGATTCAGTTCTTTTCTCAATTTCAGGAGTCCTGCTTCCGGTCGCAGATGCGGCGGCAGCTTGTACCATGGCGATGTGGATGTGTTTCCTCCGATGGAACCCATCAAAACGGCGTCTGCGGCTTTTGCTGTGGCAATCGCCTCATCTGTGAGCGGTTCTCCGCACGCGTCGATGGAAGCGCCTCCCATCAGGATATCTTTATAAGAAATGTTATGGTTGTATTTTTTTGCGACTTTATCAAGTACTTTTTTTGCCTCGGCAACAATTTCCGGTCCGATTCCATCACCGGGAATACACACAATATTCAAATTCATTTCGAATTCCTTCTTTCTATTTTCTTTGGCTGAAAATCAGCCCGTGAATAAATATACACATATTCAATAATATTACATTCGACAGAAAATTTCAACATAATACCAAAAAAAAGATGGGATTGCTATTTTATCCCAATTCGAATATAATCAATATATGAATGTATCGAAAGGATTATCACTTATGAAAAAGCAACAAAGCTACTTCTGCTTCCTAATGGGGGCGCTTATGCTCCTCCTCTGTTTCTCATTATGCGGAAAAACATATGCTGTATCTGATCTGCCAGCCGTCTCCGGCACAGCGGAGGAATATGACATCACGCTGATGGCTGTCGGCGACAACCTGCTCCATATGGGAATCGTAAACACCGGAATACAGTCCGACGGAACCAGAAATTATGATTTTCTATTTGACGGAATCCGCAGCTTCTTAGATCAGGCGGACATCAAAATCATTAATCAGGAAACCATACTTGGCGGAAACCAGCTCGGTTTTCACGGTTATCCCAAATTCAATTCCCCTTCCGAGGTGAGTGACGCCATCTCAAAAGCGAGCTTTAATGTAGTCCTGCAGGCGACAAACCACACAGCAGATCAGGGACTGTCCGGAATACAGAACTGTCTTGATCTGTGGAAAACACATCCTGAAGTGCTTATCACCGGACTGCACGAACCATTTCCGGCAGACTTCCCCTCCCAAAACCGCATTCCTCTGTTAGAGATCAATGGCTGTACATTCGCATTTCTCAATTATACTTACGGGCCTAACGACAGCAGTGTGTCCTCCTCCCTGTCCGAACAGCTGGACATGCTCTGCGCTGTTGACGAGACGAGCCGGATGATTGATTTCACCACTCTAAATCCTCAGGTGCTCACGGATATCACTGCGGCTGACATGCTGGCCGATATCGTCGTCGTATGCCCGCATTGGGGAACCGAGTATTCGACAGTTCCATCCAGTTATCAGGAAACATTTGCCATGCAGATGGCGGAGGCCGGCGCTGACCTCATCATCGGCACGCATCCGCATGTCGTGCAGCCTGTCGTGTGGATTGATGCGGACAATGGCAACCGCGCTCTTTGTTACTATTCTCTTGGAAATTATGTCTCCACACAGCAAAATGCCCAGAGTATGCTGGAAGGGCTTGCGTGGGTGACATTTCATGTGACAGAGGACGGCGTGCGGATTTCCGAGGAGAGCACCGGCATCATTCCGCTGGTGTGCCACTATTCAAGCGGACCTGTGCGACTTAGAAATGTATATCTGCTGGAAAACTATACGGAAGCGCTCGCCCAGTCCCATGGTATTATCCCTTACGGGGGCGTTGCTTTCCACCTGAGCAGCCTCCAGAGATGGAGCGATGAGATTCTGGGCGGCTGGGTACGCTCCGCCAGTGAGATCAGTCAACAATATCACGCACGCCCAGAATAACGCCGTCGTAATCATAATTGCTGATAATGACGCCCTTTCGGGAATTGGCGGCATGAATGATCTGCCCATTGCCGATATAGAGTCCCACATGCGTACAGGTCGAGCCGTTCGAGCTGTAGCATATGACATCCCCTGGCTGAATCTGCGACAGATCGACCGCCCTTCCCGCCGAGGTATACTGTCCCTGCGGCGTCCTTCCCAGACTGTAGCCAAATGCCTGATAGACATAACAGGTAAAGCCGGAGCAGTCCGTCCCGGTCGCAAGATTCTGCCCTCCATGGACATATCGATTGCCGAGATACTGCATCGCGTAGTCGACGATGGCAGTCCTAAGCTCCGGGACAGTAGTATAATCCGTCTGCGGTGGCGCAGATATCACCATGCGCTCCGGCGCGGCTTCCTCCGATGCCTGTGTTCTCGCCTGCAGCTCCTGCAGGGCTGCCAGTTCCGCCTGCTCCTCCTCAATGGATTTCGCATAGATAAATTCTTCTGTGACCGTCACATACTCCGACGCCACATATCCCGTATGCTCCGCCGCATAATCCACCCTGGACCACTCATCGCCCCACTCGATCAGTCTCACGCGCTCTCCATTGTCAATATAGCCGATTCTGCCTGATGAAATATCCGGCTCCTCGCGCACATTCAAACGGTCTGCCTGTACCACAAGATAGCGTGTCACATAATCATCGATCGCTGCGACAGCATCATCGCCATAGATAAAATATTCTGCCTTGATATACCCCTCGACATTTCCAGAGACGACCTGAAACCATTCACCGTCATCGCCTGCCGTCGACAAGATCTGCGCCACAGAGCCGTCGTACATCTTGCCGACCACTTCACTGTCTGTGTTTGGCGCACTTCTGACATTGACATAATTGTTTACCTGTGCGATCGCCAGATTGGCATATTCGCTTTCTTCCGGCGCGGCCTCCCCTACGGCTTCTGTAGACACAACTTCCGTAGTATCCTGCTCTAATATATCTGCCACCCCTGCCGTTGCCTTTTGCACAGCCTGCGGTAAGTCAGTGTCCAATAGATCTGCCACGCCCGCCGTCGTGCTAAAAACAGTCATATTCCGGTCAATTTCCACAAAAGACTCTTTTGTCTCCTGTGTATCAGAAGAGTTGAGCTGAATCAAAAAAATGGTGCCCGCCACAATCACAACAACGCTGATAATTGATCGTTTATGATTGAAAACTTTCGCATTATTTCGCTTCTTTTTATCTTTTGTACTCTGAGTCATTTTCATGCCTTCTTCAATTTATCAATCCTATCTCCAACAACATTCGCGAGCAGCCCGATACCGATTCCTGTCACAAGCCCGCCAAGCACATCAGTCGGATAATGAATCCCGACATATAGTCTTGATAAGGCAATGAGTGACGCCAGAACGATCAAAATGACCGCGAACCTTCTCGGCAGCTGCCTGTACATGGAAACTGCAGAGGCAAAACTGGCGCCTGTATGTCCGGACGGGAAGGAAGCGTCGATCGCGGGGGCAACGATACATTGAAGTCCCTCCACCAATTCGTAAGGTCTGATTCTGCCCACCAGATTCTTTAAGATCAGGTTGTTGACCACCAGCGATGCGAGCAGGCCACACGCGGAATAGATTCCTGCTTTCCTGGTCTGTCGAAAACACAACAGCACGATCGTCAGGACAATCCAGAAAATGCCCGCGTCGCCCAGATGTGTGATTGTTTTGAAAAAAATATCACAAATCGTATTCCGCACGTACTCCTGAATAAACAACAAAATCTGACCATCGATATTGACCATGGCTGTTTTCCTCCGTTTACCATTCAAAAAAACTCCCGAAAATCTGGGATTTTTCAGGAGATTTTGGATTATTATTCACTGTCCGGCTTCTCAACCTGTTCGATCGCAGCCTTTTTCATTGGAATACGGCAGTTCTTGTTGTTGCCGAACTCCACAATCACATCCTCGTCAGTGACATCGATCACGATACCATAGAACCCGCTGGTGGTCAGAATACTGTCGCCAACCTCCACCGAATTGACAAGCGCGGCTTTTTTCTTCTGTTCCTTTCTCTGAGGACGAATCATCAGAAAATACATAATACCAAACCAAAATACCAACATCACAACAAGTGATATCATACTCGCAGCGCCTTGCCCTGCTGTCGCCGCATCTGCTTCTGCCAATAATAAATTCATATTCAATTATTCCTCCTAACAAAATTGAGATCTGTCAAAAATCTACGTGCCGTAAAACACATAGTATATATCATACACAAGATTTTCCAATTCTTCAAGTAAAATCTTTATAAAAAATCGTAACAGTTCAGCCTTCGGCTTCCTGTTACAGGCATCAAGCCATGCAAAACCACTTCGTGGTGGCTTGATGCATTTCAACCACTACGCTTTCTCACGGACTTTGCAGCGTAGTGCAAAGTCCTGGGCTGAACTGTTACAAAGAATCTTTCATAAAAAATCCTTCTGAGCCATACCTTCCAGTTTGCGTTTCTTGTATGCCGCAAACTCTCCTGCGTCCAGTGCGTCTCTGATTTCTGTCATCATCGTATTATAAAAATAGAGATTATGAAGAACACAGAGCCGCAGGCCAAGCATCTCCTTCGCCTTCAGAAGGTGCCGGATATACGCTCTCGAGTATCTCTGACAGGCCGGACAACCACACCCTTCCTCGATGGGTTTGTCGTCCAGCTCATATCTGGCATTAAAAAGATTGATCTTGCCATGATTGGTGTAGAGATGTCCGTGCCGCCCGTTTCTGGTCGGATAAACGCAGTCAAAAAAGTCGACTCCACGCTCCACGCCCTCCAGAATATTTGCCGGCGTGCCGACTCCCATCAGATAAGTCGGCTTGTCCTTTGGCAGATACGGCACCGTCTCCTCCAAAATATGATACATTTCCTCGTGTGTCTCTCCCACGGCCAGCCCGCCGATGGCATATCCGTCCAGCTCCATCCCCGCAATCCGCTTTGCATGTTCAATCCGGATATCCGCATAGACCGCACCCTGATTGATGCCAAACAACATCTGGTTCTTATTGATGGTATCATCAAGGGAATTGAGCCGTTTCATCTCCTTTTGGCACCGCTCGAGCCAGCGCGTTGTGCGCTCCACGGAATTGATGATATACTGTCTGTCCGCCTTGCTGGGGGCACACTCATCGAATGCCATGGCAATCGTAGAGGCGAGATTGGACTGAATCTGCATACTCTCCTCTGGTCCCATGAAAATCTTTCTTCCATCTATATGAGAGTTGAAATATACACCCTCCTCCTTGATCCTGCGAAGTCCCGCCAGGGAAAAGACCTGAAATCCGCCCGAATCCGTCAGTATCGGCCTGTTCCAGGACATAAACTTGTGGAGTCCGCCTAACTTTTTGATCGTCTCATCCCCTGTCCTGACATGAAGATGGTACGTATTGGAAAGCTCTACCTGTGTGCCAATCTCCTCCAGATCAGCTGTGGAAACAGCGCCCTTGATCGCAGCAACCGTGCCAACATTCATAAATACCGGCGTCTGAATCGTGCCATGGACGGTCGTGACCTCCGCGCGCTTGGCTCGCCCCTCCTGCTTTAATAATCGATACATTCATTTAACCCTTATTATTTCTCTTTTATTTCAATTCTTCTTATTCAAGTTCTTTTTATTCAAGTTCTTTTTATTCTAATTCCTCAATAAACTCCTCAAGCGTAATGTCCCGCTCCATTATCTGCACTGCCGCTTCCTTTCCGACATACCGAAAATGCCAGGGTTCATACTGGATACCTGTAATATACTCTTTTCCTTCCGGATACCGGAGAATAAACCCATATTCGTCACAGTGCTCCTTGAGCCACCTGCCCGCCACAGTCTCGCCAAAACCAATCTCAAGACCTGAGTAAGTCGTGCTGACGATATCCAGCGCCAATCCAATCTGGTGTTCGCTCGCTCCGGGAACGGTCACTGTCATGGACGCAAGTTTGTAAGCCTCCATATAGGAGTGGCCTTCTTCCATATAATAATCAATCTTGCGGTCAAACAGGACAGTTTGTCTGTTGTAATCTCTGTACGGAGAGCAGACCACAAGATTGATGCTGTCTCTCTTTGCCGCCTGCATCATATCCATGAGGTCATCGATAATGCGGACATCACATTTCATGGAACCCTTGATCTTGCCAAGCGTCACCGTGTAATCCTCCGGAACAGGATGCTGTTTATTGACAAGCACCAGCTGCCAGTCATCCTTTGACAGCTTTGTGGTCGTCGGTGAATATGTACTGCTGATTCCTTTGCTTACCTCGTTGGCCTCCAGAATATCATCCAGCGAATATTGATCGATCTCATCGGCGGACACATCCAGCTCCTCGTTGTCATAGCCCTCCATGACATCATCATCATCCAACACCTTTTCATCGCGAATATGAAATGTAGTTGGAACATATTCATAGCTCTCCTGAATCTCAGCCCACTCAGATTCATAGGCCAGTTCCATGTAATCCGATTTTTTCAGGAAAGAAAAGCTGCTGCTCACGAAAAAAAAGATTAAGAGAACCAGAACACTCGCAAATCGCTTTGTATTATGCACGAAATAAAAAACAATGTTATAAAACAATGTGACCAGTATCATGCCTGCTGTAATCGGCAGCTTCAATCGTTTATGATCTCTGATCTGCTGCCTCATTTTTGCCATAAGGTTGTCCTTCCACGTTCTTTTCATTATGCCTCATCCTCAATTTGTCTGTTACTGTTTACTTCTTTTCGGTAACATATGTCTTTCTTCATAGATTCTTCAGGTGCACAATATGCACAATACACATTTAATCATAACACACTGCTCACTATTTTGCATCAAATTTTTACATTGTTTTTACAAAATGATTTTCGTTACTGTTCACTTCGTTCCCAGTAACAGGTAAAAATCCATGCAAAATTTGCTTCGCAAATGGATTTTTACTTGCTGCCTAAACGTTTTCTCACGGACTTAGCAGTACATGCTAAGTCCTGTGTGAACTGTAACTAATTTTCTGCTCCTTGATTTTTGTACCTGTTACACTTATAATATATATGTTATGCGCGCGAAATGCAACTACTATTTCGGAAAATATTCAATCGGACAATAAAATGGTTAGGAAGGAAACAATCATGGCAGGTTCAACATTTGGAAATCTATTCAACATCACGACATGGGGGGAATCTCATGGCTCTGGTATCGGCGTCGTCGTTGACGGCTGTCCGGCCGGTCTCGCACTCAGTGAGACGGATATCCAGTCATATCTCGATCGGAGAAAGCCTGGGGCCTCCCGCTATGCGACGCAGCGAAAGGAATCGGACAGTGTAGAAATCCTATCCGGCCTCTTTGATGGAAAAACGACAGGTACACCCATATCCATGCTCGTGCGCAACACGTCGCAAAGATCTTCGGATTACAGTGAGATCGCCTCCTACTACCGCCCCGGTCATGCGGACTATACCTTTGACCAGAAATACGGTTTTCGGGATTACCGCGGCGGCGGTCGATCTTCCGGGCGGGAGACAATCGGGCGCGTCGCGGCCGGCGCCATCGCCGCAAAGCTTCTGACAGAGCTTGGCATCTCAGTCACAGCCTACACGCAGGCTATCGGTGGCATCGAGATTCCAAATCCGGAATGTCCTCTGGAAATGCTGGATATCGCAGAGGCCAGGAACAATCCAACTGGTATGCCTGACAGAGAGACTTCCCAGAAGGCGGAGGCATATCTAAAGCAGTGCATGGAAAATCTTGACTCCGCCGGCGGAATCGTCGCCTGCCGGATTTCCAATATGCCCGCCGGAATCGGTGAACCCGTGTTTGAGAAACTCGACGCAAACCTTGCGAGGGCAGTCATGTCAATCGGCGCAGTCAAGGCGTTTGAAATCGGGGACGGTGTAAAGGTCTCCTCCGCAAACGGTTCTGCCAACAATGACAGCTTCCGTATGAATAGCGATAATACCATAACGAAAGCCACCAACCATGCGGGAGGAATCCTCGGCGGCATCAGCGACGGTTCCGAAATCATACTGCGCGCGCACTTTAAGCCTACCCCGTCCATCTTTCAGAAACAGGACACTGTAAACAAAAACGGGGAGAATATAACCATCCAGATCAAGGGACGCCACGATCCTGTCATTGTGCCGCGGGCGGTCGTTGTTGTGGAATCCATGGCAGCGATCACTATACTGGACCTGCTTTTGCAGAACATGACTTCCCGGTTTGACCGCATTAAAACATTTTATAACAAATAAAAAGTGGCTTTAGCCACTTTTTATTTGTTATTCTGCAGAAAGCTCATGAAAGATAATGCAGTTTGCCTGATTGATCTCGAGCTCCTTGCCGTTCATCACCATGTAGTTATTCTCGTAATCCACACGGAAAAATGTCATCGTGTTGCTCTCATGGTTCAGACTTACCAGATGCCTGTTGTCCGGAAACAGCGCTGCATCCTTGGGATACTCGCCGCTCACCGGTAGATAAAACAGCCGCGTCAGCTCTCCCGTCTCCTGATTGATCTGAAACAGGGAAACGCAATTGTCACCCGCAGTGGATGTCAGGATGTATCTGCCGTCGTCAGAGATATTGAGCGCGCTCGCCGCGACGCCCTTCACCTCAAAATTATCCGACGTCGGTATTGTCTGTACCAGGTCAAAGTATGGCACGTTATCTTCCTCATAATAATGATATACATCAATACAGTTTTTCATCTCACTGACGATGTACAGGAAGCGCCCGTCCTCTGAGAATTTGAGATGTCTCGGGGCGGAATCAATATCACACCGGATAATATCCACCTGTCTCAGAATCCCCCTGTCGTGGTCAAAACGATAAATGTTCACATAGTCAATGCCGAGATCCGCCGCGCACAGATACTTGTTGTCCCTCGTCATCTTGACACAGCTGATATGCGGCCTGTAACTTCTCTCCGCAATACTTCCAAGTCCCTTGTGAAATACCTCGTCTGTGATGGCATCCACCGCGCCTGTGCTGGAATCCAGATGAAGCACTGTGATCTTCCCATCATGATAGCCCGCACAGAACAGGAACTTGTCCTCATAATCTGTCGACAGATAACACCCTCTCATGCTGTTTGTGGAAGCGGTATTGACAAATTCCAAATTTCCATCCGGCAAAATCCGATAACTGGAGACGCCTGTATCCGTTATCGCGTAGAGATATTTTCTGTTGTGTGAAATCGTGACGTATGAGGAATTTGTGATATGCACCGATCCTTTCTCACTGAAACGTCCCCGCTCCATATCAACATCATAAATCCTAATACCATGCTTGTCACCCATTGTATACGTGGATACATAGGCTACACATTTCTTTTCAGCCATCCTGTTCTCCTCCTGATTACACATTTATATAAATTTTTTATTCACTAAAAATATATATAAGTATTTTATCACAAGAGAGGCTATTTGTTAATTATTTTTTAGATAATTTTACAAAATCAGGTATTTTTCCCTCGATAAAACTATAATCGGAATATGTGCTGTCCTCCGTATCATATCTGACCTCGACATAATACTGTCTGTCAAGATAGTTGGCAAAACCGCTGACCTGCCATGATAATCCGTCGCTGACAATGCTGTCAAGAATCTGCTGGATTTGTTCCTTGTCGGTGTACTCTGCGGCGTCGGTCTCCGCTTCATCATCCATATAAATGTATGGAACACTCCCAGTCACATAGCGCGATGAACCGCTATAAACATTTTTGCGCACACGGATCATCTCCACATCATCCGCAGTCAGTGTTTCTTCCATATCAAATCCATACTCCCGCAGCAGGGCGATCGTCTCAACAAACTGTGGATACACAAGCATCTTGCCGGAATAGCTTGTGTACCCGTTTCCGCCTTTGCTCTTTGTCACAAAATCGATCGCGCCGGCCGGTATCACATTCATGACAGTATCCAGCGCAAGCCCTGTGTACTCCTTCTGGTATGTCCCGATCAGTCTTGCCTGCATGTCTGCCGTCAGCTTGATATCCGCCCTCTTAAAGCTGCTCTCACACCTCACCGCATCAAACGCTATATTCCAGCTATCATTGAACAGCGGCGTGGAGCCAAGCTTGTAATCATAGTCGGCAAAAATATCCGCGAGAAGCCTTAGCGTATCCTCATTGGCGATATCAACGTAGTACTCGCGGTAGATGACTTTCCCGTTCAGAAGCTTATATCCGAAGGCAATGGGCCGGTAATGCTCCTGCCTGCTTACCGTCTCGACGTATTCAGGCGATTCCTCGATTCCCTCATAGTATTCAAAATAGCGACAGGTGAGCTGTTCCTTAGCCGCTTTCCGGGCAAGCTCCATGACACTGGGATTTCCCTGCAGCTCCATATTGGCCATACAGTACTCCGCCGCACCCAGATGATGAAATCCAAACTCGCTCACCTGAGCATCCTGCGTCAGCGGCATCAGCTGATGAATCGATACAGCGCAGCTCTGCAGCTGGGCGTCCGCGGGCACATAGGTATCATAGCCGGTCATATCATATCGCAGTACTACAAAAAGCAATGCCGTGCATGCCGCGTTGAACAAAAACTGCTTCTTGTGCATCAACGCACCGCGGATATCGAGCCGGAAAATAATCTCCAACAATATACATAGCAGGGCAAATCCGAAGATCAGGCCAAACAAAAACCAGCTATCCGAGGCTGCATCCGGGGAAATCTCGCCAAAAAAGACTGCCACAAAAAATGAAAATGGTATGACAATCAAGGTCTTGATCACAGGCTCCGCCGCACGAAACGCGATGGAACCTCCGGCTGCCTCCGATGCCCGCTTCCGATAAAGAATGTACGCGGCCAGACTGTATATGACAGCCGCTGCTATCATCACCCACACATAAGAGGTATCGTATTTATAAAACTTCTTTGCCGCCTCCATCGTCAGATTGTCCGGTCTGGAAAACAGTCTCAGCAGCATGGACATCGGCGAAAAGCACCAGATTTTCTCACTGAGTCCCAGATCAATACGATTTCCATATGTAATATATGTCTCAAAAAAGCGGTCAAACAGCAGACTCGTGAGCAAATCGATGATCGTACTGTATGCAAACAGGATGATCGTCCCCAAAATACTTACAATAATATTTCCGGTCAGCACTACCGCAAGCACTGCCACCGCGTAAGCCGTCACAAAGATCACCAGCTCCAGACCGATGTAGGACGTCAGCGCCGGAACCGTTCCCATGGAAAATGCACCCCTGCCTGCAACAATTCCTGCACAAATCAACGTATGTATCACAAAAGGAAAGAAAAATTGCAAAATTCCCGACACATATCTGGACCAGAAAAGCTGTGTCCTGCTGACTGGCAGACTGTGATAAGTGTCAAGCTGTGTCCTGGAGTGCAGATAGGCAAATCCGCTGATACCACACAGAAGCGCGACAGCGCAGGTGACAACAGATATCTCTGCCGCTCCTCTGCCAAAGAAAGATTCCCGCACAAATGTAGCCGCGTCGCGAAAGCCGTCGTAATAGTACTCTCCATGGGAATGTCTGCCCGCGGCTTTGAGATACTTGTCCATCGTCATGAGCAGACGCACTTCCAGTCCCAGAAAATATGTGATAAATATCAATATCGGACACCATACTCTTTTCCTGAAGTCCTGCCTGACCATCTTAAAAAATAAGTTTTTTGATGTCATAGCCGACCACCTCCGTTTCACTGATAAAAATCTCCTCAAGGGTGAGCGGCAGGATCTCCGCGAAAACCGGCGAGAAGGATTGAATCCGGTTCATAATCTCCTGCTCCGCGCCGCGGACCGTGATGATGTTCAACGTCCCCCTTTTCTCCGCCTTGACGATATCAAGCAGTCCGAAAGCAGCCTGCTCATCCTGCGTGTTTTGAAATACACACTGGATATTGTGAATATTCAGTTTCATCTCCTCCAGATCTTTCTGCATCAGCACGCCGCCCTGATGGAGGATTCCCACACAGTCACAGACATCCTCGAGTTCCCGCAGATTGTGGGACGCGATCACCGGTGTGAACTCCCTCTCGGCCAGCTCCCCCGCAAAAATGCTCTTCACCGCCTGGCGCATGACCGGATCAAGCCCGTCAAACGTCTCATCGCAGAACAGATACTTCGTGTTGGCACAGACTCCCAGAAGCACGGAGAGCTGCTTCTTCATTCCTTTTGAGAACGTGTTGATCTTCCTGTCCGGCTTTAGCTGAAAGCTTCGAATCATGTCTTCAAACCGCACCCTGTCAAAGGATACATAATAATCACTGTAAAAACCTGCCATGTCAACAGGCGTGGCGTTGGGCAGGAAGTACTGGTCGTCAGATATGTAAAAAATATCCGCCTTAACTACTGGATTTTCATAGACTGGTCTCTCATCCACAAGGATTGTTCCATCGTCGGGCTTTAGCACGCCGCTCGCCATGCGCAGAAAAGTGCTCTTCCCAGCGCCGTTCGTACCGATCAGCCCAAAGACTTCCCTGTTTCTGATCGTCACAGTCACATCCTTCACCGCCGCAATCCCGCCAAAATATTTCTTCACATTGGTCGCCGTTATCATAGCGTTTCCTCCTCCGTCCTGTTGGTAGTGTCAAGTCTACTACCTGTTTTTTCTATTCAAAGCCTTTATTTTCGGGAGTTTGCAAAAAAATGAGCAAT
>VSNM01000080.1 GCA_009774245.1 Lachnospiraceae bacterium | reverse complement strand
ATGAATAACCTTGATGTTATAACTACAACCTCTGATAAATATACAACGGCTTTTGGCTTTACGGAAGAGGAAGTCTTTACGGCGCTTGATGATGCCGGATTAGGGGAACAGAAAGAGAAAGTAAAAAAATGGTATGACGGATTTATATTCGGCACCAGCACGGATATCTACAATCCGTGGTCAATCGTGTCTTTTATCAATAAAAAAGGAAAATATGATACCTACTGGTCTAACACAAGCGGGAACGGACTTGTAAACCAGTTAATCCAAAAAGGAAACTCAGATATAAAACAGATAATGGAAGATCTCCTGCAAAATAAAAGTTTTGAGGCTGAAATAGACGAAAAGATCGTGTTTGACCAGTTAAATGGCAGCGCGGATGCAGTGTGGAGCCTGTTGCTTGCTACAGGATACTTGAAAGTGTTGAATGTAAGAACACTGGATACGGATGAGGAGGGAGTAGGTGCGGAAGGTGATGTCTGGTACACGCTTACCATCACGAACCTCGAAACAAAACGAATGTTCCGCAAAATGGTCAGGGACTGGTTTAAGAATGATACGGAAGTATACTACAATGAGTTCATTAAAGCACTCCTGAATGACAATGTTAAAAAAATGAATACATTTATGAACAAGGTCGCCCTGAATACTTTCAGTTTCTTCGACAGTGGCAGCAAGCCGTCCGACCAGGCAGAACCAGAGCGGTTTTATCATGGCTTTGTGCTTGGCATGGTAGTCAATCTTTCGGATGCATACAAAGTTCGCTCCAACAGGGAAAGCGGTTTCGGGCGGTATGATGTGATGATAGAACCCCTCGATAAGACCAAAAAAGCCTATATCCTTGAGTTTAAAGTGCTGGATTCCGACGAGGACGAGGAAACTCTTGAGGACACCCTCGCAAATGCCCATGCTCAGATTGAGGAAAAGCAGTATGAGGCAGAACTTATATCGTCCGGATATTTACCGGAACAGATTCGGAAATATGGGTTTGCATTCAGGGGAAAAGAGTGCCTGATCGGGTAAATATTGTCATGCAGGGCAGGGAAGGCAGTTTCCCTGCCTGAGTATTGTCAATACATGCAGATGCCGGTGTCTATGGGCACAGTATAACAAAGTTAATATTGCACAGAATTACTAACAGTAATTATGTTATTAAATTCTGGATTCCACCAAAAATTTATCCCTATTTCGTTCAATGAGTGAAAGGTTCTATTGAACGATTCTAAAGCAATCGTTCAATCTTATGGCATATCACTAAATGAATCAAAAAGAGTATTTATGTTCACAAAGAAAAAACCAGTATTTCCACATAAAATAACGGCGTATGAGGAAGTTGCAGAGGAAGATTTAGAAGAAATTTTACGATTGGTTTATAATTAGGCACTTAGAAAACGGCATAATTTCAGTATCATGGATGCTCACGTGATAAAAAATTGAAATCATGTCTTTTTTTTGTGCCTTTTTATGGATGAACAGGAATAAATATAAGAGGGAATTTAGAAGCGTTTACATTTTAGGCATGGAATGCCTCCTTAACAGCAAAAGGAGAGTCGGTAATTGCAAAAGCAATTTTTGCAGGGCTGCAAAATATAGCAGAAAATGAACATATTCCTTTTGATGAATATGTAGGAGAGATAGCGGTGCAGGACTGGCAGAAAAGAAGGATTATGCTTCCTTCCGTGGTGGTTGCACAGGCAGTGAAGGAATCCGGCTGGGGAACATCGGAACTTGCCCAGAGAGCAAAAGCGCTGTTTGGGATAAAACAGAACGGATGGAAAGGGAAAACATACATAAAAACCGCGACAGAACAGAAAAAGGACGGAAGCATCTATAAAGTAGAAAACACAGTCTGGAGGGCGTATGACAACTGGGAACAGTCCATCATCGATCATAATGATTATATAGCATCCCGCAGCACCGATGGCGGAAAGACACTGCGATATGCTGAAATCATTGGGAGTGAGGATTATAAAAAAGTATGTATGGGATTACAGCGATGCGGATATGCAACATCCTTAAATTATGCGGAGTCACTGATTCACGATTACATAGAAAAATACCATTTTGACAGATTTGATAAAAGTTGAATCTCCCAATGTTATATTGAATTTAATGCGACGAAGAGGTTGAGTTGCTCCCATTTTTATGGTATGATAGTTTCTGTCATCTTATTTTTACATAAGTATCATAAGTATACATAAACAATTGTTATCATCTCAGGCTTGTGGTCACGGGCCATACCTGGGAAAGAGGAGAGTCATTGTAAGAGTATGAAAAGCAATGACAGTACATGTACAGATGGGGGTAAATATGAGTAAAGTAACAGAAAACTACAAAAGCCTTGCCATGGGCATAGGCTTTAACTACGACGAATTGACCAATACGATTTATGGCACAAGAAATGGCTATGAATTTCTGGTCTATGCTTCAGATCAAAGATATCCATATCTTCTTACGATCACGACATCGGTGCGGAGTGTGGGTATGGCGCTGGGCAAGGATGAGATCGCACAGTTTCGGAAGAGCGTGGGACCGGTGTCGAGTCTGGCGCAGAAGGACAGCCTGATCACAGTTGTCATTAAATCGCAAAAAAATCAGGATAGGCTTTGCGGTGATCTTGGAAGTACGATTGATGCGCTGACGGGATTTTTGCGCGAGAGGAGTTATACACCCTGCTGCCAGACCTGCGGCACGTCAGGGCAGACGGTAGGTTTTATGCTGGAATCGGCAAGGATGCATCTCTGTGCGAACTGTGCAGCGCGGACAAAAAGCGAGAACGAAGTGAAGGTACAGCAGAGACAACAGAAAAACGTCAATATTGTCGGCGGGATTATCGGAGCAGTATTAGGCTCCCTGATCGGTGTGCTGTGCATCGTCATTTTAGGTCAGCTTGGCTATGTGGCGGCGGTTTCAGGGATTGTAATGGCATTCTGTACACTCAAGGGATTTGATAAGCTTGGCGGAAAACTCACGGTGGTCGGCATTGTCATCTCGTGTGTGATTATGATAGCCATGACATATTTTGGCAACCGTCTGGATTGGGCGATTGAGATATACAAAGGAATCAAGGAATACTATGACTATGACGTAAATGTTCTGCAGGCATTCCAGATTGTGCCGTCATTTGTGATTGAGGCTGACATCAGGAGCGACTATATCGCCTCGTTTGCACAGCAGATGCTCTTTGTTGTCATCGGCGCGATACCCACGGTTGTCTCGATTTCCAGGGAACAGAAAAATGTCAATCATGTGGCGCAGATCGGATATATGCAGAATCCTGGAGGCGGCAGTGATTTTGGCAATTTCTAATATGACGAAAAAAGCATTTAAATATGATATGCAGCGCGGCTTGGGAAGCTGCGTTGCAGCGCTGAAGAACATGCAGGACGCGGAGAAAGCAAATTATCTCCCGCTTGTCCTGCGGGGATGTTCCCGTGATATGGCGTTCGACGCGCAGTGTGAAGGGTGCAGGAGTGTTTATCTGTATGAGCTGATTACAGAGTTTCCAGACAAGGCACCCTTTATTGATGTAATTAAAAAGAGGTTGTTTCATAGTATCCATTCAAGCAGCTGGGAGTTTCAGCAGGACTGTGAGCTTCTGGCGTATTTTGTGTCGGATGGAGTCAGGCGGGCTTGGAAGATATTGATGGCCTGTTATCGTTTTTTACTGGTTTTACTGGATGAGTACGATACAGATCAGAATCGTCTGTTTTCGGAGAGGGACAATTTTCAATCACTGTGCGTTACTTTGGTGAGTCTGTGCTTTGATGACCACGGACGAAGAGAAAGGATTTATCAGAAGATTGTCAGGGATCTGTGTATTTGGGGCGAGGAAAATCCGCTGCTTACGGTTGAGCATTTTGACTGGTTTCAGTATGTCAGTGAGGAGAGTCTGGGGAAAAGAACGATACATAAACTGCTGTATCGCGCTGACGCGGAGGATTACATGAAAACATATGCGCACTTGCTGGAAGAATGTCAAAATAGGAGCGCAGAGCGAAAGAAACAAAAAAGAGAAGAGCCCCAGACGGCAGAGGAAATCTATCATCTGTTGAAAATCGGCAAGAGGCCGGGAAGAGAGTGGACCCTGCTGCTGGCGTGCGGGTGGATGAAACGCAATAAGGAGCAGGAGGTTGTGCGGCTTGCTGCGTACTATAAAGAGGAAAAGGACTGGGATATCCGCTGTCAAATCCTGCGGATGCTGGCAAAAAAGGAGTGCGCGTGGACACTGGACCTGCAGCAGCTTCTTGTGGATTCCAGATCAGAACATTCTGAGCTTTCTGAGTGGGCGTTTACGGCTTTGAGTTACAGGAGAGACAGGAAAGTGCGGACGTATGCGCTGGAACTGTTGCAAGAAGGAACATATATAACCGAGGCAGTATCCATGCTGGCAAAAAATTATGAGGCATGTGATCAGGAGATTTTGGAAAATGCAGTAAAGCAGATCCCGATAACATATTGGGATGCTGGGTGGCATGGAGCTTTTGGTGATATCATAGACTTGTTTAAAGAGCCGGGAAAAGGCAAGCCCAAGGAACTATTGCTTTATATGTACCGGAATACATTGTGTTCTTTCTGCAGAGAGCATATTGTCAAACAGATGGGACGCAGGCGGATGCTCACATATGAGCTGCTTGAAGAGATGCAGTATGACAGTAATAAGGAGATCAGAAAATATGCACGCAGGAAATTGTCTTGCATAGGAGCTGATTAAAAGTATTTTGGATATACGAAGAATTTTGTATTTTATGAAGAGAAAGATGAGATTATTTTGTTGACAAAAGTATATACTTTGGATATACTACATATTATAGGTAAGAGCCTAGAGAGTCTAGAAGAAGGAAATGAATACGATGACGAAAGAACAACAGAGAGGAATAACTACATTTACTACAAAAACTGTTATACGGAGGTGGGGAAATAGTCAGGGCATCAGATTGTCAAAAGAAATATTAGCCCAGATGAATTTGGAGGAAGATGATACAATAGGGATCAGTGTATGTGATGGAAAAATGACCATCGAAAAAGTTAACAAGCCTAAATATCATAATTTAACAGAAAGGTTGGAGGCATTCTACAAAAGACCGATTGATGAAATTTATGTTGAAAGTACGCAGGAAGTTGATGTAGGTGATCCGGTAGGTAATGAAAAGTGGTAACGTATAAACAAGGAGACATAATTATTATGGATTTTAACCCTCAAAAGGGGCATGAACAGAACGGAAGAAGACCAGCGCTTGTTCTGAGTAATGATATTTTAAATAATCATAGCTCAGTGGCATTGGTTTGTCCAATAACGAACACGAACAAAAAACATCCGTTTCATATAGAATTGGATCAACGGACGCAAACAAAAGGAGTGATACTGTGTGACCAGGCAAAAATGTTGGATGTTGGAGCTGGAAATGCCCAGTTTAAGGAAGAATGTCCAGAAGATTTATGGAACGAGGCAAAGGAACTGATAATTAGTTTTATGTAAGCAATAAAATTTAGGAGACGATTGAAAGGCATTTGGAGATAAGGGATGTTCCTGAGTATCCAGATGATTTTTTTATGTAGGAATGGTTTGTTCCTTATTCAATTTTAGGAATAACTCAGTTGGGAGACAATTGATAATCATTACAGAATTTTTTCGTGTTTATTTAAGAAAATAGTAAGAATTAGGCAAGGGTTTTGAAAGGTACAGCCGTTATAATGTTTTTTAGAAATCAGATATGTATTCAGAAAAGAAAGGGGATTTTTATGAAACATTTAACGATAACTGTACCTTGTTTTAATTCAGAGGAATACTTAGCGCGCTGTGTCGATTCGCTGGTTATCGGCGGGGAAAACGTGGAGATTATCATTGTCAATGACGGTTCCACTGACCGAACGGGGGAGATTGCAGAGCGCTATGCCAGGCAGTTCCCGGATATTGTGACTGTGGTGCACAAGGAGAACGGAGGGCACGGTTCCGGCGTTAATACAGGGCTTGCGCTTGCCTCTGGCATGTATTTCAAGGTGGTGGATTCCGACGACTGGCTCGAGAAAGGCGCCTATATGGAGCTTCTGAGAAATATAGAGAGGTGGTGCGAGACAGGATTTGGTCCCGACCTGCTGGTTTGTGATTATACCTATAATCATTTGGAGAAAGGGACACAAAAGACAATTCATTACAAAAATGTCTTTCCGGTTAATAAAGTTTGCACATGGGATCAGATTGGTGCATTTCATCCCTCCCAGTATCTGGTAATGCACGCGCTTGTCTATCGCACGGATATTCTGCGCAAATCAAACGTTGTCCTGCCGGAGCACACGTTTTATGTAGACAATCTGTTTGCGTACTGCCCGCTGCCCTATGTGGAGACGATTTATTATATGAACATTGCCCTGTACCAGTATTATCTGGGCAGGGAGGACCAGTCGGTGAATGAAAAGGTGTTGATCGCGCGGATTGAACAACAGATCAAGGTGACAAAGTTGGTGGCGGAGAGCGTGGATCTGAACGAGGTGAAGAGGAAGCATCCGAAACTGGCAAATTATATGTGCCGCAATATTTCGATCATGATGGCAATCTCCTCGATTCACCTGCTGCTGCGGGGTGACGAGGGGGCGAGAACTAGGCATTTTGAGCTATGGTCGGATATCAAGAGAAGTAATCCGGGATTGTATTACCGGCTGCGCTATACGAAACTTAGTGGTTTTACCAACCTTCCAGGAAAACTGGGAAAGCTCGCGACAGTGGGCGGTTACCGGCTTGCGAGGAAGATTTACCAGTTCCAATAGTGTGAAATGTTTGGGAGGAAGGAGAGTTTGGTATGGCACATGTGTATATAGCCCTTGTGGATACACCGGGATTTTTTGCGGCGCTGATACGGAGATTTTTGCGGCAGAGGTATATCCATGTCGTGATTGCGTCGGACGCGGAATTGAAAGAGGCGTACAGCGTGGGGAGACGCAAGCCGGCGGTTCCTGTCTTTGCAGGGTTTGAGAAGGAGGACAAGGAGAGTATTTTACATACATTTCCGACAGCGTTTTACCGCATCTGTGAACTGGAATGCACAGATGCGCAGAAAAAAGGAATTATGCGGCTGCTGCAGGAGGATTATCAAAGAAGGTTCCACATACATTATGCAGTGTTGGGATTGCCGTTTATACTGATGAATGTTCCGTTTTTTATCAGGAATCAGTATACCTGTTCTTCATATATTGCAAGGGTTTTGCAGGAAAATGGAATCCGGATTTCAGAGAAGCATTTTTCTCTTGTGACGCCGAAAGATTTTTATGAATATGACAAGATGTGCGTGGTATTTGAGGGGAAATTATCTGAAATTACAGCTGGGAATTTGAGCCAAAAGATGGCAGGCTATAAGGTAGCAAGCCGAGAGGCGGGATGTCAGAAAGTGGCATATAATAAGATCACAGGCTGTAATGTAAGGGGAGCCGCTGCTTATGAATAAGAAAAAAGTTCATGAGCTGATAGTGAATGTGGGCATTTTTGCCGCTGTCATGGCATTGACCTTCTGGAGTGTTTTCCGGGGACAGGATTTTGCGGAGATTGCCGGTGCGGTCGGGCAGATGTCGGGGGTGTACCTGTTTGCGGCTGTTTTCCTTGCTGTCTTTTTTGTGGCGGGGGAAGGGTGCATGATCTGGTATCTGCTGCGGGGAATCGGGGAGCGGACGACTCTGCCGCGCTGCGTCTCGTACTCGTTTATCGGATTTTTCTTCTCGGGAATCACGCCCTCCGCGACGGGAGGGCAGCCGATGCAGCTCTATTATATGAAACGCGATGGAAATTCCCTGTCGGCGGCTTCCGTCGTTCTGATGACGGTGGCGGTTATCTATAAACTGGTGCTTGTTTTGACTGGGGTTGGAATCCTGCTGTTCTGGGGCGCACCGCTGAAAAAGTATCTGCAGGCGTATTATGGATTGTATTTTTTGGGATTATTTTTGAATGTGGTACTGGTGGTGATTCTGCTCATGGTCATGTTTTCGCAGAGGACGATCAGAACATGTTTTTATCGGATTGAGAATATCATGGTGCGGATTCATCTGTGGAGGCAGTCGGAGGCAAGACAGGAAAAGGTGGAGCAGTTTTTGGCCGGTTATCAGCAGACGGTTGCCTTTCTGAAAAGTCATAAAAGGATGATTGTCATGACGATCGCAGGCACTTTTTTGCAGCGGTTCAGTGTGTTTGTAATGACATATGTGGTGTATCGCGGACTGGGGCTTTCCGGTGTGGCGATGCTGGACATTGTGCTGGTGCAGGCGGCGGTCTACATTGCGGTGGACATGCTCCCGATTCCCGGCGCGCAGGGGATTACGGAGGCGATGTACCGATGTGTATTTCAAAATATCTTTGTCGGGAACTATCTCGTGGTGTCGGTGTGCATCACGCGGGGCGTCAGCTTTTATCTGATGCTGCTGGTCGGGCTGGCGGTGTTTTGTGCAGCGAGGCGATGGAAAATAAAAGAAGTCTAATTCTTGGAATGCGTTACAGTGATTTAGGGAACTTTTTGACAACATATTGTTAGAAAAGTTCCCTAATTTTATGTTGATGCTTAGGGAACTTTTGGCTATAATACTTTATATTATGCCTTATGATGGAAATCCTGAGGTAAAAGAGGTGAATGGCTCGAAATATTTGTATGTTTAGAAAGAAATTCGTAAGAATTACGCAACAGTTTTGAAAAAGCGCACTGCTATAATGGTTTTCAGAGAGGAGGCATAGAAGATGCCAATGAATAATATAAAATCAGAAAATGTTGTACAGACAAATCAGTTGACGAAAATCATTGACGGCAGGGAGCTTGTGAAGGAAGTTAATCTGCATGTGAAAAGGGGAGAAATCTACGGATTTCTTGGCCCAAACGGTGCAGGGAAGACGACGGTGATGAAGATGCTCACCAATCTCTGGAAGCCGACGTCCGGCTCGGTGGAGCTGTTTGGGGAGACACTGACACCGACTTCGTATGAGGTGTTAAAGAGAATGGGAAGCATCATCGAATTTCCATGCTTTTACGAGCATATGAGCGGGAGGGACAATCTGCGGCTGCACTGTGAATATATGGGTTATTATGCGCCTGGCAGTGTGGAGCATGCCCTGGAAATGCTCGGGCTGACGGAGGCGGGAGACCAGATAGTGAGACGGTATTCGCTGGGGATGAAGCAGCGTCTCGGAATCGCCCGCGCGGTTCTGTGCAGACCGGAGCTTCTGGTGCTCGACGAGCCGACGAACGGATTAGATCCGGCCGGAATGAAGCAGCTTCGGGATTTGTTTCGGATGCTGTGCACGGAGTACGGGATCACGATCATCATTTCCAGCCATATTCTCTCGGAGGTGGAGAGTATCGCGGATACCATCGGCGTCATTGACCATGGCAAAATGATGCGTGAGATTTCCATGCAGGAGATTTCTGAGATGAATACAGCGTACATTGAGCTTGTGGTGGAGGACGTGAAAAAGGCGGCATATGTTCTGGCGGACAAGCTGGAGTTAAAGAATTTTAAAGTGGTTGACGGGCATGCAATACGCGTGTATGACAGCGGGGCAGATACGGGTGTGCTGTCAAAGACGCTCGCGCTGAATGACGTTGCAATCCGGTTTATCGGCAAAAAGTCGGAGAGTCTGGAAGACTATTTTTTGAAAGTGACAGGGGAGGGAGATATATTATGATCAAGCTGGTTCGGCTGGAGTGGAAGAAAAATAATGTAATAATGTATATTCGAAATGCGGTGATTGCGACAGCGATACTTGCGGTATTTATGTTAATGATGGCCGGAGAGCTCGAGACCAATGAGACAATGCAGGCCTATGGAAGAGGGATGCTAGGAACCTCTGTGGAGCTCTTTGTCAATATGACATACATTGTTTTTACAGGGGTTATGCTTGCGTCTTTTATCGTGGGCTCTTATTCTAAAAAAACGATGAATCTGATGTTTTCCTATCCGATCAAACGCAAAAAGATAGTATTGTCGCAGATGGCTGCGGTGTGGATATTTAACATGACCGCAATGATCGCAAGCAAGCTGTTGATCTATGCCGTTCTTTTGCTGGCGCGTCCTTATCTGGGAATATCGGCTGCGGACATTACATTCGGAGCGTTGTCTTTCTGGCTGGATATTTTACTCCGCTCGGCGGCAATGGTGAGTATTGCCTATATTGCACTGCCGGTTGGCTTGAAAATGAGGTCCTCCAAAGCGACGATTGTGACTGCTGTCATCATTGTGTGCTTTACACAGGGAAATATAGGTTCAGTGAGCCTGGTCAATAATATTCCATTTTACGGGGTACTGTTTGTGCTCTCGGCGGTGTCCGTATATTTGTCTGTCTATAATGTGGAGAGGAAAGATCTGTTGTAGGGAAACTGGAAAGCGGTTTTAGGAATTGAATCTGGTAGAAGTATGTGATTTGTGGTAGAATAGTGAGGGATAACTTGTAATGATCAATCAAATAAGGGAAAGTAGATAATACGAAATAGAGTAGAAGGGAAATATATACAATGAAAATACTACTCATTGAGGATGACACGGAAATCAGCGAAATGCTGAAAAACTTTCTCATGACGGAGAATTTTGAGGCCGTGACGGCCTGCGACGGGGAGAGTGCGTGCGAAAAGTTTTTTGCGGACGAGTACAGCATCGTATTATTAGACCTGATGATTCCCAAAATCAGTGGAATGGAAGTCATGAAAACCATAAGGGCGTCCAGCACGGTGCCGATCATGATTATCTCCGCAAAGGATACGGACTCAGATAAGACGCTGGGATTGGGGCTTGGCGCGGATGATTATGTCACAAAGCCTTTTTCTGTCACGGAGGTGCTGGCCAGGATTAAGGCAAATATCCGGAGAAATACGCAGTATGCAGCGGTCGCCGACGCGGAGGGGGAGCGTATTACGAAGGGGGAACTAACGCTCAACACGGATGACTATTCTGTCACGAAAAACGGAAAGAAGATCGAGCTGACGGCTAAGGAGTTTGAGATTCTGCGCCTGCTGATGAAAAATCCTAAGAAGGTCTACACAAAGGAACAAATGTACTCTATGGTGTGGAATGACGCCTACATGGGAGATGAGAATGCGGTCAATGTTCATATCAGCAGGCTGCGCAACAAGATTGAGGACAATCCCCGCGAGCCGAACTATGTCGTTACAGTGTGGGGAATCGGCTACAAGCTGGGGGATGTGAAATGAACAGGGGGACACGCGGCAAATTAAAAGAGATCAGCGATAAGCTGTCGGAAATCCTGCAAGATGACAGCAGTGAGCAGGTCATGGTCTTTACGGACGACAAGGTACTGATGGAGCTGTGTGGACAGATCAATCTGCTGCTGTTGGACCGCCAGCAGATGAAGGCGAATTTCAGGAGACAGGAGCAGTCCTCCAGGAAAATGCTCGCGAATATCTCACATGACATCAAGACGCCGCTGACAGTAATATTGGGATATCTGGAAATCATGCGCTTAAAAAATACTCCCGATCTTCCGGGTGGTCTCGAGGACGAGATGCTGCAGAAAGTGGAGACGAAGGCAAAACAGGTGATGGAGCTGATCGACCAGTTTTTTACGCTGGCAAAGCTAGAGGCAGGCGATAAGAGGATCGAGATGGTCAAGGTCAATATCAGCGAATTATGCAGGGAGAATGTGCTTGGCTTTTACGAGCTTCTGATGCAAAAGGATTTCGAGGTGGAGCTCTCGATTCCGGAGCAGTCTGTCTTTGTGATGGGGGACAGGGATGCGATCGACAGAATCCTGTGCAACCTTCTATCCAATGCCATACGCTATGGCAGCGATGGGAACTATATCGGAATATTTCTGCGGGAAGAGGGCGATCATGTCTGCATCGATGTGGTGGACAAAGGAAGAGGCATCGAGAAGCAGTTTGCCGCCAGCGTGTTTGAGCGACTCTATACGATGGAGGATTCCCGCAGCCGCAGTATACAGGGAAATGGTTTGGGGCTCACCATCGTCAGAAATCTTGCAAACCAGATGGGTGGCGATGTCACGCTTGTGAGTGAGCCCGGCGTGCGGACGGTGTTTACTGTGCGGTTAAAGAGGAAGGAGAACGGATGAACGCTGCTGAGATACTAAAAACATACTTTGGATATGATTCATTCAGAAATGGACAGGAAGAGATTGTCCGTGCTATTCTGGCGGGGGAGGACGCGCTGGCGATCATGCCTACAGGCGCGGGAAAATCAATCTGTTATCAGGTTCCGGCACTGTTGTTGCCCGGTATTACGATCGTAGTCTCGCCGCTGATCTCGCTGATGCAGGATCAGGTGAAAGCGTTAAATGAAGCGGGTATTCATGCTGCATTTATCAATTCGTCATTGACGGAGACACAGATCGCAAAAGCGATGCGGTTTGCTGCGGAGGGCAGATATAAGATCATCTATGTGGCACCCGAGCGGCTGGAAAGCGCTGTATTTATGCAGTTTGCGCAGAATGGAAAGATTTCCATGGTCACAGTCGACGAGGCGCACTGCATATCACAGTGGGGACAGGATTTCAGGCCCAGTTACCTAAAGATTGTTTCCTTTATAGACAGCCTTGCGGACAGACCTGTCGTGAGCGCCTTCACGGCGACTGCCACGAGGGAGGTCAGGACAGATATTGAGTGTACCCTGAAACTGCACAATCCGAGGGTTGTCGTCACAGGCTTTGACAGGGAAAATCTGTATTACAGTGTGGAACATATCACGGGAAAGCATAAGGATGCGTTTATTCTGGATTACATACAAAAGCACGCAGACGAGAGCGGAATCATATACTGCGCAACGCGCAAAAACGTGGATAACCTGTATGAGAAGCTGTCCCGGAGCGGCATCTCGGCGGCGCGTTACCATGCGGGACTGGACAATGACACAAGGAAGAAAAATCAGGACGATTTTATCTATGACAGGGTTCAGATCGTCATTGCGACCAATGCGTTCGGCATGGGGATTGACAAGTCCAATGTCAGGTTTGTGATTCACTACAACATGCCGCAGAGCATGGAGAATTATTATCAGGAGGCAGGGCGCGCAGGGCGTGACGGCGAGAGCGCACAGTGCATTCTTCTGTTTTCCGTACAGGATGTGATGATTGACAAATTCCTGCTGGAAAAGAAAGAGTTTGAAAGGATGAACGCAGAGGACATAGAACTGGTCAGGCAGCGGGATGCGCGGCGGCTCCAGGTGATGGAAGGGTACTGTAAGACCACCTTATGTCTTAGAAACTACATACTGGAATATTTTGGGGAGCGGGCATCGGCGCCCTGCGACAACTGCGGAAACTGCCACCAGGAATATTACGAGCAGGATATGACTTCCGACGCAAAATGGGTGGTCAACTGTATTGCCGAGATGAGAGGCCGGTATGGGTTGAATATCGTACTTGGAACCCTGCTCGGCGCAAACCGTGCCAGGTTAAAGGAGATTGGCGCCAGTGCGTACAAGTCTTATGGCATCCTCAAACAGAGGAGCGAGACGGATCTGCGCCTGCTGGTCGATCAGATGCTAGCGGAGGGGTATATTGTCCAGACAGGGGAGTACAGTGTGCTTCAGATGGGGGATATCAGCAGATTAAAAGAGGAAAGCACGCGCGTGATTGTAAGAAAAGCGCAGGAGCGGGAAGATGCAGCAGACAAGACGAAGACTGAGAATAAAAAGAAAAAGACAGACTCACTCACAAGTGCAGGTTATGATCTGTTTGACAGGCTTCGTCAGCTGCGTCTTGTCATTGCGAAGGAAGCGGCAATGCCGCCCTATATTATTTTCAGCGATAAGACGCTGATTGACATGTGTGCAAAGGCACCCGGGAATCAGGCGGAAATGCTTGCTGTATCCGGTGTTGGTGAAAATAAGTACCAGAAATACGGGGAGCGGTTTATACAGGAGATTGCGGCGTTTCTTGACGAAAATCCAAACGCGGTTGTCAGCACACAGATTGACGAGGAGCCTGCGCCCGCTGCGAAAAAGGGGAGGAAGGGTGCGTTTTATCTCAATCAGGAAGATGCGGAGCGCTTTCAGTATGCAGAATATTGTTACATCAGTGATATCAAGGAACGGATGAATCAGGTCTGCACTGCGGTCAATGTAAAAAAGGCCACGATCTCCGTGATCTGGGAGTACCTTGTGTCGGCAGGGCTGGTCGCGGAAGAACAAGGGCAGGAAGGCTGCAGGAAAGTACAGACAGAACAGGGGCTGAACCTGGGAATCAAAACGATTGACAAGATCAGCCAGGGAGGATATGCCTACCAGTTGTTAATGTACCCAGAGACAGTCCAGAGAATGATCGTGGAGTACTTTGTGGGGGCGCGGTAGGAGTATGGCAGGCTTTACAGCGACAATAGATGCCGCAGTCGTTCCAGCCCGTCTGTAAGGATTTCCAGCGATGCAGGTGTGGTCACGGAAATGCGGATTGTGTTTTCGGGTTTCCTGTTTCCGACGGAAAACCGTTCCGCCCCGTAAACCTCTACACCGGCCTGTTTTGCACAGATCTCAAAGCTTTTTCCGGTGAAATGCTGGGGAAGCTGCACCGAGCGGAGCGGGGAGGTAAGCCCGCTTGGCATGACAAAATCTTTAAGCATCTGGTTAACGATCAGGTTTCGTTCCTTGATGCCTTTTTTGCGCTCCGCAAGAATCTTGTCAGCGGCGCCGTCCTCGATCAGGGACGCGGATATCGTTGCGAGCAGCGGCGAGACGCAGATGTTCATAGAGTACAGCGCGGTTACCATTTTTTCGTGGAACAGGGCGGGGACGTGGATAAATGCAGTCCGCAGTCCTGGGGAAACAGTTTTTGAGAGGCTCGAAATGAGGATAACCTGCTCTGGGGCAAAGGACGCGATCGGAGGCAGCGGTTCCGCCACGAGAAGGTTGTTGATGCCGTCCTCTATGACGAGCAGATTTTCCTCCCTGGCAACGGCTGCGATCATTCTTCTGGTCTCGAGTGACATGGTGTGTGATGTCGGATTCTGGTAATCGGGTATGACGTAGAGCCCCTTTATGTTTTCGTTCTGGGCTGCGTAGCGGATGCTTTCCTCTGTCAGTTCGTGGCTGTGCCATTGGATGGGCAGCAGATGGATGCCAAATAGTTTTGCAGCGGTCTTTATGCCGGGATAGGTCATTGGCTCCGTTCCGATCTTGCAGCCAGTCTCAAAGCATGCGCCAAGGGCAGCCATAAGCCGACAGTATATTGCTGAGCGGTATAACCGGATCTTTGGTCTGCGTCTCACGGTAGAGAATATTTTGATCACGACGGGTTCCCAGCAGGCGCTTGACCTGATTGGAAAGGTGCTGCTCGACAAGGGTGACGGCATCATTGTCGAGAGGCCGACATATCTTGCAGCGATACAGGCTTTTTCCATGCATCAGCCAGTATTTTATCCGGTGGAGCTGACGGAGGACGGCATGAATCCGGCGGAACTTGAGGAGGCTTTGCAGAATCCTGTGAAATTTATCTATGCGATTCCTGATTTCCAGAATCCTACTGGGCTTACGTACTCTGCCGCGAACAGACAGTGCATCTGTGACATGCTGAAAGACCGCGATGTCATTTTAGTGGAAGATGATCCTTATGGCGAGCTGCGGTTTGACGGGGAGCGCCTGCCGTATATTGGCGCCGGGAAGCTGCCTGGCAGTATCGTGCTTGGGACGTTTTCAAAGACGGTCACTCCGGGCATGCGCACTGGCTTTATCATTTCCGAGAACAGGGATTTGTTGAAATCCATATCGATCGCAAAGGAGGCAAGTGACCTGCACACCAATATTTTTTCACAGTATCTGCTATGGGATTATCTGGTAAACAATGATCTGGACAGGCACATTGCAAAGATCAGGGCGCTGTACAAAAAGCAGGCGCAGGCGATGATGGACGCCATGGAGAAATATTTTCCGCCCACGGTGAAGTACACAAAACCGCATGGCGGCATGTTCCTGTGGGTGACACTCCCGGAGGGGGTGAGCGCGATGTCCCTGTTTCCGAAAGCCTTGGAGAGGAAGGTTGCGTTTGTTCCGGGAGCTCCTTTTTATGCACACGGGGGTAAAGAGGATGTCAACACGATGCGTTTGAACTTTACCAATGCGGACTGCGGGACGATCGAGGAGGGAATACGCCAGTTGGGCGAATTGCTATCAGATCATCTTTTAGTTGAATAAACTGTGCATGATGTGTATACTGAAAATAAAAGGGTTCACTGGTTCAGTGAATGGAACACATTTGTTTTATACACAGCTTAATACAGGGGAAGTATGTGTTAGGACGGCGCATGGGCGGGCAGGGAGGTGCGGTTATGGACAGTAAAGTACTGGTAAATATAGGTGAACAGCGGTTTGATAAGATGGTTGGAGATAAAAAATTTTATATCGACAAGACAGGATTTATCAGGGAATGGTGGGAGAATGGTTCGACGGTGACGCTGATCACGCGTCCGCGCAGGTTTGGCAAGACGCTCAATATGAGCATGGTAGAGTGCTTTTTTTCAACCCAATATGCGGATAGGGGCGATCTGTTTGAGGGGCTTTCCATATGGGAGGAGTATCAGTACAGGCAGCTGCAGGGCACGTTTCCTGTGATATTTCTGAGTTTTGCAAAGATTAAGGCTGAAGATTATGAGAAGATGGAATATATGATCACAGAGGTGATTGCCAGTGTGTATGCACAGAACAGTTATTTGCTGGAGGGAAACTGCCTAAGTGAAAATGAGAAAGAATATTATCAGAGTATTAAGCCAGGGATTAGGGAGGAAGTGGCCGTAGGTGCCATTCATTCTATGGCAAATTTCATGAAGCGTTATCACAACAAAGATGTAATTATTATTCTTGACGAGTACGATACACCAATGCAGGAATCATGGCTTGCAGGTTATTGGGATCGGGCTGCGTCTTTTTTCAGTAGTCTTTTTAATAGTACTTTCAAGACAAATCCATACCTTCATAAAGGCTTGATTACAGGGATAACACGGATTGCAAGGGAGAGCATTTTTTCCGGCCTGAATAATCTGGATGTGATCACCACAACGTCAGATGAGTATGCGACGGCGTTTGGATTTACGGAGGAGGAAGTTTTTGCGGCACTGGATGCCATGGGGTATGGCAGTGAGAAGCAGGAGGTCAAGCGGTGGTACGATGGCTTTACATTTGGGCACCACACTGATATCTATAATCCGTGGTCAATCGCGTCCTTTATCAAGAAAAATGGAGAGTATGATTCCTACTGGGTGAACACGAGCTCCAACGGACTGGTCAGTTTTCTGCTCCAGGGCGGGGAGCCTGTGGTCAAGCAGGCGATGGAGGAGCTTCTGCAGGGAAAGAGCATTGAGGCCGAGATCGATGAGCAGATTGTGTTTAACCAGCTAGAGGACAGTTCCAACGCCGTGTGGAGCCTGCTGCTTGCGGGGGGATACCTGAAAGTGACAGGAATCAGGCGTGTTGGGGAGTTCAAACGGAAGGTATATACACTGACGCTTACAAATATGGAAGTGCGGGGTATGTTTGCGGATATGGTCAAAGGGTGGTTTGGTGGAAGGACGCAGGCTCCGTACAATAACTTTATCAAGGCAATGCTGATCGATGATGTGGATGCGATGAACGAGTATATGAATAAGGTCGCGCTGCACAGCTTTTCCAGTTTTGACACCGCAAAAGGCGCGGCGGATGACGATGCGCCGGAGCGGTTTTATCACGGTTTTGTGCTTGGGCTGATGGTGGAGCTTGCGGGCAGATTTCAGATCACATCCAACAGGGAGAGCGGTTTTGGGCGTTATGATGTGGTATTGGAACCTGTTGATCGGGTGAGGGACTGTGCCTATATCATAGAATTTAAAGTGCACAAGCCTTTGCGGGAGAAAAGTCTGGAAGAGACAGTTGCAAATGCGCTCACACAGATTGACGAGAAACAGTATGCGGCGGGACTGGAAGCCAATGGGATTTCACCAGAGCGGATTCGAAAATACGGGTTTGCGTTCCAGGGGAAGGAGTGCCTGATTGGCAGTTTTTCTGGGGAGAAAATGATGGTTGTGGAGACGTTTGTATAATTGATAAAATTGATAAGAAACTGTAGGAAAGGAGTGCGTGATTGACATGCGTTTTATCAATATTGGAGAGGTGACGAAATGAGTGAACATATGCAAAATTACTATGGCAGTTTATGCACGGAAATGTATGGGATCAGAGAGATCAGACCAGAAGAGTACCCGCTGTTAGACGATTTTTTGTATGAGGCGATTTATATTCCAGAGAATGTAGAGGCGCCGCCACGGGATATTATCGAACAACCGGAGTTGCAGGTTTATGTGGCAGATTTCGGAAAAAAGGATGATAACGCCTTGGTGGCGGTACAGGACGAAACAGTTGTCGGCGCCGTGTGGAGCAGGATTATGAAAGATTACGGTCATGTGGATGACCAGATACCTTCCCTTGCGATTGCCCTCTTTAAAGAATACCGAGGACAGGGAATCGGGACAGCGCTCATGCGTCAGATGCTTTTGCTGTTGCGGGAAAAGGGCTATGAAAAAGTGTCACTGTCGGTACAGAAGGCAAATTATGCGGTAAAGATGTACAAAGCTGTGGGATTCAGGGTTCTCGAAGACAGGGAAGAGGAATATATCATGGTTTGCGATCTGGTTTGAGTTTGGAGGAGATCAGGAAAGGTTGGTACGGCGCGTTTGCCGAGTTGAAGAGGAGATAAAGATGCAGATGAAAAAGGCAATGCGAATCATGGGCTTGTGCTGTGTCAGCGCCCTGCTTGTGGCGTGCGGGCAGACAGTAGTGGGGACAGACGAAATTGACGTAACCGCTGCGACAGTACATGCACAGGAAAATGTGTTGGAACAGAAGAATAAGGAAAACAACGCTGCTGCCACATGGAATGACTCGGAACTGGAAGAGTGGAAGCAGGTGTATCTGGACTATCTGGACACGATGGCAGGTGCCCAAAATTGCGCTTACAGTCTGATTTATGTGGACGATGACGAGATTCCGGAACTTGCGATCGATTATGGATTTGACGGAGGATATGCGCGGGTGGACGGCGGGTGCAGGGCTGTCCTGACATTTCACGACCATGTATTGGATCAATGGGAGCCGCTTCGCAGTCGTTTTACGTATATCGAGCGGGGAAACCGGATCTGCAATGTAAGCAACAGCTATGGTGAGAACGAAATATCTCATTCAGATCATGTATATATGATACAGGATGGAAAATGGGTTTCTGTGGACGGCGGTTATTACAGGGAGTATGCGGATACTTCCTCATTATCAGCAAAGCTTGCATTGTCGTTTAAGGACGACGATTATGACTGGAAACTGGTTCGTGAGTACAGTTGGGGCGATACTGATGAGTGCGTCAGCGAGGCGGAATACCGTGCGCGTCTGAATGCAGTCTATCCAGAGGCACAGCGGATTGAGCCGCAGGACTATTATTTTCTGGACGATATATGTTCGATCATAAGGACGGGAAATGCGGCATCCGCAGGACACCGTTATGAACTGGTTGAGGAGGATGTCACATGGGAGGAGGCTTCTGTGCGCTGCCGCGAAAAAGGCGGCTATCTGGCAACAATCACGTCAAACGAGGAGATGTGCCGGATTCAGGAACAGGTGACTGCGGAGGAGAAGTCTGATGTTACATTCTTTGTGGGAGCAAAAGAGCGGAACTGGCTGGAACATGGAACGGAGGAACTCGATATGATGACGCTCTACACGATATTGGACTTTTGGTTAGATGGGGGACTGGATTTACCGCGCTGGCAAAAGGAGGGGGAGGAAGCCCTGAAGGACTATTTTGTTCTTGTGTACCACGAGGCCGACAAACGGTGTTATCTCGACGAGGAATTGAATGACATTCTGACAGCAAAGCCGTCGTATAGAGGCAAAATTGGATATATTTGCGAGTATGATTCTATGTTTTAGGAGCCGATGTACTGATCTTCTTTTCAAGATGTTTTAAGAAGCTGAGGGAAAGGGAATAATTCTGACTGAAAAAGTTAATCCCCTTATTTATATAATAAGCAGCCTGTTCATTCTGGCTGCCGTAGCAGTCTGCGAGGTGGGAGCAGGTGAGAGGGTAGATCTGGCGTATCATATCACAGTTTAAGATTCCACGGTGCAGGTAATCTAGGATGTGCGTGTATATGCGGATAGGGGATAAACGGTTAAGGTGCGGGGCTTTTTGCAGGATAAACGCAATGTTGAAAAGTGACCAGAGCTCTTCCAGTGTATACAGGTGATAATCCAATGCCTCGTCAATTGTATCAAAAGCTTTTGTTATGCCGAGGGCTTTTTTGGATAATTCGAGAGCTGTTTCGTACTCTCCCTGGTATTGTGCTATGAGATAAGCCCGTTTTCCCAAAAGATACTGCAGGGGTTCATCACACAAATAGAGTGTGTGGGTTGACAATTCTAAGTAACGCATGCAGTTCTCGATTTCATGTCTTGCAAGGTAATGATCAATCTGCCGCTTGTCGTCATTAAATTCGATGAGTTCCGCAATGGAAAGGACGGGATAGAAAGTAGAAATGTTTTCTCCCAGTCTGTTGAAAAGATCTTTCAGCAGTTTGTCTGATGGCATTTTGTGTCCATTTTCTATTTTTGAGATGTATTCTTTGCTGCATAGATTTTCGCAGAGGGCGGACTGGCTGATCTGCTTTTCCAGGCGCAGCTCTTTGATCAAAGTACCAATATGATTGTTCATTCAAATTCTCCATTCAAATTCTCCATTCAAGGGTTGACTAAAAGTTCAATTTTCCGTGAAACGATCCAATGATATGATGAGTATAGAAACAAATACTGATTTTGTCAAGGAGGATGGGGAAATGGGAAAGGAAAAAACAAAAAAGAATCCGGCAATGCGAATGATGGCTTATATCGTACCGCACTGGCATCTGGTTGCGGCTTCTACGATGGCTGGGGTGGTGAAATTGTCAATGCCCCTGATTCTGCCACAGGTAATCGGGTATTTTGCCGATGAGCTGTTGATATCCGCGAATTGTATGACCGATACAGAGAAAATGAATGAGATTCTGAAATGGCTGCTCCTTCTGCTTGGGGTTTATACATTGATCTATATACCTGCCGCATTTATCAGACAGGCAGGCTCCATGGAGGTTGCGAACAGGATTATGAATCAGATGAGATGTGAAGAGTTTGCGCATCTGCAGCGAATGTCAGCGGCGTTTCACAGCAAGAACCAGTCAGGCAGTCTGGTGACAAGGGTAAGCAGCGACATAGAGCAGGTTCATGACCTGATATGGGGTGTGGTAACGAATATATGGATTGACGGGATTACGATTATCATATATATCGTTCTGCTATGCAGGATCAATGTGTTTTTAACAATAGTCGCCTGCCTTGCGCTGCCCGCATCTGTCATGGTTACAAAACAGATATGAAAAAGGATAAGCCAGAACAGCCGCAGGGCGCGGAAGGGATTGTCAGACCTGTCGAGTTATATGCAGGAAAGAATGGCAGGAGTTTTGGTTGTCAAATTGTTTGGCATGGAAAAATATGAGAATGACAGGTTCCGGGATTATTCGGACAGGATTTATCAATACAGTAAAAATACAAATAGATTTTTTGCACTGGGAGAGGCAATGACATCTTCTTTTACGGAAGGAATCTGTTCCATTATTGTATGCCTGTCTGCAATATTAATCGTCAGGAACAGAATGACAATCGGGGAAATGATTATTTTTGAGACCTATATAGCACACCGATCAAACGGTTTGCGGAATTGAACGTTACATATTCCAAAAGCATTGCAGGGATAGAAAGAGTCTTTGACATACTGGATATCGAACCGGAAATATGTGAAAAAGAGAAGGCACTCGTTTTTTCAGGTCAGGAGGACGTGCGGATTCAATTTCGGAATGTGTATTTCAGATATGACAAGACTGCGGCGGAATCTATTCTGAACGATATCAGTTTTACTGTTGAACCAGAAGAAAAGGTAGCATTAGTGGGAGCAAGCGGGTGCGGCAAATCGACAGTCATCAGTTTACTGGCAAGATTTTATGACATCGATTCGGGGAAAATCATTTTTGGCAGCCGGGATTTGTATGATTACTCACTGGAAAGCATTTACCGCCAGATGGGAATTGTTTTTCAGGAGACAATATTGTTTTCGGGAACGATTGAGGAAAATGTCAGGTACGCAAAATTAGATGCCACGAGTCAGGAACTCGAGGCGGCGGCCGAAGCTGCAAATGCGCTTGGATTTATACAAAGTTTCCCAAATGGCTGGAATACAGTGATCGGGGAGGGGGTATAGGATTGTCCGGGGGACAGAGACAGCGCATTTCCATAGCGAGGCATTTTTGAGAAATCCCAAATTGCTGATACTGGACGAGGCGACAAGCGCCCTTGATTCCGAATCGGAGCGACAGATTCAGGAGGCGCTTGATCATTTGATGGAGAAAAGGACATCGATCATCATAGCGCACCGCCTTTCAACGATTGTGGGTGCAGATAAAATCATTGTTATGGACAAGGGGAAAATTGTTGAGACTGGGACACACGAACAATTGCTGCAGTATGGGGGTAGATATAAAGAATTATATGATAAGCAGTTTGGAGATTAATATAAAGCGGTAATGCGTGAAGTGGAGGAGTTGGAACAGCAGGCTGCAGCGTTAGATGTACAGAACGAAATTCTTGAACAGCAGAACCATAATAGAGAATAAAAATGCAAACATTTTTACTATACTTATGGAGGTTGGATATATGTCAGCAAAGCCAGTTAAAGCGGACTCACATTTCGGTCGCCGGAAAATATGAGTCGGCTCCCAGAGCTTGAGGTTCCCTGACAGGCATCGGAAACGGCGGGGAACCTTAAAAACTGCAGGCTTTCCACTTCCCGCCAGACGCTTTTTGTGGTAAAATTCTTAAATATAGTTTAATACCATATATGCTAAGTACAAAACGTACAATAGTATTACATATGCAATAGTATTTTGATAGAAAGCAGGTGACAAGTATGCCAGAACATCAGACAATAGAATGGAAAGAATCATGGCATGATGAGTTTTTAGAGTGGATTTGCGGATATGCGAATGCTTATGGAGGAACGCTTTATATTGGCAAGAATGACAATGGAGATGTTGTTGGGCTTAGCGATAAAGATAGGAAAAAGTTATTGGCGTCCATTCCAAATAAGGTTACAGATACGATGGGCATTGTAGCAGATGTCAATTTGCTATACGAAAATGACTTGCAATACATTGAGATTATTGTAGACAAGTACCCATCCCTCATTAGCTATCATGGTAAATATTTTTATCGTTCCGGTAGCACAATGAGAACGATAACAGGAAAAGAACTGGACAAAGCAATTCTGAAATCGCAGGGCAGAACATGGGACGGTATGCCAATTCCGAAGCTGAAAGTGACAGATTTAAGAAGAGAAGCAATTGATTTATTGAAAGAAAAGGCGATAAGAAGAGGAAGGCTGACAGAGGAAGAAACAAAAGTTGATGATACTATATTGATGGAAAATCTTCACCTAATTGATGAAGATGGCTATTTGATAAGAGCAGCAATGTTGGCATTCTATAAAGATCCAGAGAAATGGGTTACAGGTTCCTATATTAAAATTGGCTATTTTGGAAATTCTGATGCTGATTTGAAATATCAGGATGAAATACATGGCTCTCTGATTGAACAGGTGGATAAGGCAGTTGATTTAGTCTATACGAAATATCTGAAAGCATTGATTTTTTACGATGGCATTCAGAGAGTTGAGCAGTTTATGTTTCATCAGGATGCCTTTCGAGAGATTTTGCTGAATGCGATCGTACATAAGGATTATAGTAGTTGCAATCCTATCCAAATCAGTGTGTATGAAGATAAAATGTATATCTGGAATGATGGAGAAATGCCGTTAGGGTTAGATTCAACAGATAAGTTATTCAT
>VSNM01000008.1:6254-113438 GCA_009774245.1 Lachnospiraceae bacterium | reverse complement strand
TAATAAGAATGTACACCAATATATAAATTTTGTCAATAATTATTTTTATTTATATTATTTTAGGTTATTTATAGTTCAGAATTGGTTATTGGAATATTTTCTAACTGTCATAGATTCGACTTCTTTCGGTTATGACATGATGCTGGGGTCAAAAGGTCAATTCAAAGAATAGTTGTTGTGTAATTGCATAACAAATGAATTGAAAACCTATTCCAATCAACATTTTCAATGGTTATTTTGTTGAAATTGCACAATTCATTTTTCTAAAATACCCTTTTGACCCCAGCATCATGACATATAGTTACAATAAGCACATTATTCCTTGTCCTAATCATTTAATGATGATATCCATAAAATGTATAAGTACATAAAACTATCCTTTTTCTATTTAAGCATTACATGGTTTTAATTTTAAGTGTACTGCCTTACATTTGTTAGGTTTAATGTATATGACTTTGTTTTATTTTTACACCCATAAGCTGTATCTGCTTTTCGACAGCCTCCATATTCTGCGCCACCTGTTCTATCGTGCCAGTGCGGTTTTCCGGCTTGATTTCCGGCTGTATCAGTTCCTTCGGATATTCCTGCCTTGTATGGATATCCATATAGGATTTCAGACGATAACAGTACCCCTCATTCCTGTAATCTTCAAACACAGGGGAAACTTCGCCCTTTGAGGTCTGCCACCGCATAAGGCGGGGAAACCAGCACAGTCCGTCCATGATGATTTCCTTAAATGAATTGAGCAGTTCCCCAAGTGCGGTTAGCAAGCCACGAAAGCTGTTTCCTGCCTCTATATCCGCCCCACGCTCCACATGGTTCGCAAATTCCTCAATCAGCGGAGCAAAAGGAAGATATGACTGTATAAACTGTTTTATCTGCCTGAGCGCTTTTAGGAAGATATTGGAACTTTCAATCTCCCCGTCCAATTCTTCCAGTTTCTTCTGCGTAGTGGATTTCTTATGGTTCAGGACGAGAATGTCAGCCTCCAGTCCTATTTTATCCGTTGATAATTTTTCAATCTTTTCTTCCTCTTTTGCAACCTTGTATTCCGCAACCATCAGGTCATAGTTTTTCCCCCTTTTCTTTTCCCGTACTTCCTGTTGGAAGATGGCTTTCATATAGTGGTTGGCGTCTGCCCGCATTTTATCCTGCAAAACTTCTGATAAGACTTGGGGCGTGAATACGGATCGCTTTGACACTTTTGTTGACAAGCCGCGCTTACCCCCCCCTCCCCACCGGAACACCTACAACGTGCATATGCGGGCTTGCCTCATCAAAGTGGACTACCGCATTTGCAATCTTAAAATCCGGCAGATATTCCTGCAATTTCAAAAGGAGCTGCTTATAGAGCTGTTTCATAAAAATTTTATCACCGCTGTTCTGCTCCCAAAATTTTTTATCACCGCATTGTATGATGACCTCCACCGCCATGTCCTGTTCCGTTTCGGACACATGTTCAAAATAGTCGCCAATCCGTCTTTCCGGTCTTGTCTGCTTTGCATTGTATTCATGCAGTGCGGCATCAAATTCTTTACGGTATACATTTTTCACGTCCTGCATGAGATTGGTTGTCCCATAAAGAAGTGCGATGTTACCCCTGCTGTAATCCTGCGAATGGTATTTCCTCAGATTGTGTTTTGCAACTCCGGCGAGTTTTGCCTTGCTGTTGATTGCGCTTTTCTTATTGCTGATGTGGTTGCTGAAAGAAATCTCTCCCATATTTTCCTCCCTGATTTCACGTTGAAGCAGTGCGGTTATCATCTTGGCTCTGCCATAGATGATAACCCCCTAGCAGTATTGTCAAAGTCAATGTTCCATTGCCTTCGCCAATACTGCGGGGGCTCTCCGAGGGTATCCAGCGAAATGTGCTTTCAGCCTATTGGAAACAGTTTTCCGGCTGTTTTATGCTTATTCTATTGGCAATCCTTTTATTTCTGCCCGTCCTTGTTATCCTTATCTGTATCCAATATACGGATTATGCTGAATTGCATTTCTGCTGTTTCCGGCGGTCAACTGACTTTATTCAAAGTGATTGCACTTTTTAAGTTCATTTTTTGCGGAACATATATCACAGTTTTTTCAGTGAACTTACTTTTTAAGTTCATTCTTCAAAAGTGACTGCATTTTTTGAGTTCATTTTCCAAAAATGATTGTATTTTTTAAGTTCACCGCAACTGTTCGCCTGACTCTTATACCGCCGTCTTTCTTGTGACGGTTTTGACATTCCCCCTGTCCCTCAAATCCCTCCCCTCATTGACAGTCATAAACAGTTCCAAAATATCCTTTTTGATAAGTACCTTTCTCCACACTTTCAGTACAGGGAGTTTATCCCATTCCACCAGCTTTCTCAGTGTGTTCCGACCGATGCCCGTGTAGTCTGTCGCCTCCTCAATGGAAAGGGCAATCTTCATTTCCGTCATTCATTCTCCTCCTCTTAAATTGCAATATGCAATTTTTATAGCATGCTTACTATACACCATTTATATTTCATTGTCAAGCGTTATGTGATTTTGAAAATTATTTTTAACTTGCATATTGCAATATTACTTTTGATATGGTATACTTTGACCATACCGATAAAGGAGGAAACCCAGCATGAAAGACAAAGAGCTGCGCCGGATAATCGGCGGCAGGGCAAAACAGCGGAGACTGGAACTGGGCGTCAACCAGCCTTATGTTGCTGAAAAAATGGGCGTTACCGCATCCACCATTCAGAGATATGAGGCAGGAACGATTGACAACACCAAGAAACTCGTTCTTGACGGTTTGGCAGACGCACTCCATGTTTCCGTAGAGTGGTTAAAAGGCGAAACGGAGGAATACGAATCTGACATTACGGATAAAAAGGAAATGTTAATCCGTGATGCCATGTCCTCCATTCTTTCAAAGCTGCCTTATGACATGGAAACTTCCGAATCAGACTTTTCAAAAGACCTGCTGCTGCTGATACTGCAGGAATATGAGCTGTTTGTGGATTCGTTCCGCCTTGCGTGCAGGAAATTTAAGGGTAACAAGGAAAGCGCACAGCTTGCAAAGACAATGGGATTTGAATCGGACAGGGAATATAATGAAATCATGTTCCTGCGGGAGATTACTCACACTGTAAATGCCCTTAATGATATGGGCGACATAGTGAGGCTCTACTCCAAAAACCCTGATGCCGCCGCTGAAAGGCTTTCCAATCTTTTATCAGAAGATTCCGATTCGGTATAGCAGGACAGCGGATTTTATGCTATCCTTATTTTCAGAAAGCATTCCATCAGTTCTGACTGCCATATCTGTTCAATGATTACATACGCAGAAATGCGTTCATTGAAAGGAGAAACGATTATGGCAAAAGGATCAGTACGGAAGAAAGGAAAGAAATGGTACTACCGCTTTTATGTGGAGGACGCAAGCGGAAACTTGGTACAGAAAGAGTGTGCAGGAACAGAAAACAAAAGCGAAACGGAAAAGCTGCTAAGGCAGGCAATGGAAGATTACGAAAGCAAGAAATTCATTGCAAAGGCGGACAATATCACGCTTGGGCAGTTGCTTGACACATGGGCAGAAGAAGAATTAAAGACAGGAACATTGAGCAATGGCACTGTCGGTACTTATTTACAGGCAATCAACCGTATTAAACAGCACCCTGTAAGCAGACGAAAGCTAAAAACGGTTACTTCGGGGCATTTACAGCAGTTCATGGATATCATGTCTTTTGGGGGCACGATTGAAGATTTTGTTTCCAAAGGGTATTCCAAAGACTATGTAAAGTCATTTTCTGCAGTATTACAGCAGTCATTCCGTTTTGCGGTGTTCCCGAAACAGTACATTACATTCAATCCCATGCAGTATGTGGTCATGCGGCATAAAAAGGACGATATGGACTTGTTTGCGGAAGAAACGGACACTGACAACGGCAAGGTCAAGCCACTGTCATTTGAGCAGTACCAAAAGCTGACTGCGCAGCTTGGGAAACGGAGCAAAGACGCAATTCTGCCCGTACAGATAGCTTATTTCACCGGACTCAGGCTTGGGGAAGTTGCAGGGCTGACTTGGCAGGACATCAACCTTGAGGAACAACATCTGACAGTCCGCAGGAGCGTCCGTTACAACGGTGCTACCCACAAACATGAGATAGGTCCTACAAAGCGGAAGAAAGTGCGGATTGTTGATTTTGGCAATGCCCTCGCTGACATCTTGAGAAAAGCAAGGAAACAGCAGCTTAAAAACCGTATGCAGTATGGCGAACTCTATCACAGGAATTTCTACAGGGAAGTTACAGAGAAAAATCGGTTACATTATGAGTATTACAACTTGGGAATGGCAGAGGATGTGCCGGAGGATTATACGGAAATCTCCTTTGTATGCCTAAGGGAAGATGGCTGTCTTGAACTTCCAGCCACCGTAGAAACAGCCTGCCGGACAGCGGCAAGGAAAGTACCAGAGTTAGAGGGTTTCCACTTCCACACATTGAGGCATACCTACACAACGAACCTGTTATCAAACGGGGCACAGCCAAAAGATGTGCAGGAGCTTTTAGGGCACTCGGACGTAAGCACCACCATGAATGTCTATGCACACGCTACAAGGGAGGCGAAGCGGGATTCCGCAAAGCTATTGGATAAGGTTGTGGGAATGAGTTAAAAACAAAAACTGAATATCAAAAACTTTCCCTTGTAACTTGCTGATAAGGGCAAAAACAAGGGAAAAGGATACATATTTTGAGGTTGGGCATACCGCAAAGCCTTGAAAATAAAGGAAAGTTAGGACAGTTAGTAGATAAACTGGAATTTATCTATTCATCAATTCAAGAGTTTTTTCAAAGGAAATACATTCTGCGTATCTTCCATTCCACATGAACTCATTATAATATCTATAAGATTTTTCTGCTGTCATATACGCATTATCAAGCGTACTGTTTGTATTTGCTGGAACAATCATTTTAAGTCCATGCTCAAAACCACATTTCACTGTTGCATCTATGCAATAATCTGTTTGTAGCCCTACAATAATAATTGTATCTTCATTTTTTTCATGTAGGTAGTCCAACAACCCCGTACCTTTGAAAGCACTGTTTACATTTTTATCAAAAACACGCTCATTTGGCATTGGCTGAAATTCTTCGTATATTTCATAGCCTAATGCACCTTTCGTTAATTTCTGTCCAGCACCATCATCATGTCTAACATAAATAACTTCTATACTATTATTGCGCGCCTCTTTGATTAGTGTTTTAATACGATATACAAAAATCTCAAATTCATATAAGTCATTAGTCATAATTGAATTTTGAGTATCAACAATCAACAATATCATTCTATCATCTCCCAAATTCCGACTTGTCTAATACTGAATCTCCCTTTTCGGAAAAGTGTTCCTACTGCATAAAATATGAAGTATAATGCATATTCCTATGATTACCGATTTAGCACTCACTTAGCAGCACTGCGAACTGGAATTTATTTATGTCGTGGATATTCAGGCATCAAATCAATCAATTTACTTGTCCGTCCTTCTATATCCAATAGAATTTCAATATTTTCCACATCTCCGCCTAAATGCATCATAAATTCTCTGCAAATACCGCAAGACGGAATGATATTTCCATCTTTATATACTGAAACCACTTTTTTAATCTCACTTTCGCCATATGTAAGCATTGTTGATAAAGCATTTCTTTCAGCACACATTCCTATAGAGCCATCTGTGTCAATGCATATACCCTTGTAAATATTACCTTTTTTGTGAGTACGGCAGATGCCACACTTCCTACCCACATTTTATTTGAAACATCATGGGGGTTCAAAACACTCATTGCTTCTTCATATAATCTTTCCCATTCTTTATCCATCGCTTTACCCTCCATCGTTGCTTTATTATATATCCGTTTTTCAAAAAATGAAAGCGATTTCTTATACTTTCTGTTCATCAAAGCGGAACTTAAACAGGGCAGTGACAAGCCGCTGTTTTATGCTGTCCTCGGTATCCCTGTCTATATGCCCGTTTTCAATGGCGGCGATTCGGATTCGCTTGCTGTAATGCCGTAAAACCTCGTCCACGGCTTCCGGCTCTCCGCTGGTCGCCCGGACAATCGTTTCATAGGGCAAAAGGTTCGGATTCCCCATGTGAAAGCACCTCCATTTCCTTGTGCAGAAGCTGTAAAGTCCTGCGGATTTGATACCCGGTCGTACTCCGGCAGCGTCCGTACATTTTCCCGATTTCCTGTTGTGTGTAATGCCCGAAAAAGTAAAGGAAAATGATTTCCCGGTTCTTCTCCGGCAAAGATAGCAGGGCGGTGGCAAGCTCCCCATTGGTGAGGATAACTGTCTGCCCGCATATCGTTATGGGGTATTCTTCATAAGGTGCTTCAAAATATTTGTCTGTTGCGCCTAAAGGGTAAAATTTTTCTTCTGTGAGGTATTCAAGGGATATTTCTTTTTGCCGCCGTCTGCTTCTGTCACGCCATGCGTTGAGTGCCGCATAGTGTATGACGGTCTTGCAAAAGCCATTGAACGTGTACATAATGTGTTCTTTGTATGCTTCTGTGCAAGGCATAAATGATTCCCCCTTTCTCCCACATAGGGCGGTGCATGGTTTACTGTTATTTTTTTATAATTCAGAGGGGCAATAACACTCAAGCTGTCGCCCCCGCTAAACTCAAAAATTTATAATTTAATTTTATAAATATCTGCTACTTCATTTTCAAAAGAAAAGCTCCGTTCATACACGCCGCCATTTTTTTGTATAACTTTTATTGACGCTGAATTTTCTTTTTCAACAGATATATGAAGCTCTTTCATTTCTGCTTCTTTAGCCACTTGGAGAAGTTGGCATAGCATTTCTGTTGCATATCCCTTTTTTCTTTCAGATGGACGTACACTATACCCACAATTCCCTAAATCTTTCAAAAATTCATTCAGCGTATGTCTTAAATCAATAACTCCGATTATCTTATCATCACTTTTTCTTAAAGCAAAAAAAGTATCCGTAACTACCCAATTTTCATTTACCGTTTTGGGATTCGTGTTTAGCGTTACAGAGGATAGCCATTCCTCGTAGCTTTCTGTCTTGTCAAAAAGCTCACTTCCGTAGATAATTTCTTCTCCATGTTGAAAATGTTCCTTTCGATAATCAAGAGCTTTTTCTTTTAGTGCTAAAGTTGGTCTTACCAAAACAATATCATTTTTCATGCTGAACCTCCTCCGGCAATAGTAGCCGCTTTATTTCATTTATTATTTGATTGGGAATATCTTTATCCATTTTCATCAACTTGCTATACATTCGTACTCCTTGATATGCAAAAATAATTACATTGAAAATTGATTCCGGGTTCACGGAATTAAATTCTTTCGTATCCATTCCGTAGTTGATAAGTTCTATCCATGTTGATTTTGAAATTTCGTACTGTTTTTTTACTGAATTATTTTCTTTAGAAACCGCTGGATTACTATAAAATTCGTAAATAGCAAGGCTTATAGAATTTTCATAATCAATCATTTCTGTTGCATATCTTGAAAGAAGTTCCTGTAATATCGTGGTAGCTGGAACGTGCTGCTCAATTTTAGTAAATACTTCACTTTTTTGCTTATTGGAAAAAGCATTAACTATCTCCAAAAATATCTGCTCGGTGCTTTCATAATGGCGGTACAGTCCTCCACGACTAAGCCCCGTCAACTCGCAAATATCTTTCATAGTTACATCTTTAAATCCCTTTTCCGCAAACAGTTGATATGCCTTTTCTCGAATATCCTGTTTTGTCTTTTCTCCTTTCAAGCTCATGTTATCACCTCTTTTCTTTTGCAACACTCGTGTCGCTTTTAATTACGCGTCATTCGTGTCGCTTTGTCAAGAATAAGTATAGAACAAATTGTAAAAATAAGTATGAATGAGGGGGATTTCGTAGTCGTCGGCACTGTGCGTAATGTGCATAACTTGCTATCTTATGGAGTTGAGGGAAAGTCTGTTTGCAGAATGTGGGAAAGCTGCACTTTAGCTTTTCCATGTTCTGTGAACGGACTTTTCCATGACGGAATAGCAAGTTATACACATTTCCACGGTGCTTGTCTTTTGGTCTTTGGTTCGGAATAGTGTGGTACTGGCGGTCTATCTCTTGTTCTCGGTTGCTTGCTTCTTTACCGTACATGAGCATTCCTCCACGGCTTCCGGCTCTCCGCTGGTCGCCCGGACAATGGTTTCATACGGTATGAGTTTAGGATTCCCCACGCAAAAGCACCTCCATTTCCTCCTGCAACATCTGCAAGGCGCTGTGGATATAATGCCATGCCGTACTTTTACAATGCCCGTATAAATCCCCGATTTCCTGCTGTGTGTAATTCCCGAAAAAGTAAAGGTAAATGATTTCCCTCTTTTTCTCCGGCAAAGATAACAGGGCTGCAGCAAGCTCGCCGTTGGTGAGTATGATTGTCTGACCGCAGATTGTAACGGGGTATTGTTCGTAGGGTGATTTGAGAGCTTCGTCTGATGTGCTTAGAGGGTAGAACTTTTCTTCTGTGAGGTATTCAAAGGATATTTCTCTTTGCCGCCGCCTGTTCCTGTCGCGCCATGCGTTGATAGCGGCATAGCGTATGACGACTTTGCAAAAGCCATTGAAAGAATACATGATGTGTTCCCTGTATGCTTCTGTGCAATCCATAGAAATTTCCCCCTTTCTCCCACATGGGGCGGTGCTTGGTTTATAGTTGCAATTTTATACTGCTCATTATCATAGACTATGGGCTAAGGACTTCATCAGCAGAAAGTACCCAGTCGCCTAATATTTCGTCACTCCATTTTAAGCAGTCGTCCAAATGAAATGATATTCCGCCATAAGATATAATTCCATGTGAGGACGCAAGTTCTTCTGTATAATTTTCAAGCAAATATACCTGTTTAAAGCGTGTAGGATTACTTGTGTAATGACATACCAAAGGGATAATGCCTGTCTGATCTTCCGAAACAGATATACCGTCTTTTGTTACATGGAATGTTATCCATGCCATTCCTTCAAGCATACTCTGTCCATTTTTCTGTGTTGACACATAGTTTCCGAGCGAATAATAGCATAATGCCCGATTTCCGTTTGTGGCTTCAATCCACTTTACAGGCTGCACAACATGGGGGTGTGTGCCAATAATAATATCTGCTCCCGCTTCTGTCATTTGCATTGCAAACTTTTCTTGGGTGCTTGAAGGGGTTGTTGAATACTCTGTTCCCCAATGCGGGCATACAATAACAATATCCGCCAGTGTTTTTGCTTCGGAAATATCAAGCAGCACTTGCTTGTTAAGTGTTTCAAAATCAATCCTGCCATTTGATTCATCTACATCACATAGCATATTCATTCTGTCTTTTATGGAAGATGATATGCTTTCTCCGTTTGCCCCATATGTATAATTTAGAATTGCAAACGTATCATCACCAACTTTTAATAATGGAATGCGGTTTTTATATGTTTCTTCTGTCAATGGCTCGTGAATACCCGTAACAAGCACTTCAGGGTGTGTTTTCCAAAAATCAATGCAGTTTTCCATTCCGCTCATTCCTTGGTCTGCCGTATGGTTTGTGGCTTGAAGGACAACATTAAATCCTGCCCCGGCTATGGCATCCCCCGCTTCTGTTGGGGAGTTAAATTTGGGATAACCATGAAAATCAAGCTCATTACCTCCAAATATTGTTTCTTGATTGATTATCTTTATATCTGCTTTTTCCAGAAATGCGCCTATTCCGTCAAATAAAAAGTCATAATTCCGGCTTCCGTCAGACTGCTTCCCGGCATTTACAATCCCCATATGTAATAAATTATCACCGACTGCCATGAGCGTAATATCGTGTTCTTCAAAAGCTATTTCATCATTTTGCGCCGGGAGAGACACTACTTGGACAACTGCTTCTTCCTTTTCCGGCGGTTTATGCACCCATCCGTATATGGTGTCTGCTACTGTATGCGCTCCTATAAGGCATAATATTATCCTTATGATTGCCATTAACCTATAAAAGCGTATCCGGCGCTTTCGTGCTTTTTTTCGTCTAACTGCCTGTGCTGTTTTTTTTGAACGGGAAATGGTTTGGTAATTTCGGTTCGGTACTTCCTGTTTCATTCTTTGCGGTGTTCTGCTCGGAGTTTTTGCCCCCTGCCTTGGTTTTCCGCTTGAAACCATATTCCATAATTCCAATTCCTGTTTCTTCTGCAAATCATGTTCCATAATGTTACCCATTACAAATTTTGAATATTATATTTCCAGTTTGCCAATGCAAAAGCAATGTTACGGCTTCCTTAGCAGACACAACTGGCAGTTTTTATATATACCGATTAAACATTCAAATATGATGGGAATGCTGAACATAAGGTATCTTTGGAAATATCAGTGGGATATTACCTGTCAACCGGGACCACACTCTTTAAACAGCGTGAAATCAGTCATTGCCCCGCCGCTGTTATCCATCCATAAAGTAATATCCTCTGGATTATCCGCCGGATAGCTTGCTTTCATATCCGCAATGAAATGCTCCGGCTCATCGCTTTCCGGCTGCCCGGACAAGTATGTAATATCCAGTGTGAATATCTCGTCCACCGTTCCGTCATTTTCTTTACGTTCCACAAGAACTGCGGAGCAATTCTTATACTCATAAAACGAAGCGTACATTTCTTTCCATTCGCTTATAGCCTGCTCCATAACCTTTTCACTGGGTGCAGTATCTTCTGTCGGCTTTTCGGCTTCTGCATTATTTTCTTCCGGCACACTGTCTTTTTCTGCCACTGTACTTTCACTGCCGCTGCCCATAAGTGGTTCTTCCTTTGGCACATTTTCTTTGCCGCACCCGGAAAGTAATATTGCGGATAAAATGCCAATTACCAAAATATTTTTCCATAGTTTCTGTTTTGTGTTTCCCATTTTTAACCTCCATGTAATTGTGATACTAAAACTTACTTTTCTGTTAAAGCTATATGGTTATGAACAAAAATACCTTACGTTCAGCATTCCCACCATGCCTGTTTCAAGATTCAAAACATTTTCAGTCCGCAAGGATATTGTCAACCACAAACTTAATATCTTTTATTTCTCCCTCCATTCCCAGATATTCCGTTTCCTGTTCTGAATTTTCGGGATTCCACTGTACGTCACTTGGATAGCAGAGAATGTAAGTTTTATCGCTGGTAGAAAACAGATAACGGTACTGGACAAAATCATATCCCTTTTCTATGAATTGTTCCGGTGTCATGGATTCCTCATAGCAGACGATATAAAACAGGACACCGCCGTCAAATGCGTCTATCCCCGCACTGACATCTTCTCTGACCTGTGTGTGATAAACAATATAATTCTGACCACTAGCTTCTACAGAATATTTTCCTTTCCAATCATCGGGCAGGATCAGTGTAAGATTGATTTCTTCCAACTTTATCATTTCCTGTTCTACTGGCACTTCAACCACTGTTTCACGGGCAAAGGCAAACGCGCCTGCACTAAAGCTGCAAGCCATAAGCACAAAAGCTGCGGCGGCAGTAAGGAAGCGTCTTATTGTCTGACGGTGATGCAGTTGTCTGTAATTTGGGATATTCTCTGCCTGTTCAACAAGCCGGTCATCAATGTTCCCAATATGTTCGGAAAGCTGTTTTTTGTTCATACTTTGATACCCTCACTTTCTAAATATTTTTTTAACTTGCGGCGCATTTCGTAAAGCATGGATTTTACCTTGCTCTGGCTGAAGCCTGTATATTTACAGATCGTTTCGATTGAATCAAAATACCAGTACCGCCGTATAAATACAGTCCGTTTTTCTTCCTCTAACCGCCAGAGGAACTTATCAATCGTACTTTCGATATGCTTTTTTTCGATTTCCGACTCTATGCTGTCTGTCCCGGATACGCAGTCACCTAATTCCTCTAATGAGGTAACAACAGCCGGATTTCTTTTAGCAGCAGAAATATATTCATATTTCTTCAAAGCCAGATTTCTGACAATCCTGCTCAAAAATACGGAAAATCTGTTTGGGTGCTTATCCGGGATTGCGTTCCAGACTGCAAGGTAAGTATCGTTGAGACATTCTTCCCTGTCTTGGTAGTTTGAGAGAATGTTATTTGCGATATGATTACAAAGCCCGCCATATTTTGAAGATGTTTCTGCAATCGCACTTTCATCTCTTGCCCAGTAAAGACTTACAATCGTCTCGTCATCCATAGTATGTTTTCACCTCCTTGTTATTTTGTAGATAAACAGCCTCCACTATACTAAGTACGGATTTTGTCATTTTGGTTGTAAAAAAAATAAAATTTTTTGTTTTGCAGAAGAATTATAGCATATCTTTTTTATCTCAAATCAAGTTTTAATATCTTCTAGGTAGGAATGAGGGGGATTCCGTAGTAGTCGGCATTGCTGGTAATGTGTATAACTGGCTGTCTTATGGAATTGTGGGTAACTCTGTTTGCAGGACGTGGGAAAGCTGCACTTTAGCTTTTCCATGTGCTGTGAATAGAGTTATCCATGATTCCATAGCCTGTTATGCACATTTCCACAATGCTTCTTTTGTTCCTCCCGGCGCGGGGCTGCCCCCGCTAACTGACTTTCTTTTTCGGCTGGTCGCTTTTCTTTCCCTCCCGCCTTGCCCTCTGCTGGTCGGCTTTCTTCCGGCGGTATGCCGCAAGCCGTTCCGTTTCCTCCGGCGTGAGGTCTGCCCCGGTCTTTTCAACCGCCATAAGCTCCTTTATGGATTTCTGCTTGGGCGGCTTCTCTGGCTCGCTGGCTTTTCGTTTCTCCCGCCATTCCTTTTGCCACTCCCGGTTGTGTGCAAGCCGATTTTCCTCCGCTTCCAGTTCTTCCGGGGTGAGAAGCCCCGCTTTCTTCCTTGCGGTAAATTCCCGTTTTTCTGCCTTGCGTTTCTCATACCGCGCCTTTGCAAGCTCCTTTGACCGGGCTTCCTTTGCCGCCTGTTCCTCATGCTGGCGGCGTTGTTCCTCTACCTCTGCCGGGGTGACAATATATTCCGGCACTTCAAAAGCCCCGATAAAGTTTAGGTAAATGTCTATCCGCTGGCGGCGGTCATTCCCCCGTCCCTCGCCCTCATGCACAACCACTTTCTCAATAAACTCATTGAGCATGGGCGTTGTAAGCTCGGAGAAGTCGGGGCGGCGGTCAGATACGCACCCGCAGCCCGTTTAAGTCGTCGGCTCTGATACCCACCAAGTACCATTCCTGCGCCATATTCATTTCAATACGGGTCGGCTTCCACTTGCCGCGTGTGAACACGTCGAAACAGTCCCCGCAATGCAGCCCGCCGTAATAGCTGGCAAGGTCAAAGCGAATGTCGTAGCGGTCTGTGCGCTCGTCAAATACCAATGCTCCCGTCATTTTCTGTGCCATAATAAAATCCTCCTTTTGTGGTTGTGGGTGGTTACAGGCTTTCGCCCGGTTTGAATGAATAGGGGTCGTGCGGCTCCTGTGGCGCAAGTGCGCCGCTTGCCATGTCGTGAGCCACAAGGGACGTGTAATAATTGCCGATTGTGGACGGGGCATTGAAAAGCACCGCCCGTAAATACTGCTTGATGTTGCGGATTTTGGTTGTGTTCTCTTTCATGCAGTCCAGCACAAAGCGGATATGTTCAGCGTCCAGCTTCATAAACTTTGCTTTTACCAGCTCGGCGGGGTAGTCGTCCCCGGCAATGCGGATCGTCTTTCTCCGGGTACAGACGGTTTCCAGCATGAGGTCTACAATTTCATTCAGCCTGTCCCCGTCAAACTTCATATCCTGTATGAGAATGTCATAGTCGATATTTTCCTTGATGATCTCCCGGTAAATCTCAAAAGCGGTCTGTGCTTCCGCTTCCTTTCGTTTCCGTTCCGGCGGCGTAGCCGCTTCCTGCTCCAAAGGAGAGGGGTTAGGGGAAAGGATAGGAATGGAATGGGTACTTTGTAAATCCGTATTTCTTTTTTCTTTTGTTGGTAAGTCAGTTCTTTGTATATCTTTATTTAATTGCATTGGATTTTCCAACGTAGGTTTTTCCAACATTGGTTTTTCCTGCATTGGATTATCCAATGTTGGATTTTCCAATGTAGGTAAATCCGGCGTAGGTTCTGTATGCGGCTGCTCATAGATTACATAATCGGCTCCCCGCAAGCGTCCTTTCTCGTCGCGCTCCCGTGATCGGACGATATACCCAGCGCGTTCCAGCTCCTTTATGGCTTCCCGGATAGCGTCTATCTTTTCCCGGTTGATCTGTGACAGCCCCGCAAGGGTGTAGTCCCAATCTTCGGGAAGGGAAAGCATTTGCGACAAAAGCCCCTTTGCCTTTAAGGTCAGCTCCTTGTTGCGTAAATGGTGGTTGCTCATAACGGTATAGCCCTTGTTGCGTTCCACTCGGAAAACTGCCATAGCTTCATCACTCCTTTGGTTGTGGATTTGTTACGCGATAGAACGCCATTTTGCCGGGGTTAGGTATAAATCCCTGTCCCCGGCAAAAGTGCGCCCGCAAAGCCGCATATAGCAAGGCTCTTTTTGCCCCTACTGCGTAACATGAGGGCATAAAAAAAGCGGCGTTCCTGTTCTCCCGTGTTGGGATAGAGAAACGCCGCGTATGCGTCGTATTCAGTTTTCATTTATTCTTTCTCAATGCTGTGTGCTGGTGGCTGGGCTGGCAGGGTTCCGGGCGGCATATCAAGGCTCTTTCCCTCAAAAGTAGTAAATTGGTAGTAAATTCAGCTTGAAATCCTGCTTGTATGCCCGTAAATCAAGGCTTTTTTGAGATAATCAACCATTTTGTCATAAAAATGAACAGAAAAAAGTGATAGTCATAACAGGTGTCTTGTCAGTTGTAAGGATATGTGTTATACTGCATAAAACTGATGAGGAGGAGCCGATATGACAAAACAGGAAGAGATACAGAAACTGAAAGAGGAAAAGGACGCGGTGATACTGGCGCATTACTATGTTCGTCCGGAGGTGCAGGAGATAGCGGATTACATAGGGGACTCCTATTTCCTGAGCAGGAAGGCCGTGGAGCTGCCGCACAGGACGATTGTATTCTGCGGTGTGTCCTTTATGGGGGAGAGCGCAAAACTGCTGAATCCGCAAAAGACAGTGCTGATGCCGGACGCGGAAGCGGACTGTCCTATGGCACATATGGTGACGAAGGAGATAGTGGAGAGGGCCAGGGCGCAGTATGAGGATTTGGCTGTCGTGTGTTATATCAACTCGACGGCCGAGATTAAATCGTGGTCGGATGTCAGCGTGACTTCCGCGAATGCGGTGCAGATTGTCAGAAATCTGCCCAATCATAATATTCTGTTTATCCCGGACAGGAACCTCGCGCATTTTGTGGCTGGGAAGGTTCCGGAGAAACACTTCCTGTATAATGAAGGGTATTGCCCGATTCATGAGCATATGAAGGCGGAGGAGATCAGGGAGCTGAAGGAGCAGCATCCGTCTGCCAGAGTGCTTGTCCATCCGGAGTGCAGCAGTGAGGTCCTGGCGCTGGCGGATTATATCGGCTCCACGAGCGGCATAATCAATTATGCCAAAAATAGCACAGATACAGCCTTTATCATCGGAACAGAGTCAGGAGTCAGCTATGCGTTGCAGCAGGCGCGGGGAGACGCGGCCTTTTTCTTCCCGCGGACAGAGCCGGTCTGTACAGATATGAAGAGGATAACGCTGGACAAAATCATAGATGTGCTGAAAAAGGAAAGCAACGAGATGCGGATGGATGACGGGCAGGAGAGCGTGGCGGCAAAGAGGACGCTGATGCGCATGCTGGAGCTGGCGCAGTGAAAACGCGGATGCGTTATCAACAAAAGGAAAGGGTTGGATACGGAAAAATGACAAAGGAGTTGTACTATGATATAGTGATTGCGGGTTGTGGCGTCGCGGGACTGTACACAGCGCTGTCGCTGCCACGGGATAAGAGGATTCTCATGCTGTCGAAGGAGGATGTGGGAAGCTGCGATTCGATGCTGGCGCAGGGCGGCATCTGTGTGCTGCGCGACGACAGTGATTTCGACGCGTATTTTGAGGATACGATGCGGGCGGGGCATTATGAAAACCGTGCCGAGAGCGTAGAGATTATGATCAATTCCAGCCGTGATATTATTGATCATCTGTTGGCGCTGGGAGTGCGTTTTGAGCGAAATGAGGATGGAAGTCTCGCATATACGCGGGAGGGTGCGCACTCAAAGCCGCGCATCTGCTTTCACAAGGACATCACAGGGGAGGAGATCACGACTACGCTGCTGTCCCATGTGAGGAGGCTGGAAAATGTCACGATGATGGAGTATACGACCATGACGGACATTATCGAGAAGGATGGCGTCTGTGTCGGGATGAAGGCGAGAGATCAGAACGGAGATGACCTGTATATATATGCGCCCGATACGGTTATGGCAACAGGGGGAATCGGCGGGCTTTACCGTCACTCCACGAACTTTCCGCTCCTGACCGGGGACGCCTGTCGAATTGCAAAGGAGCATGGCGTGCAGCTCGAGCACATGGACTATGTACAGATTCATCCAACCTGCCTCTACAGCACAAAGCCGGGCAGAAGCTTTCTGATCTCGGAGTCCGCGCGGGGGGAGGGCGCAATCATACTGAACCACAAGGGCGAGCGCTTCGTGGACGAGCTTCTCCCACGCGATGTGGTGACTGAGGCCATCCAAAAGGAGATGGAAAAGGAGGGGACCGCGTACGAGTACCTGTCCTTTGAGAAGGTTCCCGAGAACATTGTGAGAGAGCATTTTCCCAATATATATCAGCACTGTCTGGAGGAGGGCTATGATCTGCTGCGCGAGCCGGTTCCGATCGTGCCGGCACAGCATTATTTCATGGGCGGCGTGCATGTGGACAGCGATTCCCAGACGACAATGGCGCATCTGTATGCTGTGGGTGAGACGAGCTGCAACGGTGTCCATGGGAAGAACAGGCTTGCCAGCAACAGCCTGCTGGAGAGTCTCGTCTTTGCGAAGCGCGCGGCTGTAAATATCGCAAAAACCCAGCCTGCATAAACAATATAGAGCGCAAAATAGAGAATTTAAGAATATAAATAAAAGAAAAAAGATAGAAAATGTAATAGGGAATATAATTTATAGAAGAAAAAGGAGTAACGAATATGAATCCAATCACAATGCAGCTTGTCGCTGACAAATACATCAAAATGGCGCTGGAGGAGGACATCAACAATGAGGACGTGTCCACCAATGCTGTCATGCCCGGGTACAGGAGAGGTGAGGTGCAGTTAATCTGCAAGGAGGATGGCATCCTTGCCGGGCTTGCAGTTTTTGAGAGGGTGTTTACGCTGCTGGACTCAGAGACGAAAGTGACCAGCACGGCAAAGGACGGCGATCATGTGCGAAAGGGACAGGTGCTCGCGGTCGTTACGGGCGATGTCCGCGTACTTCTGTCCGGTGAGCGTACTGCGCTGAATTATCTGCAGCGCATGAGCGGTATCGCTACCTACACAGACAGTGTGGCAAAGCTCTTGGAGGGAAGCGGGACGATGCTCCTCGACACAAGAAAGACGACGCCGGGCATGCGCGTGTTTGAGAAGTATGCGGTGCGCGTGGGCGGAGGCCGCAACCACAGATACAATCTCTCCGATGGAGTGCTCTTAAAGGACAATCATATCGATGCGGCGGGAGGCGTGCGCGAGGCCGTGGAGGCTGCGCGTGCATATGCGCCGTTTGTGCGGAAGATTGAGGTGGAGACGGAAAACCTTGATATGGTGCGCGAGGCCGTGGAAGCCGGCGCGGATATCATCATGCTGGACAATATGACGCCTGACGAGATGGCGGAGGCGGTGCGCATCATTGACGGAAGGGCGCAGACAGAGTGCTCGGGAAATATTACGAGGGAGAATATCGAGACGATCACAAGTCTGGGTATCGATTATGTGTCAAGCGGGGCGCTCACACATTCGGCGCCAATCCTGGATATCAGTCTGAAACACTTAAAAGTATTGGATTGAGGGAGGTATTATGGAACGGAGAAAGATACTTTTGTCAATGCTGCAGCAGTCGCAAACTCCGATTTCCGGCAGCGCTCTGGGGAAGCAGACGGGAGTGAGCCGCCAAGTTGTAGTGCAGGACGTGGCGATTCTGCGCACGGAGGGCTATCCGATCCTATCCACCACGAAGGGGTATTATCTGGATCGCACAGAGCAGAGTGGGAGTGTGCGTATCCTGAAGGTATGCCATACGGACGAGCAGGTGGAGGATGAGCTCAACTCCATCGTGGACCTCGGCGGCACCGTTCAGAATGTAATGGTCAATCACAGGGCATACGGGAAGATGACGGCTGCGCTGAACATCAAAAGCCGCAGGGATGTGCGCGTGTTTGTGGATAATATCCGGTCGGGCAAATCGACGCCGCTGCTGAATGTGACCTCAGGGTATCATTTTCATACGATCGGCGCGGACAGCGAAGCGATACTGGATGAGATCGAGGAGATGCTCCGGAGGAAAGGATATCTGGCGCAGCGGCTGCCGTATGAGATGGAATTGTAGGAGCGAAAAAACAATGCATATGCCTGTCTCACTGGACATACATTAGTATAACCATGATCAGTATAACCATGATCGGAGTGGAGGAGTCAGCGTATGCAGTTTTTTTATATTGACTATATGAATAATGGCAAGAAGGAGCGCAATATCGGTTTTTTGCGGGTAGATGACGGAGGAGTCAGCGTCGGACTCAGGGGTGTGCCGCTGCAGTGCGGTGACCGCTGCAAGGTGTATGCCGTAAACATCCATGATGAAAAAATCTTCCTGGGGGATATGGCAATCAGGTCGGGATACGGCATGGAGAAAATGAAGTGGAATGACAAGGTGGACTTTGCGCGGTGTATGCGCGTCGAGATACCGTTGTATGGGACACGCATGGGTGTCTGTGTACTCAGGGATGATTATCCTGCATCGGACAGTGCCGCGCCTGCGCCGGAGCACAATGAGATTCATGTGGCAAAAAGTACGGACCAGACGGAATATGAGGAGCTCTGCGAGGAAATCTGTGAGGACAAGTGGCAGCAGCTGCGCAGGCTCTACCCGGAGGTACACATCTGTCAGGAGGCGCAGAGTATCCTGATACGGCCGCGCGACGTGGTAATACTGGCGGAAAAATATCATGAGCTGGCGACAAATTCTTTTGTATTACATGCGTATTACAATTACAGACAGCTGCTTTTATTTCGCTATGCGCAGAAGGACATCGCATATTACCTGGGCGTCCCGGGGGTGTATTATGAGAGGGAGCAGCGCATTGCGCAGATGTTTGGCTTTGAGGGATTTGAGAACGGGGAGGCGCGTATGCAGCAGGACGCCGACCATAAGCTGTACAAGGGGTGCTTCGGGTATTACATGAAGCATGTTGAAATTTAATCTGTTTGCACTCCGGCCATATATTTGTTATAATCTAATACAGCATGGCAAATGCAAGAAACAGATAAGAAAAGCACAAGGGAGAAAATTCATGGAAGAATTACAAAGAGCAATCGAGAACATCACGTATTTTAGCAAAAAGCTTCCCAAGGAAGATTTGGAGCTGATTGGCGCCAACAGGGATGAGGCGATTCCCTATCTGCGAAAAGCAGTCGAGAAGGCTATTAAGGAGAAGGACAATCTGGACGGAGAGTACATGTTGCATCAATATGGAATTTTTCTGCTGGCACAGTTTCAGGACAGAGACTTTTTTCCGAGGATGATGGCGCTGGCTGCCCTGCCGGAGGACACGTTGGACTTTTTGATTGGAGACGTGCTCACAGAAGATCTGGGGAGTATTCTGTACAATACGTACAATGGGGACATCAAGCTGCTCAAGCAGACGATCAAGAAGAAAAAGTCCAGTGATTTTGCGAGGGCGCAAATGCTGGATGTGATGGGACAGCTTTATCTGGACCAGAAGCTGGATAAGCAGGAGTGGCAGGATTTTTTGAGAGAGCTTGTATATGATAAGAAGGATATCGGCGATTATATCTATACTGCGGTAGCGGATATGATCTGTCGCTGTCATTTCACAGATATGCTGCTGGAGCTACGGCGTCTCTATCAGGACGGACGGGTGGACGAATACGCCATTGGCAAGTATGATGAGAGCCTGGACAAGATGTTTACATATGGGGACAAAGAGAAGCGGTTCTGTATGGAGCAGATCAATGTAGTCAAAGCATTGCGCGGATGGGCGATGTTTGAGCCGTCCGCGGACGACGGTGCGGATGAGGCTGCGAAGGAGGATGAAAAGAGTGCGACGCAGGGGATACTGGACAGGAAGCTCTCCGGTTTCATGGATGAATTTGGCGGCGGCAATCCGGAGCAGCGCAGGGTGGTCAAGATCGGTAGAAACGATCCGTGCCCGTGCGGGAGCGGCAAAAAATATAAACAGTGCTGCCTGAAAAAATCCCAGCTTGCGGCGGACGGCGCGGAGAGCGCGCAGGAGCAGGAAAAATGGCTGGCTGCATATCCGAAGATGGATGAACAGCGGAAAGAAGGAAGAGTATATCTCGAGGATTTGTACAGCGCTGAAAGCATTGCGATTGACAAGATCGTATATCTGGCCCTGAGAGCGCGGCCAATGCCGCTGGGACAGAGAGAGCCTGATTCTGTCATTGCGAGAAGAAGGAGGAGGTATTTGACAGATGCGTACAGACAGTTTGTGGCAATCGTCGAGCGGGAGCAGATACAGAGCTTTTCGGAATATGACAGCAGGTACGCAATCCATTATCCGTGCGGGGAGTGGCTTCTTGAGCTCATCGAGCTCCTCGAGGAGGATGACAGCGAGGGTATTTTGAAGGAAGTTCGCAAAACCTGTAAAAATATGGGGATAGTATAATCATGGAGAATGTATTGGAACTCTTTGATGAGGGAACGCAGAATTGGTTTCGGAGTGCGCTTGGGGAGCCCACTTTGGTACAGCAGAAGGCCTGGCCGGGTATCGCGGCCGGCCGGCATGTACTGGTGTCGGCGCCTACAGGAACGGGGAAAACACTTTCTGCGTTCCTTGTTTTTATTGACCGGATGAAGCGGGAGGCGCGCGAGGGGACTTTGAAGGACGAGCTGCAGCTGATCTATATCTCGCCGCTCAAATCCTTAGCGGCAGATATCCGCGAAAATCTGAGACGGCCTTTGGACGGGATTGGAAATGAAAATGAAGATGAAAATGGAGTCGGAGCGCAGCAGGAAATCACCGTCGGTATCCGGACAGGGGACACTCCGCAGAGAGACCGGCAACGGATGGTGAGAAAACCGCCGCATATCCTGATCATCACGCCGGAGTCACTGTATCTGATGCTGACCAGCAAGACGGGACAGACTGTGCTGGCGACAGCGAAGGCTGTGATCGTGGACGAGCTTCACGCACTGATTGACACGAAGAGAGGAGCGCATCTGATGCTGTCGCTGGCGCGGCTGGATGCGCTGTGCGGGTGCCCTCTGCAGCGGGTGGGACTGTCCGCGACGATCGCTCCGCTCGAGGCAGCCGCAGAATATCTGGCGCCGGAGGAGGTCGTGATCGCCGCGCCTGTCATGGAGAAGAAAATTCGTCTGGATGTGCTGGGACCTTATGCGGATGCGGTAAAGGGCCGGCGGAAAGATCCTGTGTGGGAGGAGCTGGGGGCGCTCGTGTATCAGTACTGTAAGGGCAGCCGCAGCGTGCTCGCGTTTGTGGAGGGCAGAAGATACGCGGAGAAGCTGGCGTACTATGTCAATGTGCTGGGCGGGGAGGGATTCGCACGGGTACATCACGGCAGTCTGTCGAAGGAGCAGCGCATGGAGACGGAGGAGGCTCTGCGCGACGGGAAGCTTCGGCTTTTGTGTGCCACCTCCTCCATGGAGCTGGGGATTGATGTGGGTGAGATCGATCAGGTGCTCCAGGTTGGCTGTCCGCGCACGGTCTCAGGTACGATGCAGCGGCTCGGGCGGGCCGGACACAATCCGGGGCGGACCAGCGTGATGTACCTGTTTCCCAGAACGGCGGCAGAGTGTGTGTCCTGCGGCATGACGGCGCAGCTTGCCAGGGAGGGCGGCGTGGAGCACATCAATCCGCCCGCGGAATGTCTCGATGTGCTTGCGCAGCATCTTGTCTCCATGGCGGCATTTCGAAGCTATACACTGGATGAGGTGATGGAAATACTGCCGCGCGCGTGGAACTTTCGCGGGATTACCAGGGAAGATGTCAAGTCGGTGCTCGGTATGCTGGCGGGGGATTATGAACATGAGCGGGATATCCCTGTGCGGCCGAGGCTTCTGTATGACAGGCTGCATGAGCGTGTGGAGGGTGACGGCTACAGCAGAATGCTGGCTGTCTCAGCGGGGGGCACGATTCCCGACAAGGGGTTGTATGCCGTAAAGACGGAGGACGGCGTCAGGCTTGGTGAGATTGATGAGGAGTTTGTGTACGAATCCCAGAGGGGCGACCGTTTTATCCTCGGCGCGTTTGCATGGAAGATAACAAATATCAGCAGGGATATCGTGACTGTGGTGCAGGCTCCGGTCGAGGGCGCCAGACTTCCCTTCTGGAAGGGGGAGATCAAGGGGCGTGACAAGCGGACCGGAGAGGCGTTTGGGCGCATGTTCCGCGGTTTTTGCCGGGCTTATGAGGAGGGAAGATTATCAGAAGCCTTGCGGGAGCTGGGACTGGACGAGACGGCGGTTTCTCTTGCGTCCGGTTATCTCGAGAGACAGTTGAAGGCAGTCGGGAGTCTGCCCGATGACAGGACGATTCTGGCAGAGCATTTCAGGGATTCGTCGGGAAACAGTCAGATCATGTTTCATTCCCTGTTTGGAAAACGGATCAACGCACCGCTCTCCCTGCTCGTGGCACAGGCGGCGCGCGAGCTGCTTCAGTGTGAGATTGGCAGTGTGGACGAGGAGGACGGGTTTCTGTTGTATTCCTATGGGAGGGAGACGCTTCCGGAGGGGCTGCTCCAGGGGCTTGCTCCTGACATGTGTGTCAGAAAACTGGAGATTATGCTGCCTGAGACACCAGTCTTTAACATGGCTTTTCGGTATAACAGCGGGCGCGCATTGATGATGGGCGTGCGCAAAAACAGCCGGCAGCCGCTCTGGCGTCAAAGACTGAAAAGCGCTGAACTGCTTGAACAGGTGGTGCGCGAGGACAGGCATCCGCTGATTCGCGAGACCAGAAGGGAATGTATGCAGGAATTGTGGGATGCCGAGGGTGTGCGGGAGCTGCTGTGCGATATTTGTGCCGGCATTGTGGAAGTGCGGGAAGTCTATACAGAACTGCCCTCCCCGATGTCGCTTCCCCTGCAGTGGGCGCAGGAGGCGGCAGTCATGTATGATTACGCGCCCACACCGCGCGGAATCCACATTGCGGTGGAGGATGCGCTGAAATCAGAAGAGAAGCTGCTGCAGCCGGGCAGCCGGGAGCTTCTGCAGGTGCAGGAGAATATTTTACAGAGAGAAAATCTGCCAAAGGATGCGCGGCAGCTCCACACTCTGCTGATGACAGAGGGAGACCTGGCGGCGGGGGAGCTGGATATTCCTGTGGAATGGCTGGAGAGTCTGCTGCAGGATGGCAGGGTAGTGTATCTGGAACAGGGGTTGTGGATTGCCGCTGAGGAGGCGCAGCAGTATGCGGCGGCGCTCGGTGAGGCGGGTGTGATGCCGCATAGCCCTGCTGAGAGCAGTGACAAATTGTCTGGCGCGGAGACGGGGTGCGGTCAGACAATTTGCGATCAGGAGATTTGTGACCAGAAGATTTGCGATCAGAAGATTTGCGATCAACAGCTTCGTATTGTAAGGCGTATGCTGTGCTACCGCGGTGCCGCTGACGCAGGGCAGACAGCGCAGCGCTATGGATGGAGTCTGTCATTGGCGGAAGCGCTCTTAGAGGAGCTGTGCGGACAGGAGAAGGCGGTCAGGCAGGAGGACAAATATTACCACGCAGAGCTGTATCGGCGCGCCAGAGTGCGCACACTCAAAAACAGGCGCGAGGAGGTGCGGACCTGCCCTGCGGAAGCTTACGCGGCATTGATGCTCTCGCATATGGAATCGAGTGCGCCGCCGGAGGAATGTCTGCGCAGGCTGTTGAGACGATATGCGGGAATAACGTTACCAGTCTCTTACTGGGAAGGGATTCTATTGCCGCGGTGGGTGAGCGGTTACCGCGGAGACAGGCTCGACGCGTATCTGGCCGAGGGTGAGCTGTTCTGGCATATGGAGGGCAGGGGCGGACTGCGCTTTGACTTTCAGGAGGAGGTCGACTGGGACGTGGAGCCGTTGACGCAAGAAGAGGAGGCGGTTGAAAAGGAAGCAGATCTGGACGAGCGGGAACAACTCCTGTATCAGACTTTGCGCAGGCGCGGCGCCAGCTTCATGCAGTCCCTGAGCGGAGTGCTTGGCAGTGAGTCCCCCCATGATACCCTGATGTCCCTGCTGGAAAAGGGGCTGGTGTGCGCAGACAGCTTTGTTCCGGTGCGGCAGTGGATAGAGCGGGACCGGGCTGGAAGGACGACGGCAAAGCAGCGCGTCAGTATGCGGGTGAAGGCTCTGCGCGCAGGCAGATGGGACATCGTGAGACCGTTAAAGACGTCTGAAAATGGACAGGGCATGGCTGAGATGCTGGAAAAGTGCTTTGACCGTTGTCTGATCCTGTGCAGGGAGACAGCGGCAGCGTGCGGACTTTCCTGGCAGGAAGCGCTCTCTGTGCTGCGCGTATGGGAGTACACTGGGCAGGCGCGGCGCGGATATTTTGTTGAGGGTTTGTCCGGCGCACAGTTTATTCTGGCTAAGGATTATGCATCCGTTACAAGAATGCTTGACAGGAATCAGCAGCAGCGGGAGCTGGTCTGGGTGAACGCGGCCGATCCGGCACAGTGCTGGGGCAAAGTGCTGCCGCACAGGGAAGGGCGGAGCTTTATGAATGTGCCAGGCAATGCGGTGGCCTGTTATGGCGGGCTGCCGGTGGCTGTCATGGAACGGCAGGGCAATGTCCTGCGCGTGTTTGAGGACGGACAGCTGGAGGAGTGCCTGCAGTTGTTTGCGCAGGAGTACAAAAAAGGAAGGATTTTCCCGAGTCTCAAACGGATTGTCGTCAAGAAGTATCCGGATTTGGCGCCGGAGGCATTGACGCGCGCCGGATTTTTTAGGGAGATGCATGACTATGTGCTGTATCGCTGAGCATGCCGACTTGTACAGCGTTGCCTAAATAACAGTGAAATACAGTGCCTGATATTTGTGACAGGACAAGGCGGAGGAAGGAGGCAATGCGGTGGCATTGTTGACTGACGACAACGCAGGACTGGTGCAAATAGCAGGTGCTGTATTCACTGTTATTTGCGCAATGCTGTACTAGTATGGTACCATAGTACTATTGAGATGAAATGCAGCTTCCTATATGCTTATTGAGTGCTGTTGACTGGATTGGGAAAACAGTGCAAATAAACATATATGAGGTAACATATGAAAAGAAAAACAAAGGAGATTCTGTCGGGTGTACTCGCGCTGAGTATGGTGCTCGGTACACCGGCAGGAATGGATGCGGCGGAAACATCAGAAAATTCGTCGAAAATGTTAACAGAGGAAGCTTTAGAGTCCCAGTCAGAAACCGGATTGGAGCAATGTTCAGAAGTTGTATCAGAGGACAAATCAAAAAGCACGTCAAATGAAATATTAAATGAAACATCAGAAACAGATTCAGAACTGATTCCGGAGGAAACCACAGAGATCAATAACGATATGGAGGAGGAATGGGTAGAGATACCCGTAGCCTTTTTTACACCTGAAATATCGGATGAAGGCGAGCTGGATTACAGAAGGTATGTGGATGAAGGCGCTGACCTGATGATTCAGGTCAAAAAGTCAGAGGCGGACTCAGCTGATTCCAAAAGCATTCAGGTAAAGAACAGCTCTTTGTATGACAGCGATTTCTATATCGAGCTGTCAGGGGACGGACAAACGCGTCAGTACACATGTACGGAGTGGCTCGAATATCTTGAGGACTGTCATGGGTGGGTGGACGATCAGGTGGAGGTAAAGCTGAGCGACACGGGAAAGAAGTATTTTGATTCCATTCAGATGGAGGAGCAGGACAGTGATGCTGGCAAGGGAAAGAAGAGCTATACGTTCTGGGCAGTCAACTCGGACAAAAACGTGAGCACGAAGGATGTGGAGAACGGTACAAGGGGCTACACGGCAGGGAGGGATATGGAGGCGCCGGTCTTAAAGGCATTCTGTACAGACAACGAATGCCATGAGCCGGAAAGCACTGATACAGAACAGTATTTTGCGTCGGATTTTATCATTCGGGGGACGTATTGTGACGATCTCAGCGGCGTGGTCAGGATTGAGTACACTGCGGACATGCGGCCGGAGGAGGGGGCTGTGTGGATTCCGGTGGAAAATACACAGGAGTCAGAGGATTTGGCGACGGACTTTCAGATAGCGCTCACGGACGGCTGTTATCCTGCCATTGCAGTCAGGGCGGTTGACGAGGCAGGCAATATCAGCGAGGCCAGTCCGCTTGTCAATGATGATGGCGAATATATTCAGGTGGTTGTGGACAGCGCTGCGCCTGTGCTGACGTTTGACGTGTCTGCGGGAGGGCAACCCTACAGCGGTGAGAATGACAACTGGACGAACGAGGATGTGCGGATTGTGGTCACGCCTAATCAGGACAGCTGCTCCTACGCAGGCATTGCGCGGTATGAGTGTGCCTACGTGAAGGTGGGAGAGGATATGACAGACGTGTCAGAAAAGTGGACAGAGCTTCCGGTGCTGGAAAAATCATTCGCAGAGCTTGTGATTACGGAGGACGTGAATGGTTATTACCTGTTTCGCGCAATATCTAAGGCGGGAATTGAGACGGCCGAGGATGCGAAGCTGAGGGTATTGATACAGCATCAGGCAGCCGGGATCAAGCCGATCATTGTAAGCGGTGCGGACGAGACAAAGTGCAGGGATGGGTGGTACAACCAACAGTCCGGCACACCTGAGATTCGCTTCGAGTATCCGGATTATGACACAGGTGTCATATCCGGGGAGTACGACGCGCCGGTTACGATACATTATCAATTGACCAGAAGCGATTCCGTTCCGGACGGGGCTGAGTCGGAATGGTCAGACAAGGCAGACGGAGTGACGGCGGCAGATCAGGCGGACAAAAAAGCAGTGATCGGCGTCATGAGCTGCAGTGATGTGATGACAAACGATGACGGCAGCAAAGAGTTTATGCTGACAATGGATGATTTAAGTCAGCATGTCGTTGATCTCGGATGCGAGGATGGATTCTACACCCTGCAGTATTGGACGACGGATGCGGCCGGCAACGCGTCGGAAAGGCTGGTCTATCACTATAAGCTTGACTGCCATGAGCCGACGGATTTGACGATGGAGCTGGCGGGAAGTTCGTTTGTGGTGGGGAAGGAGTCCACGATCACATACGGAGATTTTTACAGTAACACGGTATCGGGCAGCGCGGACGCGCAGTATGGTATCAGCGGGAAAGGCTCATTGGTGATTGGACAGGCAAAGAAAATCGGCGAGTGGATGGACAGAGACAGCGGCAGCCTCGAGAGTCAGGACAGCATCTGCATTTCTCCGAATACAAGGTGCTTTCTGTATGTCAGGGCTGAGGACGCAGCCGGAAATGTTGCAGAGGGATGGACGAACGGCATCGTGGTGGATAATATGGCTCCCAATGAATCCACAGACGGCAGCGGCAAAGAACTGATGGTGGAACCAAAGGGCGCAAATGAGCATGGATTTTTCAATGATGACATTACAGTGGACATCCAGGTCAGGGACGCACCGGAGGATGATAACTGCGCTGCGTTAGAATCGGTGACAAGCTCTGTCGGACGGGATGGGACGGACACTATCGCAGCGCAGGAGCTCTTTTCGTTTACGAAGGCTGCACCGACCGAGGAGGAACTTGCCGCGGCATCGGGATTTGAGGGCACACAGTTGATCGACGCGAGGGCAAACGAAAGTAATGAGGCCTATATAGAAGTCACAGCTATCGACCGTTCGGGCAACACAAAGACATCGACGCTGCTGCTAAAAATCGATGTCACCAGGCCGGAGGTGGAGCTTCGCTTTGACAATAATGAAGCTGTTAACGGCAATTATTACAGTAAGGGCAGAACGGTGACGGTCTGTGTAAGGGAGTTAAATTTTGATCCCGATGGTGTCAGTGTACTGGTCACAAAGGATGGTCAGATGTCAGAGGCGACGCTGTCTGACTGGAAAAGTGACGGGAGCGGGCACTATGCTTCGTTTACGCTGGCGGAGGACGGAGAGTACAGTATCGCGGCAAGCTGTGTCGACCTGGCGGACAATGTGTCGGATGAGGTGCGGTCGGAGACGTTTATCATCGACCGCACCGCGCCGGAGATGACGATTGGTCTGACCGGCGGACAGGAAACACAGACTGCGGACGGAGCGTATTTTCATACAGGTGTCACAGCAAAGATCACCATAACGGAGCACAATTTCCGCACAGAGGATTTCGTCATACATATGACACCTGTGTCAGAAAGCGGCACATGGAGTCATGAGGGAGACGTCCATATACTGCGGATTCCTTTTGAGGAGGACAATCGGTATCAGATCGATTGTGCTTACCGTGACATGGCAGGCAATGCAGCGGATGCAGTGGAGCGGTCGTTTACCATCGACACGTCCGCCCCTGTGATCATCATTGACGGAGTTGAGGACAACTCTGCAAACCGAGAGGATATTCTGCCCGTGATATCAGTGCTGGACGCAAATCTGGAGCAGTCAGGGATAGCGGTGTCCGTGACGACAGGCATCGGGGATGTGGTGGACAACGAGATCGTGACATCGCGCATTGATGAGGGGGACGGAACAGGATACAGTCTGACGCTCCCGGATATGACAGGGAAGCCGGATAATATATACTATCTCAATGTGTCAGCCTGCGATCAGGCTGGCAATGAGACTGCGGTTACGTATCGCTTTTCATTGAACAGAAAAGGCTCTGTGTATGATCTGACCGCGTTTATGCAGTTGATGCAGCAGCAGTATCACACCTATGAAACGCTCAGCGATATCCGGATTGTCGAGATGAATATTGACACCGTGGAGGAGTTTGAGATCTATGTGTCGCGAAATGGCGCACTTGGATACGAGGCCGGATACACAAGGGAAGTGAGCGGTTCGGAGGAGACAGGATACACATATGTGTATCAGATTGGCAGGGAGAATTTTTCGGCAGAGGGAATATACCGGATGACGCTGTACTCCAGGGACAGGGCGGGAAATGAGGTCAACAATGCGAGTAATATTCACGGGGAAGAGATTACCTTCATAATTGACAATACGCCGCCCAAGGTGGTAATCGATGGTGTTGCATCAGGAATGGTGTATGATGTCGACGCACAGGAAGTACATGTCGCTGTGATCGACAATTTTGAGCTGGCTGAGGCAGAGTTTACATTGGTAAACAGGGACAATAAGGTGCTTGAGAGCTGGGATTACATGGAGCTTGCGGGAGAGGATGAGGCGCTGAGCATCATGATTCCACAGCACGATGAGATGGTTTCCCTGCTGTATCGGGTGAAGGATGTCGCCGGTAATGAGATGCGGACGTGTCGGGGAGAGCGGACATCACCTGATGATTTCCTGGTCACGACGGACAAGTACGTGCAGTTTATCAACAAACCGTCACAGACGACCGCGGGGCGGCTGATGCTTTTTGCGGGCGGTGTGTCGGGCGTGCTGGCGCTGTCTGTGGTAATCGTGCTGCGTTATAGTTCACGCAGGAAAAATAGTTGTAATTGAAGTAAATCAAATTTCGTGCTATACTGTATTCGATACGATAAAGAGGACTGTTCGGAGAGAGGATGTCTGATCAGTTTCAGGAAAAGAGCATGGAATAAAAGATGAAAAAATATGTGACAACATGGGGCAACGCAGTCTCAATTGCGGACAGGCGGCCGGAGAATTACGCAAAGAATCTGACGCTGCGCTACCCCATCCGTCCAATGTTTGACGGAGACCGATTAAAGCTTACCTTTGACAATTTTTGCGGGACTGAGCCTGTGACGATCAGCCGCATCTATGTCGCTGACAGTGCGGATTCCGGCCGCGGGATTGTGGAGGAGACCAATACACAGGTTACTTTTGACAACGGCTGTGGCAGCGTCACGATACCGGCGGGGGAGGCTGCTGTCAGCGATGCGGTCTGCTTCCCGGTCAGGCGCGGAAATGATATCAGTGTCAGTATGTACTTTGAGGAATTTACCCTGATGCGTTCCGCGGTGCTGATCACGGGGCCATTGTCAAAGGGATATTATGCGGTGGGCGACCATGCGCAGAGAGGTATGCTCCCGCTGGAGCTTACGAGAAACACAAACTGGTTTTATTTTTTGAGTAACGTGGAGATTGAGACAGAGGGCGCGGACAGGGCAGTGGTCTGCTATGGTGATAGCATCACCTCGCAGGCGTGGCCTGACTATCTGACGCTACGGTTATTTCAGGAGGATATTGCGCATACTGCTATTGTGAGGCGGGCTGCGAGCGGTACAAGGATTCTGCGGCAGTATGACAACATCACTTATGAATCCTATGGGTTGAAAGGCTCGATTCGCTTCCCGCGGGAGGCGCGGGTGAGCGGAGCCGACACCGTTATCATTCAGCATGGAATCAATGACATCATTCATCCGGTGGGCGTGGAGGTGAATCCGTTTCGTCCGTGGAGTGATCTGCCGACGGCGGACGATCTGATCCGGGGCCTGCAGCAGTATATCTGTCAGGCGCGGGAGTATGGACTGGCAGTGTATATTGGGACGCTGCTGCCAATCTATGGATGGCGCACCTATGAGCCGTTTCGGGATGAACTTCGCTGTGCGGTCAACGAGTGGATTCGCCGAACGCCGGAGATCGATGGCTGCATCGATTTTGACAGGGCGCTGTGTGACAGTGTGAATCCGGCGGCCTTTGCACAGGGCTATGACAGCGGCGATCATCTGCATCCGTCGGACAGCGCGTATGAGCGGATGGCGGCGGAGGTACCTGAAATTTTGTTGAGACACAAGGAGAAATAACAATGCCCACATTACTATTTATCAATGCGTGTGTGCGTGGCAAGGATTCAAGGACGCTCGCTCTCGCGGAGCACCTACTTGAGCGCATCAGGGAAGCAAACAGCAGGGATATGGCATTTCATATAGAAGAGATCAGACTTTCCACAGAGAACCTGCTTCCGCTGAACTATGAGAGACTGCAGCGGAGGGACGAGCTGCTGGCGGCAGGCCAGCTGCACGATACGATGTTTGACTATGCAAATGCTGTCGCGCAGGCGGATATGCTTGTGATCGCGGCGCCGTATTGGGACATGTCGTTTCCGGCTTCGCTGAAAATATTTTTTGAGGCTGCCAGTGTGGACGGGATAACATTTACATACGCCGAGGATGGCACGCCTGTAGGGCTTTGCGCCGCCCAGGATATGTATTATGTCACAACGAGCGGCGGCTATATCAACGACTGCAATTTTGGGTTTGAGTATGCCAATGCCCTGTGCAGACTGTATGGCGTGCAAAGTACGCATTTTGTCAGCGCGCAGGGGCTTGACCTTGATGGGGCTGACGTGCAGGCGATTATGGAAGAGGCCTGCAATGGCGAGATTATGAATTATTCGTGATTAAATATGGAGGTTCCCAGTGGCAAAAGAGAATCAAAAAAAGGAAAATGAGGATAAGAGGGCGGCGCTGGCGCAGAAAATATGGGGCTTGTCACGGGACCGGCTTCTCATAAATCTGCGTTTTCTGGATGTGGCGCTTTCCAGCCTGCGTTTTCAGGCAAGCGCGGGAACTGACGTTGTTTCCTGTGATATGAGCACGCCCGGGAGCGCTGTCGTCTATTATGATCCTGTGGTGGTCATCCGCCTTTACAAGAAAAATCCCGCGAATGTGACGCGGCTGCACCTGCATATGCTGCTCCACTGTATTTTCAGCCACGCATACAGATATGACCGGGTGGAGCAGGAGCTCTGGGATGTGGCGGTGGATATGGCTGTGGAGAATGTGGCGATGAGTCTCGGGATATCTGGTCTTGAGACGGTTGGCGATGCACAGCGCCGTGAAACACTGGCACAGTGGAAGAAGATCAGCGCGGGCGCGTTGACCGCGGAGCGGATATACAGAAAACTTCGGGAGGACAGATTGGGCGTCGGCGAGCTTTCCGAGCTTGGCAGTCTGTTTCGAAGAGATGTGCATGAGCGCTGGGGAGCGACAGGAACGCTGGAGATTACCGCTGCACAGTGGAAGAAGATCAGCGAGCGGATTAAGGCGGAGTTAAAATCATTTTCAGAGGACAAGTCGGATGACAAGTCCGGGGACAGGAGTATTCTGCAGAATCTCGAGGAGGCGACAAAGGAACACTATGATTATGGGGATTTCCTGAGAAGGTTCAGCGTGTCGGGAGAAGAGATGCAGATCAATGACGACGAGTTTGATTACGTATATTATACGTATGGTCTGTCGCTGTACGGCAATCTTCCGCTGGTGGAGCCGCTGGAGTACAAGGATGTCAACAAGATCAAGGAGTTTGTGGTGGCAATCGACACGTCGGGTTCCTGCCGTGGGGAGCTCGTTCAGACATTTTTAAATAAGACATACAGCATATTAAAAAGCAGTGAGAACTTTTTCCGCAAGGTGAATATCCATATTATCCAGTGCGATTCTGAGGTGCGCCGTGATACAAAGATCACGAATGACGAGGAGTTTGAGGTGTTTATGCGGGAGGGACAGCTGGAAGGATTTGGCTCCACGGATTTCAGGCCGGTCTTTGCGTATGTGGACAGCGCGATCGAGAACGGGGAGTTTGAGAATTTAAAAGGACTGATCTATTTTACGGACGGTTTTGGCGTGTTTCCAGAGCACAAGCCGTCACACAATTATGACACTGCGTTTGTCTTTCTGGAGGACGATTACGAGAAGCCGCCCACGCCGCCGTGGGCGATCAAGCTCATATTACCCGTTGAAGATTTGGAACATGTGGACGAGGGAAGTCAATAGTGTGAAAAATTTGTACGCCTGCCAATGTGGGCAGATGGAGGTTTTCATGAATATCAAACAGGCAAAGGAGCATATCAAAAACTCTGTCAGATTATATCTCAAAAAAGATGAGTACGGGGAGTACCGCATTCCGGTGGTGCGCCAGCGGCCGATCTTTCTGCTGGGTTCTCCGGGTATCGGCAAGACGGCCATCATGGAGCAGATCGCACAGGAGCTCGGCATCGCGCTGGTGAGTTATTCCATGACGCACCACACCAGACAGTCGGCGCTGGGGCTTCCTTTTATCACGCACAAGAATTATAAAGGACTGGAATTTGACATTTCCGAGTATACCATGAGTGAGATTATCGCGTCGATTTACGAGGTGATGGAGCGGTCCGGAATCGAGGAGGGCATCCTGTTTCTCGACGAGATCAACTGTGTGTCGGAGACGCTCGCGCCCTCCATGCTGCAGTTTCTGCAGTACAAGGTATTTGGGAGGCACAAGGTTCCCGACGGGTGGGTAATCGTCACGGCTGGAAATCCACCGGAGTATAACAAATCCGTGCGGGAATTTGACGTGGTGACGATGGACAGGATGAAGCTGGTCGAGGTCGAGGCGGATTACGCGACGTGGAAGGAGTATGCCCTGAAACAGGGGATTCACAATGCTGTGATCACGTATCTTGACATGAAGAAGAACGATTTCTACCGCGTGGAGACCAATGTCGGCGGTAAATCGTATGTGACGGCAAGAGGCTGGGAGGACTTGTCAGCCACGATGCTATTGTGCGAGGAGGAAGGGCTTACTGTGGACGAGACGCTTGTCGCACAATATCTGCACAACGAAAAGATTGTGAAGGAGTTTGCAGCGTACTATGAGCTGTACAACAAGTACAAAAAGGATTATAAGATTGAGGAGATCCTTGCGGGCACAAACTCTGCCCAGGTCGTGGAGCGGGCGCGGATCGCGAAGTTTGACGAGCGCCTGTCACTGCTTGGGATGCTGCTTGACAAGCTCGAGAGTGAGATGCGTGAGAATCTCGAGCAATCTGATTACCTCACCGATCTGATGAAACTGTTGAAGGCGATCAGAACAATGTGGAACCGTGAAACCGAAAAGGGCGGGGAGACAGATGCGGCGGCGTTTGTGCTGGCACAGCTTGAGAGCCAGGCGCAGAACCGGGAGAACAGGATTGTGTCCATGTCCAATGCGGGCACGCTCTCCGGCGAGGACAAGAGAAGGCACAGGGCGGTCATTCAGTTTCTGGAGAATGTTGGAAAGGCGCTTCGATTGGAGAAACCAGACGGTGCGGAGGCCGTGTTTGCCATGATGAAGGGCGCTTTCGACGTGCAGGTGGCCAGGATGAAGGAGGAGAATGGCAGGATACAGACAAGGCTCCACAACCTCTTTGCGTTCAGCGAGGTGGCGTTTATGGACGGCAACGAGGTACTTGTCCTCGTGACAGAGCTCACCGTAGACGTCTACAGCGCGCGCTTTATCGGATTGTACGGGAGCGCGGACTACCAGAGACACAACGAGGATCTGATGCTGCATGAGCGGCAGGATGATATCATGAAGGAGATTGAGGCGCTGGAACTGTAATCCGTTTGAAAAAGATGATTCGGGGGAATGCGATGGAACAGGAAATGATAGTAAATACTGGCGGTGATGGCGGACAGTTTGTGGTTATTCCATACAAAAAGGGTTATGCGGTCAAGCGATACCGCGGTATCGGGGAAAACATCGTAGTTCCGCGGGAGATTGAGGGAAAACCAATCATAGCGGTCGAGAGAAAGGCTTTTTTAAGCTGCAAGACAATTCGGCAGATCGCACTTCCTGACACGATCGAGGAGATTGGCGACTGGGCGTTTGCCCATGCGGAACAACTGAGAACCATCACAATTCCGCACCATGTGCTCGGAAGGGGGAAGGAGCTTTTTCTCGGCTGCAAGCGGTTAAGGGAGATCGTTCTTGACGGAACTGACGAGGAAAAGGTGCTGCGCGCTTCATGGGGGCTTGGGCGTATGCTCGCGCTGGCGGTCACGATTCTCCATGATTATTTTCTGTTTGATCCGGTGGATACAGGTTCGGACGAGTGGGTCCGGCGCTGGGATGAGAAGCTCATGGGACTGATCGCACTCGACGACCTGGATGGGTTTGAGGAGCTGTGGACCTGCGGCGAGGAGGATTATGAGGGAAAAGACTATGACATCAAATCCTATCCTGTGGAGAAACGCAAAATGAAGCTTCGTGTGGTGTATTTCAGGCTGATGCACCCGTATAAGATCGATAACGTTACGCTGGACGCACTCAGGAAATATCTGCTTGGCCACACGAAGGGGACAGACACGCCGGAGGCGTGGGAGCTCATCATAGAAGAGCACCGAAATGATCTGGAATATTACCGGGTGTTTGCGGATTCCGGCTGTATTACGGAGGAAAATTTTGACAGTCTGTTAGAAGACATGAAGGACTGCAGTGCCGAGATCAGGGCGTATCTGCTCCGTTATAAGGAAGAACATTTTGCAGCCAAAGATGCGTTTGCGGCATTTGATCTGGACTGGTAAACAAAAAGCGCCATTGAGGGCGCTTTTTGCAAATAAATCATTTGTACAGTTCCATCAGATAATCCATGACTACATCCTGAATCTCTGACTGGGCCATATAGCCGTCGCCGTAGCGTTCCCGTATGTTTGTCACGTACTCCTCTCCGTTTTCCTCTGTCAGTCTGGTGATCATGGCGTCGATATCGATGGCAAGGCCGGCGTCCTCATAGATCGCCTGATACACCATCGCGGTCTTTGCGGTTTCCTTTGCGCGCTCCCGCAGGTTCTTTTCGTAGGACAGCTCGTCAGTGACCTCCTCGCCCATCATATCCCAAAGATTTTCGTAAGCGGACATTCCGTAGGATGCAAACATCTGGTTGTAGGAAGCCATCATTTCCTCATCATTGTACTTTGTTACAGCCCTGAGCTGCTTGAGATACGTTGAGGGATATGATTTGACGGTCGAGTTGTCGAGGATATAATTGGACAGGTATTCCTCCAAATGCTGCTCGTAAAAGCGGTTTCTGACAGATGCGCGGTACGCTTCCACAGTGGATAAGCCTTCCTCTGAGAAGTTCTCTGCCACAAATTCGTCTGTGAGCTCCGGAGTGACGGTGATGCTGTTGATGGTGACGGCAAAGCTTGCGTCCTTGCCGGCGACAGTGGCATCATTCTGATAGTCCTCGGGAAAGGTTGCTTCCACTGTGAGATTTTCACCGGGCTTGTGACCGATTAGCTGCTGCTCGAAGTCGTCGATAAAGGAGTTGGAGCCAATCGTCAAATTGTAACCTGCGCCGTTGCTGTTTCCGCCCTCAAATTCAACGCCGTCGATCGTGCCGACAAAATCAATATTTACCTCGTCGCCGTCCTTGATCTCCAGTGTCCCGTCCGTGCTTGCTTCTCTGTGGGATTCCAGCGTGGAAGTAATATCCGCCTCCACCTCCTCGTCGGTGGCGGCAACTTCCTCCGCGGGAATGGCGATGTTTGCGTAGTCCACCAGAGTGAGCTGCTCCTTCACATTCACGCCGTCGATCAGGCCGTCTGCGGTCAGGCCGGCGCTGAAATTGGAGTCTGAGGTCGTTCGTATCGCTGCCAGGTAAATGTTTTGGCCTATGGCGGCCGCGATGACGATGATAACCGCGGCGATCAGCACGCCGCCGATGATCTGTGCGGTGCGCTTGTGACGGCGTTCCTTGGCGACTTCCTTTTTGCGCGCCTCCCGCTTCGCCTTACTTTTGCTGACCTCTGTCGTCTCATTCTTATTTTCCTTTTTATTTTCTTTGTCTATTATTTTTTGGTCCTGTTTTGCGTTCTCTGCCATTTTTATATCCTATCCTTTCCGATTGTTGTATGACAAACCTTAATTTATCACATATCTTAGAAAAAAGAAAGACTTTCGCGCAAATTCACACAATTCACACAAATATATACAAAGAATATTGACTTTTCAGTATTGGCGCCTTTGGATTTGCCTTCCCGCAGGATAGAAAGCACCTGCTTGAGGAGACGGACGCCATGCTGTACAAGGCAAAGGAAAATGGCAGGGCGTGTCATCGATAAAAGCGATATGATAAAAGCGATATAACAGAATGTCTTGACAACATAGAACCAAACAGACTATACTATCTGTATATGGTTTTGCAAATAATGCAGGGTTTTAATGCAGGGTTTTAATGCAAGGTTCAATTAGGAAGGAGCAGGGCGCATATGAATGTAGAAGATATTCCAATACCGGCGATGGCTGCGATCAGAGTCAGTAAAGAGGGGAAATCAGCGCTTTTTGAGACGACAATCATTCAGACTACCGATAACAAATATATATATACCATGCCTGTGAGAGTGGATGATAAGCTGGTGAATTTTGAGGCGAAGGGCTTGCTCAAGGAGATCAAGATTGAGTTTGCACCGTTTGAGTTTTACGAGTGGCGGAATATATCCATCGTCCGGTTTGTCGAGGACGGAAAGAGCTATCTGAGAATCCGCACGACAACGCCCGGCATCAAGGCGATGGCGTGGTCAGAGAAGCCTGTGACCTCGGCGAAGAAGAAAAAGGAAAATCTGATCAGCCAGGAGGCACTTGATGTGGTGAATGCGGCGAGCGCTGCAAAGGATCAGATGCAGGCAGAGGGAGATCGATCGTGAAAAAGGCATTTATGACAACAGTGGTGCTCGGTGTGCTGATGGCGGGCGGCATCGGCAGCTGTCAGGGCAATACGGCATCGCAGAGTCCGGAAGGATACGTGGACAGCATCGTCGGCGATATCAGGACACAGACGGCGGAGGAGCTTCGGAAGGTTTTCGAGAAGGAAGTCAGTACTTTTTTTGAGAGCGGCGACAGCGAGGGGCAGGCGAAGCTCGAGGAATCGGTCAGAGCCTTTATAGATCAATACAGCTCGGATGAGGAGAAGCTTGGCGAGGCAAAGGAGTCGCTGGACGCGCTTCTTCAAAACGTGGATGGACTGTCGACGGAGGAGATACAGGACAAAATCGAGGGAATCTTTGCGGAATAGTAATAGTTTGATGTGTGCATAAAGAAAACCCGTATGCTACAGCATACGGGTTATTTCTGCGCCCTGTTTTGTCCTCAGGTCGAAAAATACGTTGTTGACAAAGATTGTCGGCCGTGATAAGGCGTCCTCATGAACCTCCGTGATTCGTCCTTCGAGATTTCCTGTCACGCAGACGCGCCTGTCCATGTACATTTTTGCAATGCGCGTGAGAATTGGCTGGATGTTTGGTCCGTATTTATCAAAGCCCTGCTCCTCAAAGACGCGGATGGCCTGAAATGGTGTCAGGGCCACACGCTGCGCCCGTGGGTGCGTCATCGCCTCATAGGTGTCGACGATTGCCGCGATCAGTGCGAAAGGATCGATGCGGTTCTCTTTCAGACGGGCAGGATAACCGCTTCCATCACAGCGCTCGTGGTGCATGATCATGACACTGACCACATGCGGGGGGAGCTTTCTCGACTTGACAAGCTCGTAGCCTAAGTGGATGTGGTGCTGCATCTGGATATATTCCTCGGGCGTGAGTTTGTCAGGCTTCCACAGCAGTTCGTCAGACACCTTTGTCTTGCCAATGTCAAAGATAAAACCGGACACTGTCAGGTTGTCTAAGTCCTCGTCGCTCATGCCAAGCCATTTGCCGAAGACGTAACACAGCAGGCCGCAGTTGAAACAGTGGTTGTAGGTGATCTCGTTCTCATCTGGCATCATATTGTAGAGATAGTCAAGCAGCTGCTCCCCGTTTTTGACAACGGAAAGGATGTCGTCGCGCAGTGATAAGAGCTTTAAAATGTTGAGATCCAGACCGGTATCAAGGGTGTTCATGATTTTGTGGAAGGAGTCGAGCGTGACCGTATACATGGAGTTGAAGCGCTGGAAATCCGGGTGCAGGTGCAGATATTTGTAGTGCGTCATGTTGATTTCATCCGGTTCACTCAGCAGTATTTCATCAAAATTGTATTCGTATAAGGTCTGTATGTTTTCTTGTGTCAGAGCTGTGTTCGCTTTGAAGAGAATGACGTTGGCCGGCGTGTAGACATCCTCGTACAATACCATGCCAGGTTTGAGTGATTGTGTTGACAGTTTGTACATAAGTCCTCCTTGAATGAAGAAGCACTCTTTATAAGAGTTTTCTTTTAAGAGTTTTCTGTTGGTATAATATTAATATCATATCATAAAATATGGATATTTGTATAGATAAATTTGAAAAAAGGCTGTAATGGTTATCATGAAAAATGCCTGTCTGTGTCACAATGCCGGTGACATAACATGGGATATGGTAAACATAACTAAAAAGTTATGTAAATATGCACAATTTGGAAAATAAGCATTGATTTATAAAAATACATATGCTACTATTGAAAAAAAGTGGCTGAAAGAGGGCTGATTTATTTTAGCGTGGATAACTTTGGCCGTTTACATAATGTATATGATTGCTGATTATGTTTCTGCGCCGGTATCTTTAGAGGGAGAATGGGAGCCGGGAATGAAACTAATCATAAATAAGCTTTGATTATCCGGAGGTGTGTGAATCCATGCCAAAGGCACCTTGACAACATAACTGCTTAGGGACTGTCATGACAGTTCCTTAATAAGGATTATGGGTTATAGCACTTGAAGGCTGCTCAGGGCGGAGTGCATTCCAAACAGGATGGCGCTTACAGCCGGTCGGAAAAGGTGCGGCGGCTTTAGAGAGGTAAGCCTGCCGCAGAGGGGAGCATGAAGGTTGGTATATCGCATTGAATGAAGAGGGTTGAAAGGGGACACAGCATGTTAGTAGCGAAGAGAGAAGTATCTGAGAGAATTGATATTTTAAACAAGAAGCCAATGATCAGAAAGATTCAGGCCACAGGAGAGATGATAGCAGGTTTTTTAAATCCTGTGACTGGGGATTTCGAGGTAGCTATGGAAATCAACGATGAGAGAGATATCGACGAATTTCTTGATGAGTACGATTTATCAGTCGTTATGATTTCAAAAATGTAAAGTTCATATTATAGTAAATTGAAAAAGGTGTTAATCAAAGCAAAAGAGACGGGGGCAGAAAGGACTGTCCCCGTTTTCTATCACAAAAGGAGTAAAGCTATGAGAAGAAAAGATTTTTACATTCCATCCAGGGATGGAGTACACAGGCTTCATGTGGTGCTGTGGGAGCCGGAGGGCGAGGTTAGGGCGGTGGTGCAGATCTCACACGGCATGATCGAGATGATTGACCGTTATGAAGATTTCGCGCTCTTTTTGAACCGGCATGGCTACGCAGTGATCGGAAATGATCACTTAGGTCATGGGCTGACCGCAGGGAATGATGCGGATCTGGGGTATTTCTGTCCGCGCAATATGAGTGCGACTGTCGTGGCAGACCTGCACCGCGTCACTCGGTATGCGAAGAAAAAATATAAAAAGAAGCCCTATTTTATGTTGGGACACAGCATGGGTTCCTTTATGGCGAGGCGGTATCTGATGACATACGGCATGGACCTGGATGGGTGCGTTATCTGCGGCACGGGAAGTCAGAGCCGGCCGGTTCTGATCGCAGGTCCGGTTGTCGCCAACGCGCTCAGGCTTGTATTTGGAGATCGGTTTCGCTCGAGGCTGCTTGAGAGAAATGCGTTTGGCACTTACCAGAAGCGCATTCCAAATCCGCGCACGAAGAGCGACTGGATGACGAGAGATACCGCGATCGTGGACTGGTGCAGAAGTAACAAGTACTGCAGCTTTCGCTTCACGCTCAACGGCTACCGGACGCTCTTTGAGGTGCTTTCCTTTATTCAGAAGCGGCAGAATATTGACAGGATTCCAAAGGAGCTTCCGCTTTTCTTTATCGCGGGAGGCCAGGACCCGGTCGGACATTATGGGAGAGATGTGCGGCGCATTTCGGCCGGATACGAGAAGGCGGGCGTCGAGGATGTCTCACTAAAAATTTATCAGGAGGACAGGCACGAGATATTGAATGAGCTTGACAGGGATCTGGTGTACAGGGATGTCCTCTCGTGGCTGGAAGCAAAGGTTATAGAACAAAATAATACAAAATGATGAAGATGCGAAAACTCAGTGAAGATGAAAAATACATGAGGGAGGCCGTCAGACAGGCAAAGAAGGCATACGCGCTCGGCGAGGTGCCGATCGGCTGTGTGATCGTGCATGACAATAAGATCATAGGGCGTGGGTATAACAGGCGCAACACCGACAAGAGCACGCTCTCCCACGCGGAGATCATTGCGATTCGCAAGGCCAGCAGGGCGATCGGGGACTGGCGGCTTGAGGAGTGTACGCTCTATGTCACGCTGGAGCCCTGTCAGATGTGTGCGGGCGCGATCGTGCAGGCGCGCATCCCCAGGGTTGTGATGGCGTGCATGAATCCCAAGGCGGGGTGTGCCGGCTCGATCTTGAATATGTTTGATATGCCGCAGTTCAATCATCAGGTGGAATCGGTGAGGGGAATTATGGAGTCGGAGTGCGCCCTGATGCTGCGCACCTTCTTTCAGGAACTGCGCATCAGAAATAAGGCCGAGAAGGAAGCAAAAAGGCTGACAGAATAATGAAAAACCTCTTTATTATGCAGATAAATTATGGTACACTTGCAATTGGGAAAAAGAATAACAACATGAAATGTGGAGGTTTTGTATGGACGAGATTGCGGTTCTCATTCCCTGTTATAATGAGAGCAAGACGATAGAAAAGGTCGTGAAGGACTTTAAAAGGGCGCTTCCGGAGGCAGTGATATATGTGTACGACAACAACTCGAAGGATGGCACTGATGAGATTGCGCGGCGTGCGGGTGCAGTGGTGCGGTACGAGTATCAGCAGGGGAAGGGAAATGTGATCAGGCGGATGTTTCGGGAGATTGACGCGAGATGCTATGTCATGACGGACGGCGACGACACTTACCCTGCGGACGAGGCGCCAAAGCTGTGCGAGGCAGTGCTTGAGAGAAATGCGGACATGGTGGTCGGGGACAGACTGTCGTCCTCCTATTTTGAGGAGAATAAGCGCCCGTTTCACAATTTCGGAAATACGCTTGTGCGCGGTGCGATCAACAGTATGTTCAAGAGCGATATCCGCGATATCATGACGGGATACAGAGCGTTCAGTTATCAGTTTGTGAAGTCGTTTCCGGTGCTCTCCAAAGGGTTTGAGATTGAGACGGAGATGAGTATTCATGCCATCGACAAAAATATGCGCGTGGAGAATGTCATCATCCAGTACAGGGACAGGCCGGAGGGGAGCGAGTCAAAGCTCAATACCTACTCCGACGGGCTCAAAGTCATCCTGACGATCGTAAAATTATATAAAAACTATAAGCCAATGGGCTTTTTTTCATGGATTGCAGTGATACTGGCACTCATCTCGACAGCTTTTCTGGCGCCGGTGATGGGTGAGTATTTCGGCACGGGGCTTGTGGAGCGCTTTCCGACGCTGATCGTGTGCGGTTTTGTGTACATGGCGGCAATGCAGTCCTTTTTTGCGGGGCTGATGCTGTCCACCATGAAGCAGAAAAATATGCAGGACTATGAGATGAACCTGATTTTTCTGGACAAGGAGTACAAGGAATTGGCGGAGGCGCAACGGGAGCATAATACAAAGTAGGATGAATATGAATATACCAATGAATTATGTCGCCTTTGATATTGAGACGACAGGGTTAAATCCCAAATATGACAAGATTATAGAGATCGGGGCGGTCAGAGTCAGAAACGGGGAGCCGGCGGACGCTTTTTCGACGTTTATCAATCCGGCAAAGGGGCTTCCTGCGCGAATTGTGGAGCTTACGGGGATTCACGATGCAGACGTTGCAGATGCCCCCTATATCGACGAGATTCTGGATGTCTTTTTGGCGTTTGTGGGCGATGACGTGCTTCTGGGGCATAATATACTGTTTGATTATTCCTTTGTCAAGAAGGCTGCGGCGAATCAGCGGCGGACATTTGAGCGGCAGGGGATTGATACGCTTCGGATTGCCAAGCGGTTTCTTGGCGGGCTTGAGAGCAGACAGCTCGGATTTCTGTGCGACTATTACCAGATCGAGCTCGACGCGCACAGGGCTCTGAATGACGCGGTTGCGGCGCACAGGCTTTATGGGGCTCTTGCGCGCGAATACGGTGGACAGGACGAGGAATGCTTTCAGCCCAGGCCGCTGATCTACACAGTGAAGAAGGAGAATCCGGCGACGCCGAAGCAGCTTGAGCTCTTACAGAAGCTTATCGTGCAGTACCGCCTGCCGTGCGACGGGTTTGTGCTCTATCCGGTAGCGAAGGTGACGGACGAGTCTGTCGATCTGGAGAAAATCACCAAAAACGAAGCAAGCAGGCTTATCGACAAGCTGCTTGCAAATTTTCGACGATCGTATCCTTCATGAGGGAATGGATGTTCTGTGCCTGACAGATCAGGTCCTGGATTTTTTCCGGCATATTCATCTGCTGATAGAGCTCGGCGAGCAGGTAATAGCTTTTGCTGACGTCTGTTCCGGTGGAGACGGCAAATTCGAGCACCTGGACGGTGAGCTCGTCCTCGAGATTGTCATGCAGCAGCTCGGCAAGTTTTTGCAGGAGGGTGACCAGTTTGGTGTAATGAAAATCGTATTCACTTAATATAGTAATATTAGCAGTCCCGTATTCCAGCTTGAGGTCTGTGTTGGTATAGCCCGTGAGATTGACTATTTTTGAGGAGGACAAGTCGTTGAGCTCATCCAGACAGCTTTGCAGTTCCTCCGTCATGATGGCGGGCTTCATGGTGAGCAGCTCCTCTGGTATCGCGATGTAATTCAGGTTGTCAAGCGGTTTTTTGCGCGTAAAATTTGCCCGCTGTTCGCGGTCCCAGAACTCGCGGTCGATATCCTGCTCCTTGCGTCTGGCATTGTGCAGCGCATAAGAAAATAAAAGACATAGAATCGGAAAGCTTGCAATTATGAGTAAATTCATATATAATATCCTTTCGAAAAGGGGTGAACAGCCATGATGAACATGAATAATAAAAAAACGCGGCGCAAAATCGCTGCTGTCATAGCCGTTGTTCTGGTACTCACTATGGTAGTGCCGATAGCTTTGAGCATTTTTGGTGTCTAAAATATATCATACCACATTATTCGGAACAATGCAAAATAAACTGTAAAAATAGGAGTAGAGGTCTATGAAAAAAATGAGGAGATGTGTTGGCTTCGTCGTACTGACATTGCTGCTTCTGGCTGTGTCCGCAGTGGTGCTCCAGCCGGATGATGTCGTGGCCGCCCCAGGCGACGACGTGATCATGGAGGGGGTGTACATGGGGGACATCAGTCTGGCAGGGATGACCGTCGATGAGGCGAAGGCTGCTGTCGGTGCATTTGTCGAGGAATTAAAGACAAGGCATATTACCTTTGGCGCGGTGAATGATCACTATGTAGCTGTGATGGCAGGAGATCTCGGGCTGAGCTGGGTGAACGAGGCGGATATTGATGCCGCCGCCGCGCTTGGCAGGAAGGGAAATATTGTCAAGCGGTACAAGGCGATACAGGACTTAAAGCACGGCAATAAGGTATACGACCTGAAGCTGTCGCTCGACAGGGACCTGATCAGGGCTGTGCTCGAGGAGCAGTGCGCGGAGTATGATATCATGCCGGTCAACAATACGATCACGAGGGTTGACGGGCAGTTTGTCATCGAGGCAGGCCAGACCGGACAGCGGGTGAATGTCGAGGAATCCCTGAATAAGACGTATGACTTTATCACTGTGGGCTGGGATTATCAGGATGCGTCCATCGATCTGGCGATCGACGTGACAGAGCCGAAGGGAAGCGTCGAGGAGCTGCAGAAGATGACAGACGTGCTTGGCACCTTCACGACAAGCTATTCCACCAGCAGCTCGGCGCGGTGCAAAAATGTGGAGAACGGCTGCAGGCTCATCAACGGCACACTGTTGTATCCGGGGGACGAATTTTCGACGTATGACACGATTAAGCCGTTTACGGAGGCAAACGGATATTATCCGGCGGGCTCTTACCAGAACGGAAAGGTGGTTGACAGTCTTGGCGGCGGCATCTGTCAGGTGTCAACGACCTTGTACAACGCGGTGCTGCTGTCAGAGCTTGAAGTGACAGAGCGCAACAATCATTCTATGATTATCGCTTACGTGAAGCCGTCGATGGACGCTGCGATCGCGGAGTCAGCGGGCAAGGATTTCCGGTTTGTCAACAGCTGGGACAATCCGATCTATATTGAAGGACGCACGGAGAACAAGCAGATCACGTTTACGATCTATGGCGTGGAGCAGAGGGATGCGGGGCATGTCGTGCGCTATGAGAGCGAGACGCTGTCGACGACACATCCCGACCACGAGATCATCACGCCGACGACGAGTCAGGGTGTGGGATATATCAGCGTGGAATCGGCGCATGTCGGATATACGGCACAGCTGTGGAAGATTGTGGAGGAGAACGGCGTCGAGGTGAGCCGCGAGGTGATCAACAAGAGCTCCTACAAGGTATCCCCGCGGTCTGCGACAGTGGGCGTCAACACGGACAATCCCAATTATGCCGCGCGTATCAATGCGGCGGTGGCGTCGGGAAGTATTGACACCTGCAAGGCGGAGGCGGCTGCGATCAAGGCGGAGATGGCGGCAGCGGCAGAGCAGCAGGCAGCGATGACGGATGAGGAGCGGGCAGCGGCAGAGCAGCAGGCGGCGCTGGAGGCGTATTACCAGGCACTGCAGCAACAGCAGCAGATGCTGCTGGAACAGCAGGCGCAGGCGGAGCAGCAGGCACAGCCGTGAAAAAATACATTTGAAAAAATACATTTGAGAAGAAAAGTTCTTACAAAGGGGATTTGTGATGAATTGCGGGAAATTGACAGACAGCATCTATGACCGCTCTGTTGTGAAGGTAGTGAAAGCAAATTCAACTGAAAACAGGAAATTTTATGATGGCGCAGGACTGGGGGCAGACTGCGCCGTTTTGACGGGCAGTGCGGACGCGAAGTGCGCCGGCATAGCGTCCGGCCAGGCATTGGCGTCCGGCGGGGACAAAATGGTGATCGCGCGTGCCTATCTGGCAGCAGTGAGTCAGTTGATCGCGCGCAGCGCGAACGCTGAGGCGGTGCAGCTGCACTATGTATATGCAAACATCACAGTGATGGTTCCCGCGAAGCTGCGAGAGATCAAAATGCGCGGCATGATCGGGGAGGCTTCGGTGCAGGCGGAGGAGACTGGGATACCGATCATGGGCTGTCATGTGCAGGTATCGCAGAGTGTGACGGAACCGATTGTGACCTGTGTGGTTAACGCCGGGCTGGAAAAGAAGGGTGGCATGCCCGCGGTATCAGTCAGGCGCTCCCTTGCAGATGAGGATATCGTGATGACAAAGTGGCTCGGGCTTGAGGGGACGGCGGTGATCGCACAGGGAAGCTCTGAGAGGCTGTGCGGACGGTATCCGGCTGATCTTGTCGGGGAGGCTGCGGACTTTTACCGGTATCTGTCCGTCGTGACGGAGGCTGCTACCGCCGTTAAGTCCGGCGCAGATTATCTGTATGCGGTGCGCGAGGGCGGAGTGTTTGGAGGCCTTTGGGAACTGGCAGCAGCAAATGGCGTTGGACTGGTCGCAGACTTAAAGTGTATCCCTGTGAGACAGGAGACGATAGAGCTATGTGAGTATTTTGATCTGAATCCCTATGAACTGCTGGCGGGCGGAAGCCTGCTGATCGTGACTTCAAATGGCGGCGCGATGGTGCGCAGGCTCGCCGAAGCGGGCGTGCCGGCGGCAGTGATCGGGCGCACGACACAGGGGAATGACCGCATCGTGCGCCACGGGGAGGAGTCGCGCTTTCTGGAGCCGGCATGTGGGGATCAGATACAGAAGTATTATGCGCAGCCCCGTGCAGAGGAAAGATGCCGCTAAGGCGGCGCACGGGGCGCGCGGCGAGTAGTGGAGAAGGTCATTCCCCTGCTCGATAAATCAAAAAATGGAGGAATAAGTGATGAGAGAACAGATATTATCGATTATAGAGAAGAACAGCAGGATTGATCTGCACGAGCTGGCAGTGATCCTGGGCATGGAAGAGACGGACGTCGTGAATGAGATGGAGCAGATGGAGAAGGAAGGCATTATCTGCGGGTATCACACGCTGATCGACTGGGAGAAGACATCTGTGGAGAAGGTCAGCGCGCTGATCGAGGTGCGTGTGACGCCGCAGCGCGGCAAGGGCTTTGACAGTATCGCAGAGCGCATTTACAAGTATCCGGAGGTACATGCGGTCTATCTGATTTCCGGCGGCTATGATCTGCTGGTGAGCCTGGAGGGCAAGACGCTCAAGGAGGTATCGAACTTTGTCTCGGATAAGCTGTCCACACTTGACACCGTCATTAGCACCGCCACACATTTCATCCTGAAAAAGTACAAGGATCATGGCACCATACTGGACAGGAAAGAGTCCGATGAAAGGATACAGGTGACGCCATGAGAAATCCATTATCAAAGACTATTGAGACAATCAAGCCCTCGGGCATCCGCAAATATTTTGACATCGTGAGCGAGATGAATGATCCCGATGTCATCTCGCTGGGAGTGGGCGAGCCGGACTTCGAGACGCCGTGGCATATCAGGGACGAGGGGATTTACTCTCTCGAGAGAGGGCGCACCTTTTATACTGCAAACGCAGGTCTGCTGGAGCTTCGCGAGGAGATTGACAGGTATCTGCGCAGGCGGTTTGATTTGGGCTACAATCCCAAAGATGAGATATTAGTGACAGTCGGCGGCTCGGAGGCGATTGACATCGCGCTGCGCGCCATGATTGATGCCGGCGACGAGGTCATCATACCGCAGCCAAGCTATGTCTCCTATGAGCCCTGTGCGGTTCTGGCGGGGGCAAAGCCCGTCATTATTGAGCTAAAGAATGAGAATCAGTTCCGCCTGACGGCGCAGGAGCTGGAGGCGGCAGTCACAGACAGGACAAAGGTGCTGATTCTGCCGTTTCCCAACAATCCGACAGGCGCTGTCATGGAGCGGAAGGATTTGGAGGAGATCGCGCAGGTCGTCGAGAAACATGATCTGTATGTGATTTCAGACGAGATTTATTCAGAGCTTTGTTACACAAAAGAGAAGCACGTGTCGATCGCCAACATTCCGAATATGTGGGAGCGGACAATACTGATCAACGGTTTTTCCAAGTCCTATGCCATGACCGGATGGAGACTGGGATATGCGTGCGGACCAAAACGGATAATCGAGCAGATGTACAAGATTCATCAGTTCTGTATTATGTGCGCGCCGACAACCTCCCAGTACGCGGCGATCGACGCGCTCAAAAACGGGGACGCGGATGTGCAGATGATGCGGGATTCCTATAATCAGAGGCGCCGTTATCTCGTCAATGCGTTTCGCGAGATGGGACTGGAATGCTTTGAGCCGTTTGGTGCGTTCTATATGTTCCCGTGTGTGAAGCAGTTCGGCATGACAAGCGACGAGTTTGCCTCAAAGCTGCTGCACGAGGAGAAGCTCGCGGTGGTTCCCGGGAATGCGTTTGGCGACAGCGGCGAGGGATTTCTGCGCATCTCGTACGCGTACTCTCTTGAGAATCTGAAAAAGGCAATCGCGCGGCTGGAACATTTTGTCGGGCGCTTGAAGTAGGTGGAGATGAATATCGTACTGCATCAGCCGGAGATTCCGGCAAATACTGGAAATATAGGACGCACCTGCGTCGCGACGGGGACGGTGCTCCACCTGATTGAGCCGCTGGGCTTTCGGCTGACGGGAAAGGAGCTGCGCAGGGCAGGCATGGACTACTGGGAACAGCTCGACGTGCGCCGGTACATGAACTTTGAGGAGTTTGTGGAGAAGAACCTCGCGGGACGACCGGATGCAAGGCTCTGGATGGCGACGACCAAGGCAAGGAGGGTATATACACAGGCAAGGTTTGGCACGGATGATTTTATTATGTTTGGCAGGGAGAGCGCAGGGATTCCGGAGGAGATTCTGGTAGACTATGAAGAGACCTGCATCCGGATACCCATGCTTGACAGGATCAGGAGTCTGAATCTGTCAAATAGTGTCAGCATTGTGCTCTACGAGGCGCTGCGCCAGCATGACTTTGCGGGAATGCAGCTTGCGGGGGCGCTGCATCATGGGCAGTGGGAGAATATACTGGCGGTCGAAAAGACTGACCGCTCAGTATAATGTGATGCGCACAACCGCATAAGGAAATATGCCACTTCGTGGCTGCGGTTGGCGCGATACTCACGGCAGATTTCATCTGTCGTGAGTATAAATATCAAATTGACTGTTAAGTTTTTCTGAAAATATTCCGACATATACTACAAGAGAGGCGTCCGGATAAGAGCAGTGTTGTTCTTACCGGACAGGTAGTAAAACAGGATAGGGAAAGAGCAGGGAATGTGTATGAATATTACCGTGGATACGCAGTATTCTGCCTCTGTACCAGTCAACACCGAACCAGCTACAACTACATATAAACCAGCCGCTCAGGGTACGAAAGCTGTATCGAGAAGCGGTTACACACTGGACATCGCTGATAAAGTTATGGATAACGAAGCATACGGAGGTCATGGAATGACCGCTGAAGAGATTATGCAGCAGGCAGCTAATTCGAATGCTCAATCCAAGCAGGACTTTATGATAGTGATGTCCAGCTGCGTTTCAGGGGAAGATCTCCAGAGGATGCAGGAGGAAGGCTTCGAGCCGGGAAGCGCAGACGTGGAGACATATGTGACGATTGTAGACAGGATCAAGGTGACACTGGCAAAGGCAGGAGTCGAAGTTGAAGGATACAATGACAATCTTGATCTGGACACAGTGGAACAGATCGTGGGCAGCAGGACAGATGCGGGTGCGCTCGTCAATGAGCTTGTGGGAAAGCTCTCCGATGCGCTGCAGAAAAGCGACATGCCTGTCACAGAGGATAATATCGCGGAGCTTGTGAGCGCAGTGATGGAGGCGTCCGGAATCGGGGAGCTCTCGGAGGATGCCGTTAAATATCTTGTTGTCAACGGCAAAGCACCTACGATTGCAAATGTTTACAGAGCGCAGTATTCGAGCGCTGACAATATCCGCCAGTCCCAGGGCTATTACAGTGAGGGACAGGGGAGTTATGGGAAATATTATGCAAAAAAGGCGGACAGCATCAACTGGAACAATCTTGAGGGGCGGATTGATGCCGTGGTAAAAGAGGCGGGACTTGACACGGACGCCGCGGCCAGAGAACAGGCTGTCGGGAATGCCAAGTGGCTTGTGGAGTCTGGTATCGAGCTGAATGCGGAGAATCTTTCCAGAGTCACCGAGCTGAAAAATCTGCCGCTGCCGCTGAATCAGGATGATGTGGTGGCTCTGTGTGTGACTGCGATGCAAAATGGCAAATCGCCAGTGGAAGCAGACATGAGGGGCGAACGTCCTGTTGCGGAGCTTGCGCATGAGATTGTGGAGCAGGTAGTGCTGATCTCCGACGAGGCCGTTCACGAGGTAGCCGAGGCGGGAAAAGAGATGAATATCAAAAACCTGTCAGAGGCGCAGAAGCAGATCGACGGCCAACAGACGGCGGCGCGGACAGAGGGACAGCAGACAGCCGCATCCCAGACGGATGAGTCAGAGATTGATGTGAACATTGATGAAACGGCGGACGCGCAATCCCTGAAGGAAATCCAGGCGAGGCGCCAGCTGGAGGAGATTCGTCTCATGATGACGGAGGAGGCAAACAGGCATCTTCTCAAAGCGGGGATCTCTGTTGACACGACAGAGCTCTCTCAACTGGTAGAAGCGCTGCGGGCGGCGGAGGACAGCATCAGGGCCATTCTCTTTCAGGGAGAGAGTGCAGAGAATAATGCGGAGCGCGCACTATTATATGAAGAAACCCTGACAAAGACGAAAGAGCTGTCGGGAATGCCGGCGGCAGTGCTCGGCAAAATCCTGTCAAAGTTTTCTCAGAGCACGCTGCTCAACATACATGAGGCAGGCAGGGAGCTCCAGAATCAACTGGAGAACCAGTCAGATCAGCAGGGTGATGACAAAAATCCGGGGCAGAACCGGCAGGAGAAGGCTTCTGCGGCATATGAGACGTTGATGACAGAGCCGCGCAGGGATCTGGGCGACCGGATTGGCAAGGCTTTCCGCAATATTGATGATATTCTTACGGATCTGGGCTTAGAGATGAATGAGTCAAACAGGCGGGCTGTCAGAATCCTCGGATACAACCGCATGGAGATCAACGAGGACAATATCAATGCAGTCAAGGAAGCGGACAGCCAGGTCACAGGAGTGATCAGCAGGATGACGCCGGCGATGACGCTCCAGATGATTCGCGAGCAGAAGAATCCGCTCGAGATGACCATGGAGGAACTCGAGGCGTATCTGGACAGTAAGGATGCAGAACCAGTACAGGATGCGGAGAAGTACTCCAGATTTTTGCAGCGGCTTGATCGGACCGGCGGCATCAATGCGCAGGAGCGGGAGGCGTACATTGGCATCTACAGGATGTTTCGTCAGATAGAGAAATCGGATGGCGCGGTGATCGGGAGTCTTGTTGCGACGGGCGCGCAGATGAATTTTAAGAATATGCTGTCAGCGGTGCGGACAGCGGCGGACAAAAATATGGATGTGCGCGTGGATGATGGCTTTGGAGGACTCGAGGAGCTCATCACGAAGGGCAAAGCGATCGATGCGCAGATCAACGCGGGATATCAGCGCTCCTCCGATCAGAATACGGATCATGCAGCGGCACAGGAGAGATATTATGCACGGCTTTCCGGCGAGATCAACGATGAGCTTGCAGCAAGGACCGATTTTACACAGCTGGATTCGTCAGAGATCACTGCGGAGACGACGATTGAGACGTTTGCCGACACTGTGAAGGCAGCGCGGCAGACAGCGGACAGCGGGCAGGCGAAGCAGGAGAAGGCCGAGCGGCTTGAGAGCTTTCAAAATGATATGCGCGCAGTGGAACAGATCGACGAGCAGATCATCGAGACATTGATCGACTATGGACAAAACATCAGTATGGATAATATCCAGGCGGCAGCCGCACTGATCTATGAGCGCGGTTCGCTGTTTCGGCAGATTATCAATGGGAATGCGAATGACACGGCTGAGTCTGATGACGCGGACACGGCCGACGGGACGGATGATGAGACAGCTGGGAGCGGGGTATTGCGGCAGGCTGACAGCTTTGTCGAGAGTCTGACGGATACAAAGCAGGCCGGCGTATCGTATCAGGAGATTATCAGTGAGGCCAACAAGGCTGTCGAGCAGATGCTTTACAGCGGCGCCCCGGATGGCGCAAGGCTTGATGTGAAAGCGGCGAAGGCATTATATAAGGGACTGTCGCTTGCAGGAAATCTGGCACGTGAGGAGAACTACGAGATTCCGATGAATATTAAGGGTGAGATCACATCGGTCAATCTCAAGATTTATCACAATGCATCACAGACCGGAAAAGTGGCAGTGACGCTGGATACGGAGAATCTCGGAAAGGTGGCGGCTGAGTTTGATGTCACCAATGACCGGATATCAGGAATGATCGCGTATGAGAACCGCGCGCAGAAGACAGCGCTGACACAGCTGGAGGAAGCAGTAAGACAGGAGCTTGGCAAAGTGGGGCAAAGGAAGGCGGACATCAGTCTGGTGCATGCAAAGTCTGTTGATCTGAACAGGTTCGGACAGGACAGGACTGCGATGCAGGCAGAAGATAGCACAAAGGTATCGACAGGCGAGCTGTATCAGGTGTCAAAAGCATTTCTGACAGCGTTGAAGGATATTTGACAAGGAAAGAGGAAAATGCATGAGAATTAATTACAATGTTTCATCCATTATAGCGAGAAATGCTATGAATAATAATGATAAGAGAGTGGCTGCATCAACGCAGCGGCTTTCGAGCGGATACAAGATCAACAGCGCCGCGGATGACGCGGCAGGTCTGGCGATCGCAAGGCGCATGAATGCGCAGATCAAGAGTCTGCAGGCGGCAAATCAGAGCGCCAATGACGGTCTGTCCGCCCTGAATACGGCGGATGGCGCTATGGCAGAGATTCATGACATCCTGCAGCGCATGAACGAGCTTGCGATCCAGTCCGCAAACGGCACGAATGCTGATTCGGACAGAGAGATGATACAGAAAGAGATCGACCAGCTCGTGAATGAGATTGACCGGATCTCGGAAACGACGGAGTTTAACTCCCAGAATCTACTCGATGGGAGCTTTGCGTTCAAGGCATATGCGAATATCGATAATGTGAAGGTGATGTCCCACACGGAGGGCGTCGCGACGGGAACCTATGCGATCGGGCAGCTGACGTACTATCACTACGAGGACATGACGACCAGATATTCATGGGAGGAGACAAAGAAAAAGGACTCGGACGGAAAGGTTACCGATATCACATACGAGCGCAAGGATGCGGATAAGGTCGAGACAGAGCGCTATGAGGTCGACAATGACAGAGATAAGCTGACCAATAATCTTGTGACAAGCGCATCGATCAGCCAGTATCAGGGGATTGATCAGGTTAAGGCATTTCCGGACGGTTCCAAGATCACGGTCGAGGATGAGAATATCGTCATCAGGGCGCAGGGCAATTTCGAGATGAAGCTGTCTGTGAATGACAGGATACCGATTGATGATGGCGGTAATCCAAATGAGAACAAAGTGCCGGCTGGCGCCCCAGATACGGAATTGACAAGTATCGAGAGGACGTATGAGAAAAAGGCTGCGGGGGGCACTGTAGTCACGACGACATCCTTCAGCTCTGTCAAGAGCTACAGGAATATTGCGGTGCTGGGACCGAACGGAAAGCGGTACAATATCAGCGAGCTCAAATTCTTTAACAATACTGACGCTTCTGGAAAAGCGATAGCGGGCGAACAGACGGAGATATACACAGACTACAGAGGGGACAGCGGCAAGGGACTGGCGGATGACTTCGCGGATTTCTTTAAGGAAAGTGATCCACAGTGTTCGATCGAAATTACAGGCGTCAAGTATGATGAGAACGCGACTCCGGAGTCGTTCACCGTGACATATAATGCAACCAATGGAAAAACCGGTGCTGTTACAAGTAAATCAATGACGGTTTCGCTCTATCAGGATACCAATGAGCTGGGAGCTGTGATGAATACACAGAAAGAGCTGGCGAATTATCTCTACACAGAGACAATGACCACCCGCACAGCGTACACCATAGGAAACAATAAAGCGGATGATTGTCTCAAGATCGACGTGACCGGTATGGGACCGATGATCGTGCAGGTTGGCGCGAACGCGGGGCAGTACATGGAGCTGGAGATTCCGGCGTTGAAGGCGGAGAATCTCGGCGTGGATAAAGTCGATCTTACCACAGAGGAGTCTGCGCGTCTGGCGATCGATGATGTGAGCGACGCGATCGTACAGCTGTCCGCGATCCGTTCCAGAATCGGCGCATACTCCAACCGTCTGGAGCACACCATCACCAATCTGGACACGACAGAGGAGAATATCACCGCTGCTTACGCCCGTATCATGGATGTGGATATGGCGGCGGAGATGACAGAGTACTCGACCGTGCAGGTATTGGTGCAGGCGTCCACCTCGATGCTCGCGCAGGCGAATGAGAGACCGCAGCAGGTATTACAGTTATTGCAGTAATACGGCAGTCAGCGGTATAAGGAACTGTTAATAAATTACTCATGACAATTACTTGTCTAAATGCCCATCTGCTGCATCAGAAAATCTTGACATAGCCCGCTATGCCTGCGATTTTCTTCTTTGCAGATGAACATTTATACGGCGTACTTGTCACAAGTAATTTCTGAACAGTTCCTAAGGATAGAACGGTATTAAGATTAGGTTAGGGTTAAGGGTAGGATAAGGGTACAATATATAAGGGTTAATAAATAAAGGTCGGATAAATAAAGATAGAAAGGTCAGGTTACAGGTATGACGAAGGAAATGAAACAGATTTTCACGAGACGAATCACGCAGGCAAACCGGACACAGCTGGTGGTGATTCTGTACGATATGATCCTGACGTATCTGAAGGATGCAGCCACCGCTCAGGAAATTGGCTGTGAACAGGAATTTAAGAAGGATATGCAGTGTGCCAGAAACTGCATATCCGAGCTGAGAGGCAGTCTGGATTTCAATTATGACCTGGCGCGGAATCTATTTGCAATCTATGCGTTTGCGGACAGGGAGTTGGCGCACGATATGCGGGGAATCAGCGCGGAGCAGCTCGTCCAGATTACCGGGATGTTTCAAAAGCTGCGGGACGCGTATCACACCATAAGCAAGGAGGACCAGTCGCAGCCGCTGATGGAGAATGCACAGGACGTATATGCGGGCTTCACGTATAACAGGACAGATGTCAACGAGAGCCTGTCGCAGTATGGCGGTGCGAGGGGATATCGCATATAAGGTCCCGCGCTGTCTCCACTGACCACACTCATGCGATTGGCTGCTGTACAAGTGGTTTGGTGTCGCAGTACTCTGGGGAATCCATATGATACTCCTCATAGAGCTGCATCTGCGCGGCCTGCTGCAATAGAAAGCGATAGCGTTTCAGCGCGGAGTTGACTTCATAGATATAACAGTCAATCAGGTCGGGATCGGTTACATTGTCAAATCCGGAATATGCGATTTCAAGGGCGCATTGTGTCTTGCGGATATCATCGAGCAGCATGTCGCGCGGCGTGCGGGGCTGGGAATCGGTGTTTACGGCAGGGTTAAGTATACCTTTCAGACTGAAATATGTTTTCATAGGGATGTCCTTTCTCAACAATTGATATAAAACAGTATAGTCCAAAAAAAGGAAAAATATGCATGATCATTTCATGTATATTTTTTAGTCTTTATTATTTTCTATCATAACACAAAATTTCGTAAAATTTCGTAATGTAATAATTCACACAGAAAATGGGACAATATTCGACAAAGGGACAAGAAAATAGCGTGTCTTGTTTGGCGAAATGTCACAACAAAAAAATTCCTGTTCTAATTTTGACATTTCAAGTGGACAATCTGGGGGAATCCGATATAATCATATTTGTTCCGTCGCGAACGGTTTATCATTCACCGGATTCGGTGGGAAATTCATTGTTATTTTAAGAAAGGAAGCGTAAAGTATGGGAATCCTCATAGGTGTGTTTTGTGTTGTCATTTTTATGGACTGGCGTTATTACAGGATACCAAATGTCTGTATTCTCGCGGGAATGACAGCGGGGCTGGTGATGGCGTACAGAACTTGTGCAGTGGCAGGACTTGTGGAGGCAGTCGGCGTGTCGGCAGTCGTCTTTGTTGCGTTTTATCCCTTTTATCTGATGGGAGCGCTGGGGGCAGGTGATGTCAAGCTCTTTATGATGATGGGATGTTATTGTCCCTATATGGGCACAGACAGATTGATTCACTATCTGCTGGTCACGATGACGATCGCAGCGGCAATATCGGCGGTGAAGATGATTGTCTATGCGGAGAGCAGGGAGCGGCTGCTGTATCTGATGCGGTATCTCAGAAAGGCAGCCATGACAGGGGCGGTTGACGCCTATCAGGTCAATAAGGAGCAGAAGCGGTGTGTCGTGCGTCTGTCAATCCCGGCATTTTTGAGCTTGATTCTGATGTGCGTTGGTGTCTATGCGTAGGGGATTGTCTGGCGGGAAAGCGGGAGTATAGCGGAGAGCATAGGGAGTGGGAATATATGAAGGAGAGACAGCTTGCGATTTGTGACAGTGACAGCAGTTATCTGAGGATGCTGCAGGCGTATCTGCAGAAAAGGAATCCGGCAGACTTTGAGATCTTAATCTTTGACACTGTGGGCAGGGCGCTGGAAGCCAGCCTGGAAACGCCGTTTGAGATACTGCTTGTGGGGGAGGATAGTTATGATGCGAATGTTGCGAAGGTGAACGCGTCAAAGATTTATATCCTGCAGGAGGACGGGTATAAGGGGATTACAGGGTACAGCATGGTCGCAAAGTATCAGTCCATGGAGTGCATGATTGCACAGGTGCTTGAGGAGTTTGCACGGGACGAAAATTGTGGATGTGTGGAGCGGCGCGGGAAGAATCAGACAAGGCTCATCAGCTTTTATTCAGCAGCACGGCACAGGGGGCAGAGTGTGGCGGCGCTTGGAGCGGCGCAGGTGCTTGCGGAGAGAGGACATCAGGTGCTGTATGTGAGCATGATGCCGTTTACGGGCTTTGAGGAGCTTCTGCGGACCAGCTATGATTCCGATGTGACGGATTTTATGTATTTCGTGCTGAACCACTCAGACAAGCTTCTGTACAAGCTGGACAGCCTCAAGCGCTGTATCCATGGCGTTGATTATCTGCCTCCGGCGCTGGACTATGCCGATCTGGTGGGCATCAGCAGGAAGGATTGGGAGACTGTCATGAAGCTGTTGCAGTACAGCAGTGATTATACGTACATTGTGATGGATTTGTCAGAGGCGTGCCAGGGGTTTTATGACCTGTTGGAGAACAGTGATGCTGTGTATCTGCTGACAGATGGCACCAGTGTGTATGGGCGGGCGATGTCGTCCCATTTCAGGCGTCTGATGCAGGCCAAGGAGTATGACAGGATTCTCGCGCATACGGTGGAGTTTGAGCTTCCGGCCAACTGGGAAAAACACTGTGAAAATCTGGAAGATCTGACGGCGTCGTCTGTCGGAAGCTGCATGAGAGGAGTGCTGGGTGAAACGTGAGTGAAGGTTTTGAATCGCAGAAATATATGGAATGCAGAGAATATATCAGTGATCGCGTCAGGCAGCAGATTGATTTGTCGAGGGAGATGGAGGATGCCGAGATTCAGGAGATCATCGATGCGTTGATTATACAGATGGGCAGAAAGTACGCCCTGTCCCTGTCACAGCGTCAGGAGCTCGGAAAGAGTGTATTTCACTCGATCAGGAAAATGGATGTGCTGCAGGAGCTGGTGGACTGCGATGAGGTGACGGAAATCATGGTCAATGGGACGGAAAACATCTTTGTCGAGAAGGCAGGGCGCATCTATGAGTGGGACAAACGCTTTGAAACGCGGGAAAAGCTCGAAAACGTGATACAGCAGATCGTGGCGCGGTGCAACAGAGTCGTCAACGAGGCATTGCCGATTGCCGATGCAAGGCTTGAAAATGGCTCGCGCGTAAACATTGTGTTATCACCGGTTGCATTAAACGGACCGATCATCACGATACGGCGTTTTCCGGACCATCCGATCTCTATGGAGGATTTGATCAGCTTTGAGTCGATCACACGGCAGGCGGCAGATTTTCTGGAAAAGCTTGTCGCCGCAGGGTACAACATTTTTATCAGCGGCGGCACCGGCTCTGGAAAAACGACATTTCTCAATGCATTGTCACATTATATTCCAAAGACGGAGCGCATCATCACGATTGAGGACTCTGCGGAGCTGCAGCTGCAGGGCATTCCCAATCTGGTGCGGCTTGAGACGAGAAATGCCAACATGGACGGCGCGCGGGAGATCACGATACGCGATCTGATCAAGTCGTCGCTCCGCATGAGGCCGGACAGAATTATCGTCGGGGAAGTGCGGGGCAGTGAGGCGATTGACATGCTGCAGGCTCTGAATACCGGACATGACGGAAGTCTGTCAACCGGACACGCAAACTCGTCAAACGATATGCTGACGCGACTCGAGACAATGGTGCTGATGGGCATGGACCTTCCGCTCGCGGCGGTGAGGAGGCAGATCGCGTCAGGTGTGGATATTATCGTGCATCTTGGGCGGCTGCGCGACAAGTCACGGCGCGTTCTTGAGATCGTGGAGATACTGGGCTATGAGGACGGGGAGATTCTCACTGCGCCGCTGTATCAGTTTCAGGAGACCGGAGAGGAGCGCGGCAGGGTATTGGGCACGTTTGTGAAGACAGGAGAGCTGACGCATACGGGAAAGCTGTGTTCCGCAGGGATAGCATAGCGGAGGAAGGGAGGACGATATGAAGAGAAACAGGGATGATAAGACAATCGCAAGGGGGCGGCTGCCACCCGAGACGGATTACACGAGATACATATTTTCCGGACACGAGATCGCGCTGCATCTCCTGGCGGGAGGTGTGTTTATGGCGATGGTCGGCTGGCTTTTTTACGACAGCGTGATCGCGTGGCTGCTATTGATGCCGTTCGTGGTCTGGTCGTTTAAGGGCAGGGGCGCATCGGAGTGCCAGAAGAGGAAGAGAAAGCTTGAAATAGAATTTCGCGAGACGATTCTGAGTGTCTCGTCAAATCTGCAGGCAGGCTACAGTGTTGAGAACGCATTTCAGGAGTCGTATCGTGACATCGTGCTGCTGTATGGGAAGGAGTCCGTGATGGCAAAGGAGCTGCGGCTGATCTTTCGCAAATTGAGCAACAATGTACAGCTGGAACATGCGCTCTCAAACCTTGCGGACAGAAGCGGTGTGCAGGATATCAGGGATTTTGCGGATATCTTTCAGATCGCAAAGAGAGGTGGAGGCGATATGCGCGGCATTATCGCAAATACAGCGGATATCATTGGAGATAAACAGGAGATCCGGCGTGAGATTGAGACAGTGGTGAGTGAAAAAAGACTCGAACAGCAGATTATGCGCTATATTCCGTTTTTTATCATTTTCTATATCTCGCTGACCACAAAAGGGTATTTTGAGAGCCTGTATCACAATCTGGCTGGCTGGATTCTGATGACCGGATCGCTTGCTGTCTATGTCGTGGCGTGTCGGCTTTCGGACAAAATATTAAATATCGATGTGTGAGATCAGGCCGCAGAAACAATTTATTATAAAAAAGGAGGTGATATCAGTGGGTGATCGGTTTGCAGGGTGGCTGTACGCCCGCCTAGCGGCAATGCCCAAAAAGCCGGACAAAATCCTGTACAACAGTGCGGTGTCAGAGGATTTGCAGACTTTGGAGCCCGCGGGCAATACGCCAAAGCGGCAGAAAGAGTATGTGATTCAGAAGCTGTCTGTGTGCAGCCTGATCGTGGTCTGCGGTGTGGTTATGTCCGTTGGCTTGTGGATTAAGGACGGAATGGAGACAAAGATTGTGGATAACCGGCTGGCGCGCAATGCGTATGGAGGCGGAAAGAGAAGCGTCACGCTTGTGGCGGATGACGGGGAGTGCAGCTATGATATTCCGGTTACGCTGTCAGAAAAAAGTTTTACGCAGGAAGAACTGACTGAGCTGTCAGACGGGGCCATGGACGCTCTCGAACTGTTGATTCTCGGCTCCAACGAGAGTCTGGACAGAATAGAGTACGATATGCACCTGGCAGACAGTGTGGAGGGGTATCCATTTACGGTGGAGTGGCGCACGGATGAGGCTTACATGGATTACACAGGGAAGCTCGTGCAGGATACACTGGCGGCGCCAGTCCTGATGGAACTGACGGCTGTGCTGTCCTGCGAAAACTATGAGATGGAGCGCGATATGACTGTCAGGATATACAGCAAGGCGGTACAGCCCGGAAGAGCGGAACGCCTTGCCGGACAGATTGCCGGACTGGAGGAGGAAAGCCGCACGCAGCAGAATATGACGCTCCCATCACAAAGCGGGGACAAGAGCCTGCGCTGGAGCTATAAGAGAAGCTGCAGGGGATTGCTGTTTCTGGCGGCGACTCCGGTTCTTGCCTGTTTCATCTATTACAGCAGGGACAGAGATCTACACAGACAGGTTGTGGACAGGGAAGAACAGATGCGCATGGATTATCCTGAGATTGTCAGTTCTCTGGCGCTGCTGCTCGGCGCCGGCATGACGGTTCCGAATGCATGGAATAAGATTGCGAGGGACTACAAACGGCGCCGTGAGGAGGGCGGCAGCAGGCGGTATGCCTACGAGGAGATGCTCCTGACAATCTACGAGATGGAGAGCGGCGTCGTGCAGGCAAAGGCCTACGAACGGTTTGGGAGACGGTGCCGGATACCCGGCTATATGAAGCTGTCCGCCATGCTGTCGCAGAACATCAGAAAAGGCGCCGCCAACCTGCCGCTTTTACTGAAGGAGGAGGCAGCCGATGCCTTTGCGGAGCGCAAACACACAGCGCGAAAGCTGGGCGAAAAGGCAGGAACAAAGCTGCTCGTGCCTATGATGATGCTTTTGGGGATTACAATGATCATTATCATGGTGCCGGCGTTTAAGACATATTTTTAAATTTTATTATGAAGAAAAGAGGAGAAAAAATGATGAGAAATTTAAGAAGCTTTATGAAAGAAGAAGAAGGAATGGGAACAGTTGAGATTGTATTGATTATCGTGGTGCTTGTAGCGCTTGTCGCAATTTTTAAGGACAGCATCAAGTCGCTGGTGGAGAAGATACTCAAGAAGGTAACAGACAATGCAAACAAGATATAATGCGTATCTGACAGTATATCTTTCCCTTGTTTTTGGCATCATCCTGTCGCTGCTCTTCGTTTTTATCGAAGGCGCGGCGATAGGCGCCGTAAGGGCGCAGGCGGAGCTTGTGGCAGATCTGGGACTGGATTCGGTGTTTGCCGAGTACAACAGGGAGATCTTAAATCAGTATGATCTGTTCTTCGTGGATTCCTCCTATGGCGGCGCCAGCGGCGGTATCGGTATGGTTGAGGGACGCCTGTCGGATTACATGAGTTACAATATGACTCCCGACAAAGGGCTTGTGATGCCATTGGAATATAATTTATTGAAGCTGCAAAACCCCTATCTTGAGATCTCGGAGGTATCCTGTGCGGGGGACGATGAATGCATGGTCTGGAAGGCGCAGGCGGTGAATTACATGAAGGCTGTCTACGGCGGCGATATCATATCGGGCGTGCGGGAACATATGGATCAGGTGAGCAGCAAAGGACTGACCGGGCAGGATGTCGCGGGAGCTGTCGCAGAACAGAGGCAGGAGTTTGAGGAAAACCTGAAGGAGAAAGGGATTGAGGAGTTTGGGGCGGAGAGTGAGGAAGGCTACTCTTATCCGAAGGTTTCAGGCACATTTGACGAGATCGTCGGCGGGGAAATCTTGGCGCTGTCGCTTCCGGGCGGCACCTCGGTGTCGGATGCCGTGATGGATACAGCGTCATATTTCTCAATGCGAAAAAAAGCCGGGGCGATCAACAAGGGCATCGGACTGCACGAAGGGATTGACAGGCCGGATGGATTGGCAGATGAGCTGATCTACGGTGAGTATCTGATGAAAAAGTGTGGGAATTATATCAAGCCAAAGGAGACAGGTCTCTTAAAGTACCAGATTGAGTATATTTTGTATGGCTTCAACAGTGACGCCGGCAATCTGAGGCGCAGTGTGGAGGTACTGTTTGCGCTCCGGTCAGCGGCAAACCTGGCCAGTATCTATGCGGATTCCTCGAAGCAGTCACAGGCGGAGCTGGTCGCGGCAGTCATCAGTCTGCTCCTGTTGTCGCCGGAGCTGACTGATCTGTTGAAGGCAATCATTCTGGGCGTGTGGGCTCTGATGGAAACCGTGTCGGATATGCGGCAGCTTTTGGGGGGCGGAAGGGTTCCGCTGATCAAGGGAAGCGGCGAATGGAATACCAGTATCCTTGATCTTTTTACAGGAAATATACCGAACGGCGGTGGGAAGAAAACGGCAGGATTGTCCTATCAGGATTATCTGCGGGTGCTGATGGGATTGATGGACAGGAATACCAAAGCGGCGAGGAGCCTTGATATCGTGGAGATGGACCTCAGACAGACCGCCGGCAACGAGCGCTTTCGGATTGACCAGTGCATGGACTATATGAAAGTCAGTTTTGGATTTGCAGACGCGGATGGGCACGATTTTGTGTTTGATAAAACGATGTGTTATGAGTAGAAAACAGAGGAGTGGACGGATGTTCTTTTGGATGCAGGACAGAAAACAATATACGGAACATATAGAAGAGATTAAAGATAATAAAGATAAGAAGGGAGAGAACTTGCTTTCCATAAAACAATGCATACAGTTTTCTGTCTGGGCGTTAAAAAGAATGTCCTTCTGCTCCTCTGACATGCGTTTACGGAGGGGGCAAAAGGCAAGTATGACTGTGGAAGCGTGTTTCGTCCTGCCGTTTTTTCTGTTTGCGTTTCTAAATATCATATCGATCGTGGAGATCTACCGGCTGCAGGGAAACATGAGCGCTGCGATGCACGATACGGCAAAGCAGATGGCGGTGTATGGCTATGAGTACCGCCAGATTCGCACAGATGCGGCAGGGGCAGCGGAATCGCTCGGACTGACGTATTTGTATGCGGCCGGGAATGTGCGGACGAGGCTGGGAACATCGTATCTGGACAATTCGCCGCTCGCAGGAGGCGCCGCGTCTATTTCATGGCTGCGCTCCTCGGTGATGCAGGAGGATGACTGCATCGATCTGGTCGCCGAGTACCGCATAGCGCCGCCGGCAGCAGTCGTCGGATATCGGCAGCGCGTGATGTACAGCAGAATGCGCACGAGAGCATGGACGGGATATGACAATGCTTCCGGCAGTGCAGGCGGCAGCGCCGCAAATGAGGAGATTGTGTATATGACACCGGATGGGAGCGTGTACCACCGCTCGAGAGCGTGCAGCTATTTAAAGCTTTCCATTGTGGCCGTAGACAAGAGCTTTCTGGATACCCGGAGAAATGAGGACGGCAGCAGATATTACCCCTGTGAGGAATGTGGGGATTCCTGCGGGAATACGGTTTACATTACCAGCTTTGGAAACAGGTATCACTCGACGCTGGGGTGCAGTGGATTAAAGCGGACTGTCATGGCTGTGCCAATATCGGAGGCTGGCGGCAGAGGCGCGTGCAACAAGTGTGGATGATGATATTATTACAGGCTATAACATATTTTGTAATACATTGAAAGAGAGAATAGGAGTCGGGATATGAATGGAGGGATTCAGTTGACGCTATACCAACTATTAATGGTCGCAATTGGAATACTGCTGTTGGCGGCAGGAATCGTGGATATCAGGAAAAGACAGATCAGCAGGGTACAGCTTCTCATTATACTGCTCGTGTGCTGCGCGGTGATTCCCTTAAAACAGGAGTTTGGCGTAGTCGATGCAGTGGGAGGACTGAGCATCGGACTCTGCGCGATCGGCGTGTCGATCGCGACAAGGGAACAGATCGGCAGAGGGGACGGCATTGTGATTGCCGCGGTGGGGATAGCGCTGGGGGCGCGCAAATGTCTCCTGGTGGTGTTTACCGCGTCCTTTCTGATGGCCGCGGCGGCAATTGTGGTGCTGATATTTAGAAAAGGGGGCAGGCAGACGCGGCTTCCGTTTCTGCCTGCAATATTTGTGGGGTATGCAGTATGCGTTTTTTTGTAAACAGACGATCTGAGGCAGCGTATTTTACGGTGGAGGCAGCGCTGCTCCTGCCAGTCGTAATGCTCTTTACAGTGATGATGATTTTTCTGGCGTTTTACAGTTATGACAGGTGTGTCATGGAGCACAGTGCATATGAGGCGGCGCTTCGGGGAACGAGCAGTCATTTCAGGACGGCGGGGGAAGCGGAGTCGGCGGCGCGCACAGCTGCGGCAAGGCTCGTCGAGGGGAAGCTGTTTGCCATGCGTGATTTCAGCTATGATGTCACAGTCGACGCGGGGAGTGTGACCGTGACATATCACTGTACTGTCAATATGCCGTTTGTCACATGGCTTGGAGAGTATGTGTCGGGGATTGATATGACGCTCGATATCAGCAGGAGAGCGAGGCGGCTTCGGCCAGCAAGGACAATCCGCGACTGCAGAATATTAAATGGATTGATATTTTGAAAAATCTGGAGGATTGGCATGAGAGAGAATATGCCTGAGATCAGCTTCGAGAGGAGCATGAATCACAATTACATGATATTGAGCAGATGCAGTTTTTTTGGAAAGGAGAGCGGAGGGAAAAGCGATGATTACCGGACCAGGATGCTTCTGGAAAACCACATTCCGGGACTACTGCCTGTCACGCACCGGCTGGTCAACGGGGAGAGCAGGTATTACTATGAGATCAATTCCCTGCAGTCGCTGGACAGGCTTTATGACAAATCGGAAATCCGATATGATGAGCTGAGACATTTGCTGTCAGGCTGTGTGAGCGTGTTCGACAGGCTGGAAGAATATCTGCTGGACGGGACTCAGATGATCATTCAGCCGGAATTTATTTATATTGACGTGGAGAGGATGGAGCCGTATTTTGTCTGCTATCCGGATTATGAGGGGGATGTGCGGATATCCTTTATGGAATTTGTCGACGAGCTTCTCACCAGAATTGATCACACAGACGAGCGTGCTGTGATGTTGGGCTATCGGATTTATCGCTACACGAGAAATCCCAACTACGTTATTAGCGAGATTGGAAGTATGATGGAACATGTGATTGTCGATACGGCGCACAGGGACGCAGATATCACACAGATATCTCCAATAGCTTCGAAATCTCCAATAAAAATCAATGACAGAATGGAGCCGGATGACTGTTTCGAAATGAATGACTTTGAGCAGAAATATGAGCAGAAAGAGGAAGAATCATCAGGGGATAAGTCCGGGAGGAAATCAAACGGTATCAGTGATCTGATCGGAGGGATTTTCTGCACGTTTGTGTCGCTCTGTTCCGGGGCGATCATACTGGGCGCGCGCATGATACATTCCTTTCGGCTTGGCGGGAACAGCGAGCTGTACCTGTATGGGGCGACGGGGATGGCAGTTGTGGCAGCTATATTATTTTTCTCATGCTATATCAAAAAGAGACAGCGGGACAGTGTGGACAGACTATCAGAGGAGGACGAGGACTGTGGTGACATCCGATATGATACAGCAGTCGGATATGAATGCGATAGCTTTCGTTTTGATGCAGATCAGCCGGACAGCATTCGCTTTGATATATATCAGCAGGACCAATGCCCGCGGCATACAGATCAGCCGCGTGGCATGACAGGTGATACTCTGGGTGGGAATCGCCGTGATCAGCGGGAGCATAGTGAGACGATGTATCTGGGGGAGAGTGTTGTGGAGGAGCGGATGCTGTGCGGCCGCTTGAATGGAAGGGACGTCAATATTTCTTTGGACAGACTTCCCATGACAGTCGGAAAGCTGGCCAGTGTGGTGGACTTTGTGATCAATGACTCGGCTGTCAGCAAGATGCACGCGCGATTTGAAGAACACGATGGCAGAGTCTGCCTCCGCGATCTCAACTCGACGAATGGGACAGTGCGAAATGGAGTGCTCCTGGCAGTCAATCAGTCGGTGGTGCTGGAGGCGGGAGACCGGATTCGGTTTGGAAGGACGAGTTTCACGTATTGTTAATGCGGAGACTAAAATATTTTAGAGCTGGATAAACAATAAGCTTGCAATACGGCAGGCTTATTGCTATAATGACGATATATAGATGTGATGGTTTGGATATGAGACTGTCACAATGCGGCTTGGCAATGCTATGAAACAGGAGGTTATGAATTTATGGGACTTGATGCAAAAAATGCGATTGAAAACGGCAGGACTGCACTGGGGATTGAGCTTGGCTCGACCAGAATCAAGGCGGTATTGATCGATGAGAACCATGAGGTGCTCGCCAGCGGAAATCATGATTGGGAGAATCAGCTGGTAGACAATGTCTGGACCTACAGCCTTGATGCGATCTGGAAAGGGCTTCAGGACTGCTATCAGGATCTGGCAAGGTCTGTACAGGAGAAATACGGGACGCAGATAAGGACGCTCGGCTCGCTCGGATTCAGTGCCATGATGCACGGGTATATGGCATTTGACAGGGACGGGGAGCTCTTAGTGCCATTCAGGACATGGAGAAATACGATCACGCAGGAGGCGAGCGAGAAGCTCACGGCGCTGTTTGACTATCACATTCCGCAGAGATGGAGCATCGCGCATCTGTACCAGGCGATCTTGAACGGCGAGGAGCATGTCGGAAGGATTGATTTCTTCACAACCCTGGCGGGCTACATTCACTGGCAGTTAAGCGGCGAGAAGGTGCTTGGCGTCGGCGAGGCGTCCGGCATGTTTCCGATCGATATCAGTACAAAACGCTTTAACGAGCGCATGATCAGACAGTTTGATGAGCTTGTCGCAGATAAGAATTTCTCATGGAAGCTAGCGGATATCATGCCCGGGGTGCTGGTTTCCGGTGACAGGGCAGGCGCATTGACAGAGGCGGGCGCAAAGCTTCTCGATGTGACCGGCACGCTGCAGGCGGGCATTCCCATGTGTCCTCCCGAGGGTGACGCGGGCACTGGCATGGTGGCGACAAACAGTGTGGCGCAGCGCACCGGAAATATTTCGGCGGGTACATCTGTGTTTGCGATGGCGGTGCTCGAGAAAGATCTGTCGAAATCTTATGATGCGCTTGATCTGGTGACGACGCCGGACGGAAGCCTTGTGGCGATGGTGCACTGCAACAACTGTACCTCGGATTTGAATGCGTGGGTAAACCTGTTCAGGGAATTTCAGGAGACGATGGGACAGAAGGTGGACATGAATGAGCTCTATGGAACGCTTTACAGGAAGGCGCTCGAGGGTGACGCGGACTGCGGCGGGCTTCTGGCATACGGCTACTTCTCAGGCGAGCATGTGACAGGATTTGAGGAGGGGCGGCCGCTTTTTGTGCGGACTCCCGACGCGAAGTTTAATCTGGCGAATTTCATGCGCGTCAATTTGTTCACGGCGCTTGGCGCGATCAAGATCGGTATGGATATCTTATTTAAGCAGGAGAACGTCAAACTTGACGAGCTTCTCGGACACGGCGGACTGTTCAAGACGGAGGGCGTCGGGCAGAAAGTCGTGGCGGCGGCGGTAAACGTGCCTGTTTCGGTGATGAAAACAGCGGGCGAAGGCGGCGCGTGGGGCATTGCGGTGCTTGCGAACTACATGATGAAAAAAGGCGCAGACGAGTCGCTTGGCGATTACCTGAACAGAAGGGTATTTGCGGGGCAGGAGTCTGTGCGCGTGGAGCCCGACGCAGAGGATGTGGCAGGATTCGAGACTTTCATCGAGCGTTACAAGAAAGGGCTTGCGATCGAGCGCGCGGCGGTTGATAGCATGTGAAGTACGTCTAAGTTAGCAAAAGACGCTAACTAAGAAGTACTTCACATGCGGAAAGAACGCAAAGTGCGGCGTTCTTTCGGGAATGGGCTGCAAAGGACGCTGTACGAAAACGCAATGTGTGCGTTTTCGTGAAAGGAGAATACAGCTATGGGGTATGAATTGGACTGGGATAAATTGATTGATTTTAAGGAAGAGGACATGAAGGATAGTTGGGACGAGCCGAAGCTGGGCATTCCGTTTGCATTGGATACGACGTATCTCAAGCGGGAGTTTACGTTAGAAATCGTGGCTTGGAATCTGAAGCGCGAAAATCTGGAGCAGACTAAAAAGGTGGCTCAATACATACTGGAGAACTTTAACGGGCTGTTTGAGACGGCGTGGACGGCGCACTATTATTTCTATCGTAAAAATGTAGACTGCATGTTGCAGGAGTTTTATCAGAAGATAAATTTTGAATACCCTTATTACACGATACGGATAGAACTCAACTGCGATTATCTGATGGATGGTGTTGCGCGGTATCATATTGTGGTTGCCACGGACGACGACTTATCCGATGACAATATCCGGCTTTATATGCGGGATAATAAGTGCTGGGCTTGCGATACGAATAATGACGGAACGGCGATTTTGGTGAGCGCGAACTTTGAGGATATTTTTATTCCGGAAATGGCGGAGGGCGTGCGAAAGGCTTTTGAAAAGGTGTATGCGCAAATGGAGGAAGAACAGTTTCCGTTTGTCAGGTCATTTACAGAAACAGACTGAAAAAACATCCCATTGTTAGAAATTTGCAGGTTCAGAAAGGAGCATGGTGATTAAGATGTTAGAGGAATTAAAGAAAAAGGTATATGAGGCAAATATGGATTTGCCGAAGTATGGTCTGGTCACGTTCACATGGGGGAACGTGAGTGCGATTGACCGGGAGAGCGGATTGTTTGTCATCAAGCCGAGCGGCGTTGACTACGATCTGTTAAAGCCGGAGGACATGGTTGTGATGGACTTAAATGGAAATAAGGTGGAGGGAAAATATAACCCGTCGTCTGACACACCGACACATCTGGAGCTCTACAAGGCGTTTCCGGAGATTGGCGGTATCGTACATACCCACAGTACCTATGCGACGAGCTGGGCGCAGTCCGGCAGGAGCATTCCCTGCTATGGAACGACACACGCGGATTATATGTACGGGGAGATTCCATGCGCGCGCGTGCTCACGCAGGAGGAGATTGACGAGGGATATGAGAAGAACACAGGGGCGTTGATCGTAGAGACTTTCAGGGACAGGGATGTGATGGCAGTTCCGGCAGTGCTCTGCAAGAATCACGGTCCGTTTGCGTGGGGCAAGGACGCGAAAGAAGCGGTGCACAACGCGGTGGTGCTTGAGGAGGTCGCGAAGATGGCACTCTTTACAGAGCAGCTAAACAAGGATGTGGAACCCGCGCCGCAGCGCATTCAGGACAAGCACTATTACAGAAAACACGGCGCAAACGCGTACTATGGCAACAAAATGTAAAATTTGTAAGGTAATCATTTCAAGTTTGTGCATTTACGGACAGCGCGTTTTGTGATATATTAGAGTAGATTAAGTTCGAGGAAGAACTGGAAGAGGAAGGCATCATTTGGTATAACACCGTTGTAGAATAAAGTTAAAATGGAGGAGAAAATAATGACAAATTTGGAGCTTCAAAGGATGGCAAATGAAGTTCGTAAAGGTATCGTCACAGGTGTTCATGCGGCAAAGGCAGGACATCCGGGCGGATCGTTATCGGCGGCGGATATCTATACGTTTCTTTATTTCGAGGAGATGAATATTGATCCCAAGGAACCGAAGAAGGCGGACAGAGACCGCTTCGTCTTATCAAAGGGACACACGGCGCCGGGACTGTACTCGACGCTTGCGAACCGCGGATATTTTCCGGTTGAGGATCTAAAGACACTTAGAAAGCTCGGCTCCTATCTGCAGGGACATCCCTGTATGCAGCATGTTCCGGGCGTCGATATGTCCTCTGGTTCTCTCGGACAGGGAATCTCTGTGGCGTGTGGCATGGCGCTCGGCGCAAAGATGTCAAACGCTGACTTTAGAGTGTACACCCTGCTGGGCGACGGCGAGATCGAGGAAGGACAGGTCTGGGAGGCTTCCATGTTTGCAGGGCACAGAAAGCTTGACAATCTCTGTGTGATCGTGGACAACAACGGCCTGCAGATTGATGGAAAGATCGAGGATGTATGTTCGCCATACCCGATTGACAAGAAGTTCGAAGCGTTTAACTTCCATGTGATCAATCTGGACGATGCGCACGATTTCGACAAGATTCGCGCAGCATTTAAGGAGGCGAGGGAGACAAAAGGCATGCCGACAGCGATCATCGCTCATTCATTAAAGGGCAAGGGCGTATCGTTCATGGAAGGAAACGTGGACTGGCATGGCAAGGCTCCAAACGATGAGGAGTACGCAGTCGCGATGGCAGATTTAGAGAAGATCGCACAGCAGTTAGCGTAGGCGCGGAAGGGAGATAAAAATGGCGGATATTAAAAAGATAGCAACAAGGGAGAGCTATGGCAATGCTCTCGTTGAAATAGGTAAAGAAAACCCGAATTTAGTTGTTCTCGACGCTGACCTTGCGGCGGCGACCAAGACAGGTGTGTTTAAAAAGGCGTTCCCAGAGAGACATATCGACTGTGGTATCGCGGAGTGCAACATGACAGGTATCGCAGCAGGATTGTCGCTAACCGGAAAGATACCGTTTATGAGTTCCTTTGCAATGTTTGCTGCGGGGCGCGCTTTTGAGCAGGTGAGAAACTCGATTGGCTACCCGCACCTGAATGTAAAGATCGGTGCGACACATGCAGGCATCACGGTCGGGGAGGACGGCGCTTCCCATCAGTGCAATGAGGATATCGCCCTGATGCGCACGATTCCCGGCATGGTAGTCATGTGCCCGGCAGACGATGTCGAGGCAAAGGCGGCAGTGCGCGCGGCGGTAGAGTACGAAGGACCTGTGTACATACGCTTTGGACGCGCGGCTGTTCCCGTCATCAATGACAGACCGGATTACAAGTTTGAGATCGGAAAAGGGACGATTGTGAGAGAGGGTACAGATGTCACGATCGTGGCAACTGGTATCTGTGTGGACTCTGCACTCGGTGCAGCCGAGATGCTCGCAAAGGACGGCATCAGCGCGGAGGTAATCAATATCTGCACGATCAAGCCGCTCGATGAGGAGATCATCATCAACTCTGCGAAAAAGACTGGCAAGGTTGTCACAGCGGAGGAGCATTCGGTGATCGGCGGACTGGGAAGCGCAGTGTGCGATGCGCTCTGCAAGTCATATCCGGTGCCTGTATGCAAGATCGGTATGCAGGATACCTTCGGAGAGTCCGGCTCCGCGGCGGCACTGGTAGAGAAGTACAAGCTCGACGCGAAGGGCGTATATGAGCAGGTGAAAACATTTTTGGCATAACATGGATTCAGGCGTCATCCTTGCGGTGGCGCCTGAAATTTTAAAAGTTGTAAACTGGTGTATCATATTGAAAAATGGAAGTATTTGTTTTGATTAAGTTTGATTAAGTTGTTTCGCGATGTGTTGACAATCCCCGTGTTTTAGATTTATGATAAAGGTATTGTGGTATCGATAAGAAGGAGAAGATGCATATGGAACAGAAAAAAAAAGAGGCCGCCACAGTTTACAAGCAGCAGCAGATCGCGCCGGGGATTTACGACATGTGGATCAATACGACGCTGGCCGTGCAGGTAAAGCCTGGGCAGTTTATCAGCGTATACACACAGGACAAGTCAGCGCTTCTGCCGCGTCCGATCAGCGTCTGCGAGACGGATGCCGCAAACGGCAGACTGCGCATTGTGTATCGCGTGGCAGGAAAGGGGACAGCAGAGTTTTCAGGATACAAGACAGGCCATCGGGTGGATATTCTCGGGGCGCTCGGAAATGGTTTTCCGCTGGAAAAAGCAGAGGGAAAACGCCTTTTTCTGATGGGCGGCGGTATCGGGATTCCGCCCATGCTCGCGGCCGCGAAGGCAGTTAAGGGTGCGGTGTCTGTCGATGTGATTGCCGGCTATCGGGACAGGGAGCTTTTCCTGGCGGAGGACCTGGCGAAGTATGCGTCGGTTCATATCGCGACGGAGGATGGCAGCGTCGGCACGAAGGGAACAGTCATGGACGTCATAGAGGAGGAGGCGCTGGAGGCGGATGTGATCTTTGCCTGCGGTCCGATGCCGATGCTTCGGGCGATCAAGAAGTATGCCGCTGGGAAAGGTATCGAGGCGTATATCTCACTGGAGGAGCGGATGGCCTGCGGTGTCGGCGCATGTCTCGGGTGTGTTGTCAGGACAGGGAAGGTGGATTCGCATTCCCATGTCAACAACGCGAGAATCTGCACGGATGGACCGGTGTATGCCGCAGAAGATGTGGAAATATAGTCGGGTGACAGTGCAGCCCGCAGAACGCGGCAGTCAGGAGAAGGTGTGGGTGGCCTTAGATGGCAGCAGGGAGGGAAATCAATATGATAGATACAAAGATAACGATAGCGGGCGTTACATTCAAGAATCCGGTGATGACAGCGTCAGGAACGTTTGGTTCCGGTATGGAGTACTCTGAATTTGTCGATTTGAACAGTCTTGGCGCCGTTGTCACAAAGGGTGTCGCCAATGTGCCGTGGGACGGGAATCCGACGCCGCGCGTGCAGGAGACATACGGGGGAATGCTCAATGCGATCGGGCTGCAGAACCCCGGAGTAGACGTACTGATCGAGAGGGATATACCGTTTTTAAGGCAGTATGACACGAGGATCATTGTCAATGTCTGCGGGCGCACGGTATCGGATTATGTCGAAGTGGTGGAAAAACTGGCAGAGCAGCCGGTGGATATGCTTGAGATCAATGTGTCCTGCCCAAATGTGAAGCACGGCGGGATTGCCTTTGGACAAGATCCGAAATGTCTGTATGACATTACGAAGGAAATCAAGGCAAAGGCAAAGCAGCCGATCATCATGAAATTGTCACCGAATGTCACGGATATCACAGAGATGGCAAGGGCGGCGGAGGCTGGCGGAAGCGATGCGGTCTCATTGATTAATACGATCACAGGCATGAAGATTGACATTCACAGGAGAACTTTTGCGCTGGCGAACAAGACAGGGGGACTTTCCGGACCTGCGATCAAGCCGGTCGCGGTGCGCATGGTCTATCAGGCTGCAAATGCCGTGAAGATTCCGGTTATTGGCATGGGCGGCATCGCAAGTGCGGAGGATGCGATCGAGTTTATGCTTGCGGGCGCCACAGGAGTCGCTGTCGGTGCGATGAACTTTGTCAATCCCTACACGACAGTGGAGGTTGTAAAGGGCATCGAGGCGTATATGCGGCAGTATGATATTAAGAACCTGCAGGATATCATCGGAAGTGTGCGGTAAAAAAGGTGTGACAAAAAGATGGTAATAAGAAAATAAGGAACAAAAGTTCTTGACAAGCGGGTGCATATGCGCTATACTTCCCATGTGTCAAAAAAAGATGAGAGAAAACAAAGGATATAGAGTTATGTATGTAGGACAGATTCATGGAAAAAACAAAAGCAGTATCAATATCAGCAGAAAGCATCTCTGTATCGGCCTGAGGCTTGCGATTGCCGTTACCGGCATTTTGACGGCAGGACTTCTGGGGTTCACAGCCAATGCGGCTGAGCTGTCTGAACCTGCACCCAGGGCAGTTCCGGCGCAGGACAAAGCGCCTGGCATAGGGCACAGACAGACAGCGCATCAATACATTATCGCACAGGATGGCACGGGGGATTTTGCGACGATACAGGAAGGCGTGGACTACGCATCAGACGGTGATACGCTGATCGTCTGCCCCGGTGTCTACAACGAAGCTGTGCAGATCGTCGGAAAGGAAGTCAACATTACCGGAACCAGCAAAGAGCTCTGTGTTCTCCAGTATGATACGATCTCCTACCGCACAGCGCCCCTCACCGCGGCGGCGGGCACGATTTCAAATCTGACGATATATGGGAAGAGCAGCGGCGTCGGTCAGGTAGTCCTCACTGAGGAGGAGATCGCGAAGATCAACTCGGAGCTGGTCGGGGACAGCTGGGACAGGCAGAAAAATTACAGAGGCTACGCGGTACACATCGATTCGGATTTCCTGTATGGCAGAACGATTCGTTTTGCGAACTGCCGCATTATTTCTGAGAATAATCATGCCGCGGGCATTGGCACCAGAGGCGGCGGTACGATCTGTTTTGAAAATTGCGAGCTGGTCTCCATGGGAGGCGGCAGCTGTATCTTCATGCACGATCCGATTACGGAGGAGATGAGCGGAGAGGCATCATTGATTGTGAGGAACTGCTGGCTCACGAGTTACCTGTGTCCCTATGTCATGACATTCCAGTCCTATCTGCCAGAGTACAATACGTTTGCCCTGACATTTCAGAATACGCGTGTGAGTGCGGTGGAGTATGCCTATGATGGAAGCTATGTTCCGATGAATGTGAACACTTCCTTTGATGTGGATACCCTTGCGGAGCTTGAAAAGGCAGGCGGTCTCTACGTGACAGGGTTGAGCAGCTCGGCGCCTGAGCTTGTACACAAAATGACGACAAAGGATATGATTGTATACGTCGAAGAACTGCAGGAAGCGCTTCGCACGGGAAATGCTGCGAATCTGGTCACGATCAGTCTGCCGGAGGGAATCACGCGCATCGGATATGTGGAGGACGGCAAGGACAGTAAGAATGCTATCCTGCCATCTGGTCTGCTCAAGCATCAGGTGATTGCCATTTATAATAGAAGCAATCTGCCGGGAAACGGATGGTGCGGACTTGACAATGCCTATCTGACGTCAGACAGTTTTGGAAACACCCTTGTGGAGATGAATGCTGTCACTACCCCGAATAGTGCTGAAAGTGTTCAATTCTCGGGTTTCTCAAATCCTGCAGGTGAGCGTTGAGGGATTTGTAGTATTCATATCTGCTGATGCGCAGGCGCTCACCGGTGGTCAGCATTACATAATTGCGGCTGTAACCGGAAATGCAGCCTGCGTTGACCAGATATGATTTGTGGATGCGCAGAAATTGGCAGTCCTTCTGGCGGATTCGTGTTTCCACCAGGTCAAGCTTCTGGTAAAACGTATCGCGGCGGCTGGCGGAAACAATGTGGGTGCGCCTTCCCTCGGAGGCAAAGTATCGGATTTCACTGACAGGGATGTGGTAATATTCCGGCCTGACATAGTAGGTGAAAGAGTCTGAGTCATCGATGACTGTTTCATAGGCGAGGGCGGCGTAGGTCCACAGGTATTTCCGGCTTTTATCCGGCAGGATGTACATCGGTTCCAACAGCGCGTCCTCTGCGGGCGGAAGATAGTCGTTTCCGCTCGTGATGATGGAGATCAGCTTCCTGTTTTTGCGCTTGGCACTCAAGACAGTATTGCGCATCAGGCTGTCCTCCCTTTCCATGTCATAGAAGAGGACATCGGGGCAGCTGCGGTCGATGCACCGCTGAAGCTCGTAGGCGCTGTGACAGCACATCACAGCGATCTCCACCTCCCGCTGCCGGAAACAGTTCAATATCTCATTTTTTACAAAATCTAATAGTTCATTGCACTCATAGCAAAAAGCAAAATTAATCATGTCATTGGCTCCTTTGTGAAATTCTCTGCAAGACGGCTCGCAAAAGTAAATATATACCGAAAAAGAGGCAAATGGCATAGTACATTAGTACCAATTTGGCGCTTTTTGGCATTCGATTGCATCCATTCATATTTTCATTTCTCATAGAATATACATTAGTACAATATAGTGTTTTTGTGGGAGTGTCCGCTATGACGCGAATATCCAACATGCTGATACCGGCGTTGATCTTCTATATCGTTGCGATGGGATTGTCACAGAAAAAGGACATCTATGCGAGCTTCACCAGAGGTGCAAAGGATGGCATGAAGACGGTAGTCGGGATCGTGCCGACACTGATCGGGCTGATGATCGCGGTAGGGGTGCTGCGGGCATCGGGTTTTCTGGAGTTTGCAGGCGGGCTAATCGGACGTGTCATAGCCCTGTTTTCTGATGATTTTCCGAATGAGCTGGTCTCTCTCTTTGTGGTAAAGCTTTTTTCGGGCTCAGCGGCGACCGGACTGGCGCTTGACATTTTCAAGGAATATGGCACTGATTCTTTTGCCGGGACTGCGACATCGCTTGCGCTTGCCAGCACTGAGACAGTCTTTTATACCATGTCGGTCTATTTTATGGCGGCAAAGATCACAAAGACGCGCTGGACGCTTGCGGGAGCGCTCCTGTCCACATTCTCCGGAATTGTGGCAAGTGTCGTTTTGGCTGGCATTTTAGCGCATTAAATTGAAAAAGTCATGAAAAAATATTGTGCAATTTTCATGAAAATTCCTGCGTTTTCCATAATTTCATTGATAATACCATGAGTAAGTACTATACTTTTTATATAGGACAAACATCCGTCTGTGATACGATAGCTGCGGGCGGGTGCGCATTTGCAGAAATACAGGATAGTGACATTCAGAGAATCGTAAAGAAGTAGTTGATTATTTCTTTACGGTTCCTTCGTGTAAAAGGATAGTATCATGAACAAAATATTGATTATTGAGTCTGACTTTCAGCTGGCAGAGAGGATGTGCAGGGCGCTGACAGACAATGAGACGCATGCTTTTAGCTGCGGGACGCTGGAGGCGGCCGCCGCGCTGCTGGAAAATGAACAATATCAGCAGATTATCATAGATACAGAACTTCCCGACGGGGATGGTTATGATTTGATATATGAGTTGAGGATTGGTCTCTATGAGTCAAATGATGTTCCGATTATCCTGATTGTCTCAAACGACAGGAAACCGGATGCAACAGAGCTTGGCGAGCTGGGAGTCACGGACTGCATCACCAAGCCCTTCAGCGTGTCAGTGCTCAAGGCAAAGGTATGGACACAGTTCAAGCGTGGTAAGAGAAATTCCAGTTTCCGTGCGATCAGCCGATTTGAGGCCATTGGCGCAGGCAGCAGAAAGAGCATCATCGGGGAACATATTGTGGAAATCGATGCGTACGTATTTGATTTTGATCATGAGGAGTACTTCGTCGCGGGAGAAATGGTGCAGTTAAGCCGCCTGGAGCAGTGTCTGCTGCGCAATCTGGTGGAAAATAAAGGAATCGTGCTTAAAAAAAGGGCTTTGGTGGATAAGCTTCGGCTGGAGAGCGGGATGATGCATATTGATGAATCGATGCTGGCGGAGGTTGTGCATATGCTCAGCAACAAGCTGGATGCGCGCAACTATATCAAGACAGTGTACGGTATTGGATACTTGTGGGCTCTGGCCGAGGACAAAAATAAGAGTGGCTAGCGCATCGGGAGCTGTGGGTGATACGGAGGATTATAAGATAGTATGAAAGACCGGAAAGACAGGAAAACTGACCTGCATTTTGTGACCAGAGTGATTTGCAGTGCCTTTTTGATCGCCATATTTATGATCACTGTGATCATCTGCCTGAATGCCCCTGTGCAGCGTCATTTCAAGAATCTCGGGAAAAACGACGTGTGGTTTGGCGAGGGGTGGCATTATACGGACCTGCTGAATGAGGCGGGGGAGCCTGAGGAGGTCCTCCCGCACAAGCAGCACTATCTGCAGATTCGTACAGAGGATGGACATGTATCTATCACAAAGACGTTAGATTTCACCCCGTCGCCGGAGGAATATCTGTGTTTTCGCGCGAGGGCGCTTGATACGGTGGTCTATGTCAACGGCGCGGTGTGGTATGAATGGTATTTCCGTGAGGAATATCGCACCTACAGCAGACGCATGTACATGCTGCATCAGATCCCCGCAGGAGGGTTAAGGGCGGGTGATACGATAACCATAGAGCTGGATAATGAGACGAGCGGGGAACACTCAACGGTTCAGTTTATGGCAGTCGGCGACCGGTATGCACTTGTGAGATATATTTTGTCTGAGGCAAAGGGCAGTCTGATGATCTGCGTGACTGCCATTGTGCTCATTCTGCTGAATTTGATCGCAAGCCACTCTGCGATACTGATCGACAAGCGGCGCGACGTCCGTCCACTGAAATGGCTTACACTTTTTCTGCTGCTGTCCGTCATCTACCTGGCGACGGACAGCGGATGTCTGGAGATTTTTATTGAGCGGGTTTCCATCGTAACCTGGATGAACAACATCTCGATGATCATGCTGCCCATTCCGATCCTTCTGTTTGTGGAGTGTTTGTTTTTCCCGGGGCACATGCGCTACAAGGTGCTGGCATTCATGAATTTTGTCCTTGCGGCAGTCAGTGTGTTTACTTTTGTCGTATTTGCGAAAAGTATCTCTGATTTCTATATTTGTGTGCATTTGATTATAGTGGCTGGCATTGGCGCGTGTATTCTGAGCTTTATACAGGAAAAACTCATGCCTTCGGCGGAGGTATTTTTGGCCTTTGGCGCGCTGATTGCCACAACGGTAGTCAGCATGATGATTTATTGGTATGAGATCACATATCCTTGCTCAATCGCGTTTGGCTGCGGACTGTTGGTTTTTGGTTTCTTTATGCTGGTCTGGATCGTGCGGAGCCGCAACGAACTCAACCGCATGAGGGAGGAGGCGGACCATGTGATCATGGAGCGGGAGAAGATCGCGGCGGAGGAGGCAAGCGAGCAGAAGAGCCGCTTTCTGTCACATATGTCCCATGAGATACGCACACCGCTCAACGCGATACTTGGCCTGAATGAGCTGATTATGCACGAGACGGACAAGAGCAGCATCAAGAAATACTCCGCAGATATCCAGAGTGCGGGGCGGACGCTTCTGGCGCTGATCAATGATATTCTTGATTTTTCAAAGATTGAGACAGGAAAAATGGATATTGTCGCGTCGGATTACTCGCTTTCCTCCCTGCTCAATGATGTCGTGGTGATGACACAGGAGCGGATTGACAATGAAGGACTGGAGCTGAAGCTGGACATCGACGGTACGATTCCCGACCTGCTCTACGGCGATGAAGTGCGGATTAAGCAGATTGTACTGAATCTCATGACCAATGCCGTGAAATATACCAAGCAGGGCTGGGTGGAGCTCTGCGTCAGAAAACAGAATGTCTCAGAGTGTCTCGATGAGGAGAATATCCTGCTTGACATCAGGGTGTCAGACAGTGGAGTTGGCATCCGTAAGGAAGACCTGTCAAAGCTTTTTGCTGAGTTTGAACGGCTCGACCGTCTCAAAAACAGGAGCATCGAGGGCACGGGACTGGGACTGAGCATCACGTCGCGCCTGGTGGCGCTGATGGACGGCCGGATCAATGTGGAGAGTGAGTATGGCAAGGGCTCACGTTTTTGCGTGCTGATTCCGCAGAGGGTTGTCTCAAGCGCGCCGATTGGCGACTATAAAAAGCGCTTTGAGCTGCTTGGCAGCGAGAAGAGCGAAAAGGACGGGGAAAGCCTGGAGACGATGCGGTTTCCGGACAAAAAAGTTTTTGTGGTGGATGACAACGAGATGAATCTCGAGGTGATCGCATCGATTCTCGAAATGCTGGATATCCAGGTAAGCCGCGCAAACGGGGGACAAGCTGCGATTAACCATCTGGATGTGGAGCAGTATGATCTGATTCTGACAGATGATATGATGCCGGAGATCAGCGGCACAGAATTAATGCAGTACCTTCATGCGCATGAGGAGAGTGTGAGCCACAGCACACCGATTGTCGTCCTGACGGCGAACGCCATAGCGGGTGCGCGGGAGGATTATATCAGGAAGGGATTTGATGATTTCATGACAAAGCCGATTGATGTGGATGTTTTGCAGAAGATACTAACGAAATACTTAAAATAGGCGCTTTTTTCGTGAAAAACACGGTTTTTTGATAAATCTTAAATTTTTCATAAAAAAATATTGACTTTTCTATCAAAAAAAAGGACAATAATACATAGTTAATTTTAAGCAATATTACAGATAGAATAAGAAAGCGTATCGCTATGCGAGATTTTTCGTTTGCAAAAAATGTGCGTATTTCGTTTGCAAATTCAGGATGGTAACGGAGGGAATCGGTGTGTTAAAGAGAGAAGTCAAGGTAAAGGAAATCGAGAAGAAGTATGATCATCCACTGGCGGAGATCGTGCAGATCGCAAGCCAGTACAAGAGCGAGATTCTGTTGGAGTATGACAAGTACAGGATCAACGCGAAGAGCATCATGGGGATTATCGCGTTCAACCCTTCCGAGGGAATGAATGTGACGATTGCCGCGGATGGGAAGGATGAAGGCGAGGCTGTTAAGGCGCTTGAGAAATTCTTTATCTGTCAATAGGGAACAGCGGGGCACAGGCTTGTAATTGAGTCTGTGCCTTTTTTACTATTATGAATTCCGGTTTTCCTTAATTTGCGACAATAAATATACAATTTGGAAAATTTGTGCTATACTAATGAAATAGATTCTAAAATGCGGGAGGGTGGCGGAGAGTTGGAACTCAGGCAGAGGGATGGGAAAAATATTATCAAGCCGGTCAGAATCTCCATAAGACCAGCATACCGGAATGAATGGGATGATGCCATGGCGTTGGCATGGCGTACCTTCATGCAGTTTGAGGCACATGATTTCACGCCGGAGGGTGTCGAGAGTTTTCAGGATTTTATTACGGACACGGTGTTGTACAGGATGTTCGTGATGGGCGAGTATCAGTTGTTTGGCGCGTATGACAACAACAGGATGATCGGAATGATCAGTCTCAGGAGGCAGACGCACATATCACTTCTCTTTGTGGATGGGAACTATCACAGAATGGGAATTGGCAGGGGACTGATCGAGTACGTGAGCAGATATGTCCTGACAGAGGAGGGGCACGACAGCATTACAGTCGACGCGGCTCCTTACGCGACAGGGTTCTATCATCGAATGGGCTTTGTGGACACGGACGTGGAGCAGGCCAGTGACGGAATCCGCTACACGCCGATGAGGCGCAGTATTCTATATCAAGAACGGTAATAAGAGAGGGTGGGAAAATGGCAGTAGAATATATCACAAGCAGAAATATGGCAGATCTGATCTATGAGACAGTGAGACTGATGAATAAAACTATGGCGCATCACAGTATGCGGGTGAGCTATATCATGTCAAAGATGCTGGAGACACAGGGGGCATACGAAAAGTACGAGATCGCGGATTATATGGTGCTGGCGCTGCTCCACGATATTGGGGCGAACAAGACGGATGATGTGCGCAAATCGCTGACCTTTGAGGCAAAAAATTCAATGCCGCACTCTGTATATGGCTACCTCTTCCTGCGGTATCTGTCTCCGCTGGAGGAACAGTCCAGGATGATTCTCTATCATCATATGGATTACAGCAAGACGAAGGACATGGATTATCGATACCGTTTTGAGCTGGAAGTCCTGAAAGTAGCGGAGATTATGGATATATGGCAGAGATCGTTTGGGGTAAAGTTTGATTACAGACTGATAGAAAAGTACGCGGGGACGAAATATGATCCCAGAGTATGCCAGCTGCTTGCAAGGACAGTGGAGGAGCATGATATTTTCACAAAAATAAGGGACAACAGCTACAAGGAGGAGTACAGCGAGAGTCTTGATTACATTCTATTGTCGGATACTGAGAAGGAGAAATACCTGAAGATGCTCATGTACTGTACCGGGCTCAAGGAGGAACAGATGGTATCCGAGACCGTGGCGACGATCTACGTGTGCCGCGAGCTTGGCAGAAAGTTAAAGCTGAGCGAGCTTGATAAGAATGAAGTGTACTATGCGGCGATGCTTCACGATATCGGGATGCTGGCGATTCCCCGGGAACTGCTGGATGCGCCGAGAACGCTCAGCGAGGAGGAGAAGAACCTGATCAAGACACATGTGGACATCATGGAAAAGACGCTGGACAAGAAGCTCTCCAAAGAGATCATACGGATTGCGGCAGGCCATCATGAGCGTTTTGACGGAAGCGGGTATCCGCGCGGGCTGAAAGCGAGTGTGATGGGGGAGAAGGAGGCGATTCTGCAGATCTCAGAGCAGGTTGTCAACGCGATGGAGGCAAAGCCCTACAGGGAGGCATACACCAAGGAGGAGATTGTTGACGATCTCAATAATGGTATTATTTCCGGTAAATACGATGCCATTGTGGCGGATACGTTCCTGAAATATTATGACGAGATCATGGATAAGGCGAAGCAGAAGGCGGATATGGCACTGGTGACGCACCAGAAGCTGCAGCGCAATTACAGTCAGGTATATTCCAGCCTGAATTAAAAGATTTCAAATAGAAAGATTTCAAATAGAAAGATTTTAAATAGAAAGATTTAATACTTTATTTGTTGAAATACCGCACAAAACAAACTATAATACTCTTTATGGTGTTTTAGGAACTGTAGAAAAATAAGAGCTGGAATGAGAGGAGAATTGTAGTATGTTTAAGCTTGACAGTCCGTTGATGAATTTCCTGAACAAGGTTGCAGATATCATGATATTAAATTTCCTGTTTCTTGTGTTCAGCATCCCTGTCTTTACGATCGGAGCTTCCTTTTCCGCCGCGTATTATATGGGATTCAAGATGGTAAAAAATGAGGAAACCTATATCATAAAGGGTTTCTGGAAGGCGTTTAAGGAGAACTTTAAGCAGGCGACGGCGATCTGGCTGATCCTTCTCGTTGTGTTCGGGATATTGGTGGCGGATTACAGAATCATGGCCTACTCCGGGATTGAGTTTGCGCAGTGGATTCGGATTGCCATGACGACAGTGACCGTGGTGGTGCTCATGGGCGTGGTATTCATGTTTCCGCTCCAGGCGCGCTTTATCAATCCTGTCAAAAACACGATCAAAAATGCCTTTTTGATGGCACTCTCGCACCTGCCGACGGCGTTTCTGCTGGTCGCAGTCTACGTGCTGCCACTGGTTGTTCTCTATTTTATTCCGCAGTCTCTTCCAGTGATTATCCTTCTGGCATTTGGGCTTGTGATCTACCTGAAATCATTTTTGCTGCTGCGCGTGTTCAAAAAATATGAGGATGCGCTTGTTGCAGACCAGAGCCAGGAGACCGCGGATGAGGCCGGTGACGCTGAGCGTGACAGTGGGATTTTTGCGGAGAGTGACCGTATCGAGCGCGAGAACAGGATGGTGAAGGTATTTCGCAACGGAAAATTTGTGGAAGTGCCTGAAAGTAGCCTGAAAAATAATACAAATGAGCAGGAATAGTCTTTGAGATTGGTTAAAGTGTACAGAATTAGCTGGATTAGTTGGACAAAATGTCCACAAGGTATGATAAAATATAGTTCGCTTTGTGACTTGTAAGCAATTGTTACATAAGCATTTAGAAATCTTTGTGGATTTATGGTATAGCAATTTAGGTGGATTTATTCTATACTTGAACTATGCAAAAACAACTTGTTGAAAGATGTCCGTAGTACATATTACTTTCAACGAAAAAAATCAATAATTCGGGAGGCATTTCAATATGGCGAGTTTATCTTTAAAAAATGTTTGTAAAGTATACCCAAATGGTTTCGAGGCTGTTAAGAATTTTAACCTCGAGATTGCCGACAAAGAGTTCATCATTTTCGTAGGACCTTCAGGTTGTGGTAAATCAACAACACTCCGTATGATCGCGGGGCTTGAGGACATTTCTTCCGGCGAGTTGAAGATTGGCGACAGAGTTGTAAATGATGTTGAGCCGAAGGACAGAGATATCGCGATGGTATTCCAGAACTACGCTCTGTATCCTCATATGTCAGTGTATGACAATATGGCATTTGGTCTTAAATTAAGAAAAGTTCCGAAGAATGAAATCGATAAGATGGTTAAGGAAGCAGCTAAGATCCTTGACCTGACAGCACTCCTTGACAGAAAGCCGAAGGCTTTGTCAGGTGGTCAGAGACAGCGTGTTGCCATGGGACGTGCAATCGTGCGTAATCCTAAGGTGTTCCTGATGGATGAGCCTCTTTCCAACTTGGATGCAAAGCTTCGTGTACAGATGCGTATTGAGATCGCAAAGCTTCATCAGAGACTGGGCACAACAATCATCTACGTTACACATGACCAGACAGAGGCTATGACACTTGGTACCCGTATCGTAGTTATGAAGGACGGTATCGTTCAGCAGGTAGATACACCGCAGAACCTGTATGAGAAGCCGCAGAACCTGTTCGTGGCAGGATTCATGGGCTCTCCTCAGATGAACTTTATCGACGCTACAGTAGATGTAAAGGGTGATACAGCGTACTTAAAGGTTGCAGGACTTTCCATTCCTCTTCCTCCCGCAAAGTCTAAGAAGCTCATTGAAGGCGGCTATAGCGGAAAGACAGTTACATTTGGTATCAGACCGGAGGATATTTATGACTCACAGATGATGGTAGAGGCAAAGTCAGACAGCACATTTGAGACAACAATTCGTGTATACGAGTTGCTTGGTGCAGAAGTATTCTTATATGCTGATTTGGCAGAGTTCCCTATCACAGCGAGAGTTGATCCCAGAACAACTGCAAGACCTGGTGATAAGGTTAAGTTTGCAATTGATATCGAAAAGATTCATGTATTTGACAAAGAGACAGAGAAGATTATTACCAATTAGTTATTAGTTATTAGTGATTGAGCTGTGTATATGCATAAAGCCCGGGTGAAGCCTTTCACCCGGGTTTTTTACCACAAACAAATTAGAACGAAATAGGAGGACGTTAACAGTGATTTCAAACCAGGTAATTCAGACAAGTATTGACGAGCTAAAGGCGATTACGAAGATTGATTTGTGTGTGATCGATATGGAAGGAATTACAGTGGCAACGACTTTTGACAACAGAAATGTATCAGAGGAGCTGGTGAAAAATTTTGTCACTTCACCGGCTGATAGCCAGATTGTAGGCGGATATCATATGCTGAAGGTTCTCGAGGACGGTGATGTGCTCTATGTGCTGATCGCAAAAGGGACAGGGGCGGACGCTTACATGATCGGAAAGGTGGCCGTAAGTCAGATACAAAATCTGGTGATTGCCTACAAGGAACATTTTGACAAGAACAATTTCTTTCAGAATCTCCTCCTGGACAATCTGTTGCTGGTTGATATCTATAACCGCGCCAAGAAGCTTCACATTATATCGGAAGTACCGCGCGTCGTGTATCTGATTGAGGCGCAAAATGACAAGGATAACATTTCCATGGAGATGTTAAAGAATATCTTTGAGGGGCAGACAGGGTGCTATCTGACTGCTGTGGAACAGAAGAACATTATTTTGATCAAGGAAGTCAGCTCATTGGATGCTTATGAGGAGGTAGAGCAGACAGCGCAGGTCATTGTGGATATGCTCAATGCGGAAGCGATGCTGATCACAAAAGTATCCTATGGTACGATTGTCTCTGAGCTCAAGGAGGTGTCCAAGTCCTATAAGGAGGCAAAGATGGCGCGCGATGTGGGCATGATCTTCTACATGGAAAAGTCAATCAGTGCCTACAATACACTGGGAATAGGGCGGCTGATCTATCAGCTTCCGATTAATCTGTGCCGCATTTTTATGAAGGAAATTTTTGGCGACAATATTCCCGATGATCTGGACGATGAGATCCTGACAACGGTGCAGAAGTTTTTTGACAACAATCTCAATGTATCAGAGACTTCGCGGCAGCTCTATGTACACCGCAATACGCTGGTCTACAGGATTGAGAAGCTGCATCAGTCCACAGGACTTGACATCAGGAAATTTGATGACGCGCTGACGTTTAAGATCGCGCTGATGGTTGTAAATTATATGAAATATATTGATTCGCTGGAATAGGAAGGACTGCTGTTCCCCCGCCATAATACACAAGAGAGGGCGGGGGAACAGTTTTTTACCTTCCTCGCGCTTTTGTCTGATAAGCGCGATAAAATTTGTTTCATTTGCTTTCATAATGTTCCTGTCTTTCTTTCAATCCTTTTGTACGTGTTTATATATAGATAGTCTTTCCATATATAATATAATCCGTTTTAAGAACGGGGAATCTTACATTATTTTTTTTTTTTTGATAAAAGGTGGTATCATATTTGTGCGGGGCTGTGCTATACTGTTGTCAATAGAAAGATTTTGGGAGACATGGAGGGCTGTTATGGATTTTTTGAAGAAAAAGCTGCCGATTGGGGTTGATCGCTTTAAAAAGCTTCGCGAAGAAGATTACTATTATATTGATAAGACAGGTATGATACGGGATTTGATTCAATCGTGGGGGGAAGTGAATCTGTTTACAAGACCACGCCGTTTTGGGAAAACTTTGAATATGGATATGCTCAGAGCTTTTTTTGAGATTGGGGCGGACGCGTCTTATTTTGAAGGTCTTGAGATTATGCAGGAAAAGACGCTCTGCGAGAATTATATGGGGAAATTTCCGGTTATTTCTGTTTCTTTAAAAGATGTAGATGGACCAACCTACGAATCTGCGGTGAAGAAAATGAGTGGGATTATCAGGCGAGAAGCGCGGAGGCTTCAATTTTTGATTGACAGTGACAAACTATCGGAGGTTGATAAGGACTACATGAAAACTTTTTGCAGTTCCAATCTCGATGAGGAGACACAGGAGGAAAGTCTCGCTGCATTTTCAGAGTTGTTGTATAAGCACTTTGGTCAGAAGGTGATCATTTTAATTGATGAGTACGATGTGCCGCTTGATAAGGCGTACCAAAATGGTTACTACAAAGATATGGTTGGTTATATCAGGGCTTTTTTTGGTAGTGCGTTAAAGTCAAATGATTATCTCCAGGTGGCGGTAATCACAGGCTGTCTACGTATCGCAAGGGAAAGTATTTTTACTGGTTTAAATAACTTTAATGTGGATACTGTCTCGGATATCAGTTTTGCACAGTATTTTGGGTTTACAGATGCCGAGGTTAGAGAGCTCTTAAAGTACTATGAACTGGATGCGTCCTATGAGAAAATCAAGGAATGGTATGATGGTTATTGCTTTGGGAAACAGGAAATTTATTGTCCATGGGATGTGATCAACTATTGCAAAAAGCTGCTCGCGGACAAGAAGCACAGACCAGAGGCTTTCTGGGCAAACAGCAGCAGCAACTACATCATACAGGATATCCTCTCCATGGCGTCTGAGACGGCAAAGGGACAGATTGAGCGCCTGATCTCCGGCGAGGCGGTCGAGCAGCGCATCATACCGGAACTGACCTATACCGATCTTGACGATGAGGATATCACGGTCAGGGAAGCGTATCTCTGGAGTGTGCTCTACGCAGCGGGTTATCTGACCAAGGCTGCCGGGGAGACAGACAGTGACCTTCACCGGATTGTCATTCCCAACAAGGAGGTCTTGCAGATCTACCGTGATAAGATTCAGTCATGGTACAATGTCAACGTCCGCAGGGATGTTCCGAAATGGCAGGCATTCTGTAAGGCTGTCAGGACGGGAGACGCCCCGAAAATCGAGGAGCTCTTCAACTCATACATGAGCCGGACGATCAGCATACGGGATACCTTTGTCAAAAAAGAGATGAAAGAGAACTTTTATCATGGAATGCTGCTTGGCATTCTGCAGTGCGACAGTGGGTGGGCAATCCGGTCGAACCAGGAATCCGGGCTTGGCTACTGCGATATCCTGCTGATGGTGCCGGACGACAGGATTGGCTGTGCGATCGAGCTCAAATACGCTGAGGACGGTGCCTTTGATGCTGCCTGTGACGAGGCGCTGCAGCAGATTGATGATAAAAAATATGTCGATTTTTTACAGCAGGAGTGCATGGAGACGATTTACACATACGCTGTGGCATGTTACAAAAAAAGCTGCAGGGTTGTTTGCCAAAGAGCCTAAATTGTTGTTAAATAATAACGGGATGGGAATTGTAACGTTTGCCATACTCTGGCCTGATTCCCTTGCACGATTGTTGGGAGATGAGTTGTAAAACAATGTACAGGATTTTTATAGTAGAAGATGATGATATGATAGCGGGCAGCCTGAAGCGCCATCTGGAGAGCTGGAAGTATGAGGTGATCTGCGCGGGTAATTTCTCAAATGTCATGGCGGAGTATGTGAGTGCGTCGCCGCAGCTGGTGCTTATGGATATCAAGCTGCCATTTTTTAATGGTTATCACTGGTGCAGTGAGATCCGAAAAGTTTCCAAGGTGCCGATTATCTTTTTATCCTCGGCAGCTGACAATATGAACATCGTCATGGCGGTGAATATGGGCGGAGATGATTTCATCGCAAAACCGTTTGACCTGGACGTGCTGACAGTCAAGATTCAGGCGATGCTGCGCAGGAGCTATGACTTTGTGAGTCAGAGTACGGTTCTGGAGCACAGGGGTGTCATGCTGAACCTGACGGAGGCGACGCTGACATACGGGAAGGAGAAACTGGAACTCACCAAGAATGAGCTGCGCATTCTGCAGGTGCTTATGGAGAACAAGGAAAAGGTTGTGGCGAGGGACACGCTGATGACAAGGCTGTGGGAGAGTGACAGCTATATCGATGAAAATACGCTGTCGGTAAATGTAAATCGGCTGCGAAAGAAACTGGAGGGTGCGGGACTGGTGGACTTTATCCAGACCAAAAAGGGCATCGGGTACCGCATGGGATAACGCGGCATTACAAATATTTTGCTGGTTGGAATCATGGGGACACAAATGAATAATTTTAAGGCATATTTTTTGGAAAATATTAGATGGCTGGCTGTGATTTTGTTTATCGCGCTAGTGATGACGGCGACGATGCTTTTGAACAAAATCCCGTTTTATGAGATCGGGTACGGAATGCTCCTGTGCGGATTTGTCGCAGTGGTGGCGCTGCTGGTGGGCTATGGCAGACATCGCGAAAGTTTCCGGCTGCTGGAGCAGATGCAGGAAAATATCGTGGCGGCGCCAGGGGAGATGAAGGCGCCGGAGTATATGTACGAGCGGCAGTATCAGGCATGTATCAGCCTGGTCATGCAGGAGAAGGACAGGCTGCAAAAGGAGATGACGAACCGGCAGCAGGAGCTTTCGGAATATTATTCCATGTGGGTACATCAGATTAAGACACCGATTGCGGCGCTGAAGCTTCTGATTGACGAGGAGATGCAGGAGGAGATGAGTGCCTGTCTCGATGCGGACGATATGGAGAAAAATGACATGCGTGTCACAAATGTGCGGCAGAAGCAGAATGAGCTTTTCCGCATTGAACAGTATGTGGATATGGCATTGCAGTACACGCGCCTCGGCGCGCAGACGAATGATTTTGTGTTTGAGCGGGTGCTGCTTGACGAGGTGGTCAAACCGTCCATTCACAAGTATGCCAGACTGTTTATCCAAAAGCAGCTGCGCCTGACGTATGTGCCGCAGGACATCACAGCAGTCACAGATAAGAAGTGGCTGGGCTTTGTGGTCGACCAGCTTCTGTCCAACGCTGTCAAATACACGAGGGAGGGCGGCATCACGATCGAGGTGTTTACGTCGATTCAGCAGCAGACAGAGAACAACTATGAAGTGCAGACAAAAGAGGAACATAGGCACTGGTATGAGCAGAAAAGTGATACAGGGGAAGATGCGAATAAAGTTCATATTGTACACATTATAATAGAAGACACTGGCATTGGAATCCGTGCGGACGATCTTCCGCGGGTGTGTGAAATGGGCTACACCGGTTACAATGGACATGCCGACAAGTACTCTACGGGAATCGGGCTCTATCTGTGCAAGGCGATACTGGACAAACTCGGACATCAGTTTGTCATCACTTCCGAGCAGGGCAGGGGGACGCGGATGGAAATTCTGGTTTTAGAATGAGCCGTGATTTTCTTGAAATTTGCCGAAGGGTATTGTACAATAAAGGGGTTGTGAAAAATATATCAATAGGAACAGGGAGGAACAGATAATGGATATTAAAGAGCAGATTCATAAGGTGACTGAGGAGATTTCCAAAAATCCAAATATTAAGGAGCAGTTTGAGAAGGAGCCTGTAAAGGTGATCGAAAAGCTGATCGGCGTCGATCTGCCTGATGATATCGTCATGAAGATCATCGACGGCGTGAAGGCGAAACTGACCATGGACGATGTGTCAAAAGTCGCGGGCGCCTTAAAGGGAGTATTTAAGTAGTTTGGAATAAAACAGCACACCAACCTTACAAAAGTGTAAGAAATCAAAGGGAAATGTAAGCGAATCAAATAGCGCACAGTTCCCTTTTTTGTTATACTGCAATTACAGTCACAGACGACAAATATGAAAAGAAAGAGCAGGAAACGATAATGGCAATCTTAGAGGTAAAAAATATAAGCAAGGTCTATTCAACACGCTTCGGGAGCGCGAAGGTGCAGGCGCTCACAAACATGAACTTTTCCGTGGAGGAGGGGGAGTATGTCGCGATCATGGGAGAGTCCGGATCGGGCAAGACGACGCTGTTAAATATACTCGCATCGCTCGACAGACCGACTGGCGGCGAAGTGATGTTAAACGGAAAAAACCTGGCGGGGATCAGGGAGAAGGAGCTGTCGGCGTTCCGGCGTGACAACCTGGGATTTGTGTTTCAGGACTTTAACCTGCTGGATAACTTTTCGCTGAAGGACAATATACTGCTTCCGCTGGTATTACAGGGAAAATCGGTCGCCCAGATGGAACAGCTCATTGAGCCGATCGCGGCAAGGCTTGGGATCAGGGAACTGCTGGCGAAGTATCCGTATGAGGTTTCCGGCGGGCAGAAGCAGAGGACGGCTGTAGCGAGGGCGATCATCACCAACCCGCAGCTGATTCTTGCGGACGAGCCGACGGGTGCGCTCGATTCCAGGGCGACGGCGGAGTTATTGCAGGTGTTTCGGGAGATCAACGATGAGGGGCAGACGATCCTTATGGTGACGCACAGCACGGATGCGGCAAGCCACGCTGGCCGCGTGCTGTTCATAAAGGACGGGGAAGTCTTTCACCAGTTATATCGCGGAAATATGACAAATGAGCAGTTGTATGCTAAGATTTCAGACACACTGACGATGCTGGCAAAAAAGGGAGCATAAAAAGGAGTACATTAGTATGAACCATTTATATTACAGATTGGCAGTGACCAATTTAAAGAATAACAAACAGTTTTATCTGCCTTATATCCTTGCAGGTATCTTTTCGGCAATGATGTTCTATATCATGCGCACCATTCAGGGAAACGACAGCCTGGACTCCATGCGCGGCGCGGGTACGCTGAAAATCGTTCTTTTCATGGGGGTAATCATTGTCGGGGCATGTGTGTGTATCTTTCTTTTTTACACAAACAGCTTTGTGATGAAACGCCGCAAGAAGGAGCTGGGCGTATATAACATTCTCGGCATGGAGAAACGCCATATTGCCAGGGTACTGGCATGGGAGGCGGTGATCTTATATGTGGTCTCCGTCTGTGGCGGTCTTGTATTTGGCATTGTTTTTAACAAGCTGGTGACCATGTTTTTGTGCCAGCTGACAGGGCTGTCAGAAAGTATTCCGTTTTATGTTTCATGGTGGGGATGCCTGCAGACTGCCGAACTCTTTGCGGCGGTGTATGCCCTGATGCTCGTATACAATTTTATTCAGATCAGGCTTTCAGACCCGGTCGCGCTGCTGCATGGGGACAGCGTGGGGGAGCGGGAACCCAGAGCAAAGTGGGTGTCTGCGGTTATTGGAATCGTGTGCATTCTGGCAGGATATCTGATGGCGGCTTGCGCAGAAGATGTCATAGAGGCGGTCAATACATTTTTTGTGGCGGTTGTACTGGTTATTGCAGGAACATACATTCTTTTCGAGTCGGTGAGCATTGCGGTTCTGAAGCTTCTGAAAGCGAATAAGCAATATTATTATAAGACGGAACATTTTATCTCGGTATCGGGCATGATGTACCGCATGAAGCGTAACGCTGTCGGGCTTGCCAATATCTGCGTGCTCTCCACGATGGTGCTCGTGATTCTCTCGACGACGGTATGCCTGTATGCGGGGGTGGAGGATTCCCTGCAGAATATGTTTCCAAAGGAGATCAGCGCTACATTTTATTTCAGGAATATTCCCGATGAAAGTGTCAGGGATTACCTGCTGGGACAGATTCGCGGCGCGGCGGACGGACAGGACAGAAAAATGACAGATGTGTCAGAATATATGGACGTGGTGTTTTTGACGCACACTGTCGGCAATGTGGTGGAGCACTATGACAATGAGGACGGTTCGTATGATTTTACGGAGATGGGAATGCTCTATGTGATGACCAGAGAGGACTATGAAAAATTTGCGGGGCAGATGCTTGACGCGATTGCACAGGGAGAGGTTATGGTGGCGCCGGCGGGCGGATTTTCGGGTGATGTCATCAGGGTTTTTGGCACGGAATATTCGGTTGCGGGGGAATTAGCGCTCCCGGAAGATTTTCCGGATGAGGACATTCGGGCGTTTATGGGAGGCAGTAAGGTGATGTATATGGTCGTGCCGGACAATGACGCACTGGAACAGGTATGCGCGGGGAATGATTTCGAGTATCATGTCGGGGCGGATGTCGATGGGACGGACGCGGAGCGAATCGCCTGTGTGTCCGCGATCAGGGAGGCGGTGTCCGTCTGCCAGTCGCAGTTTGGTTTCGAGACCGGACTGTTTACCTCCAGGACAGAACAGCGGGAGGAGTACATGGGAATGAACGGCGGATTTTTGTTTATCGGACTTTTTCTGGGAATCCTGTTTTTGATGATAACGATGCTGATCATTTATTACAAGCAGATCTCGGAAGGGTTTGAGGACAGGGAGCGCTTTGCGGTCATGACCAAGGTGGGCATGAGTCGCGATATGGTGCGAAATACCATCAACACACAGGTGCGCACAGTATTTTTTCTGCCGATTACGGTGGCGGTGATTCATCTCGTGATGGCATTTCCGATACTAAAGCAGGTGATGATGGTGTTCGGGCTGGTGAACACGACGCTGTTTGTGGTGTGTCTTGTGTTGACTGCCGCGGTGTTTGCGGTCATTTACTTTATCGTGTTCAAGCTCACGTCGAGGACCTATTACAGGATTGTGTATTGATGTATAATGAAAAAATCCTCTTGACAACACTGCGGAAAAAAGGTATAGTTGGTTAAGATTCCAGACCACTGCCGCGCATAGGAACGGCAAGTGGGCTGAAATCTTTATAAAATGCTAGGGGTGCACATCGCTGAGACTTTACCCTCATTACTTGAACCGGATAATACCGGCGTAAGGAAGCAGTATGGGAACATGGAAATATTGGAGCTGTTTGCGTTGGAATGCAGGGGATGCATGAAATTGCTGCGGTATACAATTCCGAAATCCGTGTGAAAAAGTGCAGACACGATGCTGACCTCCTCGCGAAGACGAAGGAGGATTTTTTTATGTTGTATAATGTAGTGGTTGATGAATGGGGCGGAACGACTTACGTGCCGACGGTGCTTGGCAATGTGCTGCTTGTGGCAGTGATCGTGGTATTACTCGCGGCTGCGGTTGTCTTTGCGAAGCTGCATGCAAAAAGGCTGGAAGAAGGGCAGCGGGCTGACGCAGGTGGAAACGGTGCTAAAAATGGCAGGCTGACCATAAAACAGCTGACGTTCTGCGCGATGGCGGTCGCGTTAGGCATGGTATTGTCTAATATCAAGCTGTTTGACCTGCCGTACGGCGGTTCGGTGACACTGTTGTCCATGCTCGTGATCTGTCTGCCAGGGTACTTTTTCGGACTCGGCGCGGGGCTGATGACAGCGCTTGCATACGGTGTGCTGCAGCTTTTGATCGATCCATATATCCTGTTTCCGCTGCAGCTTGTCGTGGATTATGTTCTGGCGTTCGGCGCGCTTGGATTGTCCGGCCTTTTTTCAAACGCAAAAAACGGGCTGGTCAAGGGATACATAACCGCCGTGTTGGGACGCTATGTGTTTGCGGTGATCTCGGGCTGGATTTTCTTTGGCGAATACGCGTGGGAAGGCTGGGCACCGCTGCCGTATTCGCTGGCATATAATGGGAGTTATCTCTTTGCGGAGGCAGCCATAAGCATAGTGATCATTCTGCTGCCTCCGGTGAAGTCAACGATCGGCAGGATCAGGCGGCTGGCGTTGGAGTAGTGGGGAGAAAGGGACTGCTACGGATTACGATGCGGAATTCGCTTCTTACAGGTTTACCAGGCGCTAATAGTAGACATATTTTATCTAAAAAAATGCAGGTTTTTATGACCTGCATTTTTTATTATGATATAATGTGATTATAAGGAGCTGATCGAAAACAAAATAGGAAGGAACGATAGAGTGTGAAACAAAATTTATCAGGAACCTGGCAGTTTGCATTGGATGGAGAAAAGGAAGGCATCAGACGGGAATATTATAAGAGGTCTTCTTTTGATGATACGATCGAGCTGCCGACCACGACTGCCGAGGCGCAAAAGGGTGAGAAGGGCACGGAGCGATTTACTGGGTATCTGACAGAGACATATCACTTCGAGGGATACGCATGGTATCTGAGGGAGATCGAGATTCCGGAAACAGAGCGCGGGAAACGTTTCTTTTTCTCCATGGAGCGGACCAGAAAGTCGACCGTGTGGGTAGATGGCGAACAGGTCGGGAGTTTTGACAGTTTTTATGTGGAACACCGGTATGAGCTGTCAAAGTGGCTTACGCCCGGAAAACACACGCTTGTCGTAATGACAGATAACACGGACTATATCTCAAACGGCGGACATATGACCTCTCCGGACACGCAGACAAACTGGAACGGGATTCTGGGCGAGATCGTTTTGGAGTCGGTGGAGGATATTTCAATCGATAAAATGTGGATATATCCGTCGAGAAAAAACAGGAATGTGGATATCCGGCTGCAGCTCTCTCATGATGGCGCGCTTGCGGATGTTCAGGTCGGCGTAAGCTGCAGGCTCACGAGACTGCAGCTGAAAGAGGGCAGGGATTTTGAGCATTTTGAGCCGCTGTACACGCAGGCAGCAAAGACGCGCAGGGAGTGGATGGCGCAGGGCAGGGGACAGGATCTGCCGTATGTGATTGAAACCCTGGCTGTATTGCCGGAGGAAATCTATGATGTGTCAAAGGCGGAGCCGTCTATGCAGATGCAGACCGGACAGACAGATACCACGCGGAAAGAGGCTGGACAGACGGACGCTGCACAGGTGAAAATTCTGCAAATGTCCACATTTGGAACGCTTGACGGGGAGCGGGAAATCGGCGTTCTGGACACAGGCATGACGCTCAGGTATCCGCTGGGGGAGCATGCGAGGGAGTGGGACGAATATGAGCCCTATGTATATGAGCTCACGGTCCGCATCATGCGCGGGGACAGCGTGCTCTGCGAGCGGACAAGCCATTTCGGACTGCGTGATTTTACATATGATGAACTGACGCTGTACTGCAACGACAGGGAGATTTTCCTGCGCGGCACCCATGACGGCCTGATTTTTCCGCTGACAGGCTATGCGCCGATGGACCTGGATTCCTGGCTTCGGGTGTACGGTACCAGTAAGGAGTATGGGCTGAACCATTACCGTTACCATACCTGCTGTCCGCCGAAGGCGGCGTTTCTGGCGGCGGCGTATCTTGGCATCTATGTGCAGGCGGAGCTTGCGTTCTGGGGTTCCATCTACGACGCGGGGGACGAGAATTATAACGGCGAACAGCAGGCGTTTTTACTGGAGGAGGGAATCCGCGCGCTCGATGCGTTTGGCGACCTGCCGTCGTACTTTGGCATGAGTATGGGCAATGAGCTGTGGGGCAGCAAGGAGGAGATCAACCGTATGATGGGCGTTCTCAAGGCGCACGACAGCCGCCATCTGTACACGCAGGGTAGCAACAACCACCAGTTTGTTCCTTCCGTGCTGCCAAATGACGACTTTTTCAGCGGTGTGCGTTTCTCGAAATACCGCCTGTTCCGCGGTTCCTATGCGATGTGCGACGCGCCGCTTGGGTTTGTGCAGACCGAGCAGCCGGGCGCATACTGGAATTATGACGGGATGATAGTGCCCAGTGAAATCAATCAGGGGGAGACATCAAAGAAGAGTACGGTACAGATACAGTACGGAACGGGCATCAAGGAGGTGGAAGTCGGCGAGGGCGAGGAGGAAGTGATTCCGCATGTCCCTGTTGTCTCGCACGAGATCGGGCAGTATGAATTTACGCCGGATTTTCATGAGATTGATCGCTACACCGGTGTGCTGCAGCCTGAAAACATGAGGATTTTCAGGGAGCGCATGGAGGAGAAAGGGCTTCTTGGCTATGCCGATGACTATTTCCGCGCATCGGGAAAGCTGGCGGCGGCATGTTATAAGCTTGAGCTCGAGGCAGCGTTTCGCACCGCGAACCTGAGCGGTTTCCAACTGCTTGACATCAAGGATTTCTCCGGTCAGGGAACGGCGCTTGTGGGCATCATGAATGCGTTCAACATCAATAAGGGCGCTGTGACAAAGGCGGATTGGCGCATGTTCTGTTCCGACGCGGTGCTTCTGCCCACGCTTGACAGTTTTGTGATGAAGGGCGGGGACTGTGTTCGCAGCGAGGTGAAACTGCGGTATTATCGTCCTCAAAAGCTTACAAATGTGCAGCTTCGGGCAGTGTGGCATCTGAAAAAACAGGCGGCAGTGGATACGAGTATAGCGTATTGGAAAAAGCGGGCGCGGGAGCAGGCGGAAGATAATCAAGGCGTGAGTTTGTCAAGACAGGCAGCAGACAGCGATACGGGATTTCAGGAGATCGCCGCGCAGACTTTGGACTGTGCAGACCTGTCGGGAAGGGGGCTGATTACACTGGGGACGATTGCGTTAAAAGTGCCGGAATGCGAAAACAACGCGGAGTATGTCCTGCGGTTTTCCCTGACAAGCGACGGTGTGGAGGTCACTGTGAATGAATACGATATATTTGTGTATGATGATTTTAAAGAGATAGTAAGTAAAGCAATTAGGACTGATCTTGGGAGCGGGGAAGCATCTGCGGAGGAGACCGTACAGACATTTGACTGCGACCGTTTTTATGTGGTTAGTGGCAGCGGTGCAATGAAAAGCGTCGAAAGCGGCAGCACACCTAGAACGGTGTGCATTACAAATGATGATAAGGCTGCCATGGAGGAGTGGGACAAGGGCGAGTCCGTGTTGTTGTTTGTGAGACACCCGATTGGACTTCCGGGCAGTACCCTGAAGGGTGAGTACTGCACTGACTTTTGGTGCTATCCGATGTTCCGCTCGATTTCAATGGAGGCAAAGAAACCTGTCCCTGTCGGAACGATGGGGCTTCTGATCGATGCAGGGCACCCGGCGCTTGCAGGATTTGCGTGCGAGGAGTACACCACGGCGCAGTGGTATCAGATCGTCATGCACTCCCGCGTAAGGATACTGGATCAGATTGAAGAAATCAGGGATGTCAAGCCGATCGTGCGCATGATGGATAATTTCGAGCGCAATCATAACTTAGGGCTGATTTACGAAGTGGCGCGAGATCATAAGAAGATGCTCGTCTGCGAGGCGGATTTACTGTCTTTGCGAGAGGGATACCCAGAGGCAGAGTGCCTGTACCGGAGCCTGTTGCATTACGTCCGGTCGGACGCGTTTGCGTTGGAATTTTAAAATTAAAGCGAGCATTTTCTCCGAAAACAGGAAGGAAATATACATGATACAGATACACTTACCAGATAAAGTAAGGACTATCATAACAAAACTCGAAGCGGCAGGATATGAGGCTTATGCAGTCGGCGGCTGCGTCAGGGATTCTCTGCTCGGGAGAGAGCCCAGCGACTGGGATGTGACCACCTCGGCCAGACCACAGCAGGTCAAAGCGGTATTCCGGCACACGATCGACACAGGAATCCGGCATGGCACGGTGACAGTTATGCTGGACCATGAGGGCTTTGAGGTGACGACCTACCGGATTGACGGCGAGTACGAGGACAGCCGCCACCCTAAGGAGGTCGTCTTTACGGCAAATTTAATAGAAGATTTAAAGCGCAGGGATTTCACGATCAATGCCTTTGCCTACAATGACCGGAGCGGCATTGTCGACGCGTTTGACGGCATGGGGGATTTGGACAGGGGCGTCATCCAGTGTGTGGGCGCGGCGAGGGAGCGGTTTGGTGAGGACGCGCTTCGCATGCTGCGGGCTGTCCGGTTCTCCGCACAGCTGGGATTTACCATCGCGGAGGACACCAGATCCGCGATCAGGGAGCTTGCCCCCAATCTTGCAAACATCAGTGCGGAGCGCATACAGACAGAGCTGGTGAAGCTGCTCCTGTCAGACCATCCTGATTATATGCGTGTGGCGTATGAGCTGGGAATCACAGGGATCGTGCTGCCCGAACTGGATGCCGCGTTTGCGGCCGCGCAGCACAATCCGCATCATCAGTATACAGTGGGGGAGCACCTGATGCAGAGTCTTCTGCACACCAGGGCTGACAAGAGCCTGCGGCTCGCGGCACTTTTGCATGATATCGGCAAGCCATCCGTCAGGACGACCGATGCGGATGGAATCGACCATTTCCATGGGCATGTCGAGGTGAGTGAGCGTATGGCAGTTGATATCCTGAGGCGGTTGAAATTTGACAATGACACGATTGACAAGGTACAGAAGTATGTCAGATATCATGACTACAAGCCGGAGCCGAACGCGCGGTCCGTGCGGCGCGCCATCAACAAGATCGGTGCGGAGTATTTTTTGCAGGTGATGGAAATCCGGCGTGCGGACACACTGGCGCAGAGCAGCTACCAGCGTGTGGATAAGCTGGCGCAGATCGACGAGATAGAGAGACTCTATGGCCAGATCATGGAGCAAAACCAGTGTGTCTCATTAAAGACGCTGGAGATCACAGGGGATGACCTGATCGCGCTCGGCGTGCCAAGAGGAAGACAGATTGGTGTGATTCTGAACCAGCTGCTCGACGGTGTGCTGCAGAATCCGGAATGTAATACGCATGAATGCCTGATGCAAAGGGCGAAAGAACTGTTATAAATTGTTATAAAAATAAAAGGAATAAACAATCCTCCTCCCACATAGGATAGAATAAACCATTATCTGTGCGGAGGGGGATTTTTTGTGAACGACAAGGCAGTGAGCGTGCTGGAGCAGTATGATATGACGATCAACCGCACCTTCAAGGGGCGTGGAACCATAATCTGTGACACGCAGCAGGGGATGCGTGTGCTCAAGGAATATCGGGGAAGGACGGAGAAGCTGGAGCTTTTGAGCCAGCTGCAAAACAGGCTGAATGACAATCTCCGGACGGATACATTGATTCGAAACAAAGAGGGGGCGCTGTTTGTGAAGGATGTTGACAACAGCGTCTATATATTGGAGGAGCAGGTTGAAGGGAAGGAGTGCAGCTACAAGAGCGAGGAGGATATTGTCAGGGCGTTTAGCGCCATGGCGAAGCTTCACCTGAAATTCATGGTATCAGCGTCAGAAGATACATATGCAATGCCTGTATTTTTCTATGCGGATGAGATGGAAAAACATACGATGGAGTGCAGGCGGGTTAAGAATTATCTGAAAAAGCTCCATAACAAGACCGATTTTGAGCGGGCGCTGCTGCAGGAGTACGACTATTTTCTCGACAGGGCGGCGGATGTGACAAGGCGTGCGAAGGAGGAGTCGCGTGCGGAGTACGAGGCCTATGTAAACAGCAACGGGCTATACTGCCACGGCGATTACCAGTATCATAATGTCCTGTTCGGAAAGGGCAGCGGCGGGGCGTACACGGGCATCATCAATCTCGAGCATTTTGCACATGATTCGGGAGCCAGGGATTTTTACTTATTATTTCGAAAAATCTCAGAAAAGTGCGACTGGTCGGCTGATATGGCGCAGAGTATGCTTGACGCGTACCAGAACCGCAGGGTATTTCCGCCAATTGAGTGGAGGAGCCTGTGCCTGCGGCTGGCTTATCCAGAAAAATTCTGGAAAATCATTAACTTTTATTACAATTCCAGAAAGTCGTGGATGCCAAACCGCAACTATGACAAGCTCGAGAGCCTGATACGGCAGGAGAAAAATAAGGAAAAGCTGTTGAATAAGTTCTTTTCATGAAAGACTTGTATCGGGGCGCAAAAAAATATATAATAGGTTTACAATAATATTCAAGAGACGGTTGAGCGGAGAATAGTACGATGGATTACAGTACATTGAATAACGGTAAGATCAAGGTGGCGCTCGCGCAGACGCGGATTGTCTGGGAGGAGCAGGATCGCAATTATGAGGAGGCCGCAAGGCGAGTCGGGGAGGCAGCCGGTCAGAAGGCGGAGGCAGTATTTTTCCCGGAGATGAGCTTCACAGGCTTTTCCATGAATACAGATATTACGATGGACAGCGGTGAGCGGGGGATACAGCGGATGCGCGCTCTGGCACAACAGTATGATGTCAGTATCGGTTTTGGCTGGGTGAAGGATTGTACCAGGGTGTGTGGGAAGTGCGAGAATCATTATACCATTGTGGACGGCGAGGGGAATGTGCTGTCTGACTATGCAAAGCTGCATCCGTTTTCCTATGCGGGGGAGGACCTCAGATTTCGGGGCGGGAATGCACTGACGCACTTCGTGCTGAACAGGATTCCGTGCAGCTGCTTTATCTGTTATGATCTGCGATTTCCGGAGATTTTTCAGGCGGTATCGGGGCAGGCGCATGTGATTGTCGTGCCCGCCAACTGGCCGGCGAAGCGCAGGGAGCACTGGAGAGCGCTTCTGCGGGCGCGCGCCATCGAAAATCAGGTCTATATTCTCGCCGTCAACTGCGTCGGTGAGACTGGCGGCGTCACGTATATGGGTGACAGCTGCGTCATCAGTCCTGACGGGGAAGTGCGAGCGGAACTATCGGGGGCAGAGGGCATGATCCTGTGGGAGCTGACAGACGATGTGGAGCGCTTTCGCAGGGAATTTCCGGTCAGGCAGGATAGGAGAGAGACATTCTACGCCGGATTGTTTTGAGAAGGTAAGGGGAAATACAGGATGAGAAAGAAAAATAGAAAGATAAAATACATCACAGCAGTCATACTTGCGTCTGTCCTTGCATTGACAGGGTGTGCGCAGGGCGTCAGTCAGGTTACGGCGCTGCTTACCAACACGAGCCAGTCCGGCAGTGATGCCGCGCAGGACACAGAGCCAGAGACAGTGATCGATGAGTTGAGCCGGAGCGGCATCTATGATTCCGAGGATGCCGCGGTTGTGGTCAAAAAGGATTTGGAGGCAGGGACAGTGCAGTTCCAGAATATCACATCCTCGCGCCGCTATACGTTAAGCTATGATGGGACAACGGCGGTGTACGACAAAAATGATCAGGCGCTCTCCATGGAGCAGCTCAAGGAGGGCAGCGTTGTCACGGTGCGCTTTTACAAGCCCAGAAAGGCGCTGGCCTATGTGAAGGAGAATCCGGACTGTACCAGCTACTCAAATGTCCGCAACTACAGCATGGACCTGCGAAGGGGAACGATCACGATCGGGGACGAGCTCTACAATATCAGCGGCCACGTCGTCGTCGTGTCGGATGGCAGGGAGACGGATATGATGGAAGTCAATCAGATGGACGAGCTCAGCGTGTGGGGCTACAAAAATATGATCTACGGCATCAATGTCGAGAAAGGCCATGGGTATCTGCGTCTTCAGAATGAGGATTATTTCGTGAATGGCTGGATTGATGTCGGTGACAGCGTGATCAGGAAGGTGTCGCAGGACATGCTGCTGGTGGTGCCGGAGGGGACACATACGGTCACTGTCAGCAACAGGGGCAGCAGCGCCACGCAGGAGATCACATTTGCCAGAAACGAGGAGATGGCGTGGGATTTGGGAGATGTCGAGATTACAGTTGTCCAGAAGGGGACCGTGATCTTCACTCTGACGCCGGCCACGGCAAAGGTGTTTATCGACGGCAGGGAGGTCAATGTGTCAAAGCCTGTCGAGATTGAGTATGGACTGCATCAGATGCGTATTACGGCGGACGGATACGATACGGTGGCGCAGTATATCAGGGTGGCGGAGCCGTCCGCAAGCGTCGCCGTGGAGCTCGAGAAGAGCGAGGAGGAGACGACGGAGGAAAGCACATCCGAGAAGGAGACAGATAAAGAAACAGACAAAAAAACGGACAACAAGGACGACGACGAGGAAGAGACGACCAGTAAGAAATATCAGTCAAAGTCCCCGGATGACGGAGACGAGGAGGAAAATTCCGTGGAAGTGGAGTCCTCTGAGAAAAAATCAGAGGAGGAGGACAGTAAGAATTCCGTAGCGTCCTCCACAGGCAGGTACAAGGTATACATTGACGCGCCCGATGGAGCCGAGGCATATCTGGACGGCAGTTACATAGGAATCACACCCATCAGCTTCAACAAGGTCCCGGGCAGCTATGTAGTGACACTCAGGAAGTCCGGATATCAGACAAGGAGCTATACGATTCAGATTGACGAGGAGGAGAAGGACATCAATTATTCGTTTACGGACCTTATGAAACTGGATGATTAGTGAAAAATATGGTATTTTTACCAAAACCTATAAAAAACAGCAAATTTTAGGCTTTTTTCCTTGACAAACAGGCGCTTTTCGCCTATAAATAGATATAGGCGTCAAAACGGCGCAAAGTAATATCATTTACAGAATATATAGGAGGAGTTCACAATGAACAAAACAGAATTAGTTGCCGCTATGGCTGAACAGGCAGACATGACAAAGAAGGACGCTGAGAAGGCGCTTACAGCTTTCACAGAAGTTATTGCTAAGGAGTTAAAGAAGGGTGAGAAAATTCAGCTGGTAGGCTTTGGTACATTTGAGGTAGCTGAGAGATCTGCCAGAGAGGGCAGAAATCCGCAGACAGGCGAGACGATGAAAATTGCGGCTTCCAAGGCGCCGAAGTTTAAGCCGGGCAAGGCATTGAAGGATGAGGTAAACAGATAATTGTTTTCAGAACGATTTTTTTCAGACAACCGATGAGGGCGCTTCATCGGTTGTTCTGTTATGCGCAGCCCTATGCAGAGGAATTATGTCGCTAAGGCGACGCATGGGGGGCGCGGCGAGTAGGGGGGAAGTGGAATGAGGTTAGATAAGTTTTTGAAAGTATCGCGCATCATCAAGCGGCGCACTGTGGCAAATGAGGCCTGTGACGCGGGGCGCGTGCTCATCAATGACAAGCCGGCCAAGGCATCAGCCAATGTCAGGGTGGGAGATATCCTGACGATTCAGTTTGGCAGCAAGGAGACGAAAGTGGAAGTACTTGATGTGCAGGAGACGGTCAAAAAGGACGACGCAAAAGAGCTTTTCCGATACATATAGCAGGTGTTTATACCATATAATATAGAGAGCATTCACTATGAGGAGAAAGCGTATTATATATGGAAAGCAGAAATGACGGCATTGGTAAGCATAGATTTGGCATGGAGCAGCGCAGGGAGTGTAAGATTACCGGTGTGCTGGAGGTGCATTCCTTTGATGAGAATAATATCCTGATGGAGACGGTGGATGGCATGCTCACGATCAGGGGTACGAATCTCCATGTGGGACGGCTGAATCTGGAGAAAGGCGAGGCTGACGTGGACGGCAAGGTGGACTCTCTGTCCTACTCTGACAAGAACACTCTGGCGAAAAAAGGAGAAGGGCTGCTTACACGCCTGTTTGGTTGATGAGTGGAGAGATTGTTAGGGAATGGTATTTCTGGCTGATATCGATCGCAACAGGCATGTTTATGGCGTTTGTGTACGATGTGGTCAGACTGTTCCGGCGGTTTGTGAGACATGGCAGATTTGCGGTTGACCTCGAGGATATCATCTACTGGGCGGCCTGTTTTGGGCTGAGCTTTACGCTGCTGTACTATGGAAATAATGGTGTGATCCGATTTGCGGCAGTGCTCGGGGCGGCAGCCGGAATGGCTGTCTATGCAGTTACAGTGGGACGTTTTTTCGTTCGGGTGAGCTTTTTTGTCATTGACAGGACGATTGGGAGCCTGTTTCGCCTGATTCGGAAAAGCATGCGGAAGCTGCAAAGGCTGCTGCGGCCGGTCAGGTGTTTTGTCAGAAATTTTTCAATGCGGCTATTTCAAAAAATACGGTTGACGCGCGTCAGGAAACGTCATAAAATAAAAGTACATAGTCATGGCAGGGCAAAAGACGGAGAGGGGGAGACGACGGATGGCAAAAAAAGCGGCAAAAGGAAGACGAGGCGCAAGAACAACAGCAAGGACAGCAAAGTCAGGGCGAAAGACACCAGAGTTTCTCCGCGCTAAGAACGAAAACCGTCTGGGCATGATCATTGCGCTGCTTGTCATTTCGATCATGACCGGCGTGGTCGGCGTTAATTCGATTTCCCTGAGAGAGAAGGAGAGGGCATATGCCGCCAGGGAGGAGGAGCTTCTGCAGCAGATTGCCGCGGAGGAGGCGCGAAAAGAGGAGCTTGAGGAGTTTGCCACGTACACCAGGACAAAGAAATACGCGGAGGAAGTGGCAAAGGATAAGCTTGGGCTTGTGTATGAGAATGAGATTATATTTCAGGAGACTGACTGATATGGACAGCGCACCGTTATTTGGTCTGGGAATTTGTTCCTCTGCCTTATAGCGGTGTTTTGCGATTATTGTCAATAAAAAAATGCATTGCGGTGCACGGGTTTGACAAAAAATGATCGTCCCCCACTCTATAATGGATAACAAATCATAAATCACAAATTTTACAGGGGGACATCTATTATGTTAAAGATAGGAACGTTTAAAGCTTTTCGGGAAGCAGAAAATAAATCAGGCGTCATTGAGGGATATTTGTTTCATGGTTACAGCAAGCGCAAGCTCTACTGTCTGTCAGAGACATATGAGGAGCTCGCAAGGCTTTATCGGAGAATACCGCAGGCGGACAATGGATGTGGCGACAGGAAAGACATGCTCTACAAGAAGCAGCTGCAGGAGACGAAGGAAGTCTTTGCCAGCCATCTCGACGAGATATCGGGGGCCTTTGCGGATGTGGCGGACACGATTGTTCATGTGAGCCTGCCGATGGAGCACAAGAGAAAGGCGCTGATACAGCATCTGAAACGACAGGGGATTGTCGTGCGGGAGCTTGTGTTTATAGAGGGCGGCGCTGCGGGAAGTTATGAAGCGGCTCAGGACGGCCGCCTTGGCAACAGGATCAGTATCGAGGCCCGCGCGGTCGGCCGGCATACGGTGTCTGCGAGCGTGCTGGGTGAATTTTTGTCTGCTTTCTTTGGCAGGCGGCTGGTGGCGTCCGCGGAGAGCGCGCTGGTGATCGGGAGAGGGTACAATACTTTTATCTATGAGGACGAGCCGCGCTACACTGTCCTGAGCGCTATATCGAGAGCGGTCAAGGAGGGTGAGAAAATTTCCGGTGACAATTTTTCCATGGAGGAATATAATCAGAGTCAGGTGGTCGCGATGCTCGCGGACGGTATGGGAAGCGGTGAGCTGGCATGCAGGGACAGTCAGGCGGTCATTGAGTTTATGGAGCGGTTTATGGAGGCCGGTTTTCAGAAGGAAAAGGCTTTCTCGATGGTCAACGGGGCGATCGCTGCACAGAACGGATGCTGCAATCTCACGACGCTTGATGTCTGCGCGGTGAATCTGTTGACGGGGGAGGCAGAGTTTGTCAAGGCCGGCGCGGCGTCAAGCTACATCAAGCGCGGAAACTGGGTGGACGAGGTGGCGGCGGACACGCTTCCGCTCGGGAGCATTGATGAGCTGAGCCCGATCACGCAGAGTGTGCGGCTTGCGGATACCGATATGCTGATCATGGTCTCCGATGGGATTTCGGACGCCATTGAGGATGAGGCTGCGGGCAGACTGCGGGAGATTATTTCGAGGAGTCCGATCGAGAACCCCAAGGAGATGGCGGATTACCTTCTGCGCTATGCGATCAACAGTCAGAGAGGACGCATCAGGGACGATATGACAGTCCTCACCTGCTGTATCAAGCGGCGTGTCGGGTGTTGAGGACGAGGCACAATAGGGAGATCGAATATCAATGGTTGACAGGGTATTGCGTTATATCAGAGAACATCACATGATTGAGGAGGGGGACTGCGTCGTGGCGGGGGTTTCCGGAGGCGCCGATTCTGTCTGCCTCCTGCTGATGCTCCTCGAGATCCGCAAAGTGATTCCGATGGAAGTTCGCGTGGTTCATGTCAACCATCGGATTCGGACAGACGCAGCAAAGGATGCGGAGTATGTCCGGAGTCTGTGTCTTGCCAATCAGGTTCCCTTCACTTTGGTGGAGGAGGACGTGGAGGCGGCCGCGCGCAGGCTGCATCTGACGACGGAGGAGGCGGGGAGAAATATCCGCTATGCCGCGTTGGAAAAGGAATTGGGGATAAAAAAGGGCAGGATAGCCGTTGCCCACAACAAAAATGACAGCTGTGAGACCTTTTTGTTTCATCTGTTCCGCGGGACATCGCTAAAGGGCCTGGGCGGTATACAGCCGGTGCGGGACAGGGTAATCCGTCCGCTGCTGTGCCTCTCGCGGGACGAGATCGAACTCTTTTTGCAGGAAAGAAAGGTTTCTTATTGTATAGACAGCACGAATTTGGAGGATAATTATTCAAGGAACAGGATACGCCACCACATATTGGACACAGCTGTACGCGAGATCAGTCCCGCGTCGGTTAGTCATATCAGCGACGCCTGTGAGCGGGTGAACGAGGCATACAGCCTGATCGAAGATCTGACCAGACAGGGATTTGATACGTGCGTGACAGTGACGCAGGGAGCGTATCATATTGACCGCGGGAAATTCCTTTTGCTTCACACAACAATACAGGGTTATGTGGTGATGGAGGCGCTGGCGCGCGCCGCCGGGAGCAGAAGAGATCTGGGGGCGGTGCACATCAGCCAGATACGGGAGCTCATGGACAGACAGTGTGGCAGATCGATACAGCTTCCGCATCAGCTGCGAGCCAGGCGCGATTATACGGGAGTCTGCATCTGCAGGGAGCCCGACAGGCTGGCACGTGAGGTCGTTTTGCCGGAAATCGTGCTGTCGCAGGAGGAGACGGAGGCGCTGACAGAGGGAAGAGAACTGGTGATTTTAGTGGGAGAGCATCAGGCAATCAGGGCAAAATTAATCTTTGTGGGAAATAATGGCATTGATTTTAAAAATATTCCGCAAAAAAAGTATACGAAATGGTTTGATTATGATAAAATAAGAGGAAGTCTTGTTATCAGAACCCGCAGGGCCGGTGATTATCTGACAGTAAATGAAGCCAACCAGCGTAAAACCCTCAAGTCTTATTTTATCGATCATAAGATACCGCAGGAGATGCGCGATCAGGTCAGGCTTGTGACAGACGAAAGTCATGTGATCTGGATTGTCGGGGAGCGCATCAGCAGCTATTACAAGGTCAGTGAAGCTACCAAAACGATTTTATCGCTTGTCTTCGAGGAGAGGACGTAGCAGGCATAAGT